>NZ_MZGV01000009.1 GCF_002029235.1 Clostridium oryzae
TGCCCTAATTGTGATGCAGATTTTTATTATTCAGGAGAAAAGAAAGTAGAAGAAGGTTCGTATTTAGTTGATGAGAACGAACCTTTTCCATTCTAAAACTCATAGTCCCCGGTAGGGGATTTTTTTATAAAAGGTATTGTAAATTTCTATGCTTAGGAATATAATTATTTTATGGAGAAGCGTTTGTAGCGCATTTTTTTATAGTAACATAGAAAAGGTTTTCTAAATTTTACATAGTGATATGGCAGAAGCTGCTAGCTTTGTATATATGAAAGCCTAAGCACACTACTTATATGTACTTATTTGCAATGAAAATTATGTTCTAATAGGAGGTAGAAAATGAAAGATATAAATGTTTCAAAGGAAATAGAAAGACTTTTACAATTTGCTCTGCAAAATAAATTGATAGATGAGCTGGATGTAATATGTGTAAGAAATTCGCTGTTAGATTTACTTAAGGTATCTGAACCGTATGCTGGCACTATAGAGAAGGAAGAGCTTGAGTATCCGACGGAGGTGCTTGAAAATATATTAGATTATGCAGCAGAAAACGGAATTATAGAACATAATAGCACTACCTACAGAGATTTATTAGATGCTAAAATTATGGGTTTGTTGATGCCAAGACAATCAGAAGTGATTAAAGATTTTTATGATACTTATAAAAAATATGGCGCAGTTAAGGCTACTGACGATTTTTATGCTATGTCAAAGGCTTCAAATTATATAAGAATGGACAGAATAAAGAAAAATCTTTACTGGACAACGGATACGGAGTATGGCTCGCTGGAAATAACAGTTAACCTTTCAAAACCGGAAAAGGATCCTAAAGCTATTGCAGCAGCTAAGCTCATGACTCAATTCAGCTATCCTAAATGCCTTCTTTGCAAAGAGAATGTTGGGTATGCTGGTCATGTGGCTCATCCTGCAAGACAAAATCATAGAATCATTCCAGTTGAGCTTTTGAAGGAACAATGGTATTTACAGTATTCACCTTACGTTTACTATAATGAGCATTGTATAGTGTTCAGAGGTGAACATGTTCCTATGGCTATAACCAATGAGACGTTTAGAAGATTGCTTGGTTTTGTAGAAAAATTTCCTCATTATTTTGTAGGTTCTAATGCAGATTTGCCAATAGTTGGAGGATCCATATTAACTCATGATCATTTTCAAGGTGGACATCATGTTTTTCCTATGGAAGTTGCTGCAGCTCAGAAGGAGTTTAAGCATCCTAAATATAGAAATGTTAAAGCTTCAATAGTAAAATGGCCTCTTTCTGTTATAAGATTGGCCTCTAAGGATAAAGAGGAGTTAGTAAACTTATGTTGTGAAATACTTTCAAGCTGGAGAAAATATAGTGATAAAGAAGTAGATATACTGGCTTTTAGTGAAAAGGACGCTAAACAGGTACCTCACAATACAATAACACCTATTGCAAGAGTGAATAAACTTGGTGAATATGAAGTAGATCTTGTACTTAGAAATAATAGAACCACTGAACAATATCCTGATGGAATTTTCCATCCTCATAAAGAACTTCATCACATAAAGAAAGAAAACATAGGACTTATAGAAGTAATGGGACTTGCAGTTTTACCAGCTAGATTGGAAAAGGAACTCTCTGACATACATCCATACTTGAAGGGACAAAAAGATGCAAAGGATATAGATGAAACATCAGAGTTATTCAAGCATAAAAAATGGATTGCCGATATGGTGGACCAATATGGAAATACTAGCACTGAGGAGCAAGCACAAGCTATATTAAAGAACGAGGTTGGAAACATATTCTTGAAGGTTCTTTTAGATGCAGGAGTTTATAAAAATGATGCTGAAGGAAGAAATGGTTTTTATAGATTTATGGAATCAAATGGATTTATTATATTATAGGAGGAAAATACAGTGAAAATTAAAGAATTAGAAAAAGAATTTGTAAAACTTTATGGAGAAGGTGAAGTTAGAAAATTTCATTCACCTGGAAGAATCAATCTTATAGGAGAACATATAGATTACAACGGAGGTTATGTTTTTCCATGCGCATTAGACTTTGGTACATTTGGATGTGTTAGACAGAGAAAAGATAATAAGATTAATTTAGCTACTACAGATTTTGAGCTTAAAGTCAGTGCAGATGTTAATAGTATAGAGTTTAAAGAGGAAGATGATTGGGCTAATTATCCCAAAGGAGTTATAAAGATAATAAAAGATAAAGGCTATAATGTTGGTGGCATGGATATACTGATAAGCGGTAACATACCAAATGGGGCAGGACTTTCTTCTTCAGCTTCTCTGGAACTTCTTACAGGGGTTATTGTAAATGAGCTATTTAATGAAGGAAAAATAGATAGAGTTGAGTTGGTTAAGATTGGACAACAAGCTGAAAATGAATTCGTTGGAGTTAACTGCGGAATAATGGATCAATTCGCAATAGGTATGGGTAAGGAAGAAAAGGCTATACTTCTTAACTGTGGAACACTAGAATACAGCTATGCAGATGTAAAGCTTGACGATTATTGTCTTGTAATAATGAATACAAATAAGAGAAGAGCATTAAACGAATCAAAATATAATGAGAGACGTAGTGAATGTGATGAGGCTATCGAAAAAATAAACAGTGTAAGAAAGATAAAAGAGCTGTGCGAGTTAACTCCTGAAGAATTTGATAAGGTTAAGGGTGTGCTTGACAAGGAGAATGTAAGAAAGAGAGTAGAGCATGCTGTATACGAAAACGAGAGAGTAAAGCAAGCATATGAATGTTTAAACAAAGGTCAGCTTGAAAAGTTTGGACAGCTGCTAACGGGTTCTCATAATTCTCTTAGAGATCTTTATGAAGTTACAGGCAAGGAATTAGATGCCATAGTTGCAGCTGCACTTAATGCAGAAGGATGCATTGGTGCAAGAATGACTGGAGCAGGCTTTGGAGGCTGTGCTATAGCTCTTGTTAAAAAGGCTTCTGTAGAAACTTTTGAAAAACAGGTAGCTAAAGAGTACACTAAGGTTACAGGATACGAGCCATCGTTCTATATGAGTGGTATAGGCGAAGGCACTTGTGAAATCTAAATATAGAACTTTTGTTTTATATTTGTCAATTAATGAATAATGTACAATTAGAGTGGAACAATATATATAAGTTTCATTTATATGGATACTCACTATTATTTAAGGAACGTGATAATTTTGAGAAAACATATGCTGTTGTACAGTGTATTAATCGTTCTAGTATTTGGACTGACATTAGTATTTATATATGAGGAGAATGTTTTTCCAAATACTCAGAGAAATGTATATACAATGGAAGACGTAGAAGGTTATTTTAGAGAGAATGGAATCGACATTATTAAAGACTCTGTCAATACTCTAATCATAAATCACCAATATGGGAAACAATATTCCATTAAACAGACCCCCAATTATCAATTAGAGTTTTATATATATAAGAATAAGCAGCAGAGAGAATATGCTGAAGAGGAATTTTTATATAAGACTAGTAATTTAGATATAGAAGACTGTAAGTTATACAGTGTGAAAAACGTGCTTGCTGTACTTGAAGGTGTAAATACTAAAGATGAAGTTTACAAAAAGATAGATTCGATTATAGGCAGATTAGACAGATAAAAGAGAAGCTGATTGTTTTAATTATAATTAAACAGTCAGCTTTTCTTAATTTATTCTAAGACTAAACTTTGATGTGCTCCACTTTACTAATTAATTATAGTCTACTTTGGGTTTGTTAAGCGGGTTCTAAGTTCTCTTGGTGTACAACCATAGGTGCTTTTGAAGGTCTTCATAAACAATTTGTAATTTACAAAGCCATTTTTGATTATTAAATCAGAAATATTACTATCAGTATTAACAAGGTCAGAATAAAAGTGTTCCAATCGTACACTATTTAGATATTTAAGGAAAGTTATTCCCATGTACTTTTTAAAAAATCTAGAAAAATAATCAGAGTTTAGACCGATGTGCTTTGATACATCTTCTAGAGATATACATTGAGTATAATTTTTCTTTATATAATCAATCACGGATTCTAATCTATTCAAATAGCGTTCAGTCTTTTTAAGTTTATATTTAGGAAGTTCTATGCTGAATTGATTCACAAGAATAAACAGTAAATCGTAAATTATAGAGGTTATCTTTAGTTTATATCCTAAAGTTTTTTTGTTGTATATATCGAAAAGAGAATTTAATAGTGTTTTTATATTTTTTTGAGATTGATGCTTTTCTTTTACATATGGATTACATTCAAAGCGTATATCCTCTTCTGTATCTGTATAACTTTTTTTTAGAAATTCGCACGGAATTTGTAACAGCAGAGCGCTGTTGCCATATCTGTTGATTGTAGAATGAATATCTTTAGGATTTATAACTATCAGATCGTCTTTTTTGAGCAGATATTTGTATTTGTTTATATTTACCTCAAGTTCACCATCTAATAAGTAGATTATCTCAAGATGATTGTGCCAATGATTTGATACAACATTTGAGACTGGTGAATCATTGTGTGAAAACATGACACCGATATCTGTATTAGTTTTAATCAATTCATGTTTATAGTCCATAATATAGTGATTTCTCCCTTTAACTCAATTTATAATTAGTAATTAGATAATACTATAATTCAATAATCAATACAAATAAAAAAGTCAAAAAAGATACTATATTTAGGTCAGTAAATGTACTTAAATATGACGAATTTGTCTGATAGAATAGAGAATGTAAATGATATCAGCAGTTTTGCTTTGATTTAAAAGATAAAATCAAAAAAGTACTTAAGGAGGTAAATTAAATGACAAATATAAAACACATATATAGCAGAGATAAAGAATATTGGATAGAGGGAAACTTAAAACAGAATGTATATGAAGATACATTAGAGGTTACAGAAAGTGTAAAGCAGACAGTTAAAGGGTTTGGCGGATGCTTTAATGAGATGAGCTGGGATATATTAAAACAAATAGATGCAAAAAAGAGAAAGGATATATTGGATGATCTGTTTACAGAGGAAGGGTGTAATTTTAATATAGGACGTCTTCCAATTGGTGCTAGTGATTATGCATTGGAGTGGCATAGCTATGATGAAACCCCAGAGGACTATGCGTTGAAAGATTTCTCTCTAAAAAGAGATGAGGAATATTTATTTCCATATGTAAAGGAAGCATTAAAACGTAAGCCTAATATGGCGTTTTTTGCTTCACCTTGGAGTCCGCCAACATGGATGAAGACAAAAAGGGCGTATAATTTCGGTACACTGCGTTTTGAAGATAAAGTTTTAACAGCTTATGCGAATTACTTTGCTAAATATGTAGAAGAGAGTAAAAGGCTTGGAATAAATATAGATAAGGTTCATATACAAAATGAGCCGCATGCTGATCAGAAATTTCCGTCTTGTATGTGGACTGGAAAAGAGATGAGAGAGTTTATAAAGAATTATTTAGGACCAATATTTAAGCAAAAAGGAATAGATACTGAAATATGGCTTGGTACTATTAATGGACCATTTATTGATTTTAGAATTCCAGGAAGTGCTCCATTTTCTCAGTTCTATGATCAATGTGTAAATACTGTATTATCAGATAAAGATGCAAGAAAGTATATAAGCGGACTTGGAATTCAATGGGGAGGAAAACACATAATCGAACAGGTGGAGTTAAGTTATCCGGAAATGAGAATTATGCAGACAGAAAATGAGTGCGGAGATGGTCAAAACAATTGGGAACACGCAGAATATGTTTATGGACTCTTTTGGCATTACTTTATACACAACGTAGAAAGCTATTCTTATTGGAATATGGTTCTTCCAAAAGGAGGAGTTAGCACCTGGGGATGGGAACAAAATTCTATGATAACTATAGATCCAGAGACTAAAGAAGTAACATATGAACCTGAATTTTATGTAATGAAGCATTTTTCACATTTTGTGAAGCCTGGAGCAAAGAGGATAGCAACAAAAGGACACTGGACCTCGAATTCTTTAGTTTTTCAGAACCCAGATGGAGAAATTATTGTTACAGTTGGAAATGCTATGGATAATGATCGAGAGTTTACATTTAGATATAATGATATTACCTTCTCAACTATAATTAAGGCACATTCTGTAAATACGTTCAGCATAAATAAATAATTTTGAAGAGATATTACAAAGCAGATCTGCAATGTAATATCTTTTTTTATAATTGTAATATATGGGTTGGTTAAATGAATATATTGATAACAAGAAAGATAATAATATTTCGCATGCAAATAAGGAGGCAAAGAGGGTTTATGGACTTTAAGGAATTTATTAAGAGCGACAGAAACAGACGAATAAAAGATAATTTTCAAGGAACATTTTTACAATACTTGGAATTGGTTAAAGAAAATCCTGATATAGCGAAATTAGCTCATAAGAGAATTTATGACATAATAATGTCTCATGGATTTGAAACACTCAAGCCAGAGGATAACCCTCGTTTGAAAAAAATTTTTGGCAATGAAGTTATAAAAAGTTATAATTTTTTTAAAAACGAGTTTTTCGGTGTTGAGAAAGTACTTATGAAGCTTGTAAATTACTTTTACTCAGCGTCTATGAATGGTGAAGAAGCAAGGCAAGTACTATACTTGGTAGGACCAGTAGGAGCAGGAAAGTCTTCAATCGTGGAAGCATTAAAAAGAGCACTAGAAGCATCACTACCAGTTTATTCGTTAAAAGGATGCCCTATGCATGAGGAACCTTTGCATCTTATTCCCAAACACATGAGAGGCGAATTTGAGAAATTACTCGGTGTAAGGATAGAAGGGGATTTATGCCCAATATGCAGATATAGATTAATACATGATTATAACGGTGAATATGAGAATTTTCCTGTTGAAACAACGAATTTTTCAATAAGATCCAGAAAGGGTATAGGTGTAGTGCCTCCAGTAGATCCTAACAATCAGGATACTTCTATATTAACTGGGTCCATCGATATCTCCAAGATGGATTTATATTCAGAGGATGATCCAAGAATCTTCTCATTAAATGGTGCATTTAATGTTGGAAATAGAGGGATGGTAGAGTTCATAGAAATATTTAAAAATGATGTTGAGTATCTTCACACTATAATAACTGCAACTCAAGAAAAGTCAGTACCTTCACCAGGAAAGGGAGCAATGATATATTTTGATGGAGTAATACTTGCTCACTCAAATGAAGCTGAATGGAATAAGTTTAAATCTGACCACACAAATGAGGCAATACTAGATAGAATCGTTAAGATTGAAGTACCATATTGCTTGGAGTTAAGTGAGGAAATAAAGATATATGAAAAGATATTAAATAAGAGTCAATTCAGAGCTCATATTGCACCTCATACTATTGAGACTGCAGCAAGATTTGCTATTATGACTAGACTAAAACCATCAGCAAAAGTAGATTTAATGACAAAACTTAAGATATATAATGGTGAAGACATAGTAGAAAAGGGAACTACAAGGAGAGTCGACATATCTGAGCTTAAAGAGGAAGCAGGACCTATGGAAGGTATGAAGGGTATATCCACGAGATTTATAATAAAGGCAATAGACAATGCTCTATCTAATTCCGAGTATAACTGTATAAATCCGTTAAGTATAATGGAAAGTATCATTAAATCTATAAAGGAGCTAGATACCGCTGAGGAAGAAAAAAAGAAGTATTTGCAGATGGTTCAGGATTCAATAAGGAAAGAGTTTAACAAAGAGCTTGAGAAAGAAATCACTATGGCATTTATTCATTCCTTTAGAGAACAGGCAGACAGCCTATTTAATAATTATATAGATAACGCAGAAGCCTATGTTAATAAGACTAAGTTAAAGGATAAGTCTACTGGAGAGGAACTTAATCCAGATGAGAAGTTTATGAGATCTATAGAAGAGCATATTGGCATATCTGAGAGTTCTGCCAAAGGTTTCAGATCTGATGTAACATCATATATGTTCTATGTTATGAGAAATGGCGGGAAGGTAGAGTATTCATCCTATGAACCGTTGAAAGAGGCTATAGAAAAGAAACTTACTACATCTGTAAGGGATATATCTAGAATTATAACAAAATCCAGAGTAAGGGATAAGGAGCAGGATGAAAAATATAATTCTATGGTTGAAGAAATGAAAAAGAACGGTTATTGTATGCATTGCTGTGATGTTATGTTAAAATATGCTGCCAACAATCTATGGAAGGATTGATAAAATGGCTATATTCAGAGATATAACTGCTACCCCTGTGGATCATGACAGATCTGTTGAGGATAGAAGAAGACATAGACAGTTGGTGGAAAAATCTATAAAAGAAAATATAGGTGAAATATTATCAGAGGAAAGCATTGTTGGTGAGAGTAATAATAAAAAATTTAAGATACCCATAAGAAGTATTAAAGAGTATCAATTTATATATGGCAAGAATGTAAAGGGTAATGGAAGCGGTACTGGCGAGGAGAAAAGGGGACAAAAGATAGGAGAAGATGGGGATGAAAATGCAAAAGGATTTGGAGGAGCAGGAAACGAAGCAGGAGAGGAAATATATGAAACAGAGATAACTTTGGAAGAATTAATGGATTATATTATGGATGATCTAGAACTGCCGTATATTCAAAAGAAAAAATATTCAGAAATACTGTGCGAAAACTCCAATAGAAGAAGGGGATATCAAAAGTTTGGTATCAATCCAAGATTAGCTAAAAAGAGAACAGTTATGTCTAAAATTGCCAGAAAACAATCATTAAAGAGAGCGCTTAGGGAAGAGCATAGAGATGACAATATAGAGCGTGTTGCGTTCAGGCAGGAGGATTTAAAGTATTACAAAATAAAACCTAAAATAAAGAGGGAAAGTAATGCAGCAATAATTCTCGTTATGGATGTATCTGGATCAATGGATAATACAAAAAAATATCTAGCTAGATCTTATTTTTATATATTATCAAAATTTATTAGAAAGAAATATAATAATGTAAAAGTAGCTTTTATTGCTCACACAACTGTAGCTAATGAGGTAAATGAATATGAATTTTTTCATAGAACAGAATCAGGAGGAACATATATATCGAGCGGGTTAAATAAGGCGTTAGAAGTTATTACGAGGGATTATTCACCGGATATATGGAACGTATATACATTCTGCGCTACCGATGGGGATAACTGGAGTGACGACAATGATAGAACTATAGAGGCTTCAAGAAAACTATGTGATATATGTAATTTATTTGGATATATAGAACTCTTACCATCAGCCTATAGCGGAAGTATGATGAGTATTATGAATAAAGAGTTAAGTTATAAAAACTTTGTATCTGTAGCTATTAAAGACAAAACTGAATTATGGAATGCTTTTAAGGTTATATTAGGCAAAGAAATGAGAGAGGGAGATAGTAACAATGGACTATTCAATTGAAGAACTTGAAAAGTGGAACGAGAAAATTGAAAAAATAGCTACGGGTTTTGGTCTTGACTATTATCCTCAGGAATTTGAAATAATAGATTATAAGGATATGCTAGGGTATGAAGCTTATAGCGGTATGCCATCTAGATATCCGCATTGGAGCTATGGCAAAGCTTATGAAAGAAACAAGATGCTCTATAGCTATAATCTCACAGGATTACCATATGAGATGGTCATCAATTCAGATCCCTGCATTGCCTATTTAATGAATGAAAACACTATAGTGCTGCAAATACTTACAATTGCCCATGTATATGGACACAATGATTTTTTTAAGAATAATAGAATGTTTATTAAGGGAACTGATGCAAGACTTACAGTGGAGATGTTAAAGAGGAACGCTGACACAATAAGGAGCTATATTAATGATCCTAGTATTGGGTATGAGAAGGTAGAGAAAATTCTTGACGCTGCGCATGCAATACGATTTCAAGTTTCAAGAGTTCCTGGGGAAAAGAGAATTAGTGAAGAACAAATCAAAAAAGATATAGTAGACAGTTACAATAGAAAGGTTTCTGAAAGGGATATATTTGATGACAAGATTGAGGAAGAACTTCCTGAAGAATTTCCTATTCCTATAGAACCCGAAGAAGATATTATATATTTTATTATAAAATATGGCAAACTCGAAGAATGGGAAAAAAATATACTTCAAATAGTAAGAAATGAATCTATGTACTTTATACCGCAAATTGAAACAAAGATAATGAATGAAGGATGGGCTAGTTATTGGCACTATACAATTCTTAATGCATTAAATTTGGAGCAGGGAATGCATTTTGAATTTATTAAAAGGCATAATGACGTAATACGCCCTCATATTGGCAGTATAAATCCATATTTCTTAGGTTTTATGATGTTCAAAGATATAGAAAAAAGATATGGAAGGGAAAAATTATTTGAAGTCAGAGCTTTAGAAAGAGATTCTTCCTTTATTAGAAGATATTTAACAAAAGACCTTTGCGAAGAGGCTAATTTATTTCAATATGAAAAAAAAGGTAATGAATACTTTGTAACAGATATATCTGATGATACTGGCTGGAAAGAAATAAGAAATAATTTGAGCAATAGCTGCGGCATGTCATCTATTCCAACTATACGTGTTAAGAATCTAGATAAAAAAGATAATTGTCTGTTGCTGGAACATGTATATGATGGCAGAGAATTACAGATGGATTATGCCAGAGCTACTCTAAGTTATATTAAGCAATTGTGGGGTAGAAATGTTAAGCTAGCAACGGTAGTAGATAATAAAAATGTTACAATAGATGCTTAGTAAGCTTCTAATGAATGAGTTTACAGTATAATACCAATGGTTTATAATGTATATAAATGTTACACGAAAGTGGGATTATGATTAACATGAGAAATACTATACGAAAATATAAGTTTATTGCTGTATCTGTTTTTATTATAGCATTATTATTTGTAGAGGCATGTAACAAGAGTACTTCTACTATTACTGAAAAAATAGTAAAGCCTAAACCTTTAAAAGGTGAGCTAGTACTTTGGTGCAATAAATATGATGAAGCTATCTTAAGCAGTATAGCAAGAAGTTTTGAAGATAAGAATCATGGTGTAAAAATAGATATTTTACCAGTAAATGAAACTAAGATTGAAGAAAAACTTCAAAAATTAAGAGATTCAGGAGATACTAAAAATCTTCCGCATGTAGTTGAGGTAAATACAGAACAAGTTTCTTATTTAGTTAATGAGATACCTGAGATATTTAAGAATATTACGGCTCCGCACACGGATATATTACGGTGGAAATTAAAAGAGACATCTGTTGATGGTGAAAATTATGCTGTACCCTGGAATACAGATCCTAAAGTGATGTTGTATAATGCTGATTTACTTAAAAAATATAATATTGATCCATTTAATATTAAGACTTGGGATGACCTTGCAGAATATGGGAAAAAATTAAATGGGCATGGCATAAAAATGTTTGCAGAATATAGCGACGGAAGAAATAATAATCTATTATCTGTGATGTTAAGGGAACAGGATTTAAATGTATATAATGATGAGAATGAAATTGATATTGATGAAGACAAATTATATAGGATATTAGCGCAGCAAAAACTGTTATATCAAAGAGGTATAGTTGATAAAAGCGGAGATCAAAAACAAGCAATTGATAAATTAATGAAGGGTAGAGCTGCAGCTATGATAGCAGATGAATCTATTATAGCTGCTATAAATAGTGATTCGAAGTATAAAAATCATAATTGGCAGATTGAAAGGCTGCCGGCTTTTGAACCTGGTGGGAAAAATAGTGCCTGTGGATATGGAAAGGCATTTATGCGGACTAACAGTCCTGATAATGATATCGCTGGTAAGTTTATTCAATATGTTATGGGAGATAGAGAAATTAACAGAGAAATCGTTTCTCAAAAGGGATATATAACTAGTTCATCAGATGTATATATATATTCATATTTTAATGCTGGATTAAAGAGGTTTAATAACAAGAAATTGTTTAGATTTATGTCAGAAGTTGCTGAGGAGGAGAAACCGGTTATATTTGGTTCCGATTATAGTAAAATCATGAGACAGATTTCTTCTTTAGCCCAAAGGGTAATAGATAATGATAATAAAAAAATCAGTGACAGCGAAATGATAGAAAAGCAAGTTAATGATTTAATGAATAAATAAAGAGTAAAGAGAAAAGAGTAAAGAGAAGGTAGTAATTCAACTATGCTGAGTTACGAAATTTCGTATGACGAAATTTCACCCATCATTTTACTCTTTTCTCTTATTTCTTTTTTCTCAAAAAGATCGGATTAGCCAATTTTTTTGATTTCTAATTTGTCAATTTCTATGATTTTTTTATATACTTCAAGGGTTTTTTCAGCTGTTTTTTCCCAGGAAAACAACTTGGCTCTGTTAAGCCCTTTATCTATAAGTTCAAGTTTAAGAGGTTCATTTTCTAATAGAGTACCTAGTGCATTAACAAGGTTTGAAGTATCGTATGGATCTATAAGAATACCGGCATCACCCACAATTTCAGGAATGGATGATACATTAGAAGTTATAACGGGAGTACCACAGCTCATAGCTTCTAATGGGGGAAGTCCGAAACCTTCATATAAGGATGGATATACAAAAACTTCAGCAGCGCTATATAAAATTGGCATAAAATCTTCTTCTACAAAGCCAGTGAAAAAGACATTAGAGGATATTTTCAATCTATCGCAAAGTTCTTTCAACATATTTCCGTCATCTTTAAGAGAACCAGCTATGACAAGCACAAATTCTTTGCTTAATGAATTTATAATGTTAGAAAATGCCATAATTAACGATTTAACGTTTTTTCTTGGCGAGAATCCTCCTACATACAGCAAAAAAGGGAGTTTAATATTTAATCTCTTTGCTACCATATACCTAGCCCAGTTTTTATCTAAGGGCTTGTATCTTATATCTGCGGCTAAAGGGGTAACAAAGATTTTGTTTTCATCTACTGGGAAAAATTTCAATATATCTCTTTTTGACCACTCTGACACAGTTATCACTCCATCAGAAATTTCCAATATATTGGGGACTTCTTTTAAAAATTTAAGCAAATAACCTCTTCCTACCGTTTCAGGCATAATGTATGGAATGAGATCATGAATAGTAATAACCTTTCGGCAGTTTACTGCAGAACACAATCCAATACCATTCTGTGGTACATGATAAATATCTATATTTTCTTTAGCTAGATTCCCTGGGATATAACTTTGTTGAAAGAACCTGTGATGTTTTCTAGAGGTCATTATAATTCTGGAATTATCATTTGTAACTCTGTCATAGTCATCGCCAGACCAGTAGATATGATAATAATTTTCTTTATCTATGTTTAATAGTGTACATAGAAGACTGTCGGTATAGGTACCTATTCCGCTACCTCTATACCAGTTAATTCCTCTGGCATCCATGGCAATCCTCATTTAACCCTCTCCCCGATAAATACTCAATAAATTCCTATGTTAGTAATATATAAAAGAAATGTGGAAATGATACACTCCGCTGAAAAAAATAATTTCTGAATTTAGCTTTGCTAAATTCAGAAATTTAATACAATCCCAACCTTAGCTAATAATGTCACTAAATAATATAGTTAGTGCTAATTTTAATGAATTACTATTCTCACTTCATATTTTTATATCAATATATAAAGCAAAAATTATATATATTCTGATATTTAAAGTATTTTAGGGTCGCACCTTTTAAGAAGTTATATTTTAAATACCAGCATGTAAGAACTTTAATGCTTTATATATAGCGTATGAAAAATAAGTTTATAATATGGAGACATTATTCGCTAGGGGCAGAATCGTATTAAAATTTTCAATTTAGCTTTGCTAATGTTGAAAATTCATTTAATATAGACACATTATTCTCTGGAGTCAGGATCATATTAAAATTTTCAATTTAGCTTTGCTAAATTGAAAATTTATTTTTTCAGCGGTGTGTATCCCTTCCGAAAATAAATTCATATAATAAAAAAGAAACCTTAATAGGAGGAGGCTTCAATGGAAGATTCATTTGTAAGCCAAGTGGTAAGAGACAATTATAATATAAATGCAACCTCTGTAGAAAAGATAAAAAATATTTATAAGGTGAGTGACGGACAAAAAAATTATTGCCTGAAGATAATAAAGTATGAACTTGCTCATTTTCTTTTTATCATTGGGACAATAAATTATCTTATTGAGAACAATTTTAAAGCTGTGTTACCTATTATAAGAACTGTTGATGGCAGACAGTATATAAGCATAGATAATGCGTATGCATATCTTTATCCCTGGGTAGAAGCCAGAAAAAGCAATTATGATAACCCATCGGATATAAAGAAAGCAGTAAATACTTTAGCATTTCTTCACAAAAAAAGTAATGGCTTTATATTA
The DNA here is from genome assembly GCF_002029235.1 of Clostridium oryzae. Lineage (GTDB taxonomy): Bacteria > Bacillota > Clostridia > Clostridiales > Clostridiaceae > Clostridium_AE > Clostridium_AE oryzae. The sequence continues at coordinate 14,335 of NZ_MZGV01000009.1, forward strand.
ACAGAAAATATGATGCCAAGAATAGGATGGTTCAGGTGGATTGACATCTTTAGAACCAGAACTAGTGAAATACTAGATTTTAAGAATAGAATTGAACAAAAGCCTAACAAAACGGATTTTGACGAAATGTATATGAAACATATAGAAGATGAACTTTATAGAAGTGAACTTTCTATAGAACATCTCTCTGAAAGTGATTATTACATTAAGATGATGGATGAAATTAGGTTTCATGGATTTTGTCACCATGATTTTGCAAATCATAATGTGCTTTTCGATTTAAATGGAGAGGTCAGGGTTATTGATTTTGATTACGTAATCCTAGATAGCCACCTACATGATTTAGCCAGTATTCTCATACGAACAATGAAAAATGGAAAATGGGATATTAAAAATGCAGAATATATTTTGAGATGTTACAGTGAAGTAAAAAGAGTAGAAAGTAATGATATACCTATATTAGCTGCATTTATGGAATTCCCGCAGGATTTTTGGCAGGTTGGAATTCAATATTATTGGGAAAAACAGCCGTGGGGAGAGGAATTTTTCCTAAGAAAATTGCGGCGAATTATAGAGGATGCAGATTATAAACAGGATTTTATAGACAATTTTAATTGTGCAAACAGTATTAACATCCTGTAACATCAATTAATGCCAGAGCTAGGTAAAAGCAAGATATTTACTTGTTGTATAGTGTAAGTAAGTAATTGAGGAGTGGTCGTTTTGCGCAAACAATATTATAAAGACATAAACGATTATATAGAAAGCTGTGATATAGCTATTGAACCGAATAAAGGATTAAATAACTCAAAGATAGATGCTCAGAAGATATATGAACAGTTTAGAATCATGAAAGAATTCCATGATAGGACTAAGGGTTTTTCAGGAATAATGGATAATAGAATTCCTAATCTTACAGGAAGAAAAATTGAGCAATATAAGGTAAACATAAAAAAACTTACAAGGGATATAAAAAGATTTAATGAAGAAGAAGCCAAGAGCCATTTCCAGAAAATTGTATTGTCCACAGCAGAAGAGTATATAAATAAAGCTGAGGAATGCATAAAAAAGATCTATGATAATGGTTACTATGAAATAATAGAAAGAAGTATGAAGAGTTTGGAGATGTGTGCAGGAAATACCTATTTTGGCAACTTGTATATTAATCATGGGAAAATAACTTTGGGTACTACAAAAAAGTGCGGATATAATATGGTGGAATTTGATTGTATTTATTTTTTGAATAAGTTAAAGAGAAAGAATGTTTCGATTGATTTTAAGGACGCTGCTGAGGAATTTTGTAGATTAGAAGGAATAGGACGTAATAGTACTGATTTTATTTTAACGTTGTTGGAGTATCCGTATGATTTTATGAAATGCTGCAATAATTATAGAAACAATAGGAAAGATTTAAGCGATGAGGAATACTGTAAAAGATTGCTAAAAGTAGTGAACAAAAATAAGTAGAAGTTTTATAGAGTGAGGAGGTGTCTAAAATAAATGACAGTGTAAAGTATAGTGAAAAAAAAGAATTATCTAGATATGATCTGTATGTAGATTTATTTAGGGAATTTGGAATAAGGGTTGTAGATTTAGTACCTCTGAGAAATGTGTTTTTACTTTTTACGAATAAAGGTAAAAAAATTTTGAAAAGGGTAGAATACTCTAAAGAAAACCTTAAATTTATATATGATGGGCTTGAATACGTTAGAAAAGAATTTAGTAACGTAGTAAGTTTTGAACAAAAATCTTCCGGAGATATATACACTATATGGAATGGAGAACTGTACTGTATAATGGATTTAGCTCAAGGAAGAGAATGTGAATATAGTAATCCGCTAGATTTAGATATAGCAGCTAAAGGAATAGCAAAGCTTCACAAAGCTTCAGAAGGATTTAGAAATGGTTATGTTGAAAAAAATATGCTTGGCAAGGCTAAAGAAAATTTTAAGAGACGATATGAAGAATTAACTTTTTTCAAGAAGTTTGTCTTTTTGCACGAAATAAAAAATGAGTTTGACAAGATATTTTTGGAGAATGTTGATATATATCTTAAACAGATTGAAGAAAGTATCTTACTAATCGATAGAGTGCCTTATTATAAGCTGTGCAGCGAAGAAGATAAGATAGCTTTCTGCCACCATGACTTGGCTCATCACAATATATTAATTAACAATAATGAAGCTTATTTTATAGATTTTGATTATGCTATCATAGATTTGAAGGTACATGATATTTGCAACTTTGTAAACAAGGCAATTAAAAACTTCGCTTTTGATATTGAAAGATTTAAAAACATTTTACAGTCTTATTGCAGCATTAATACGCTAGATAAAAGGGAGTTTGAAATGTTAAAGGTATATTTAAGCTTCCCTGAAGATTTCTACAGTATATCAAAGGACTATTATGCAAGGCGTAAAGAGTGGGAAGAGGATACATTTATAGATAGACTTAAGAAAAAAGTAGAGTATAAAGATGATAGGGAAGAGTTCTTGAACAACCTTTATCAGATGCAAATATAATTAGAAATTAAGAATTAGGAATTAGAAATGAATAAAAAATTCAGCTGGGCTGAATTTTAATTGTACTTCTAAATTAATTGTTGAATTTCTTAGTAGTAGAATATCATACTGAATTCCTAATTCTTTGCTTGTCTATGTTCAAGATAAGGTATTAAAAACTAAAGCAGCTTTATTTGTCAATCATTATTTGTTTCAAATATATGTTTCCAGTAACGCTTTGGCATAAGCCTTTTTTGAAGCTTTGGATTTTCACGTTCTTTTATAGCTATGGTTTTAAAATAGTTTCTCCAAAGGTGCTCATATTCACTATCAGGTGAATCAATAAACTTTTTCGAAGTATCAGTGCTGAATGGAGCAAGGACCCATTTGGAAGTACCATCATAAAGAACGGCCAGTTTTCTTTTTACGTCATTAATTATCCATTTTTCACTGGAAAATCGTTCCGCAAAATGAGGAGCTATAATTGTAAGAATGTTATTATCTGGTTCTATAGATGAATACAATATCTGATCATTAATTGATTTAAACCGTATGAAGCCTAATAGCAGATGCGCTTCCTTAAGAACTCTGCTATAGATGGTATTTACATCTATGACAAATTTATTGTGCATGTGCAGTTCAAGATTGCTTCCAAGTTTAAATCCAAGTCTTATGTAGTTTAATATATTTATTTCACAATCGCTGCTTTCAGAGAGGTAAGCAATATATATTTTTTCCAGAACAGCTTTACTGATTTTACTTTCAATAGCAGATAATACAACTTCAGCGTGCTCAAAAGATGTTTCTATCGTTATTTCTTGATGAATTAAATCAGGAACATGTCTTTTTGAGGCTTCTATTTTTTCAGGTTTATATTTAGAATAATAGGCTTCATATATGCATGTTAATAAACCCTCAAAAGTTCCGTCATATATGTATTTGATAAACATAATTGATCACTCCCTAAAGGTTTCCGGTTATTTTGGAGAAATAATCCTCACTGCCAAGTATAGATGGCAGGTTTTGAAAAAATGAAAGCTGTTCAAATTCTGTATGTTCTTTTATTCTGATAGTTGGCTTTGAATTATCTAAAAGTCTAGATTTGATAAAATCATCATTAAAGGCTACATCACCACTGTATTTTCCTTTGCAGGTTATAAAATACTGTGCCCTTTTCAGAACTACACCAATCTTTTTCAAATCATTAAAATCTATGCTGTGAACTTTGCGTATGTGTTGTATTCTATTGGCAGAAGTCACCCCTATTCCAGGTACTCTAAGTAAAGTTTCATAAGGAGCCCTGTTTATTTCTACAGGAAAGTGTTCCATGTTGTTTAAAGCCCAGAAGGTTTTAGGGTCAAAATCTAAACTTAAATTTGGTGTACGGTCATTTAACAGTTCAGATGAATTAAAGCCATAAAATCTAAGCAGCCAATCAGCTTGGTATAATCTGTGTTCTCTTAGAACCGGAGGCTGTTTTATTACCGGAAGTTTTGGGTTAGTATTTATTGGAACATAAGCTGAATAATAGACTCTTTTTAATCTAAACTTATCGTATAAATTTTGTGAGAGATTTAGTATCTTATAGTCGCTGTCGCCCGTAGCACCTACAATCAATTGAGTGCTTTGACCACCTGGGACAAAAAGCTGGGAGTTTTTTATATTTTTTCTCAAGTCTTTATTAGCCGTGATTTCATTGCTTATAAATGACATAGGTTTTAAAATCGTATTTTTACTCTTTTGAGGAGCTAACATTTTGAGTGCTGTGTTTGAGGGAAGTTCTATATTTACACTCATTCTGTCAGCATAAAGTCCAGCTTCTCGAATAAGTTTTTCATCAGCACCAGGGATAGCTTTTACATGGATATAGCCATTAAATTTATGTACTAATCTTAAATTTTTAATTGTACGTATCAACAGTTCCATTGTGTAGTCAGGTGAATTGAAAACGCCTGAACTTAAGAATAAACCTTCTATGTAATTTCTCTTATAGAAATTCATAGTTAGAGAAATAACTTCCTCAGGTGTAAAAGCAGCTCTTCTTACGTCATTGCTCCGTCGGTTTATGCAATAGGTACAATCAAAGATACAATAATTAGTAAGTAGTATTTTAAGCAGCGAAATACACCTTCCGTCAGCAGCAAAGCTATGGCATATTCCGCAGGCTTTAGCAGAACCTAATCCACCTTTTGTATTTTTCCTGCTGCTGCCGCTGGAAGCACAAGATACATCATATTTTGCACTGTCTGATAATATTTCTAATTTTTCGCTTATATCCATGTATTATTCACCTCTATAAATAGATTATAGCAAACATAAGTTCGCGTGTAAATATATAAAAAATAGTTACACTCTATGTCGACTAGTTCCGCTGCGTTAAGCAACTACCCCCTTGCCTTTATGCGGATTTTCGGATTCCTTACGAGGACGCTTGCGCTATGACGTCGGAATCTAAACGAAAATCCTGTAAAGCCAGGGGGTAATTGCTAAACTCACTTCAATGTCTCCGCCGAGTGCAACCATTTTAAGTCCCAGACTCTTAATTTTTGAATAATACTTTTATTTTATTGCTCCTGTTGCCTTTTTCTCTTAATTCACTATAATAACGAAGCCCCATGGTTTTAAGGTTATGGTTTCATTATGTGATATAGTTTTTTCGGATAGAAGCTCTTTACCATTATTGTATGGATAATTAATTGTAGCACTGTCGTTTGAATAATTAAAGTAATATCGTATGGTATTACCTGCTTCATTAGTACCGGATTTTGAAATAATAGGGAAGTGAAACTGCTGTTCAATACCCCACAGCTCACATTTCTTTAATGCATTCTCAAATATTTTTTCTATTATTTCATCACTAGGTAGACATCCTATATAAGTAGTCATACCTTTGCCATAATGATTTTGAACTACTGCAGCATATTTTCCCCAATATGGATGATCATAATAAGCAAGTACTTCTGCTGAAGCTTTAGGAATAAGAAGTTCCATCCAGGAACTTAAATGATTTTTTTCTTCACTTACATTAAAAGGATTATCCTTAAGACCTATGTTATTGGAAACGACAAACTGGTTGTAATATACTCCGCAAGCAGTTTCAATCACACCTGGTTGAGGAGTAGTTCTGACTTTTACATTCTCATCAGAAAAACCACTTCTGAAGCCATATACAATATGTCCTCCATTTTCAACGAATTTGTTTAATCTAAGCAGTAGCTCATCTGAAGCAGCGTAAAGCGGAGGAACTACAATAAGAGAATATTTTTCTATATTTTCACTAGAAGGATCAATAAAATCACAGTCTACATTCATTTTGTAGAGAGCATCGTACATGAGCCTCAGTACGTCATTATAATCTAATCCTTTGGCATTATACTTAAAGGAATTTAATGCGGAAAGAGCCTCATTGCTGAAAAGAACCGCAACTTTGTTTTCTTTTTTCAGATTAATAAGTTTGGTACTAAGCTTATTAAAATCATTTCCAATGGTTTTGGCTTCTTCGTATACAGGATTAGATTCAAAATCATGGCTTAGTACTCCTTTCCAATAAGTTTCAACAGCATTGTGTATAGAATGCCAGTGCCAGTAGGATACCATATTTGCCCCAGACGCAAGATGGCTAAAGGCTTGAAGTCTTAATTGACCAGGATAAGGAACCCATTCAGCCATGCCTTGAGCTTCAGTTTCGATTACTAAATAGTTATTATTTTTCATTGATCTAGCTATATCACCACAGAAGGATATTTCACAGCCGGTAAGTTCGCTTTGAGAGGGATGATAAATATCCACTCCAGCAAAATCAAAAACTTTTGCAGCATCAAAATGATTTACATCCGGCTGCATTCCGTAGGAATAACCTCTCCATTCAAAATCAAAATTCTGTGTTACGAATTGATCGTTCCGTTTGTATTCATTTATTATTGAAACCTGCCACGCTAGAAAATCCGTAACAAGTTTTCGCTGAAACTTTGAAAATTCGCAAGATAAACTGGCATTTATTGTTGCATCTACATTTGGAAAGTCTTCCCATGAGTTAATAGCATTACTCCAGTAATTGAGCCCGAAGCTTCTATTTAAATTTTCCACAGTTTTGTATTTAGCCTTCATATATTTTTGAAAAGCAATTTGAACATTTTCGCCGCGGGTATCATAGTGTTTTGTTTCATTATCTGCCTGATATCCAATAACAGATGGATGATCTTTCACGTGTTCCATTAGCTTTCGTATGGCTCTCTCAGCATAATAAAGATAAACAGGATTGGTTATATCCATGTTTTGGCGAGGACCATACTTATTCTGACCATTTTTAGTATAGGCCAGTACATTAGGGTGTTCTTTTACGAGCCAGGTTGGAACAGCGTAGGTTGGAGTTCCGATTATTACGTAAATTCCAGCCTTATGCATGGCATCCATTACCTTATCAATATGGGTAAAATTAAATTCACCATTTTGAGGTTCGAAGGTTCCCCAGGTTGATTCAGCTATTCGTACTACATTAAAATTCGCCTCTTTAAGCATTTCAATATCTTTATCAAGTCTTTCATAAGGCATATATTCATCATAATAGGCTGTACCGTATAATAATTTATCCAATTTTTTACCCTCTTTTCTATATGTAATCGTTATAGTATAATGATAATATAGCACTGCTTTCAGTTTATAGTCAATCGTACTACTTTACGATAATAAGTAAAATAATAAGATATGACGAATAATCTATTTTAAATTGTTTTCTAAAATTACCTATCATATTTTTTCTATTGAAGAATGTACAGCAATCTTGCAATCCTCAGTAGTTTAGTTCTGTTTTATCTAAAATTGTAACATCATTATTTTAAAGGAGATGTTATTGTGCTAAAAGCAATTATTATAGACGATGAAACAGTTACTCGCAAAGGACTCATAAAACACATTCCTTGGAGTAAACTGAATATAGAGCTGGCAGGAGAAGCTTCTGACGGTAAGGAAGGACTAGAGATTGTAAAAAGAGTAAAACCTAATATTGTTGTTTCTGATGTAAGGATGCCAGGTATGAATGGTATTGAAATGGCCAGGGAAATAAAGAAGACTCAACCGGATTGCAGAATAATATTTTTAAGTGCTTATGCAGATAAGGAATATTTAAAGGCTGCAATAGATATAAGTGCTGTAAGCTATGTGGAAAAACCGGTTAATCTAATAGAAATAAGTGAAGCCATAAAAAAGGCGTCTCAAATGTGCCTGGAAGATGAAAATAGGAAAGCCGATAAAGATAGCATTGATACAGTAATCTATGATAATATTCCATTCATTAAACAGAATCTGATAGAAAAACTGACATTATCATCCGAAATTTCTTCAGAAGAAGTTAACAGGAATCTAGATTACTTAAAAATACAATTTAACGATAAAGATAAATTTATTGTCATGGTTTTAGAGGTTAAAAACAGAACAGAGGATAATTTAGAAAAAGATGAATACGAAAAAATACTTAATACTGTAGAAAAGTATATTAAAGATATAAAAAATATCACGACCTATAAGGATAATAATATAGTATCTATAATCAATTATAGAGATGATAGCATCAAGAATTTATTATTAGGAATATGCGATTTTATTAATACTAAAGTAGATAAAAATTTAAAACTTTTCTGTGCTGTTGGGCAGAGTGAAATTGGACTCAAAAATATAAATAAATCTTTTACAGCTGCACAGAAGACACTTTCAAAAGTATTTTATTATGGATACGGAACTACCGTGTTTTATAAAGAGAATAGGAAAGATATTGAATTACCTTCAGATGAAGAAATACAAACAAGGATGTCTAAACATCTTTCTGAAGAAAATAAGGATGAAGCTGTTAAATTGATAAAGAAGACCTGTAGAGAACTTAAAAAATATGATATAGATGATGTAAATTATATAAAGTGTATCTTTTTTAGGTTATGTGTAAAAATTTTTAGGGAGGCCAACCGCAGAGGAATTTATGATTCAAAAACTAATTATGATGTAGACGAGCATATATGGGAAATAATGCTCAACCTTAATACTATAGATGAAATTGAAAGTTACATGCTGGAGAAAATCAATAAAAGCTTTGAAGAAATAGAGGAAATCAGATCAAGCAGCAGAACTATTTTTGAAATTAAAAAATTTATAGATAAAAACTATAAAGATGAAAACATATCTACTAAAACTTTAGCAGATGTTGTATACTTAACACCTTCATATCTTTCAGCACTGTTTAAAAAGGAAGTTGGAAAAACTATAAGTGATTATATTGTTGAAGTTAGAATAGAAAAATCCAAGGAGTATTTAAAGGACAACAGACTAAAACTTCTTGAAGTCGCACTAAACGTAGGATATAGCGATCCTAATTACTATACCAAGGTTTTTAAAAAAATAACAGGTATAACACCATCGCAATATAGAGAGAAGTATAAACAATGAAAAAATTTCATTTTAGAAATATATATGATAATTTTATACAAAGCAGCATAAGAACAAAACTTATGATTTCATACTTTGTTCTAATATTTGTACCGCTTATTATTCTAACTTTTGTAGCATACTCAAACATTTCCGTAGATTACGAAAAACAACTTAAATATTCTGCTAAACAATCTTTTGATCAAGCGAGAAGATTCATAGCCTATAAAACTCAATCTCTGATTGATGCATCAGATATCATATACTATGATTCGGATATACAGAGGATACTTTCAAGAAATAGGAACACTTATGAAAACGATATAATTCAACAAAATATCGATATGCGCTATCTGGAGAGTTTTCTCTATGGTTTTAAGAATTCGCAGGACATATACAGAGTATCAATATATGTTCCAAATTGGTTTATATATTCAAATCAAAACCTATATTTTGAAAACTATAACAGTTTAATAGGATCTGAAGTATATAAAAAGCTTATGAATTCCAATGAAAAAGTAACATGGACACCACCTGAGAAAATTAAGAGCAATTCAGATTATTCTCAAAGAGAAGAAGTTATATCTCTTTTACGAAAAATTAGGAATAGAGACAAAATAGGAGAATATATAGGGGTAGTCAAGATAAGCATCATGAAAAAAAACATAGATGACATAATAAATAAGGCTAATATTACTCGAAATGGTGTTGTATATATACAGGATTCAAATGGTAATATAATTTGCTGTTCGAATGTAGATATTTTAAACAAATATTCCTTAAGGGCAAATATTGAAAAAAAGTTAGCTAATAGAGAAGTTAACTGGGATAGCATTAAAATACATTCAAAAAGGTTTGCTGTGGACGCAAAGACAATAGATAATACAGATTGGACCATTGTTACAGCAATACCATATAGTGAAATACTTTCTGAGGGAAATAAGCTTGGGAAGCTCATGATATTTCTTGTGTTAATCATAGGAGGTATAGCATATTACATTTCCTATAAGATATCAGGCTTTACATTAAAGAGACTATCGCTGCTTACTAAAAGTATGAAGAAAATACAAAATGGTAATTTGGACGTTAAAATCAAATCAAGAAATCATGATGAGATTGGTGAACTTATGAATTCTTTTAATTATATGGTTAAAAGGGTAAATATGTTGGTGGAGGAACAATATAAAAATGGAAAGGAAATAAAGAACGCTGAACTTAAGGCGCTTCAGGCTCAAATCAATCCTCATTTCTTGTATAATACTCTAGACCTTATAAATTGGGAGGCGATTGATAATAACGTACCTAAAATTGCAGATATAGCTCAAAAACTTGCCAAATTTTATAAACTAAGTTTAAATAAAGGCCAGGACATTGTTACAATAGAAGACGAAATAAACCATGTAGCTACGTATGTACAGATACAAAATCTAAGGTTTGATAATAGAATCGATTTCTCTGTAGATATAGCAGAAGAATTATATGAATACAAGGTACTAAAGATAATTCTTCAGCCGATAGTTGAAAATTCCATCATACATGGGATTATGGAGGATAATAGAAAGGGGGCAGGGACTATACATCTTTCAGTGCGTAAAGATGAGAATAATATAGTATTTAGAATAAAAGATAACGGTATTGGTATGACTAAAGAAAAGATAGATAAGCTATTATCAGATAGCAATGAATATAAAGGAAGTGGATATGGGATTAAAAATATCAACAATAGAATAAAATTGTGTTATGGACAAGAATACGGATTACAATATGAAAGTACTTTAGGTGAAGGTGTTTTAGTTAGAATTACTATTCCAGCAATGAAATAATACGTATTATTATTGTAGGCTAGGAGCTGCATTTAAGCTCCTAGCTAATTTTTTGCACTTGGATATAATACGTATATTATTGATAAACATCATAAATTTTTACTGGTAATCGTAAAGTAGTCATATTGTTCATGACTACGTTTACATGTAAACTTAATACATAGAAAGCGATGTTACAATTTGTTTTAAGCAGTGCGCATCATTAGTTGAAGGGGGAGAACAATTTGAATAAAAAGGATGGTTTTTTACAGGAATTCAAAAGGAACAGAACTTTATTTTTTATGGCTTCACCAGCAGTATTACTAGTAATAATATTTGCGTATATACCAATGCTCGGAATTATTTTAGCATTTAAAAATTATAGGTTTGATTTGGGCATATTTGGAAGCAATTGGTCAGGTTTAGATAACTTCAAATTTTTCTTTAATTCAGGAACTGGATTTTTGGTAACGAAGAATACGATACTTTATAACTTATTTAATTTAATTACGTCTCAAGTTTTAGCTATGTTTGTTGCTATCGTTCTTAATGAAATGAGAAACAAATACTTTAAAAAGATTTCTCAATCAATAATATTTCTACCATATTTTATTTCATGGATAATCGTAGGAGCATTCGTATATAACATATTTAACTTTGAGACAGGGACTTTGAATACAATTCTTAAATCATTACATTTCAAGGCTGTAAACTTATATAATATGCCAGTTGCCTGGGTATTCATAATTGCATTCTTTAATTCTTGGAAGTGGGTAGGTTACAACTCGGTAATATATATTGCTGCGATAACCAGCATAGATGCAGAATGCTATGAAGCCGCTGACATAGACGGGGCTAATGTATTTCAGAAGATAAAGAATATAACTATTCCGTCAATAAAGCCTACTATAATAATTATTATTTTACTTAATGTCGGAAGAATACTTAGAGGAGACTTCCAAATGTTCTATCAGATAGTAGGAAATAATGGACAGTTATTTAATACTACAGATGTAATCGATACCTTCGTGTTTAGGTCACTTATCAATAGCGGTGATATAGGGATGACTGCAGCTGCAACATTTTATCAATCTTTCTTATGTTTTGTAATTATAATGGTTGTTAATGCTATTGTTAAGAAGATTGATAGCGATTATGCATTATTTTAAATTAAATTAAGGAGGCCGCTATCATGAATAAAGAGAATTCAGTATATGTGAATGGAGAGACGGGAATAATAGCCAATAAATCAAATAAAATAAGAACTTCAAAAGCAACAATAATATTTAATATAATAGGGTACTCATTTGTTAGCATTCTAGCAGTGATTTGTTTATTACCTTTTATAATGCTAATATCCGGTTCTTTTACTTCAGAACATGCCATATCAAGATATGGTTATGGTATATTACCTAAAGAGTTTACATTAAGTGCATATAAGATGATATTTAAGTATCCAATGGATATAATAAGAGCTTATCAAGTCACTGTATTTATCACAGTTGCTGGAACAGCATTAGGACTATTCATAATATCAATGACAGCATATATACTAAGCAGAAAAACTTTTAAGTATAGAAATAAATTATCGTTTTTCTTCTACTTTACAACTTTGTTTAATGGAGGACTTGTATCACTATATATATTTATGATTCGTTATCTTCACCTTAAGGATAACTATCTAGCACTTATACTCCCACTTCTTATAAATGTTTTTTATCTTCTAGTTATGAGAAGTTTCATGAGTGGAATTCCAGAATCTATTATAGAGTCTGCCAAAATTGATGGAGCAGGAGATTTTACAATATTCTTAAAGCTAATTTTACCTCTGTCAAAAGCTGGTCTTGCAACTATAGGACTATTTATAGCACTAGACTACTGGAATGACTGGTATAATGCAATGCTATATATGTCTGATTATAAGAAGTTTCCACTTCAGTACATGCTATATAATATGTTATCTTCAACAGAAGCTATGTCTAGGATATCTTCAGCTTCAAGCATATCTATGAGGGATTTGCCTAGTCAATCCTTAAAGCTAGCGATGGCAGTTATTGCAACAGGACCAATTATACTTGTATATCCATTTGTTCAGAAATATTTTGTTAAGGGTATAACAGTAGGAGCAGTAAAAGGATAATACCGTTAAAATCGGTTTATCATATACATTCAATCAAAGCAAATACCAAAAGTTTTACAAACTAAAGGGGGAAATTTTATGAAAAGATTATCAAAAGCTATGTGCATGGCTATCGCAGGAATTATTACATCTTCAGTAGCTTTCACAGGATGTTCTAGTAAGAATAAAGCTGAAGGTGCAAAAAAAGCAGATACCTCTAAAAAAGTTGAACTTTCTATGTATTTGATCGGCAGTCCTGCAAAGGATTACGATGAAGTGTTGTCAAAGTTTAACGAAAAGGCAAGGAAGGATTTAAATGCTACCGTAAAGGTCAATTGGATAAGTTTTGGAGACTTTGGAACAAAGTATCCACTGGTTTTATCATCAGGTGAACCTATCGATTTAATTTATACAGCAACATGGCTAAATTTCTATCAGCAGGCACAAAAAGGAGCGTTTAAACCATTAGAGGAAATTGGACCTAAATATGCTCCGAAGAGTTTTGCAGCTGAACCTAAACAAGCTTTGCAGCAGGCTACAGTAAATGGACATATATATGCACTTCCACGTAACTATACCGCTTATAACACCTATGGAATCATTGTTAGAGGGGACTTGATGAAAAAGTATGGCATTAAGCAAATCAGTACTCTCGATGATTATGGCAAATACCTTGATGCAGTAGTTAAAAATGACAAAAATATGGATCCAACAGGAATGTTTTCTACTCAGACACCTATAGATGGTCTATACTTCTTCAATAAAAACTTATATCCTCTTTCGGGAGATGTAGCTACACAAAGCCCATTCTGGGTAGATGCTACAGATAAAACAGGTAAAATTGTTAATATTGTAGATTCACCTGATATGCCAGCATTTCTTCAGAAGATGAAAGAATGGAGTGACAAAGGATATTGGACTAAATCAGTTTTATCTAATAAAGATGATAAGATGCTTCAGAATGGTAAAGCAGCTTCGTACATCCATAATATGGATACTTGGGTTACAAATTATATGCTTCATCCTGAATACGATTTACAATATGTTAACTTTGTAAAGCCAGTATATGCTCAACCATATATTCAAGACGCTATGGCTATACCTACAAGTGCTAAAAATCCTGAGAGAGCATTAATGCTTCTTGAAAAGTTAAGAACTGATCAAAGCTACTATAATCTTTTGACATATGGAATAAAAGGCAAGCACTACGATATAACAAAAGATAATCAGCTTAAACCGTTAGATCAAGAGGGATTCCAGCAGGAAGGGTATTGTTCTTGGGGATACAGAGATACAAACTTCAGAAAAGACCTTGTTGGTTCACCTAAAAACTTAAAAGACTTCAGACAAAATCTTAAAGATAATGCTGTAGACAATATTTACACAAGCTTTAACTTGAATACTGACCCCGTTAAAAATGAATATGCATCTGTTCTAAATGTAATGCAGCAGTACTATCTTCCATTGAAACTGGGATATGTTGATCCAGTTAAGGGACTAGCTACATTAAAAGAAAAATTAAAACAGGCAGGAGTAGAGAAAGTTCAGGCAGAATTCCAGAAACAACTTGACGAGTTTGTAAAGAACAATAATAAATAAATTACAATATAATTAATAATGTCCCAAAATTGTTCATAGCAGTTTTGGGACATTGTCACATATACAATCAAAATTCAGCATGGCTGAATTTTAACCATCACTTTTATCTTTACTCCTTTCTCTTACCTTTTAGTTCGTTATAGATTTATACGCTGATAAGGTTTGTACAGCCGTGTTATACCAGCTCAATTCTCCAGCTCTTTTAATGCCTCTAGAAATAAAATCTTTTCTTATGATTTCATCGTTTATCATTACATCCAATGCACTTGATAATTGATCTATATCACTAGGATTTATTAAAAAGGCATTGTCGCCGACTATTTCGGGAATAGATGTAGTGTTTGAAGTTACAACTGGAACACCACAAGACATAGCTTCAATTGGGGGAAGTCCGAAGCCTTCATAGAAGGAAGGATACACGAATAAGTCAGAAGCATTGTAAAGATACGGAAGATGCTCCATAGATATAAAACCTGGGAAAACAACTTTATCCTCTATGCCTAAGGCCTCAGCTTTCTCTTTATAAAGAGTATGGGAAATGCCTTTTTTTCCGGCAATAACAAGCTTAAATTCACTATTTTTTACCGAGAATTTACTGAAGGCTTCAATTAAACCAACGATATTCTTTCTAGGACTAAATCCACCAACATAAAGAATGAAAGGGTAGTCTATGCCGTAAAGATGTTTTATAATATCCCTGCTCTTATTCTTATCAATTGGTTTATATATGCTTTCTGCAGCTAAATAAGTTACGAAAATCTTATCTCGAGGAAAATTGAACTCTTCAATAATATCATTTTTCGAATACTCGGATACTGTAATTATTCCATCACACCGTTCTATTATATCAGGCATTTGTTCTAAAAATATTTTAAGGTAGCTTTTACCTACAGTATCAGGAAGCCTGTATGGAATAATATCGTGCAGTGTGATTATAAACGGGCATTCTTTACTATTTGGCATCCCTATACCATTTTGGGGTATATGATAAATTTCAACTTCATTATTTAAAAGTATGTTGGGAATATTAATAGAATCCCAAAAATTATCTGTATTATTCTCAGTAATATTTCTAACAGTAAAATGTTTACTAAAGTTTATATCTAGATCACTGTCTTCAGGTGCAAACAATAGGTAGTCATTGCAGTTGTCTATAGAGTTAATAGCACTTATAAGTTGATACGTGTAATTTCCTATGCCAGTACCTCTATACCATTTTGCAGCTCTTCCGTCTAATCCAATTCTCATAGTGACGAATTCCTTTCCAAGTAGTCATACTTCATTATATTTTGTTTATTAAAATATGTTATTAGTTTATGTATTAAATGAATCACCACCAACATATAAATTAAATGGGAGGTGATAAAGTTGATGAGAGAATTTGAACTCGAGAGACAATTTAATATAAAAATAGAAAGTATAAAAGCCAATAAAGGTGTTTATTTTGTAAAGACAGATAAAGGGATACGCTGCCTAAAAAAAATTAATTATGGAATCCAAAAATTATTATTTGTATACGGAGCAAAGGAACATCTTATTAATAATGGTTACGCTAATGTGGACAGATATTATCTTAATATCAATGAGCTTCCCTATGCGTTGGTAAATGAAGATATATATACTATGTCCAGATGGATAGAGGGAAGGGAATGTGATTTTAAAAATGAAGATGATGTAATAATAGCAGCAAAAAACCTGGCTCTTTTACACATGGCTTCAAGAGGTTATGAACCTCCTGAAAATAGTAAGTTAAAAACAGATTTGGGTAGATGGCCGCATTTAATGAATAAAAGAATAAAATCTTTTGATAGAATGAAGGATATGGCCCGCAAAAAAAATGTTAAATCTGAATTCGACTTAGAGTACATTAAACAGATGGAGTTTTATAAGGGGTTAGGTAAAAGGGCTATAGATATATTGGATACTTCAAGTTATATAAGATTGTGCGGAATAGCTGAGGAAGAAAAAAGTTTTTGCCATCACGATTATACTTATCATAATATTTTGGTTGATCCTAATAATGTGGTAAACGTTATTGATTTTGATTATAGTAAGAGAGAGATAAGAGTATTTGATGTTTCAAACTTTATGATAAAAGTTTTAAAAAGAAATAATTGGGATATTAATATATGTAATAAAATACTGGAAGCATACAATTCAATCTATGCATTAGAGGGAGAAGAATACAGAGTAATATTTGCATTTTTATTGTTTCCTCAAAGGTTTTGGAGATTATCCAATAGATATTATTATAATGAAGTTAACTGGGGACAGAATATATTTAGTAAAAAAATAGGTGAATTGGTTTTAGAGCAGCAGCAGTATTTAAACTTTATTGATGAATTTAAGCAAGTGTACGATCAAAAGGAATAATTAGCGTATGAAGTATTTTTAAAAGTCATGCAATAAGCCGTTGCATGACTTTTGCTATTGAGAGAGGATATTTTGTATATTATATGGTATTTTTATATAAACTGAGTTTTAGGATACCCTTCTCTGTATTTTCCGCGTGTTTGCAGACCTCCTATCCCCTTGGTTCCAGTTATAGTACTTTCTACTGCTTCTTGTACTGGCACTATCTTTTCTATGTTTGTATAGGCTATTTTTTCACAAATAAATACTGGATCGAGACAATGTATGAGCACACGGCTTGGTGAACTAGCGAAGTTTGCACCAGCATCTAATATTTTCTCATAGCAGGATTGGCATGCGCCGGCAAAAATAACGAGCTCATCGTAGCTGGCTTGAAAATTTCTGAGAGCTGCTACAGATTTTACAAAGTATTTAGAATTTCGATAATTCTCTAAATTGCCATAATCGCTGGCTTCCTTCAGTATACCATCGTGACCTGTAAGTACAATAATATCGGGCTTAACATCTTTTACAAGATCTACTACAATAAGAGGCTGACGACTTTCTTCTATCACTTTACCTACGGCATCAAGACCTAGTTGCTTGTATACTGTTAGACAAGCATCCAGATATTCTTCATCTCCGTCTATATGAAGTATTCTACCAGGCCTTCCGAAAGTTAATTCTTTTGTTTCAAAGTTGTTCTTATGATGTTTTGACGAACGATCTGAATCTCCTCTAAACATATCATTACGTGAAGCTAATATTTTTTTAATAGCTTTATCTATCTTTTTATTAAACACAATGTCTTTATTGGTATTACAATGATCGCTCACTATTTCTAAATCTTCTTCAGGAGCATCGGCAATAAGTCTTAGATTTAAACCCTTTATAATAAACTCATCTCCATTTTCCTTGGGTTTTACATCTATTATTTTAAATGCTATATCCATTCCATAAGATTTTCTTACTACGGTATCACCTATTTTCATAGTTAACCTCTTTCTACTAAAACTAATCATTATATATTACGCAGTTGTATTTTTTGTGTGATTAATTCTTAAATGCTAATAGGTGTAATTGACAAGTACTTTTGGAGAAATTTCGGCAAATAATTTTCCTGAATTTCTTCCAGTTACTTTTCTAAAATATAGACTCTCTATGTTCCAATCTAAAACTCTTGCCAGACGTATTGAAAAGTTCACATCTGTAGGCAATTCTATCAAGAATAGCTGTAGTCAATGCAGCATCTCCCATAAGTTCAGCCCATTCCTCAAAACCCTTATTAGAGGTGATTATAAGCGAAGCTTGTTCATGAAGAGCAGTTATTAACTGAAAGAACAAATTAGCTTCTTCGCGTGTTATAGGAAGGTATCCAAGTTCATCAATTATGACAAGGTTCGAGGACAATATTTTATTTACTTTTCCTTTGCTTATCCTTGATATCTCTTTTGTTTTAAGAAAATGCATAAGTTTATCCATACTTACGAAGCTCACTTTATAGCCATCTTCCACAGCCTTATAGCCTATAGAGATAGCAAGATGAGTCTTACCTACGCCTGGTGGACCAAGGAAAATAAGATTGTGCATTCTATCTATCCAATCCATCTCTAGAAGTCTGTTTACTTGTTTTTTAGTTATGGATTTTTGAAAGTTAAAATCAAAATTTTCAATCTTTTTGATGACAGGAAATCCAGCATCCTTTAATCTCTTTTCTTGGGCTCGCTTATCCTTTAATGATATTTCCCCTTTCAGTATCGATAGAAGCATATCCTGATAAGACATATCCTTTACTGCTGCAGTTTCTAATATTTTATCCACATTGGTTTTTAAGTAGTTTAATTTAAGCAGTTTAGAATACTCTCTAATCATTTCTAATTTTTCCATGTATCTTTATCTCCCTTCAATGCCTTACAATACTCTGATATATCTCGTATCTGAGGCTTTACATTACTATATTTTGAAGGAATATAGTCCTTTGTATCAGGAAATATTTTATCAACAATGGATAACTTTTTTTGAGAGAAGTATTCAAGTGCATCTTTCAAAATTCCAGCACTCCATAGTTTCATTTTCACGCAATAATCCACAGCTTCTAAGATAGTTTTATCATCAAGATTTTCTGCTATATTAATAATTACCCCAAATTGATCTTTGCAGTATCTTGATTTCTCAGTTCTTATTCTATCTAACAGTATTTTTGCATTCTCAGTTTCCTTCAATGACAGTCATGCTTTTTCATACATGTCATCTACTGTTTTATGTATTTCTCTCTCAGGGTGGATTATTTTCACTAAATCTCCTTTCTTGGTACTAATTCTGTGACTTATTATAATTTCATCAGTTTCAATATCAAGGATATCCACATGTGTATCATTTGTCTTGAGTTTAACCTCTTTACCAGGCTTGTACGTGCCTTTTGGCACTTGATATCTGACCTGTTTGTAAAAAACTGTATTGTCTTTTCTAACACTATAGGTTAAACTATTGTCAGATGAAATTTTTTCAAATGAATTAGATATCGGTGCTAAGTGTTCTTTTTCTAGGGGAAACACTTCTGCTGGTATCTTTTTTGTGGTTTCATGTATTTTTCCATTACCAGTCCTATCAAGCCATTTAAGGCAGTCTTCATTTAATGAAGATATATCTATGGTTCTATGATTCGCAAAGTTGTACTTAGCAAACTTTACTACAGCCTCAATTTTGCCTTTACTCTCAGGATCAAAAGCCCTGCAAAGTCTCACTTTATACTTCATAATATCAATATAGTTCTGAAATCCTTCTGTATATATTATGTCACCGTTATTTTCTGATACTGTTAGTATTCTATCTTGATCATACACTATTTTTACAGGCATCCCTCCAAAATAATCAAAGGCTTTATTATGGGCATCTATGAATGTAGCTGTTGTGAACGGTCTTTCAGACCACAACACATATTTATACCTAGAGTGTGCTAACACCATGGAAAAACAATATACTTTTGTTTTTCCACCATAATTATTTTTTAACCATATTTGTCCCATATCTACTTGAGCCTGATATCCCATCGGGAGTTCATCTACAGCCTCATACTGTCTTTCTGTTGCTACCTTAGGTATATTGAATTCTTTTCTTAGGTCACTAATATAGTGCCGTAATGATCTTTCTTTAAAGTTCAATTTTCCATAGCGCTCTCTCAGCCAATCATAAATCTGTGCAGCTGAAATATCTCTAAAGTCTCTAAGCCACTCAAGTATCTCATCTTTATACTCATCTATCTTTTTCCTTCTGCTCTTAGCCTCCTTTACTAACTGTGCATATCTATCTGGTGGCATGTCCCAATACTTATCAACAGTCTTATAATCTATGTTTAGCTCTCTTTTTATCTGTGACTTATTTAGTCCCAGTTTCTTAAGCCCTTTTATTTCTGCAAACATATTCCATCCTTTCATTTCTTCCATCTCCTTCAGTAGAATCTCTTACAATTCTACCAAAAGATCTTCTCTTATTGTACTTTACTGGAAAATATTCTCCCTTTTTGTTTGCCGAAATCTCTCCATTTTAGTTTACCATTTACATTAGTTTAACATATTAAGCCTATGTAAAACTAAAACAAAAAATTGTAGGCATATATAAGAAGAAAAAAATCATAGGCAGTTTAACACAATATTAAGATATGTTAAAGTCAATAGGAAATAAAATGGAAGTCATAATGGAGTAAGAAGAGCATGCTGATGGCAAGATGATGAATGTTATTAGCATTTATCATTAATTAGCAAGATATCGAGGTTTATTAATCAAAATCTCGATTTTATTGACGTTCTAGAAAAAAACATAGGTTCTTCCAGCGAAACACGCTCTTAGCGGGTGTTGGCGAGCCCAGAAATCTTCTAGATATAAATTCTTTTTAAATGGCGTTTCCATTTCCGAAGGGGGTGATATTTTGACAGAAGGGAATAAAAAAATTGAAAGTGTTGACAGCGTAGTTGTATCTAGTTCAGTTCTTGCAGATCTATTTGGATTAACTGATAGAAGAATCAGAACGCTTGCTGAAGAAGGAATCTTAAAAAAGATTTCAAGAGGCAGATACGATTTATTTTCAAGCATTAGGAATTATATTATATATCTGAAAACTCAAAGTGATCTGAAAGAGGACAAGACAGAAAAGAGCATTGACTATGATATGGAACATGCTTTATTAGAAAGGGCAAAGAGAGAAAAGGTTGAATTGGAGCTTACTGCTATGAAAGGAACGATGCATCTTTCAGAGGATGTTGAGAGAGTAATGAATGATATGTTGGCTAATTTCAGAGCTAAGTTACTTTCTTTACCTACCAAAATAGCACCTTTATTGGCTGGTAAAGAAGATATTTCAGAGATTCAGCAACTATTGCAGAATGATTTTTATGAAATACTTCATGAATTCTCGTTCTATAATCCAGAGGATTTCTACAGCGAGAAGTATATCAATATAGATGAGGTAACTAATGAAGCAAACATATATCAAGTGAAGGAAATTAACGCTATAAACGGAAATATGCAGCACTAAATTCCTTCACTTATATTTTAGTTTTGTTAGTAATTGATAATCATTAATTACATCCTAAATTTTTTAGATTTTTTTGATATTCTTCACAAAAATCTAAAAAATTTGATGGAAGAAATCCAGGGCTTGTTTCTTGTACTTGCTTTGTATATTCAACCAACTTGTTAGCATAATTAGTAAAGGAAAATGAGTGCTCTAAACAATTAGTTGATAGAGGAGTTTCTTCTCCGTGACATTCCATATAATAATTTAACGTACTTAAGGCTATTACCATCTGTGACTTTTCATTATCTGAATAGTCTTTGAGAGTGTAGTCTAAAGCATCTTTAGATTTTTTTGTATTAATCAAGTTTTCGTTTGTTTCGCTTATCTGGATAGAGTCAGTGTTAGTTTTAGAATTTTTAATAGTATCTGTATTATCTGTTGTACTTGCTTGTATTGAGGATTTATCATTAATGATAGTACTTTTTTTATTACAGATATAGTTATCTGCGTAATTTATTGTATTGTCTGAATAAATTTTGGACATTATAAATTACCTCCCATTTATGGTATAAAGTATATGCTTATTATATCGATATAACATGTATACAACTTTAGATAAAAAGTATATTGATGCATCTTTATAACTTTTTTATAAAATATTACATTATGGGAAGGAATTTTATGTTGAAAATTTTAAAATATGAAAATGTAAAAAGGTTTTTTGTTTTCCTACTATGTTTTTCATTTCTAGGATTAAGCAAAATATCAACAACAAAAGCAAATGCTATTGTGTCACAACCAGTAAAAATTATAACTGTTGGAAGTGCTGTTCTTGTTCATGATTATGGTAGTTCTGCGGATTGGTCAATAACCAATGCGCATATGGCCAATACCGGTGATACTTATGATTTAACCACAAATAATGTTTATATTAAGGATGCAACTAATGGAGCGTTTTACGAAGGTTATGCATGTGTAGATGGTGAATCTGTTGGCTATACTGGTCGTACAACAAGTAATGTATATCTTTATAGTTTTGCTACTTCAGGAACAATATGGACTAGAGGTTTTATAATAAGAAATTTAGCTTCAGGAACGCATACTATTCAGATTAAATACACTAGACTAGGAACTACAACTATGTATACGGACACCATATATGTTAATGTTCCATAACTAAGCCTTAATTTAAAATAAAAGAGGGGTTAGCTACATTGAAAAGTTTGTAGTTAACCTCTTTTTTGTTAGGAGATATTTGGATATTTTACATAAAAGATGATGTTGAAGAGAAAAAAGGTGATAAAGTTGAAACAGACACAGAAAATACATAGTAGGACTTTAAAACTTTTTAAAAATATCGTAAAAATATTAGCACCACCTCCATCTGTTAATGCTCTGTTTTCATTGGAAAGATGTCCTTTCAGCACAATAGCATCCTCGTAGGTATGTTGATTAATATCGTATAATGCATTCAAATGCAAAAGGTTGTAGGGTTTTTTTGTAATCTTCATATTGATAAAAGGAATCCAGATCGTTTCTGTTTGTTGGAATATGTATATCAGATCCATCAACAGCTAAAAGACGATAGCCCTTGAATAGATAATCAGTTGTTGTTTTATAAACGAAGTTATGAAATAGATTTTCAAATGCCATAGGCAACAGTTTTGCTCTTTGTTGAACAAATGCAGCCGACGTAACTGTGTCAATTGAATAGATATAGACAAATTTACAAAATAAAAATATTTTAATGTAAAATATTTAAGTAAAAAAATATATACCACGAGAAGGATAAATAGTAAAAATATAGAATTGTGTACAAAGAAAGGATGGCGTCTCTATGAAAATAAAAAATTTTTATCAACTATTTGTATTATGGTAGCGGCGTTAACATTAACATTAAATGTCAATGCTTATGCGTCAGTAGACAGTACTAATGAGGAGGACACGAGTCAGTTTACGGAAGAAGCTAAGAATGAATTGAAGATTATCAATAATTTTGTAGATAGTGGTGCTATAACCCTTGAAGATAGTTCTTATATTATTAATAACGACTCTTCTGAAATTGTAAATTTGCCACAGGATTAGTTAGACGAATTGCATAAGTATGTTAGTATTTTTGATGAACGTATTTCACTCGGTATATTCGAAATTGATTCCAATAATAATTTAGTCAAATCCTATAACTACACTGAGAAAGAACCGATTATACAATTAGATATAGTAACATTTAATTTAGATTCCGTTTTTACATCCAATGGAGATACAATGATTAAAACTAGATATGTATACACATTTACATACGGAGAAGGGTTAGGGATTTTAGAGTTAGGCGAGTTTTTTGCAAACAAAGTGAAAACAGGTGGGTCTTGGGATTATAAGCAACAGTTAGGTACTAAGAAATTGTACAGGGCAAGAGTAAATGGTGCTACAGTAGATATGGCTGGTGAGGATATCGGAAATGCTAATTATGGGTTTGCAGGTAGAAAAGGGTTTTCTGCAAAACTATTACGTACGGCAGCTGGAGCTTATCAAATATGCAGCAGAACATCAGAACTAGGCTGGTATAAGACTTATTTCGATGATCCTAACGATCAATATTGGATAAATAGAGGAATTAATTATTCAGAGGGCAAAGGATTCTAAAATGTATTAAATTTAATAAGTATGTATTATAGGAGCTTTAAAAAGCTCCTATTTCTTTTAATTTTAAAAACATTTCATAACCCAATTTTAATCTTTCCATTCATCAATCTAGCTACAGCAGAGTGAGAAACCCCTAGCATATCCATAAGATCTTCATAAGTATAATTATTTTTTTCTTTCCATGCCTTAATTTTTTCTTCTGGATTATCAAAATATATTTTATAATATATATGAAAGAATTCCAACGATACATTATAAAATTCACATAGTTTCTTTATGTTTTGAGGCTTTGGCATTATATTATGTAATTCCCATCCTTCAACAGTATCCCAGTGGAAGTTTAATTGCTCTGCAAACTCTTCACGCTCAAGATTATGCATATATCTTAGTTTAATCAGCTTTTCTGCTATAGTGCTTTCGGGCATATCCTTGTAGAGCTCTTTGCATAAGCTTAGTTTTGCACCTGAAAACAGTTTGGAAAAAATCGTACTTTGGTATAGTTTGCACCAGCATCTAATATTTTCTCATAGCAGGATTGGCATGCGCCGGCAAAAATAACGAGCTCATCGTAGCTGGCTTGAAAATTTCTGAGAGCTGCTACAGATTTTACAAAGTATTTAGAATTTCGATAATTCTCTAAATTGCCATAATCGCTGGCTTCCTTCAGTATACCATCGTGACCTGTAAGTACAATAATATCGGGCTTAACATCTTTTACAAGATCTACTACAATAAGAGGCTGACGACTTTCTTCTATCACTTTACCTACGGCATCAAGACCTAGTTGCTTGTATACTGTTAGACAAGCATCCAGATATTCTTCATCTCCGTCTATATGAAGTATTCTACCAGGCCTTCCGAAAGTTAATTCTTTTGTTTCAAAGTTGTTCTTATGATGTTTTGACGAACGATCTGAATCTCCTCTAAACATATCATTACGTGAAGCTAATATTTTTTTAATAGCTTTATCTATCTTTTTATTAAACACAATGTCTTTATTGGTATTACAATGATCGCTCACTATTTCTAAATCTTCTTCAGGAGCATCGGCAATAAGTCTTAGATTTAAACCCTTTATAATAAACTCATCTCCATTTTCCTTGGGTTTCACGTCTATTATTTTAAATGCTATATCCATTCCATAGGATTTTCTTACTACGGTATCACCTATTTTCATAGTTAACCTCTTTCTACTAAAACTAATCATTATATATTACGCAGTTGTATTTTTTGTGTGATTAATTCTTAAATGCTAATAGGACATAATCATAAAAGGATGCACCATTTTAAATATAAAAAGTTAATAACTTACATTAGTTTACTTGAGTAACTATAAAATTAGTGTTTAGATCCATAACTGTTTTTGAAAAATTCATCATTGAAATCAAAATAGCAAGTATTTGAAAGAATAACTACTTAATTTTGAATAAATACTGTATTATGTGGAGATAATAATAAAGTACATACTATTAAAATAAAATGTTTACAAAAAATTAACATTGACAAAAACGTTTCCAAAGTGATAAAATAATCTGTTAATTTGACATTTGACGTTTTCATTAGTATAATATAATTGTGGAAAGAGGGTGTTTATATGGAAAAGTATAATAAGCTGGCAGCCATTAAACAAGATATAGAAAGCCACGTTGGCGAAATGGTAACTTTAAAGGCGAATGGTGGCAGAAGAAAGATATTGGTCAATAAGGGTATAATAGAGAAAACCTATGCCAGTATTTTTGTTATAAGACTTGAAAGCGAGAATGACACCCGTAGGACGGTTACCTACAGTTATTCAGATGTATTAACTAAAACAGTTCAACTGGTTTATGCTTGATACATAACATAAGATGGATATTTTGCCTTTATATTTATATATAAGGGCTTATTTTTTTGCTTAGATTAGATAATAAAAAAGAAAGATGGTGGGTATCCATCTTTCAACTATGGTATAAAAGGGTATTGAGAATTTATGAGAGGTTATATGGTCAATAACCAATACTATCATACGTCAAAGTTTGCAGCATGTCAATATTAAATTTCCTCTCATAAAATAAAATATGGTGTAATAAATCCAAAATATTAGCTATATATATTAGTTATAGGAGGGATTTAATTATGTCAGTAATGGATTTAATAAAGGAAAATATAGAATACGAACAATTGCTCAGTGAAAATTTTTCAGATACAGTTGTAAAGGGGGAGTATCTTATACCTGATACTCATCCAGATGCTTATAAAATACTAATGGTAGATGTAAAACCAGAAATAACTTCTAAAGAAACGATGCAGGATAAAGTATATATAGAAGGACAAATTCAATACAACGTGATTTATCTAGCTAAGGAAGATGATGGCTATGGAGTATACAATGTAGTATATAATGATAAATTCTCTAATTATGTAGACATACCCGGTGCTGAATTTAAAATGTCCTGTCAGTGTGAGAGCTATATAGAACATATGGATTCTAACATAATTAATGAGAGAAAAGTCAGTATAAACGGAGTAATAAAGTTAAAATCTTCGGTATATAAAGACTATAACTTTCAAGTAATAAAATCCTTAGAGGAATACGATGATATTCAGACACTTAAATATCCTGCTGTAATTGACAAGGTAAGTGATGCCATTAATGGAGAGGTAGTTATTAAATCAGAACTTAGGATACCAGGTGATAAGCCTCAGATTGGAAATGTTCTAAAATGCGACCTAAACATACACAAAAAAGATGCTAAGATTATGCAGGGAAAGATATATGTATCAGCATATGCTTCAATAAGATTTTTGTATAGGGCAGCTGAGGGTAAGGAACTTGTATGTCTTGAGGATGATGTCTTTATAAATAGGGAACTTGATATGAATGAAGAGCATATGGATATGTATCTGTTTCCAGAGCTGACGATAGGACTCATTGACTATGATATAAAAGAAGATGAGAATGGAGAAAAGAGATCAGTAGACATTGAAGCTATTGGACAGGTATCTGTGAAACCTATGTATAAGGAAAATATTGATATGATAGATGATGTTTATTCACCGAGAACAATGATGGAAATGGTGAAGAAAAATTATCCCTTAAATATTATGCAGGGCGCTGGTGCTGAGGAAAGTATAGTAAAGGAGAATCTTGAGCTTACTGGGAAAGATAAACCTGTAAGTATTGTGATTGCCACTGGAAATGTATCTATAGCAGATAAAAAGATAGTTGAAGATAAGGTTGTCGTAGATGGTATTGTTAATGTTGACATACTGTATAGAACTGATAATGAAGAGATAAGTTTTGATAGAGTTACCGACGAACTGCCTTTTACATCTAGCATTCAGGTAGAAGGAGCTAAAATCGATATGCAGTGCATAGCAAAGTCAAATCTTGAGAGTATCGAGGCTTCTGTAGAAGGGAATACTATTGCTGTAAAAGCAGTTGTTTCTGTTAATGCAAAAGTAAATTATGTTCTTGAAAAAGAATTTTTAGTAGATATAATGGAATCAGACGAACCTATACCAGAAAAGAAGTCCAGTGTTACAATATATGTTGTTCAACGTGATGATTCTCTTTGGAAGATAGCTAAAAAATATTTTACAACTGTAGATGAGATAGCTAGGATAAATGATATTGAAAATGAAAATCTTATATATCCTGGAGATAAGCTTATTATTCCAGGGAGAGCGGTTATTTAGAAGAGAAAAGAGAAGAGAGTTAAGAGAAGGTAAGAATTCAGTAGAGTAGAATTCTTATCTTCTCTTTTTTTGCTCTTTAGGAAATTATAGGTTTTTGCATATAGGAAAGTCAAATTAGGAATTTGAAATTAGGAATGAGGAATAAAGGAAGAAATTCTGCTGTGCAGAATTTCTGAAAATTTAAACTTGATTATCGGCAGATAACTTTCTGAAAACTAAGATTATACCTAAAATCTCCAAAGGGTTATTAAAATAATTAGGATTATCTATATAATCAAAATTCAGCATAGCTGAATTTTAACCATAATTCATAATTCCTCATTCTTCATTCTTAATTTTTCAATGCTGCTTTTGTATAATACATAATTTATTTGGCAAAAATAAGTACAAATATGTAAAGGTGGTGAGTAGTTTGGAACATACATCGCTGATAATAATAGGAGGAGCAGAGGACAAGAAGAAAGACATGACTATTTTAAAAAAAGTATGCTCTGAAATAGATGCAGAAAAGGACGAAATGGTTATAGCCACTGTTGCCACCGAATTGCCAGAAAATGTAGGAAAACAATATGTAGATATATTTAAATCATTAGGAATAAAGAAAATATCAGTACTCAATATCAATTCCAGACAAGATGCATATAATCAGAATAATTTAAAAATGATTGAAAATGCATCATTGATTTTTTTTACGGGAGGAGATCAACTTAGAATAACAAGCAACATTGGTGGAACTCCACTTTATAACCGTTTTTTGGAGAAACACATAAATAAGTGCATTTTTGTTGGAACTTCAGCAGGGGCTTCAGTAATGAGTGACACGATGATAATTGAAGGTCCAGATGAGGAATCCCCGAGGAAGTGTACTTTGAAGATGGCTCCTGGGCTTGGACTTATTAAAGATGTACTTATAGATCAACATTTTGCTCAAAGAGGAAGGATAGGAAGGCTGCTTGTAGGTATAGCCGAAAATCCACAAAGCCTAGGTGTAGGGATAGATGAAGATACGGCCATAGTGGTGGATGAATCTAATAAATTCTCTGTGATAGGTTCTGGAGCAGTATATATAGTAGATGGAGGAGGAATTTCAAGAAGTAATGTTTCTGAGCAGCATCCAAGTGAAATATTATCAATATTTAATGTAAAAATGCATGTACTTAAGTCTGGAGATTATTATGATATAAACATGAGAATGCCATTTGAAAATGAAGCAGATTCGAATAATAGTTAGTTATTATGATGATGAGATATCATCATTCATATGATTAAAACTCATTTATAAATACTAAAGAGTGTTCAAATTGTTAGGAGGAAAAAGATAGAATATGAAAATATTAAACACGCAGGTACTACGTGGTAGGAATATCTATGCCCATAAGCCGTGTATAAGGATGGAGTTAGATTTAGAAGGTTATGGTGATATTCCTAGTAAGGATATTAGTGGATTTAATGATATGATAGTAGAAATTTTACCCGTTTTAAAACAGCATAGATGTGGAATAGATGAAGATCAAGGGTTTCTAAAGAGACTTCAGGAGGGTACTTATTTAGCTCACATTTTTGAACATATGATCATAGCAATTCAAAATGTTATTGGAATTGATGTGGCTTATGGGAAAGCAAGAACTATCGATGAAAAGGATAGGTACTATATCGTGTTTCAATTTAAGTATGAAAAAACTGCATTAAAATGTGCAGAGCTTGCTTTGGATATGATTAATTGTGCTATACGCGGATCCAAATTTATTGACTTTGATCAACGAATTAAATCCATAAAATCATTACTAAAAGCTGAATGCATAGGACCAAGTACAGAAGCCATTTGTATTGAGGCCAAGAAGAGGGAAATCGATGTAATAGAATTGGGAGATACAGGATTTATACAACTTGGCACAGGAAAGTATGGAAAACTTATAGA
The DNA here is from genome assembly GCF_002029235.1 of Clostridium oryzae. Classification (GTDB taxonomy): domain Bacteria; phylum Bacillota; class Clostridia; order Clostridiales; family Clostridiaceae; genus Clostridium_AE; species Clostridium_AE oryzae. Next base: position 43,871 of record NZ_MZGV01000009.1, read on the forward strand.
AAATACAATATGTGAGTCTACCAGTGCTGTGGCTGTTGACATATCATGTGATAAGCTTGCTACAAAGTATATGCTGTCAAGGCAGAACATACCTGTGGCTGAAGGATATAAAGTGAACAATACTATGGAGCTTATGGATTATGCTTATACTATAGGGTATCCTGTGGTGATTAAACCTCAGTTTGGAAGCAAAGGAAAAGGGATAATTATTAATATAAAGAATGATAAGGAGCTACTAGAAGCTTATAATAAAATAATTAAAGAATACAAAAATATTCTTATAGAAAAATACGTGGAGGGTAATGATTACAGGTTATGCGTCATAGACGGTGAAGTGAAAGCTGCGGCATTGAGAATACCTCCTTTTATAGTTGGAGATGGGAACAGAACAATAAAAGAGCTAATAGATGTATTAAATTCTGATGATAGAAGAGGCGAGGACCATGAAAGACCTCTCACTAAGGTAACTATAGATATAGGATTATTAGAAAAATTGAAACGCAGTAACTATGACTTAGATACAGTCATTCCAAGAGGAGAGAAAATTTATCTAAGAGATAATGCAAACCTCTCTACCGGTGCTATAGCTAAAGACTGTACAAATGAGGTTTGTGAAGAGAACAGGGAGTTATGCAGAAGAATATATAAGATTATTGGATTAAACATATGCGGAATTGATATATGTTGCAGAGATATAAGCAAACCACTGCAAGGTCAAGGAGTAATATTGGAGGTAAATGCAGCACCAGGTATCCGTATGCATCACTATCCGTATGAAGGAGAGGCTCAAAATGTGGCAGCAGCTATAGTTGACATGATGTTTAAAGAAGGTGAAAGATCTTCTATGCCAATAATATCCATAACAGGTACGAATGGTAAAACTACGACTACGAGAATGATAGGTCATGTTATGAAAACAGCTGGATATAAGGTGGGAATGACCACTACTGGAGGAGTATATATTGACGGAAAATGTGTAAGAAATGGTGATACTACTGGGTATGAGAGCTCTCTGTCCATTTTATTAAACAGAGAAGTTGATGCAGCAGTACTGGAAATAGCCAGAGGAGGACTTATAAGAAAAGGACTGGCTTATAATTTGGCTGATGTTGGTATTATAACCAATGTTACCGGGGATCATTTAGGCTTAGATGGGGTAAGAGATATGAAAGATTTAATTAATGTTAAGTCTCTTATTATTGAGGCAGTAAAGAAAGATGGTTATGCGGTTTTGAATGGTGATGATAAAGCTACAGCTGAACTTGTAAAAAGAGTTAATTGTAAAACTATAATTTTTTCAAAGGATTATGATAATGAGTTTATAAGAAAATGCAGCGGAGAAGGCAACATAGCAATATATTTAAAAGATGATGATATAATGATTAAAAGAGATAGCACTTCTATTAAAATACTAAATATAAAGGAAGTCCCGATAACTATAGGGGGAAAATTAACATTTAATATAGAAAACACTATGGCTGCAATAGCTGCACTTATCGGTGTTGGAGTAAGTATTAATGATATCGTTAAGGGTGTTACAAGTTTTTATTTGGATGAATGTGATAATTGCGGAAGATTTAATATGTTCAATTTGGGTGATATAAATGTAATATTGGATTACGGACATAACAGAGAGGGATATAATTCTGTCATTGCTGCAATTAAAAAATTCAAAAGTAAAAGACTGGTAGGAGTTATCGGCGTACCAGGTGATAGAAGAGATGAAGATATAATTGAAATAGGTGATATTTGCAGCAGAGGTTTTGATTGTCTGTATGTTAAGGAAGATGAGGACAAAAGAGGAAGAAAAAGCGGTGAAGTAGCTGAGCTGTTGGTTAAGGGTGTAAAAAAAGAAGGTAAATTTGATACGAGAAACAATTTAAGAATATGTTTGAATGAACAAAAAGCAATGTTAGAGGCTATAAATGCAGCAAGACCTGGAGACACAATAGTTGTATTTTTTGAAAAATATGAACCTTTGTTAGAAACTATAAAAGCTATGAAAGAATCTATGGATTCAAGAGTATCTATGACAGTTTAGCAGCAAAACTCATAAGACTAGTAGTTAAGCATCTTTACTTTTTAGCACAATTTTAACATAATAGTGTATGTGTATATAAAAATGTGGAGGGTAGATATGGAGATAAAGTCTTATGCGAAAATAAATATATCTTTAGATGTTACTGGTAAGAGAAGAGACGGATATCATTTATTAGAAATGATAATGCAAAGTATAGAATTATATGATGTGATTAATATAAATAAACGGGAAAAAGGTATAACAGTAAAATGTAATTTGCCATATATACCTACTGATGAAAAAAATCTTGCTTACAAAGCAGCTAAACTGTTTATTGATACTTATAACATAGAAGAAGGCGTTGAAATAGATATAATCAAAAATATTCCTGTAACAGCTGGTTTGGCTGGAGGAAGTTCCAATGCAGCCGCAGTGCTTAAGGGTATGAAGGCTATATTTAATATAAATATGAGCAACTCTGAACTTTCGAATTTGGGACTTAAAATTGGAGCTGATGTACCATATTGTATAACAGGAGGAACAGCTTTGTGCGAAGGTATCGGAGAGAAGGTTACGGGCCTTAAGCCGTTTAAAAATCATATAGTTATTTTGGTAAAGCCTCCTTTTGGAGTTTCTACTAAAGAAGTTTATAGTAAGTTAGATACTGGAAAAATATATAGGCATCCTGATACCCGAGCGATAATAAGTGCTATGGAAGCTGATGATATATATACTGTCAGTGATCTTATGAAAAATGTACTTGAAAATGTTACACTGAAAAAGCACTATATTATAAAAGATATAAAAAGGCAAATGCTTAATTTAGGGGCTGTTGGTGCTATGATGAGTGGCAGCGGACCTACAGTGTTTGCTTTTTTCGAAGATATACTTAAAGCACAAAAATGTTATGATTTTATGAAAGACAAATATAAAGAAGTATTTATTTCAAGAACTATATAGTAATATTAGTACATTTTTTAAAATTAGAAATTTAAAGGTAAGAAAATTAAGCCAGTCCTAAGGGATTGGCTTTTTTGTTTTAATGTGCATAAATTTTGATGCTGTAGAAAAAAATAAACATTATAGTCTAATGGAATATGGAGATGGAAATATGCAGTTATTTAATATTTATTTTCTCATTTTAACTATAGTCTGTGCAGCAGTTGTATTGATCTTTGATGTTAGGTATTTTAGAAAAAATGATGAATTAGCTGCAGCGTTATCTGCAAAATCTTGGGGTATAGTTTATATAATATTGGCAGTAGTAATGTATCTGCTTAATATTCTAATATGGTAAGGAGAATTTGACATGAAAGAGCAAATGCAAGATTATATATCAAATGATTTAGATGAAAACTATAAATATCTGAAGAATTTATTTAAAGATAATACGGATATGATATTCAGAAAATTCAATGCAGGCAAAGCAAAATGTCTGATTGTATATATAGATGGTATGGCTGATAAAATTCTTCTTGATAACTTTGTTCTTCGTACATTAATGCTTCATGGAGATAGGATAGAAAAAGTTGAAGACATAAAAGATGAGATTCTTTCCGTTACTGACATAAGGGATGTAGAAGAACTTAGCAAAGGAATAAATGCAATGCTTTCGGGTGATACACTTATGTTGATTGAAGGACTTGATATCTGTTATGTAATAGCTACACGAGCTTGGTCAGCAAGAGGAGTATCAGAACCGTCTGGTGAGAGCTTGATAAGAGGATCAAGAGATGGTTTTGTAGAAACAATAAGATTTAATACAGCACTGCTTAGAAGAAGAGTCAGAGATACAAGATTAAGAATTGAAATGACTACTGTGGGAGCAAGATCTAAAACAGACGTGGCTATAGTGTACATCGATGACATAGTAAATAAGGAAGTATTAGAATGTGCTAAAAAGAGGATAGATAATATAAATATAGATGCAATACTTGACAGTGGGTACATAGAGCAGCTTATTGAAGACAATAAATGGTCTATATTCCCTCAACTGCAGAGCACTGAAAGACCTGATGTTGTAGCAGCAGCGATATATGAAGGAAGGGTAGGTATAATGGTAGATAATTCACCATTTTGCATAATTGTGCCAACCACACTGCCTGCATTATTTCAATCCCCAGATGACTATTATCAAAGATGGATTTATTCATCTGTCATGAGAATTGTAAGGTTTTTAGGAATAGTATTATCCCTCATTTTACCAGGATTATATGTAGCAGTGACTTCTTTTCATAACTCTATAATACCTACTAAGCTAGCCTATGCTATTGCTGCCACAAGAGAGGGAGTACCATTTCCGGCGTATTTAGAAGCGTTAATAATGGAAGTTAGTATGGCGATTCTAGTAGAGGCTGTTGTTAGGCTGCCTAAGGCTATGGGTACAACTATAGGCATAGTTGGTGGAGTTATAATAGGGCAGGCAGCGGTAACAGCAGGAATCGTCAGCCCAGTAATGGTAATTATTGTTTCAATTACTGCAATAACAACATTTATGACTCCAAACTATGAAATCGTTGCGTCACTTAGAATTGTAAGATTTATGTTTATAATAGCCTCATCAATAATAGGGCTATATGGCATGGCTTTAGTGGCTTTGGTTACACTTATACATTTAATTAAATTAAAGAGTTTTGGAATACCATACATGGCATCTGTTGTAGATATAAACAAAAATGACATGAAGGACACATTTATAAGATCCCCTCTTCAATACCTTAAACAGAGACCTAAATATATAAAATCGAAAGATAGGATGCGCCAAAATTAACTGCTGAAGCTGATTAACTATAAGTGTAGAGGAGAAAATAAAATTATGAACAAAGATAAGTATATAGATTCATTTGGATATTTTTGTACCATAATAGTAACTATCGTGGGAATAGGAATATTTTCGTATCCAAGGGAGGTAAGCGATTTAGTAGCTGGAGATAGTTGGCTAGTAGCGTTAATAAGTGCAGGAATAACTTATTTATTCGTTAGATTTATTCTGAAAGCTATGGAGAAAAATGAATATAAACCAATAAATATAGTATTAAGGCGAAATTTAGGAACCATTATTGGAAGTTTTATAATGCTGCTTATGGCTTTGTCAAATATAGTAATTATTTCTCTTGGAATGAGAGCCTTTATTGAAGTGATAAAAATGTATCTTCTTCAAAATACACCTACTGAATTTCTTGTTGCTATTACCATTTTGTGTGGCGTTTACCTTGTGAGAAGTGGATTAATAGCAAATATAAAATTTAATGAGGTAGCTTTTTGGATCATGTTTATACCAATGGTATTTATGCTTATATTTGCAGCTTTTCAAAGTGATTTTACAAATAATTTACCATTGTTTAATTCAAAGCCAATAAGTTACATTAGGGCTATTTTGGTTTCTAATTTTGTTTATGGCGGTGCGGAGATAATATATTTACTTGTACCTAATCTGAAGGACAAAAAAGGTGCTGTTAAAACTGGATTCAGGGCACTGGCATTTATAGGTATATTTTATGCTGTTACTATAATATTGTGCATAGGTGTATTTACTTCAGATGTCATGGGAAACATAATATGGCCTACAATAACTATGATGAAGGTGGTAGATGTACCGGGTACATTTGTAGAAAGATGGTATGGTATAGTCCTTGCATTATGGATTGTATTCTATTTCACAACATTTTCAAATGGATTTACTTTTTCAGCTCATATGCTTAAGGATTCTATAAAACTATTTGATATAAGAATTTCATCTATGCTTATCGTACCCTTTATATACTTAATAGCTATGTACCCTACCAATATAGCAGAATTGTATTATGTAATCGACATGGTTTCGCCAGTATTTTATGCAATCAATTTAATTTTTGTACCTATAGTTATATTTGCAACAGGTAAAATTGGTAGAGCGAAGGGAGTGGATAGATGAATGAAAAAGACAGTTACTGTAATATTGATCATATCGATGATGTTTACTACAGGATGTTGGGATAAAGTAGAAATAGATAGAAAAGTATTTGTTTCTACGATAGGAATAGATCCGGGTAAGGATATAAAAAATTACAAATTGATAAATGACATTAAACCCGATGAGCCTTTTGGAGAAAGAGATATACAAAGGATGCATGTGACATATGCTTTTCCGGATATAAGTGCGTATAGTTCAATGCAACCCCAAATACCATCGGACAAGTTTATCGAAACAGATGCATATTCACTTGAAGATGCTAGGTCAAATGCATCTGCTAAAACCAGCAGACAATTGGATTTAAGTCATGTAAAGATGATTGCAATAAGTAGTGAGGTATTTAACTATAAGGATATAATGAAAGAAATAGTTGATTATCTAGCACGAGATCCAGTTATAGATAGAAAATTATATGTAATATTGGTTCAGGGGGATGTTAGGGAGTTTCTTAATGCAAAAACACAAACGGAGAATACTGTAAGTGCATATATTCAAGGACTGATGGAAAGTGGAAAAACTAATACATCCGTACTTCCTATGACCCTCAATGAATTTATAATCCTTCTGGAGCAAAACGGAAATGCTATAGTCCCTGCAATGAAACTAGATAAGGAAAAAAATGAGCTGGAGGTCACTGGAATAGCACTCATAAAGAATTATGGACTTGTTTCATTTTTAACTGCTCGACAGACATCTACAGTAGAAATGCTTAGAGGAAAATTTATAAGCGGTAAAAGAGTAATATACAACTCAGGAGTACCAATTGATTTTCTTATTGATGGAATAAAAAGGAGAATTAATGTTAATGAAAAAGGTGGAAAACTTGTTTATACAATTGATATCAATATGGAAGGCAGAGTAGTAAATTATACTGTAGACAGGAGATTATATAAAGACTCAACTATTAATTTTATAGAAAAATCATTTAATGAATCTCAAGGTGAAGAGTGTAGAATGATGGCACGCATGCTTCAAGAGGAGTATGGATCCGATATCCTTGGACTTAGAGAATATGTGAAAAAATATAAACCTAACCTTTGGGAAAGAATTAAAGGCGATTGGGAAGAGCAATATAAATCAGCAGAGATTGTTGTTAATGTTAATACGGAGGTTAGGAGAGTAGGCGTAAGAAAATAAAATTTGTGGTATATGAATAAATAACCATTATATGGAAATAATAAAAATATAATGATTGAGGGGGTTATGCCATGAAAAATATAATAAAAGTGATTGCCGCAGTTATAATTATTCTGATAATAGTAGATATAGTTAATTTTAATGCCTATGCTAACGATGATGGAGGCAGATTGCAGAAAAGTATAAGCAGTAAAATCATAAGGTTTCATGTATTAGCAAATAGTGACACTATAGAAGATCAACAGTTAAAAATTAAAGTTAAGAATAAGATAATAAATTATCTTCAGCCAAGACTTGAACATAGTAGATCTATTAATGAATCTAGAAGAATTCTTATGAAAAATGATGATAGAGTAAAAGCTATAGCCGAGAAAGTAATAAGAAAAAATGGATATAGTTATAGTGTGAGAACAGAACTGGCTAAAGAGAATTTCCCCGTGAAGTCTTATGGAGCTATAACACTCAGTCAAGGACGGTATGAAGCTTATAGAGTACTTATAGGGAAAGCCAGTGGACAAAATTGGTGGTGCGTTATGTTTCCGCCATTATGCTTTGTTGATGTTACTAAAGGAGAGGTTGAAGAAAAGAAAAGTGAACGAGAACTTGGAAAGGTCTTGAATAAAAAAGAGATGGAATACGTAGAAGGAAATGATATTCACCTTAGGTTTAAGTGTGTAGAAGTTCTAAAAGGACTTATTGAAAAACTTAAATAGATATTATTATTAAAGAAATTCAGCATAGCTGAATTTCAATACTAGTGTTAGATATTAGCTATAATAGCTTTTTGTAAGCTTTTGCAGGAGGTTATATATATCGTTGCCGCTATTTGGTTTTGCATATTTTTCACAATTTTTTTTAATGCTTGCAAGTAAAGTATCATCACAAAGAAATTCGGAAATTTGAGAACTACAATTCTTGACTTCGTTTAAATCTATAGCCAGCTGATGTCGTAAAAGAAAATCAGCATTTTTTTCTTCTTGACCAGGTATAGCAGAAAATATAGCCATTGGTATATGTGATACTATGGCTTCTGTTACAGTCAGTCCTCCAGGTTTTGTAATCAACAGATCTGATGATTGCATGTATTTACATACATCTGTAGTATAACCAATTATTCTAGTTACTAATTGGGATTCGAAGCTTTGCTCCATTAAATGATTATACAGTTTTTTGTTATTACCTGTAATTATTAGTACCTGAATACTATTTTTTATGTTTTCTAATTGTTGATATAAATCTAAAACTTTTCCTAAACCTAGGCTGCCGCTCATTAATAGTACTGTTTTTTTAGCGGGGTTAAGGTTTAGACTAGTCAGTGTGTCCTTTCTGGAATATTTCTTTGTGAATTCTGGTTTTACTGGTATGCCGAAAGAAAAGATAAGTTCTCTTGGTACACCTCTTTCTATCATCTCATTGACCATATCATCGTTGGAAACTATATATGCATCTATATATGGATGAATCCAAAAACTGTGTGGTGCGTAATCGGTCATTATTGTAACTATAGGAATATCTATCTTTCCCTTAGCTTTTAAAATTGAAGCCATTTCATTGGAAATAGGATGTGTACTTACAATAATATCAGGATTAAAACTGTCTATAAGTGGTATAAGTTTATGAATTATTATTTCGTTTATTTTGCTGCTGAAGTTGGCAATGCTATCTTCTGTTTCTGCAAGATTATAGAGTTTGCCAAATAGAGCGGGAGACAACTTTAAACTCTTTAAATAGCTCCCTATTACAACTTTATCTAGAATTGGGTTTATGTATTTTATTGTGTCGATAATAACAACCTCTGATTCGGGGCTGTTTATTTTTATATACTTTTCAACTGCTTTTGCTGCATTTACATGCCCTCCGCCAGCTGATATGGAAAGTATAAGTACTCTCATATAATTCACCCTTTTAATATATTACTTAAGATTTTTGAAAAATGTCTTATTGGAACCCAAATTCATTATACATAAAATAGTAGTATATATAAAGCATAAAATATTTAAATTGTAAATGAAGCAGTATAAGAAAAATTTTTTATATTGAATAACATTGATGGTTTTACAAACAATAGACATATAAGAAATGTTTAAGGAGGAGCTAAGGTGAATACATATAAAAAGAGATTAATATATACGCTTGCAGTAACTGCTATTATAGTTTTTTCAAGTACATATGCTGTTTTGATGACGTTAGAAAGAACGGATTATAGAAACTATCTTCAAGCTCAATACAGTAAAAGCATGTATGAACTATTAGATGACATTGAGAACATACAAGATAGTTTGGGTAAAACGGCTGTTTCTAGTACGAAGGAACAGAATATACTGATTTTTGAGGATATATATAGATATTCATCCGCTGCCAATGATAAGCTTAACTCTCTGCCTGTTGATCCTAATGTGTCTACTAACATAGGAAAATTTATAAATCAGGTAGGTGATTATTGTTATAGTTTAATTAGAAATTATGATAATACAAAGGAGTTAACCGATAACGATTATAAAACTCTGGATCAATTAGAGGAAGAATCTGATAAACTTAAGATAAGTCTAAATAATGTACTTTCAGATATTAATCAGGGAAAAGTGAAATGGGGAGAAATTAGAGAGAAAGTTAACGGAATTATTGGAGAAAAGAAAAACTTATTATCAACTCAATTTAGCAGTATAGAGAAAGAGGTTCTGCAGTATCCTTCACTAATATATGACGGTCCGTTTTCAGATAATATCCTAGAAATAAAACCAAGGGTAAATCAATTAGATGTTGTGACACAGCAGGAAACTAGAAAAACAGTTGCTAATGTAATAGGAACTTCGAGAATATCTAAGATTGAATTAGTTGAATCAAAAGGCCAGACACGAATAGCTGCTTATAGTTATAATGTATATATAAGGGGAAGAAAAAATAAAAACAAAATTTCATGTGAAATAAGTAAACATGGTGGTAAAGTAATTTATCTGTTAGATGACAGACAATTATTAAATCCTAAGATAAGTGAAAAGCAGGCTGAGCAAAATGCAAAATTATTTCTAAAAAAATTAGGATATAAAGATATGAAATCCTCATATAGCCTTAAGTATGAGGATAATGTAGTTATAAATTTCGTACATAATGTAAATAATGTATTTATATATCCTGAGCAAGTGGAGGTAAAAGTAGCATTAGACGATGGAAACATTGTAGGCTTTGAAGCGGAAAAATATTTGGTCGCCTATAATCAGAATAGAAAAATAGTTAAACCAAAGCTATCTTTACAGGCAGCAAGAAATAGCTTAAATAAAAGATTTAGTGTTAAAAATTCTGGTATTGCAATAATACCTACTGAAATGAATAAAGAAATACTTTGTTACGAATTTTATGGTAACCATAAGAAAGACGAATATATAGTATATGTAAATGCTAACACAGGTAAAACAGAGAGGATATTAAAAGTTATCAATACCCCTAATGGGAGACTTACCATATAAAAGCCTTGCCAAAATGCTGCAAAAAAATTAAACTATAAAATAATAGAAGGACATTAGAAAGTAAAAAAAGATAATGTACACCTTTAGAAAACCTCATATGAAATGGATGGGAGGCATTATATATATGGATAAAAAAGCAGTAATTTCTATTTCTAGTATTCAAGAAGGAAGAAAGGAAGATGCTATAGAGGTATTGACACCTGGGAATTTTACCAAACATCAAAATGGTTATTCTGCAGAATACGATGAGACTAAAATTTCAGGTATGGAAGGAACGACTACCAAAATAGAGATATCGCCAGAAAAGCTTATGCTTATTAGAGAGGGTACAACTACTACAAAGATGGAGTTTGAGAAAAACAATAAATGTACCACTATGTACACAACACAATATGGGTCATTAGAATTAGTTATTGAAACAAAAAATCTTGATATAGATATAGATGACAATGGCGGAAATATATTTATAAACTATAATATGCTCATAGGCGGTGTTCAGACAGAAAAGACAGAATTAAAAATCAATATAAAGGCATAATATTGAATAAAATAGTTTTGTTTGGATAATAATTCAAATAAAACTATTTTACTTTGAAGGGGTTCAGCGTGTTATGAGTATTGGTTATTATAGTCAGGAAAGATATGAAAAAATAATAAATATTATTTGTGGCTACAAAGGCATAGAGAGGGAAGAATTAAAAAAGATAATGAAAGATATTCACAGTCGTTATATATTTTTTCTACTGCTAAAAAAATATAAATGTTATAGCTTGGAAAAAGTGAAGGATGTTATAGACAATATAAGTGATAGATCTTTTAGAAATAACGTTAAGAAAGCTGAGGCCAAATTCTTTACAAACAAGCAATTTAGAGATGAATATTTAGAAATAGAGCAAATAGCAAAAAAAATTACATAAAGGTATAGATTAATGAAAGGATATGTGCTATCATATATGTTATGTTTATAGACAAACGATAAATATATCATGTATTGCACGAGTTACTTAGTTAGTGTTTAATAGATGCTGATTTTGTTATGCGTGCTAAACGATGTTAAAAACATGTGTTAAGCACTATACCCCCATTATAGGGTGATTTATATTATATTATTTTTAAAGCTGTTTGTCAACAAAAATTATGATAATAATTGTTTTTGCGGGAGGATAAGAAAAATGAGTACTAAGTATGTATTTGTAACAGGAGGCGTTGTATCATCATTAGGAAAAGGTATTACAGCTGCTTCACTAGGTAGATTATTAAAGAATAGAGGTTTAAAAGTTTCTATACAGAAGTTTGATCCATATTTAAATATAGATCCAGGAACTATGAGCCCTTATCAACATGGCGAGGTTTTTGTAACAGATGATGGTGCAGAAACTGATTTGGATTTAGGACACTATGAGAGGTTTATCGATGAAAATCTTAGCAAAAACAGTAATGTTACCACAGGAAAGATCTATTGGTCTGTAATCTCTAAGGAAAGAAGAGGAGACTATTTAGGAAGGACAGTTCAAGTTATTCCACATATTACAAATGAAATTAAGAACAGAGTATACAAAGTAGCCAAGGAAAGAGATCTTGATGTAGTTATAACCGAAATAGGAGGTACTGTAGGAGATATAGAGTCACAGCCTTTTTTGGAAGCTATAAGACAGATAAAGTATGATGTGGGAATAGAAAATGTATGTTTTATTCATGTTACATTAGTTCCTTTTTTGGGAAAGGCAGGAGAATTGAAGACAAAACCAACTCAGCATTCAGTAAAAGAATTAAGAGGAATTGGAATTCAGCCAGACATAATAGTATGCCGTACTGAAAAGGAATTATCTTTAGAATTAAAAGATAAGATAGGCCTTTTCTGTAATGTTGATGGAGAATCAGTCATACCAAATGTTGATGCAGAGAATCTTTATGAAGTACCTTTACTTCTTCATAATGAAGGATTAGATACTTTGGTTTGCAAGAAACTAAATATTTCTGCTAAGGAAATAGATAATTCAGAATGGATATCTATGGTACAAAGACTTAAATCTCTCAGAAAAAATATAAAAATTGCTTTGGTCGGCAAATACGTGGAACTTCATGATGCATATATATCTGTAGTTGAAGCTTTAAACCACGGTGGTTTGTATAACGATACAAATGTTGAAGTAAAATGGGTGAATGCTTGTGATGTTACAAAAGAAAATGTAGATGAACTGCTTTCAGATTGTGACGGAGTTCTTGTACCTGGAGGCTTTGGAGATAGAGGAATAGAAGGGAAAATAGAAGCAGCCGGCTGGGCAAGAAAAAATAATGTGCCTTTCTTGGGCATATGTCTAGGAATGCAGTGTGCAGCTATTGAATTTGCAAGAGATGTTTTAGGATATGAAGATGCTAATTCATCAGAAATAAATCCAGAAACTACACATCCTATTATTGACTTGATGCCGGATCAGAAAGATGTAGACAAAAAGGGTGGTACCATGAGATTAGGTATATACCCATGCAAAATAGCAGATAATACTTTCTCTTTGCAAGCATATAATAATCAATTGATTGATGAAAGACATAGACATAGATACGAATTTAATAACGATTATAGAGAACAAATGGTTAGGGCTGGATTAGTACTTGCAGGTACAAGCCCAGATGGAAGACTTGTAGAAATTATTGAAATAAAAGATCATCCTTGGTTTGTAGGAGTGCAATTTCATCCTGAACTTAAATCAAGACCTAATAGACCACATCCGTTATTTATAAGTTTTGTAGGAGCTGCAGTAAAACACAATGCTCGTTAATATCTATATTAAGCATATGTAGATGTTAATTAACGATTAAGAATGAAGGCAAAATTCAGTTTTGCTGAATTATAATTGTGTACCTTAATAGTTCTAGAGAAATTCTGCATCACGGAATTTCCTCTAGAATTCCTAAATTTTCATTATTAACGCGAAATTTAAAAAAAAGTGTGTACATATTGAATTTTGAGATATAATATTAATATAGGTTTTAGTTTGAATTTTTATAAATTGATGATTATTACATTTCCGTATACTTTTCTAGTATATATATCTTACTAATTCCATTTCAAGTTTTAAATTTCATAAAATTTAATTAAATAATTTTGAATTCATATTATTGTTGTAAGAAAGGTGGGTGAAGATCTGATAGGTAAGTCTGATATTTAGGCTATTTATTGCAAAATAATAACAAATATTTTAATAACAGTCTATTTTTCCTAATCAGATTGATATATTGAGTGATGTAGAATATAAAAGCAAAACGCTAAATGAGTTAAGGGTAATAGCAAAGGAGTTAGGAATTAAGAATCTAGCTAAATATAAAAAGGCAGAATTAATAGCTGAGATAGAAAAATCATCTCCTGCTTCAATAGAAAAAGAAGGGGTTATTTTAAGAGAAAAGATCTCACATAGAAGTGGTAAAAATGATAAGTTAAAGCCGGAAGTTAAAGAAGAAAAGCATGAGGAAGTAAAAAATCCTGGTACACCTGCTGCAAATTCTGAACGAAAAAATGAAAGCACTGATACAGAAAAAAAGGATAAGTTCAGAGATATGGTTAACGAATCAAATTCTGCCAGAGGCGTTCTTGAAATTAATGAAAATAATAATTTTGGTTTCTTAAGGGGAAAGAATTATTTATCAACCCCGGAAGATGTCTATGTTTCTCCTTCTCAGATAAGAAGGTTTAACTTAAGAACTGGTGATGAAATTGAAGGAAAAGTAAGAACTGCTAAGGAAGGCGAAAAATTTAAAGCACTTTTGTATGTAGATAAAGTAAACGGAGAAAATCCTGAGAAAGCGGTCGGAAGAAAACCATTTGAATACTTAGTTCCTATCTATCCTAATCAAAGATTGAGATTAGAGACAGATAGCCAGCTGAATTTATCTTCTAGACTTATGGATATCATATGTCCAATAGGAAAAGGTCAAAGAGGACTTATTGTAGCACCGCCTAAGGCTGGAAAGACCACTTTATTAAAGAAAGTAGCACAAAACATATCTAAAAACTATCCATCGATAAAGCTAATTGTTCTGCTGATAGATGAAAGACCAGAAGAAGTTACTGATATGCAGCGTTCTATAAATGGTGAGGTAATATTTTCTACTTTTGATGAAGAACCTGAACATCATACCAAAGTTGCTCAAATGGTGCTAGAAAGAGCTAAGAGAATGGTAGAGCAAGGACAGGATGTCGTTATTCTTCTTGATAGTTTAACAAGACTTTCAAGAGCGTATAACCTAACTATAACACCAACTGGAAGAACTCTTTCAGGTGGACTAGATCCAGGTGCTCTTATAATGCCTAAAAAGTTTTTTGGAGCAGCTAGAAACATAGAAAATGGTGGAAGTCTTACTATTCTTGCGACAGCCTTAATTGAAACGGGAAGCAGGATGGACGATATGATATTTGAAGAGTTTAAAGGAACAGGTAATATGGAAGTACATCTTGATAGAAAACTTCAAGAAAGAAGGATATTCCCTGCTATTGATATTTATAAGTCAGGAACAAGAAGAGATGATCTTATTCAGACAGATCTTGAAAAGGAAGTCGCTTACAATATAAGGAAAACTTTATACAGGGAAGGCAATGTAGATGATATTACTGAGAAGCTTATAAACTTGTTATCGAAAACAAAGAACAATATAGATTTCTTAAACATATTTACTAAGACAGACGTGTTTTCAAAAGAAAATAATAGAGATAGATAAGAAAAACGGGAAGAATAAATCTTCCCGTTATATCTTTTACTCACCATCATTAAGATTAAATCTCTTTCTAAACTTCTCAACTCTACCGCCGACATCGACGATTTTCTGTTTTCCAGTGAAGAATGGGTGGCATTTAGAGCATATTTCTACTTTTAGTTCTTCTTTTACAGAACCAGTTGTAAAAGTATTTCCACATGCACACTTAACCACAGCATCATGGTGGTATTCTGGATGTATGCCTTCTCTCATGTTTTTCACCTCTTTCAAGAAATACAAATTTAACTAGTAAAGTATATCATAGGAGCAGAATAACGTCAATAATAAGAATCCATAGACTTTTAAATATATATATGGTATATATAATGTTATGAAATAAATATATTACGAACTAAATGCTCTAGACGGAATAGTTTAGAGAAAGTGCATTAAATAGGTGTGAGAGTTAAGAGTAAAGAGAAAAGAGTAGAGAGAAAAGTGAAGGAAGAAATTCTGCTGTACAGAATTTCTGAGAATTTAAATGTGATTATCTGCGATAACTTTTTAAAAACTAAGACTATACCTAGTATTACAAAAGGACTATTAAAATAATTAGGATTATCTATACAATCAAAATTCAGCATGGCTGAATTTTAACCTTCACTTTTCTCTTTTCTCTTACATATTTAAAGCATACACTAACTATTAAATATTATCTTCATTTAATCCAATTTCTTGGTTCGCAATTTATTTATACTTCACAATGAGAGAGGTGTTTTTATGGCCAAAAAGACCAGCGTTGGAGGACAGGCGGTAATTGAAGGGGTTATGATGCGCGGAGAAAAAGGAATAGCGACTGCTGTGAGGCTTGAGAACGGGGAAATAGAAGTTGATTTTAACAATTCAATTCCTTTTACAAAGAAGCATAGTGTTTTAAATATACCAATAATAAGAGGCTTTGTAGCTATGATAGAATCACTTGTTATTGGAATGAAAACTTTGAATTATTCTGCATCTTGTTTTGAGGGCGAGGCTGAGCCGTCTAAATTTGAAAAGTGGCTGGCTAGTGTATTTAAAGATAAAAGCAACGATGTAGCTTTAGGATTTGCATTGATTGTCTCACTTATGTTTTCTGTTGGATTGTTTTTTATACTTCCGACTTTCCTATCTAATTTACTTTACAAACTAAAAGCTGATAAATTCACTGTAAACATAATCGAAGGGATTTTAAGAGTTGGCATCTTTATATTATATATTTATTTTGTAGGCAAAATGAGTGATATACGAAGAGTTTTTGAATATCATGGAGCCGAGCATAAGACAATATTTTGTTATGAGAATGAAGAAGAATTGACAGCTGAGAATGCTGCCAAGTTTGTTAGATTCCATCCTAGGTGTGGAACAAACTTTCTTTTTATAGTAATGATTGTAAGTATAGTATTGTTTTCACTAGTTGAATTCAATAGTTTGTGGGAAAAAATAGTTTACAGGGTGATTTTATTACCAATAGTAGCTGGAGTATCCTATGAGCTAATTAAATGGCTAGGAAAAAGTAAAAGCAGACTATCGGATATAATAGCATATCCTGGACTGAAGCTGCAGAACCTTACAACTAATGAACCTGATGAATCACAATTAGAAGTAGCTATTATAGCATTAAAAGCAGCAGAAGGTATAGATTATTCAGAAGATATAAAGAGGTTTAACAGAAATCCAGATAGAGATGAGACCCAGCTTGAGGAAGCTGTTACTAGAAATTGTGGTAATACTGTAGGGGAACTTCTCAATACTGCTAATGCTATCTTGAAAGAAAATGATATAGAAAGCTATATTATAGATAGTCAGTTGATAATGGCAAAAGCTTTGGATAAAACAAGAATAGAAGTGATGACTAATAGAGAGGCAGAGGTAAGTGAAGAACAGGCACAGACCTTTTGGAAAATGATAAAATTAAGGCAAAAGAAGATGCCTGTAAAATACATTATAAAGCAATGCGAGTTTATGGGTATTAACCTGTATATTGATGAAGGAGTACTTATACCAAGACCTGATACGGAAGTATTAGTAGAAGAAGCAGTTAAAATCATAAATAATAAGCAGTACAATACTGTATGTGACGTATGCTGCGGCAGTGGAGCAATAGGCATAGCTATCGCTAATGAAGTAAAAAATACTGTGATAGAGTGCTATGACATATCAGAAGATGCCAGAAAAGTCGCTGAAAGGAATATATTGGATAATAATTTTCAGCAGAGAATGAAGTTTTATAATAGCGATATGCTTAACGAGGCTATAAAGGGAAACAAGAAATTTGATATTATTGTATGTAATCCACCCTATATACCTGAAGAAGTAATTCCAACACTTATGGGCGATGTAAAAGATTATGAACCATATATAGCTTTATGCGGCGGAAAAGACGGGTTGGATTTTTATAAAAAAATTTCGGAACAAGCAGTTGAATGTATGAATAGCGGTGGGGTTATAGTTTACGAGATAGGGGATGATCAGAAAATGCAGGTTGAATATATACTTAAAGAGAATGGTTTTTCTGATATATACTGTGTAAAGGATCTGGCTGGAAGAGATAGAGTTATTGTAGGGCACTTATAGCATTGCCAAAATTAAATTTGATAAAACTAAAGAAATTATGCTATAATAACTAATTGTTAAATACGAATACGGAGTTGATTTGTACATGTTAGAAAGACTTGACTTTATGGAAGGTAAATATGAAGAACTTTCTATAAAAATAAGCGATCCATCAGTAATGCAGAACCAAAAAGAATGGCAAAAACTTTGCAAGGAACATTCCGAGCTAGAAGAAAGAGTCCTTAAATATAGAGAATATAAAAAAGTGCTTGAAGAGATAGATTCAACTAAAGAAATGGCAGAGATTGAGACAGATGCAGAAATGAAAGAGCTGGCTCAGGCTGAACTAAAGGAATTAGAACAGAGCGTTGAAACACTAAAGCACGAGCTTATGCTGCTCATGGTCCCAAAAGATCCGAATGATGAAAAGAATGTATTTGTTGAAATAAGAGGTGGTACAGGCGGAGAAGAAGCTGCTCTGTTTGCTGCAGATTTATTTAGAATGTATTCAAGATATGCTGAAACAAGAAGATGGAAGATTGAGGTCATGAGCGCTAACGAAACTGATATTGGAGGCTTTAAGGAAATAGTATTTATGATCAAAGGAAATGGAGCCTACAGTAGATTAAAATATGAAAGTGGAGTTCATAGGGTTCAGAGAGTACCAGATACTGAAGCAAGCGGAAGAATACATACTTCTGCTGCAACTGTAGCAGTTCTTCCAGAAGTTGATGACGTAGATATTGAAATAAATCAAAATGACTTAAGGATAGATGTTTATAGATCTTCAGGTCATGGTGGTCAGTGCGTTAATACAACAGATTCAGCAGTAAGGATTACTCATCTTCCAAGTGGCCTTGTAGTAACTTGTCAGGATGAGAAATCACAGCTAAAAAACAAAGAAAAGGCTATGAAGGTTCTTAGGGCTAGACTGTTTGAAAGAGCCGAACAAGAGAGAAGTGCATCTATCGCTGCTGATAGAAGAAGTCAGGTAGGATCTGGTGACAGAAGCGAAAGAATAAGAACTTATAACTTTCCTCAAGGAAGAGTTACGGATCATAGGATAGGTATGACACTATATAAATTAGATGCATTTATGGATGGAGACATTGATGAAATAATAAATGCGCTTATTACTACCGATCAGGCCGAAAAAATGAAGAGTATAGGGTCAAATGATATGTAAGACATTCTTGCATAGATATTTCAAGTTAGCTGATAATTAGCAAAATTGTTATCTATAGACTAAACAATAGAGGTGTGAGATAATGGATATTAATAAAGCCATAAAGAAGCAGAAAAAATCTGAGTTTAGATTTATTCTCTTTATGTGCTTTATTTTTTTTGTATTTCCGATATTACTTATAATACTAAAAAAGTTTAGTTCTTTTTTTATACTATATCTATGTGTAGTTGATTTCTTTGTGATTATGGGTATAATTTATAAGAAGGATTCAAATAAGTTAATTTATAGCTATGCTTTGGGAAGACTTAGAATAAAACAAGGTTTGTTTATAAGAAGATTCAACATTGATTGTGATAAGATAGTTTATGTTCATACAGAAAAGATGAAAGATGGAATAAGGATAGTAATGCTGTCTAAGTCCAAGTTTAGAAATGAAAACATAAAGTGGGTAAATAAAGAGGTTTTACGCAGACATCCTTATTTAGTTAAGGAGTATAATCGGTTAAAGAAAATAAATCCGGATGCAGAATATTATTTGATTTCAATATATAGAGGCGGAGCCATAAAGTATAAGTTACTTATGGATATATATAAAACCTGTGTAAAAGCAAAATACTCTGAGGCAGCAATTGATAATATAAAATGCTGGATGATATAAAAACATTAGTTATGCTGTGATATTTGTTCCTTTCTATAAATAAAATCTTATAGAAAGGAGTGAAAAATATTGAATCATTTTATTATAAAAACGTTTATTTTATCAGGTATATCGCTCTTAGGTACAATGCTTGGAGCAGCATTAGGTGTAGTTATTAGGAATCCATCTAAAAAGATGATGTCATCTATTCTTGGTTTTGCGGCAGGTCTTATGATGGCTGTCGTGGCTTTTGAGCTAATTCCGGAATCGCAGGATAAACTAGGAACATACTTTACCGCACTATTTATTTTAGCTGGTATGGCAATAATAATATTTCTTGATAGTTTTGTACTATCAGAGGATAGATATGATGTTCATAGTAAAGTTGCATTACTTACGGCTATTGGATTAATGCTACATAACTTTCCTGAGGGAATAGTTATGGGATGCGGCATGGCGGCTAGCGGAAAACTTGGCATTGAAATGAGTATAGTTATTGGACTTCATGATATACCAGAGGGCATGGCTGTAGCAGCTCCGCTAATGATGTCCCGCTATAAATCCAAGAAGATATTATCATATGCTTTTGTAACTGCATTACCTACTACTCTAGGAGCCTTTATAGGAAATTTGCTTGGTACTGTTTCTCAAAGCATGTTAGGAATAAGTCTGGCGCTGGCATCTGGAATAATGCTTTATGTATCATGTGGTCAATTGATACCTGAATCATGGAGAGTAGGCGAAGTTACAGCACCTTGTATGGGAATATGCATAGGGGTGTTAATTGGAATTATAATGATAAGTTTGCTTTAATACATATTTATATACTATTAATAGTCTTTAACTTCAATATGATATTTTATGCAGAGACATTATATTTTAGATGAATAATTCCATACGGAGATTGACATAGTCAATTTCTAAAATTTTAAGGAAGTGAAATGCAAATGAATACAAAAATAATTGATATGGATGAGAACTCTATAGATATTAATAAAATGAAATCAGCTGCGGATATAATTAAAAAAGGAGGATTGGTTGCGTTCCCGACAGAAACTGTTTATGGACTTGGAGCTAATGCTCTTGACGAAGATGCCGTAAAAAAAATTTTTCTGGCTAAGGGAAGACCTCAGGATAACCCTCTGATTGTTCATGTTGCAGATTTTAATATAGAGAATTTTGTAGAGGAAGTGCCAGACATTGCGAGAACGTTAATGAATAAGTTTTGGCCGGGACCGCTGACTATTATACTAAAAAAATCAAAATTAATACCTGATACTACTAGTGCAGGCCTTGATAGTGTAGGAATTAGAATGCCTAAAAATAAGATTGCTCTCAACCTTATAAAGCTTTCTGGATGTCCTATAGCTGCACCATCTGCAAATATATCAGGCAGACCTAGCCCTACAGTTATTTCAAGATGTATAGAAGACCTTGATGGAAAAGTGGACTGTATAATAGGAGGAGATAAGAGTAATGTAGGAGTTGAATCAACAGTAATAGACTGCACAGCAGATATTCCATGTGTATTAAGACCGGGCGGAGTGACTCTTGAAATGCTTCAGGAGGTGAATAAAGATATATATATAGATCCTGCAGTAATGGGTAAAAGTATTGGAAACATAAAACCTAAGGCGCCAGGTATGAAATATAAACACTACGCTCCGAAAGCTCAAGTTAGAATAATTATGGGACAGACAGAAAAAACTGTTGAAAAAATTAATAAAATGGTGCAAAATTATAGAGGCGTAAAAGTAGGAGTAATGTGTACGGATGAAACCAAGGAAATGTATAATTGTGATGAAATCATATCATTAGGCAGCAGAAAAGATTTAGCTTCTGTAGCTCAAAATCTTTTTGAAGTATTGAGAAGCTTTGATGATATAGGGGTTGATATCGTTCTTTCAGAAGCTTTTGAAGAAAGAGGAATAGGTATAGCTATAATGAATAGATTAAAAAAGTCAGCTGCTTTTGATATAATAAAAATATAGATTAAGTGGAGGAATTCATGAACATATTGTTTGTATGTACTGGTAACACGTGCAGAAGTCCTATGGCTGAGGTTATATTTAATAGTATTAACAAGAATAAAAATAATAAGGCATTCTCAGCAGGAGCATCGGTAGTTCCTGGAAGCAGTATATCCTTGAACTCTGCTTTGACAATTAAAGATAAACTAAATAAAGATATATCTAATAGGAAAGCTCAGCAGTTGCAATTGCAGCACATAATAAATTCGGATTTACTTCTTACTATGACAGATAATATTAAACTATATCTTCAAAGGTTGTATCCTCAGCATAAGGACAAAATTTATACTTTGAATGAGTATATAGGAGAAAATGGTGATATTTTAGATCCATATGGAGGAGATATAAGTATTTATGAAAAAACCTTTGATATGCTTCTAAATAGAATAAAAAAACTGATAATAAAAATTAAGTAATGGAGGTATCAAATGAAAATAGCTATTGGATCAGATCATGCTGGTTATAGACTAAAGAAATATGTGCTTGAATATCTTAATGAACATAAGATTGAGTATAAGGATTATGGTACATATGATGAAGCGTCATGTGACTATCCTGATTATGCTCTGACTGTGGCAGAAGCCGTAGCAGCTAAAGAATACGATTTTGGAATATTAATTTGTGGAACTGGAATAGGAATAGGAATTGCTGCTAATAAAGTACCCGGAGTAAGAGCTGCTCTATGTCATGATACATTTAGCGCACATGCCTGCAGACAGCATAATAATGCTAATATTCTTACTATGGGTGAAAGAATAGTTGGCCCAGGACTTGCAGTAGATATAGTTGATGCATTTCTCAATGCAAAATTTGAGGGTGATAGACATACGAGAAGATTAAATAAAATAACAGAGATAGAAAAAAAATACAATAAATAGGAAATGAGGTTTATACAATGAGCAAAGTAACACAAATATCCCATCCATTAATTCAACATAAATTATCAATTATACGAAGTAAAGATACAGGTTCTAAGGATTTTAGAGAACTTGTTGAAGAGGTAGCTATGCTAATGGCCTATGAGGTTACTAGAGATTTACCTGTAGAGGAAGTAGAAATAGAAACTCCAATATGCAGAACAAAGAGCAAGATGCTTTCAGGTAAAAAAGTGGCCATAGTTCCAATACTTAGAGCGGGTCTAGGAATGGTTGGAGGAATGGTTAAACTTATTCCTGCAGCAAAAATAGGTCATATAGGATTGTACAGAAATGAAGAGACGCTTCAACCTGTAGAATATTTTTGCAAATTACCTCAGGATATTGAAGAAAGAGAAGTCATAGTTACAGACCCTATGCTTGCTACTGGAGGTTCAGCCATAGATGCAATAACTCTTTTAAAGAAAAGAGGAGCTAAAAATATAAGGCTTATGTGTTTAATTGGAGCACCAGAGGGAATTAAAGCTGTTACTGAAGCTCATCAAGACGTGGATGTATACATTGGGGCTATAGATGAGAAATTAAATGAAAAAGGTTATATTGTACCTGGACTTGGCGATGCAGGGGATAGGTTATTTGGTACAAAGTAGATAGTTTGCACAGGCTCTAGGAAAATAGTATGAAATTTAACCTATACGTGAAATTGTATCGAATGTAAGATAACTTTTATACGTATAGGTTGATAGTATTAACTGTTTCCTATAAGCCTGTATTTTATATAGACAATAACTTAATTATTGGAGGAACTATGGTGGAGAGAATAGATAAAGATAACTATTATCTTGATATTTGCGAAACTATACTTGAGAGAGGAACTTGTTTAAGAAGAAATTTTGCTGCGATAATAGTAAAAAATGATGAAATAATATCTACGGGTTATACAGGAGCACCAAGAGGAAGAAAAAACTGTACTGATTTGAATTTTTGCAGAAGAGAAGAGATGAATGTACCAAGAGGAACGCGATATGAGTTATGCCGATCTGTTCATGCAGAACAAAATGCTATAATATCAGCTCGCAGAAGTGATATGATTGGATCAACTCTATATCTTGTTGGAAGGGAAAGCAAAACTGGAGAATACGTATATAATGCTGAACCTTGTGCTCTCTGTAAGCGATTTATAATTAATTCCGGCATAGAAAAAGTGATTATAAGGGATGACAAGAAAAAAAATAGGAGTATATTAGTAAAGGAATGGATTGATAAGGATGATTCCTTAGAAGGCGACGGTTCTTACTGATATATATCAGATCTCAGTTTTGTGTGGAGGGAAGAACAAGTTATGGAAAAGATAAAGGTTTTAACTATATTCGGAACTAGACCGGAGGCAGTTAAAATGGCACCGCTTGTGAAAGAATTAGAGAAAGCTGATGAAATTGATTCAAAAGTGTGTGTGACAGCTCAGCATAGAGAAATACTGGATCAAGTGTTAGAACTTTTTAAGATAGTTCCTGATTTTGACATGAATATCATGAGAGAAAAACAAAGCCTTACAGGTATAACGGCAAGAGTAATGGAGGGACTTGAGAAAATATATGAACAGGTTAAGCCAGACATAGTATTAGTACATGGTGATACTACTACCACCTTTACAAGCGCTTTAGCAGCATTTTATAAACAAATAAAAGTTGGACACGTTGAGGCAGGTTTAAGAACCTTTGATAAATATTTTCCATTCCCTGAAGAGATGAATAGAAAACTTACAGCATCTCTCGCAGATTTACATTTTGCACCTACTCAAAGTGCTAAAAATAACCTTTTACGGGAAGGAGTAGAAGCAGGAAATATATTTGTTACAGGAAATACAGTTATAGATGCTATGAATTACACTGTAGAGAATAATTATAAATTCAAAGTAGAACAATTGAATGATATTGATTATTCTAAAAAAGTTATTATGGTAACTGCTCATAGAAGAGAAAATTGGGGAGCGGGTATAGAAAATATATGCACTGCTATAGATGAATTGGTGAAAGAAAATAGAAATGTAGAAGTTATTTACTTGGTTCATCCTAATCCCATCGTAAAAAATAAAGTGTTTAAAATATTAGGTAATAAAGAAAGAATACATTTATTAGATCCACTTGATACAAAAGAAACACATAATCTTATGAATAAATGCTATATGGTTATGACAGATTCAGGTGGGCTTCAAGAGGAAGCGCCGCATTTGGGAACACCTGTCTTAGTGCTTAGAGATGTTACAGAAAGACCTGAAGCTGTAGAAGCTGGAACAGTGAAACTAGTAGGTGCAGATAACAAGGAAGAGATAGTAGCCCTAGCACAAAAATTGATAAATGATAAAGCTTTGTATGAAGGCATGAGCAGAGCTATAAATCCTTACGGAGATGGTAAGGCTTCACAAAGAATATGCAAAGCCATAGTGGAGTATTTTATTAAACAAAGAATGGATTAAATTAGAAATTAGCAATTAAGAATGGAGGATGAAATTCAGCTTTTCTGAATTTTAGTTATTGTATTAATCATTAATAAAAATTCTATGAAGTGAAAATTCATTCAGAACAGCTGTTTCTTCATTTTTAGTTTCTAATTAGTTAATACGGAATAATTCGGAAAAAGATTGTTTAATTTTTAACAAATTTATATTGATAAAATATTAACTTGCATATATAATTAAACTGTAAGGAAAAATAGTAGAATAAAATGAAATAATGTATTTTTTAGGAGGTATAGTCATGAAGGAAGTAGTAATTGCTAGTGCGGTTAGAACACCAGTAGGTTCATTTGGTGGTTCTTTAAAGGATGTACCAGCTGTAGACTTAGGAGCACTTGTTATTAAAGAGGCTATAAAAAGAGCTAATATTAAACCAGAATTAGTAGATGAAGTTATAATGGGAAATGTTCTTCAGGCAGGTCTTGGACAGAATCCAGCAAGACAGGCAACTCTAAAGGCTGGACTTCCAGTTGAAGTTTCTGCTATGACAATAAATAAAGTTTGTGGATCAGGACTCAGAGCTGTATCATTAGCTGCGCAGATGATAAAAGCTGGAGATGACGATATAGTAGTTGCTGGTGGTATGGAAAACATGTCAAGAGCACCATATGTGTTAAACAATGCAAGATGGGGACAGAGAATGGGAAATGGAACCATGGTAGATAGCATGATTAATGATGGACTTTGGGATGCATTTAATCAGTATCATATGGGTATAACAGCAGAAAATGTTGCAGAAAAATGGGGAATCACTAGAGAAATGCAAGATGAGTTCTCAGCTCAATCTCAAAATAGAGCAGAGGCTGCTATAAAATCTGGAAGATTTAAGGATGAAATAATTCCAGTAGTAATACCTCAAAGAAAAGGAGATCCAAAAGTATTTGATACAGATGAATTTCCTAGATTCGGAACAACTAAAGAAATTCTTGCAAAATTAAAACCAGCATTTAAAAAAGACGGTGGCACAGTTACAGCAGGTAATGCATCTGGAATAAATGATGGAGCTGCTGCTTTTGTAATAATGAGTGCTGACAAAGCGAAGGAATTAGGAATTAAGCCAATAGCTAAGATCTTATCATATGGAAGCAGAGGATTAGATCCATCAATAATGGGATATGGTCCAGTTGGTGCAACTAAAGCTGCTTTAGAAGCTGCTAAGCTTACAGTAGAAGATCTTGATTTAATTGAAGCTAATGAAGCATTTGCCTCACAATGCTTAGCTGTAGCTAAAGACTTACACTTTGATATGAATAAAGTGAATGTTAATGGAGGAGCCGTTGCATTAGGACATCCAATTGGAGCTTCTGGTGCAAGAATATTAGTTTCATTACTATATGAAATGGAGAAGAGAGGATCCAAGAAAGGCCTTGCAACTCTTTGCATAGGTGGAGGAATGGGAACCGCTCTAGTAGTAGAAAAATAGGATGGCTAATTTAAAGCATTGCCGAGAGGCAATGCTTTTTTTATAATGATATTAAAAAATATTAGGAATAAGGAATTTTAATTTAAGATAATGAGCATTATATAGTTGAAAATATAATAATAATAGTAACATAATAAAATAATAAATAAAATTATTGAATAAATAATAATGACGTTATGCATTACCATGTTTTAAGTTTGAGTGTACCGTTTATTGTCGTACGTTTACATTCCAACGATAAATGTGAAAAGTATGTAACCATTTTTAATTTTTAGTTAATTTATTAATGTAAAGGTTAACAAAAAATGACGGCAAAGATACAATATTCAAAATATTCTAAACTATGAAATCCAAATAAAAAAAGCATCTAAAATGGCATAACATAATTATTTCAAAAGCTTTCATGAGATAGTACGTCAAAATATTAAAAAAATCGACTTAAACAGTAATAAACAGTAGAATTATTCAGAATACAAGCTTTTATAATTGATTATAGACGTTATATAATCAATGCAGGTGTCTAAGTTGGAGGATTAACCGGTGAATAAAGAACTAAAAGCACTTGTAGGAAAAATATCCTTGATTAATTTTGTACTAGGAATATTTATAGGAATTGTTATTCAATTAACGTTCAAAAATGCTCTGTATTGGTTTTTTGGACTGACCCTTGCAAGCATGAATTTGTTTTCTAATGCAATTATAAGTGATTATTTATTAAAGAAAACATCAATTGCATCGAGAATAATATATATACTGAGTTATATTATAAGGCTTCAGATTATATTAGCTATATCAATTTTGGTGTACAGATATAATAGTCCTAGTTTTATAATATATATTATGGGTTATATATTTCATATTGTAGGAATAACAATTTATGGATTTAAATCCCTAGTGGAAAGGAAGTGACTTAGTGGAATTCAGTGGAGAATTATCTATAAAACTATTTGGTATAAATTTTGTGTTTACCTCTGCTATAATAGTTCAATGGATAATAATTCTTATTTTAACCATTATATCAATATGGTTAACAAGAAATTTAAAGCAGCGTCCGGATAAGAAACAAAGTGTTTTAGAAATAGTTTATGAGACTATTGATAACCTAGTAAAAGAAAATATGGGTGCTGAATTTAGAAACTTTGTGCCATTTATAGGAACCATGGCAATATTTATATTGTTTATGAATTCATTGGGTTTATTTAATATACCAGATCCAACAGAAGAATATAGTGTTGCATTGGGAATGGCAGCAATAAGTTTCATTACAGTTCAAGTATATGCTATTTATAAGATTGGCATTAGTGGATACATCAAATCATTATTCCATCCATTCGTATTTATGTTACCAATGAATATCATGGAAAAAATAGTACTTTTGGTATCTTTAAGCTTGAGATTGTTTGCAAACATAGCTGCTGGTGCAGTTATAATGGGCATGATCTATAACGGTTTGAAAGGAATAACACCTTTTCTTCAACTAGCAATACCAGTTCCATTTCATTTTTACTTTGATGTATTCGAGAGCGTAGTACAAACAATAATTTTCATTATGTTAACAATGGTTAATATCAAATTAGCTTGTGAAGAGTAGAAAATAAGATTTTATTATTGAGGAGGATTTTAATTATGGGAACAACATTAATTGCTGTAGGTGCTGGATTAGCATGTCTAGGAATGATTGGTGGAGGTATTGGAACAGGAATAGCTGCAGGGAAAGCAGTTGAAGGAGTTTCAAGACAACCAGAAGCTAGCAGTAAGATAATCAGTACCATGATAGTTGGTATTGCGTTTTCAGAAATAACTGCTATATTAAGTTTCTTGATTGCATTCTTACTTCAAGCAAAATTATAGTAAGTCTACCGATATTACAAATATGATAATGGAGGGAGGCTTCAAATTAGATGGAGATTAAAGTAAATCTAGGTACGCTTATTCTGACAATAATAAACTTTTTCATACTATTCTTTTTATTGAGACATTTCTTGTTTAAGCCAATAAGCGATGCAATAAATTCTAGACAGCAGGAGATCGATACAAAGATCAAAGATGCTGATGAAAATCAAATGTTAGCTGATAAAAACAAATCAGAAAGTGAAAAAGCTTTAAAAGACTCAAAGTCTCAGGGAAGAACAATTGTCGAAGAGTATAAGAAAAAAGCGCAGGTTTTGTATGACGATATAGTTAAAGATGCTAACAATGAAGCCCAGCAGATAATCGAAAGGGCTATGAAAGAGGCTGAAAGAGAGAAGCATAAAGCAGAATCTGAGATTCAGGAACAGGCAGTTCAATTATCTATATTAATATCTTCAAAAGCATTAGAGAAGACAATAGATGAAGCCCAGCATAGAAAACTAATTGATGACTTTATTGTTAAGGTAGGTAATTAATATGTATGAATATCTTGATCGAAGATATGCGTTAGCTCTTTATAAAATAGCCGAAGAAAAAAATAAAGTAGATGATTATCTTCAACAGCTTAGAGTAATCGTAGATGCTATATATAGCAATGAGGATATGATAAAATTTCTTAGACATCCAGAGATAAGTATATCAAAAAAGAAGGAAGCCTTTGCTAGTATTTTTAAAGGCAAGATAGAGGATGACATTCTTCAATTTCTATACATACTTATTGATAAGGATAGAATTCTCTATTTGAAAGAAAAGCTAAACGAGATGGAAAAGATACATCTTGAGAAGAATAATACACTTTTAGCTTTAGTTAAAACTGCTATACCTATGTCGGATAATGAAATTTCTAAGCTCGTTGAGCAACTTGAGAAGAAGTATAACAAGAAGGTAATTGTAAAAACAGAAATAGATGAAAGTGTAATCGGTGGCGTCTATGTAAGAGTTGGAGATGATGTTATCGATGGAACAATCAGATCAAAACTTGAAGATATGCGTCAATTAATGCTAAAAGCAGGACAGAGGTGATTTAATGATTATTAAACCTGAGGAGATTACTTCGATAATTAAAGGCGAAATAGAAAAATATGAAAAAAAGATAGAAACTACTGACTCAGGGACTATTATTCAAGTAGGTGACGGTATAGCTCTAATATATGGTCTTCAAGACTGTATGCAAGGTGAAATGATTCAATTTCCTAATGGGATATACGGAATGGCACTTAACTTGGAACAAGATAATGTAGGATGTGTTTTACTTGGTTCTGAAGAAGGAATCAAGGAAGGAGACGTGGTTACTAGAACTGGTAAAGTTATGGAAGTGCCAGTTGGTGAAGCCATGGTTGGAAGAGTTGTTAATTCATTAGGTCAGCCTATAGATGGTAAAGGAACGATTGCTACTAGTGAAACAAGTCCAATAGAAAAGGTTGCTCCTGGAGTTATTTATAGACAATCAGTTAAGCAGCCATTACAGACTGGATTAAAAGCTATTGATTCCATGATACCTATAGGAAGAGGCCAAAGAGAGCTTATAATAGGTGATAGACAAACAGGAAAGACAGCTATTGCTCTTGATGCTATTATTAATCAAAAAGGTAAAGATGTTATATGTATATATGTAGCTATCGGACAAAAACAGTCTACAGTTGCACATATAGTAAATACTCTTACTGAAATGAATGCTATGGATTATACAATAGTTGTATCATCTACAGCATCAGACAGTGCACCACTTCAATATATTGCTCCATATTCAGGATGTACTATTGGAGAATATTTCATGAATAAAGGTAAGGATGTACTTATAGTATATGATGACTTATCGAAGCATGCAGTTGCTTATAGAACGATGTCATTACTACTTAGGAGACCACCAGGCAGAGAAGCTTTCCCTGGAGATGTATTCTATATACATTCCAGATTGCTTGAAAGAGCAGCTAAGCTTTCAGATGAATTAGGTGGAGGTTCATTAACTGCTTTACCTATTGTCGAAACGCTAGCTGGAGATGTAACAGCATATATACCAACTAATGTAATTTCTATTACAGATGGTCAGATATTCCTTGAATCTGAGTTATTCTACGCAGGTCAGAGACCAGCAGTTAACGCTGGTATATCAGTATCAAGAGTTGGTGGTAGCGCTCAAATACCTGCTATGAAGAAGCTTTCAGGTACATTAAGACTTGAACTTGCTCAGTATAGAGAACTTGCTTCTTTTTCACAGTTTGGTTCTGATTTGGATAAAGATACTACCAGAAGACTTGAAAAAGGTAAGAGAATGACAGAGATATTAAAGCAGGATCAATATCAGCCAATGGATGTTGAAAAGCAGGTAATAATATTGTATGCTGCTGTTAATGATTATCTTTCTGATATTAAAGTATCTGATATAAAGAAATTCCAAAGAGAATTTTTGGAATATATAGATACACATCATAGAGGAATGATCAATAAGCTATCAGAAACTAAAAAGCTTACTGAAGAGATAGAAAACGAGCTTAAAGAAGCTATAAATGAGTTTAAGAAATCATTTATTGACTAGTAATATTACTACTTGTCATTAGGAGGGTTACTATGGCTGGAGCAGGTCTTATAACCATAAGAAGAAGAATGAAATCTGTAACCAATACGCTTAAAATAACTAAAGCCATGGGACTTGTAGCTACTTCGAAACTCAGGAAAGTGCGTGTTTCATTAAATAGTGCAGAGATATTTAGTAAGCGGTATGCTTCAATATTTGAAGCAGTAAGAAATGCTTATGCAGAGAGCAGTGTTTTTGTTACTGGAAATAAGAGTAGCAAAAAACTGTATATTGTTATAACCTCCGAAAGTGGACTTTGTGGAGGCTATAACGCATCTGTAGTAAACAAGGTTTCTGAGATTACAGGTAACGATAAGGCTGATTCATTGATTCTTGTGGTTGGTCAAAAAGGACGTGGATATTTTAATAGATTAAAATATGAAACTGCTGCAGAGTATGTAGAAGTTTCTGACGTACCTTCATTAAAAGAAACAAATGAAATATTCTCCAAGGCTATATCTCTTTACTTAAACGGAGAAGTCGGAGAAGTAAATATAGTTTTTACAAAATTTATATCTTCTGTTAAGCAAGTTATAACAGTAGATAAATTATTGCCTATTGAAAAAAATGAAAAAGGTACTGTTGAAGATTTTGTTTTTGAGCCTTCAATAGAGTCTATTTTCGATTATGCGGTAAAGGAGAACATTAAAAATAAGATTTATTATGCATTGACGTCTGCTAAAGCTAGTGAGCATTCATCAAGAATGACTGCTATGGACAATGCATCTGAAAATGCTAATGATATCTTGGATAAGCTTGCACTGAAGTATAACAGAATAAGACAGTTCTCTATAACCCAGGAAATAACTGAAATTGTTGGAGGAGCAGAAGCTCAGAGATAAAATATATTAGCAGTTAGCTTTAGAAGGAGGAACAATATGGCCCAAAATGTTGGTAAAGTTGTACAGGTCATAGGCCCGGTAATAGATATAAAATTCGATGCGGAATTCCTTCCAAATATATTTAATGCCCTTGAAATTAAAATGGAAAACGGAATTTTAATAGCTGAAGTTGAGCAGCATATCGGTGACGATATTGTAAGAGCTATAGCTATGGAAGCTACAGAGGGATTAAAAAGAGGAATGGAAGCTGTAGATACCGGTAAGCCTATATCAGTACCTGTTGGTGATGGAGTGCTTGGTAGACTATTCAATGTTTTAGGAAAACCGATTGACAATGTAAATGAACCAGTTAAAACTGATTTGGCTTATCCTATTCATAGAAGTGCACCAAGTTTCGAAGAACAATCAGTTGAACCTGAGATGTTTGAGACAGGAATAAAAGTAATTGATTTGATAGCACCATATCAAAAAGGTGGAAAAATTGGATTATTTGGTGGTGCTGGAGTTGGAAAAACCGTTTTAATTCAGGAACTTATTAATAATATAGCTAAGCAGCACGGAGGTATATCTGTATTTACTGGTGTTGGTGAAAGAACAAGAGAAGGTAATGACCTTTATCACGAAATGAGAGAATCAGGAGTTATAAATAAGACTGCTCTTGTTTTTGGTCAGATGAATGAACCACCTGGTGCAAGAATGAGAGTTGCACTTACTGGACTTACTATGGCTGAATATTTTAGAGATAGAGGCCAAGATGTTCTTTTGTTTATAGATAATATATTTAGATTTACTCAGGCAGGTTCTGAAGTTTCAGCATTACTTGGAAGAATACCTAGTGCTGTTGGATACCAGCCAACACTAGCAACTGAAATGGGAGCACTTCAGGAGAGAATTACTTCAACTAAACATGGATCAATAACTTCTGTTCAGGCTGTATATGTGCCTGCAGATGACCTTACTGATCCTGCTCCTGCAACTACATTTTCACATCTTGATGCAACTACTGTTTTATCAAGATCTATATCAGAGCTGGGAATTTACCCTGCAGTAAGTCCATTAGAATCATCTTCGAGAATACTTGATCCAAGAGTAGTTGGAGAAGAGCATTATGAAGTTGCAACAAAAGTAAAGCATGTACTTGAGCGTTATCAGGAACTTCAAGATATTATAGCTATACTTGGTATGGATGAACTATCTGAAGAAGATAAACTTGCAGTAACAAGAGCTAGAAAGGTTCAAAGATTTTTCTCACAGCCATTTGTTGTTGGTGAACAATTCTTGGGCATAAAAGGAAAATATGTACCCGTAAAAGATACAGTACGTGGATTTAAAGAAATACTTGAAGGAAAATGCGATGATATGCCTGAATCCGCATTTCTGTTTGTTGGAACAATTGAAGAGGCTAGAGAAAAAGCTAATAAAATATTAAATTCATAAAGGAGTGGGATTTATGAGCAATAAATTTGATCTTACAATTCTTACTCCACAAAAACAGTTTTATAAAGGCGAAGCTACTAGCATCAAGTGTAAAGGTGTGGACGGTGAGTTTGAGGTACTTAGCAATCATATGCCTTTAGTTACTGTACTTATGCCTTGGATAACTGAAATTTCTGATGCAGATGGAAAAACTCGTAAATTTTTCAGTTCTGATGGAATTATTAAGGTTGAAAAGGGAAAAGTGGAAGTGCTTTGCAGCTCTTGTGAATGGCCAGAAGACATAGATGCTAAGAGAGCTGAGGAGGCTAAAAAGAGAGCTGAGAGCAGATTAAAACAGGACGATGACATAGATGCAAGAAGAGCTGAAATGGCTTTACTAAAATCTATAATGAGATTAAAACTTAAGGGAACAGATTTTCATGGTTAACCATGAAAATCTGTTTTTTTACTTTTTAAGAAAATTATGTTTTTGTCAATTGTAGATAACTTTTGGATAATGTTAAGGTGCACCAATAAATAGGAGAAAAGGTAATCACTAAATGAAAAAACAGTACATCGTGTTTATGAAGAAGTTAAAGATAAATAGTAAAATATTTTGAAGTTTGTAAATTAAGATGTTAAGGCAACAGAAATAATAAAATGAAAGTATTATATAAAGATTAAGAGATAGGGCATAGAAAAGATTACATCAGAAGTAGGCATTTGGAGTGAGTTTAGTAATTACCCATGTCTTTGAGGGGAATTTCCGTTAAGATGGCGAATTGTTTGAGGCGCAGCCGAGTTATGAGCCATTAGGAAATTTCCATCAAAGATGTGGTGTAATTACTTAATGAACGGAATTAGCCTACGTAGGATGTAATCTTTTTTTATATTCACACTTTTTTTAAATCACTATATATTAATAATATCTTAAATACTTTTTAGCATAAATAAAAAAGACTATTTTATACAGACAGCTGCATAAAAAATGAAAATAATGGTAATAATTACAAAAGTGAAAGGCTGGGGGTATGATGAATTATAGATATAAGATAGTTTTGTATTTATGCTTACTTATAATTTCCATAATGGGTAATGGCACTTTTTTTCAGAATAATAGACTTAATTCTCGGTTAATAAATTCAGTAAGCGGAAAAATAGTTGAATCAGGTATGGAATATAGCTTGCAATTGGATGACACACAGAACATCCATATGGATGAACTAATAAGAAATATTTATAATAAGATTTCGTGGAGCTATAGGAAGTACAGCGGAGGAGCAGAGGAAGTTGCTTATCTTGATCAAGATAATATACATGCAAGCATAAAGATAGTCAGAGGCAAAGACACAAAGGTATTCATTTCATTATCTGAAGAAGGGAAACAACAGCTAATAAGTAAAATAGAAAAAAAACTAGATAATTTCGTTGAAGTGAAGAACTTTAATAGTAATAGCTATAAGTACGTAAAAGTAAAATGCATGGAAAGCAGTATGATTAATTGTGAAAAAGCTATAGAAAAAACTATTAGGAATGATAATGGCAACAACATTGATCGAATAAGAATTAGTAATGGCTATAGTATAACAGCTTTGATTGGAAAAGGTCCGGTTAAGAAAATAGGAGACAAACTAATAAATCTAAATTGTGCTATTTGCAGGTATAATACAGGAACTTATCTAGTAATAGGAAGTCCTATAATTAGTATAACTTATTAACAATTTCTTGGAGGACAATATGGAAAAGATAGTAGTAAAAGGTGGATATAAATTAAGTGGAGAAGTGAATATAGATACTGCAAAGAATTCTGTTCTGCCTATAATTGCAGCAAGCATACTTTGCGGCGATAGATGCTGCATAAAAAATTCACCTAGATTAGAGGATGTTAATGTAATATGTAACCTGCTTAGATCTATGAAAGCAGATATAGAGTTTGATGGTAATGACATATATATTAATACAAGAAATATGGTGCCTATAGAACCTAATAAAGAATTGGTGGGAAAGATGAGAGCATCGTTTTTTATTATGGGTCCAATGCTAGCCAGATTTAGGAGATTTAAAACAGCATTGCCTGGAGGATGTAATATAGGCTCAAGGCCCATAGATCTTCATTTAAAAGGCCTTGCTGCGTTAGGAGCAACAATAACTCAGGGACATGGATATGTTGAAGCTACTGCACCAAAATTAAAAGGAAATAGAGTATATCTTGATTTTCCATCTGTTGGGGCTACAGAAAATATTTTAATGGCAGCTATATTTGCAGAAGGTGAAACCATAATTGAAAATGCAGCGGCTGAACCAGAGATAGAGGATTTAGCTGCTTTTATAAACTATATGGGCGGTAAGATAATAGGAGCAGGTACAGATACTATTAATATAATAGGCGTTAATAGTCTGCATGGAACCACACATACTCCTATATATGATAGAATAGAGGCAGGTACATTTATGGTAGCTGCAGCTATTACAAGAAGCAAAATAAAAATCAATGGAGTAAAACAAGAACATTTAAAACCAGTTGTTGCAAAGCTTAAAGAGTGCGGGGTTATCATGGAGACGACAGACAATGGAATTATTGTGAATGCTACAGAGGAATTATGTCCCGTTGATATTAAAACTATGCCATACCCAGGATTCCCTACTGATATGCAGGCACAAATGATGTCTCTTATGTGCACTGTGCCTGGAACGAGTCTAATAACTGAAACCGTGTTTGAAAATAGATTTATGCATGCATCGGAACTAAAAAGAATGGGAGCAAATATCAAAATAGACGGTAGAATAGCTATTGTAGAGGGAATAGAAAAACTTAGCGGAGCAGAAGTAAAGGCAAGTGATCTTAGAGCGGGTGCTGCATTAATTCTTGCGGGACTAGCAGCAGACGGAATTACTACTGTAAATGATATTTATCATCTTGATAGAGGATATGTTGAAATAGAAAAAAAATTAAAAAAGCTTGGTGCTGAAATAAAAAGGACTATTTAAATTTTATAAGAGTATATTTAATATATAATGAATTGCATAATTACAATTTAGATTTTTTACTGAAATAAAGATATATTTCTAGTAGAAAGAATAATTATAATTATGCCATTTTTTATTATCTGAAGATATTTGATTTAGAATATATCTTCTTGTATTATTTATAAAATTGGGATGGGGTATGTATATGAGAAACGTAAATATGGTATCAATGAATACAAAATTAAAGTATGCAATTATTATTATTGTACTGATTGTTATTCTGATGCCTGTAGCAGCAATTATGACCAATATTACTGGCTACGATTCTAGTGATGTAAAGAATCTTGAAAAGGTTCAAGAGTATAAATTATCAGACAAAGATGTAAAAGCTAATGGCATAGATATAAGGCGAGATAAAATAAGAGTGTATTTGGCAAAACAAAAAAAAGTTAAAAAAATTAAAATAGAAGACTATGTTGTTGGAGTAGTATCCGGAGAGATGCCTGCAGGATTCAGCGATGAGGCCCTTAAAGCACAAGCTGTAGCAGCCAGAACCTATGCAATAGCGCATATGAAAGTAGATCAGAATATAAATAATGGGATACAAGGGGCAGATGTTACCGATACAACTAAAAATCAAGTTTATATCGGAAAGACTCAAAGATTAAAGTTATGGCCTAAAGCTGACAGATATAAACTTTGGAATAAAATTGTACATGCAGTTAATGCAACTAAAGGTCAGGTTCTTACCTATAGAAATAATTTAGTTATGAATCCTCAATATTTTGCTATGAGCAGTGGAAGGACGGAGAGTGCAAAAGCCGTTTTTGGCTCCAATGTACCCTATTTAAAGAGTGTAAAAAGCTCAGGAGAAAGTAAGTTAGATAACTACAAGACTGTTAAGTTATTTACTAAGAGTAACTTATCTACAATTATAGATACAAAATATCCTAAAGCAGACGTGAGAGAAAGTCAAATTAGTCAAGACATACATATTTTAAAAAGAAGTTCAGCTGGAGGAGTTCTAAAAATCAAACTTAGAAAAGAAACGATAAAGGGAACTGATTTTAGATTTATGTTAGGGTTAAGATCAACGAATTTTACAATAACATATGCAGGAAACGAAGTTAAGATAAAATGTATAGGTTCTGGTCATGGTGTTGGAATGAGTCAATGGGGAGCCAATATTATGGCTAAGGAGGGGAAGAACTATGAAGAAATTCTTAAGCATTATTATACTGGAGTAGAAATAAAAAAATTAGTTAATGACGATTAAATAAGAAAATAAGAAATGATGAATTAATAGTGAAGATATAAATTTAGCTGCAATAATTTCAACAAAATATTATATAACTATGAATAAATACAAACTTTCCAGAATTAATGAATTAAACCTGGAAAGTTTTTTATTTTGTGAACTACTAAAATGTAGAAATCATAATATAGAAAATAATGTTACTAAATGCATAGAGTTAGCATAAGGATGATTGATTGATGGAGGCATTTTTCAGTTGACAGAGGTCACTCATCCTATAAAAATGTCAAATTAAGTCACAAAATAAGGAAACATTTTCATAAAAAATATGTATTATTTGCCTACCTTTGGACAGACTACAAAATGGAGGTGTTCATATGGATAAAAAATTATTCAGAAAATCATCAAACTTTTTTAAGAAGGAGGGATTCTATGTAATCTTATTTGTTTGCTTATGCATAGTAGCTACTGTTGCAGTCATAGCTACAAGAAATAAATATGTTGCTGATAAAAAAGTATCAGTTGCACAGAAACAGAATTCTAAAAAGATTGCAAAGAATTCAGCGGATACCCAAAAAGTTAAGATTCCAAATGCGCTAGAGGTGAATAAGAAATCTAATACTAAAAAAAATATATCTAATACTAAAAATAAAGGAAAGAAAAGTTCAACAGCACCTGTAGGAAAAAGTGTGGAATACAAATTTATTAGGCCTGTTATTGGAAGTAATACTGCAACAAAATATACTACTGGTCTAATTAAATGTGAAACTATAGGAACGTACAAAACTGATAATGGTATAGAAATATCCGCTAAACTTGGAAGTAAGGTATCAGCTGTTTTAGATGGAAAAGTTACTGCTATTGGAAACGATGAAACAGAATTAGGTCAGTACATAATAGTTGATCATCAAAATGGATTAAAAACTGTGTACGGAAATCTTAAGAATGAGATAAAACTTAAAGTTGGTGACAGAGTTAAAAGAGGAGAAGTAATTGGAGAAGTTGGAAAGACCCAAGGAAGCTACACCAATGAAAAGTATGGAGATCATCTACATTTTGAGGTAATGAAAGATGGTAAATATGTAGATCCTGCCAGATATATTTCTTATAAGACATTTAAATCCAATTAATTTATTGTGTTGAAATTAAAATAACCTATGATAAATATCTTTTAGCACTAAAGGTCAAGTAAAGAGTTTTTATAAGTTTATACATACGCATAATTTAGGTGTATGTATAAACTATAATAACTCATTAGCTAATATAAATGGTTATTCTTAATTGAAATATTTCGTTAAACTAACATGTTTAACTACAATGTGACAGAATATTTTGTTTCAAATATGCAGCTGTAATTTAAAAATAGCATGCTGCATATTTATAAATTATAGATAAATAAGGAGGTAGTACGTTGAAGGACTACATTGAAGAGAGAGTACTTGAAGTTGCTAACTATATAATTGACTCGAAAGCAACTATAAGAAAAACTGCAAAAGTTTTTGGCGTAAGCAAAAGTACTATTCATAAAGACATGACAGAAAGATTGCCTAAAATTAATCCTATGATTGCAAAGCAAGCAAAGGTTATATTAGATATAAATAAAGCAGAGAGACATATAAGGGGTGGAAAAGCTACAAAGATGAAGTATAAAGCTATTGAAGGTTAACGGCATTACTAGTATAATTATTAAGAGGATTTTGTAATCTTTTAGTAATTTAAATAAAATGTTGTAATGTCGGGAGTGAATTTGTAATGTGGTTTTTTGGTATGGGTACAGATATTGGAATAGATTTAGGAACGGCTACCGTTCTAGTCTACATCAAGGGTAAAGGAGTAATTTTAAAAGAGCCATCAGTTGTTGCTATTGATAAACAAACTAATAGAGTGTTAGCTGTAGGAGAAGAAGCAAGGCAGATGATAGGAAGGACTCCTGGAAATATAATTGCTATAAGACCATTAAGAGATGGTGTTATATCAGATTATGACATAACAGAGAAAATGCTTAAACATTTTATTAGAAAGGCTTGTGGACGAAAAAAAATATCTGCACCTAGAGTGATGGCTTGTGTACCCTGTGAAGCCACAGAAGTAGAAAAGAGAGCAGTTAAAGATGCAGCAGTAAATGCCGGAGCCAAAAAAGTCTTTTTAATTGAAGAACCTTTAGCTGCAGCTATAGGGTCCGGACTTGATATAACAAAGGCTAGCGGAAACATGATAATAGATATAGGAGGAGGTACTACAGATATAGCTGTAATATCACTTGATGGTATGGTGGTAAGATCATCTATAAAAGTAGCAGGAGACAAATTCGACGAAGCGATTATTAGGTACATAAGAAAAAAACACAAGCTTATGATTGGAGAAAGAACTGCAGAAAATTTAAAAATAAATATAGGTACTGCATATAAGAGAGAAGAAGATAGTTATATGGACATTAGAGGTAGAGATTTAATAACAGGTTTACCTAAAAATATAACAATAACTTCTGAAGAAATTAGTGATGCATTGTATGAAACTGTAATGGAAATTGCTGAGTGTGCCCATTCTGTATTAGAAAAGACTCCACCAGAATTGGCCGCTGATATAATGGAAAAAGGGATTGTCATGACTGGCGGAGGATCGCTTTTACATGGTCTTGATGAATTGATATCTCAAAGGACAAAAGTTCCGGTTCGTGTTGCAGATAATGCTGTATCCTGTGTAGCTATAGGAACAGGTGAGGCTTTAGAATATTTAGACATCTTAGAAACAGGCTTATATAATTAGCTATAAATTGAATACTTGTAAAATAAATTATATGAGTAAAGGTGAATTTTCATTCACCTTTATTTTTTTTTACTCTTTAGGAAACACCTTTCAAACGAGCATTCATAGGAATAAATACTATAATTAAACTTAGTTTGAGCTCATATTTACAGCATAAAAAAGAGCATCTACTATTACTTTTGATATATTTATGATCAAATCCAGTCTAATGGATCGATTTGAAAAAAGTTCATTATTTTCAATTGTATCAACTATGCCTATTATGGATATCTCACCGACTAATGGAAGTGATTTACCAACACCTTTGCCAGGATGAATAGGATAATTGCGTATTTGAATTTCACCTATGGAATCGGTATCTCCTAGGCATGCGTCTATTCCTATTAAATTAGCTTTGGGATGCATATGATTTATCTGAGAAAGTTCTTTTTTTAGATTCAAAGCATGTATTGGTTTTGATATTGTTCCATAAACAGGTAAAGGGAAATGTTTTTCTTGTAAAAGGGTTCCAACCATTGGACCTAAACAATCACCTATACATCTATCTGTACCAATACAAACAATAACACTATCTTTGTCTAAATGTTGTTTTAAGAAAAATGCTAACTCATAATAGGCAAGAGAATCTTTGTAGTGAACTTTAACCTTATTCAAGTGATAACACCCCCTATATATATATATGAGATGTAGTAGTCTTTATTAACTAAATTTTTAGTGTATTCTAAGAATAAAAAAATGGATAATGCGAAAGAATTGAAATATAGAAGATTTATATCAAAGCTTATAAATGGAGGTTTGATTTTGAGAAGAAAAATATACTCATTTTTAATAATAATATATACTTTATTAACGGTCTTGATAATAAGCTGTTACAAACCAGATAAGGTTAAATTACCTAAACAGGATAATTATAAAGGATATAGTGTAAAACCAAATAACAAGAATAAGCCTGTAATTATAAAAGATAAAATTACAAAAAGAAATCTCGAAGAGACTAAAACTAAAACAAAAATTAAGACAAAAGTGAAAAAAAACAAAACAGCTATAAGAAAAAATCAAAAAAAGTATAAAAAAATATCAGAAAGTAAAAAAAAATATGATAATATGTTTACGACTACTCAAAAAAGTGAAGAGTATCCTGATAGTACTGCTGTTTTTAAAGTAAGCATTTATAATATACAAAAAGAGATTAGTTTTGCTGATAAACTCAAAATAATTTCGATAGTTCAGGGAATATCCCCTCAAGATTATAGTAAAGTATACGGATATTTACAGGATGAGGATGCTGTTGAAGCTATAATTAAGACATTTAAACTATTAAAGAAAAGATTGAGTGATGGTCAATATAATAAATTACAACAAGTTGCATCAAAGTATATAAATATGGATAAACTAAAGAATTATATAGAAAAATAAAAAATATAAATAGTGGGTTAAATAAGAGAAAAACGTATTTATGTCGAGTATTATTATGATAATCAGCCTATATGATATATGTTAATGGTTGAATTACTATGTAGTTCTATGTATACTATATTTTGTCGACTGCGGGGAAACGCAGTTAAAGATAAATGCTGGCATGGCTCAACGGTAGAGCAGCTGACTTGTAATCAGCAGGTTGTAGGTTCGATTCCTATTGCCAGCTTCATATGGAGGAATTCCCGAGCGGCCAAAGGGGGCAGACTGTAAATCTGTTGTCACCGACTTCGATGGTTCGAATCCATCTTCCTCCATCTAAATTATGGGCGCATAGCTCAGCTGGGAGAGCATCTGCCTTACAAGCAGAGGGTCACAGGTTCGAGCCCTGTTGTGCCCACCATAATTTAATATAATACGCTGGCATGGCTCAACGGTAGAGCAGCTGACTTGTAATCAGCAGGTTGTAGGTTCGATTCCTATTGCCAGCTCCATTCGGAGGAATTCCCGAGCGGCCAAAGGGGGCAGACTGTAAATCTGTTGTCACCGACTTCGATGGTTCGAATCCATCTTCCTCCATACTAAAGGTATCTATACGATGTATAGGTACTTTTTTTAGTCTTAAGGAAATTATGTGTTTTACAATCTTTACGTACCCACAGAGACCTACAAAAGGGTCTGGAAGCGCAGCGGACGCCGCAGGGGGTCAAGGCCTAAATGGCCTTGAACGAGCTATCTACGAGTGGCAACGAGTGAGATAGATAGCTCCGGTCCGGAGGATATAGGCCCCCTCCGGAATCGGCACTTGGTTTTGCCAATTTTTTTATATAGAATGAAAAACTTTATACTTTCAATATAATTATGAGGGGATAAACAGAAGTTACGAGAAATTACTACGCAATTTTATATTGACATAATGATAATACAATGGTAATATGAAATTGATAAAATCATATATGATAACTCTTATCAAGAGAGGCGGAGGGAAAAGGGCCCGATGAAACCCGGCAACCAGTGACAGCACAATGGTGCCAATTCCTGCAGTAAAGTCTGCAAGATAAGAGAGAAGGTTAACACCTCTTCTTATCGAAGAGCTTTTTTTTATTTTTTGTAAAGAGAAAGGAGAGAGTAAGAACTAGGCTTGAAATAATATTTTTAAGCATAGTTTTGATGTGTTATGAAAAGATTATTTACATCAGAATCAGTTACAGAAGGGCATCCAGATAAAATGTGTGATCAAATTTCAGATGCTATATTAGATAGTATACTTGAAAGTGATCCTAATGCTAGGGTAGCTTGTGAAACAACCGTTACTACAGGTATGGTAATGGTAATGGGAGAGATATCAACAAATTGTTATGTAGATATACCGAAAGTAGTTAGAAAGACCGTAGAGGAAATAGGATATACTAGAGCCAAATATGGCTTTGATGCAGCTACATGTTCTGTTTTAACTTCTATAGATGAACAATCAGCAGATATAGCTATGGG
Organism: Clostridium oryzae; assembly: GCF_002029235.1. GTDB lineage: Bacteria > Bacillota > Clostridia > Clostridiales > Clostridiaceae > Clostridium_AE > Clostridium_AE oryzae. The sequence goes on from NZ_MZGV01000009.1 coordinate 87,030, forward strand.
AGTTAATGAGGCTCTTGAAGCTAAAAAAGGCGAAATGGATGCTATAGAAGCTATTGGCGCTGGAGATCAAGGTATGATGTTTGGATATGCTACAAATGAGACACCAGAATATATGCCTTTACCTATAGCTATGGCTCATAAACTTGCAAAACAGCTTTCTAATGTGAGAAAAGATGGTACGGTTTCTTATCTACGTCCAGACGGTAAGACTCAAGTAACAGTAGAATATGAGGATAACAAACCAGTTAGGATTGATGCAATTGTAATTTCCACACAGCATGGACCTGAGGCTACTCATGAGCAGATAGAGAAGGACATGATAGAAAAAGTTATAAAACCAATCGTTCCAGCTGAATTACTAGATGCAGATACTAAATATTATATAAATCCTACAGGTCGATTTGTCATAGGTGGACCACAGGGTGATACTGGACTTACTGGCAGAAAAATAATAGTTGATACCTATGGTGGATATGGAAGACATGGAGGCGGAGCTTTCTCAGGAAAGGATCCAACAAAGGTTGACCGTTCAGCTGCATATGCTGCAAGATGGGTTGCTAAAAACCTTGTCGCTGCAGGATTAGCAGATAAACTTGAAATTGAATTAGCTTACGCTATAGGAGTAGCTAAACCAGTATCTATTGAAGTTGATACTTTTGGAACAGGAAAAATCTCGGATGATAGAATAGTAGAGATAATTAATAAAGTTTTTGATTTGAGACCAGCTGCTATTATTAAGAATCTGGATTTAAGAAGACCTATATATAGGCAAACAGCTGCATATGGTCATTTTGGAAGAACTGATATTGATATACCTTGGGAAAAACTTAACAAGGTAGAGAAGATAAAAGCTTTATTATAATAGCTGTGAAAAGACTGTCTTTATATTTTATAAAGGCAGTTTTTTTCTTAAGTATATATTAAAAGTCTATCAGTACATTAATGTGGTAATAATTATAAGGGATTGAGTTTGAGAATATATTAGAGTATTCTATAAATACAGGAAATAACATTTGTTATTTAAATTTTATATTTTTGTTCTGGAGGGTTTATGTCTGATATTCAAGGTGTAGTGGAAGAAGTAGTATTTAAAAATGAAGAAAATGGGTATGTGGTAGCAAAACTTAAAACTGGTAAAGAGACCATTACGATTATTGGAACAATACCATATATTAATGAGGGACAAAATCTAAGTGTAAAAGGTGAATGGGTGCTACATCCACATTTTGGACGTCAATTGAAGGTTGATAGCTGCGAGGAGATATTACCATCCACAGTAAAAGGTATAGAAACATATTTAGCATCGGGAGTTATTTTTGGAATCGGACCTGTAACTGCAAAAAAAATTGTAGAAAAGTTCGGTGAGAAATCTCTTGATGTATTAGAAAACCATATTGAACTTTTGAAGGATATAGAAGGTATAGGAGATAAAAAGCTTGATATCATATATGAATCATACTGTAAGCAAAGAGAAGTAAAGGATGTAATAATATTTCTTCAAAGTTACGGTATAAGTAATAATCAATGTGTGAAAATTTACAATAAGTTTGGAAATGAATCTGTACAGATAGTTAAGAATAATCCTTACGTATTAACAGAACAAATAAGGGGTATAGGCTTTAAAACAGCAGATAAAATAGCTAAAAGTATGGGTATAGAGACGGATTCACCATTTCGAATTCAAAGTGGAATAAAATATGTAATTAATGAATTTTGTGCTATGGGTAATACATATATGCCTATAGAAAAAGTTATTAAGAACTGTATGGACATACTAACTGTAAAAAGAGAAGATGTAGAAAAGAACCTTATTGAGAGTGCCGTAGACGGAAAAATTAAAATTGAAAAAGTAGATGGTACTGATTGTGTGTTTACACTTCCGTATTATTATTGTGAACTTAGTATTACTAAAAAGATATTGACCATGTGCTATAGCGCTTATGATAAGCTTGAAATTGACATAGATAAGAAGATAGAAGAGTTTGAACATAACAACAGTATTAAGTTCGCTGCTACTCAAAAAGAAGCTATAGCAGGAATAATAAATAATGGAGTGGAAATAATTACTGGAGGACCAGGAACGGGAAAAACGACTATAATTAACTGTATTTTAAATGTATTCGAGGAGTTAGGATTAACGGTTATGATGGGAGCACCAACAGGCCGTGCAGCTAAGAGAATGACTGAAGCTACAGGCAGAGAAGCAAAGACAATTCACAGGCTATTGGAGTTAGGCTATGGAGATGATGATACCGCTGTATTTGAAAAGGGTGAAGATAGCCCTTTAGAGTGTGATGTAATAATTATTGATGAGGCTTCTATGGTTGATGTAATGCTTATGAATAATTTGCTTCAGGCAATTGCGCTTGGAACCAGAATTATAATTGTAGGAGATGTTGATCAGCTTCCATCAGTGGGGGCAGGAAATGTACTTAGAGATTTAATTGAAAGCTCTAGTATAAAAGTTGTGAAGCTTAATGAAATATTTAGGCAATCAAATAACAGTCTTATAACAATAAATGCACATAGAATAAACAATGGGGAAATGCCAATTTTAAATGAGAAAGACAAGGACTTCTATTTTATAAGAGAAGAAGATCCTATGAAGATAAAAAATACACTCATAGATTTAATTAATAAAAGACTTCCTAAGTTTAATCAAAGTTGGGATAGGTTGAGGGATATGCAGATTCTTACGCCTATGAGAAAAGGAACTCTTGGTGTCTACAATCTTAACAAGGAACTTCAGAAAATATTAAATGCAAAGGATGAAAAAAAGGAGGAAAGAGAATTCAGAGATACGATATTTAGAGTTGGAGATAAAGTTATGCAAACCAAAAATAATTATTCTCTGAAATGGATTAAAATAAATAGAAATGGCAAATATGATAATGACGGTGATAATGAGGGGTTAGGCGTATATAATGGGGATATAGGATTTATAGACAGCATAGATAATAAAATGAATACAGTTACTGTGATTTTTGATGATGAGAGGCAAGTAGTTTACGATTCCATATATCTGGATGAACTTGAATTGGCCTATTCAATAACCATACATAAAAGTCAAGGAAGCGAATTTCCAGTGGTTATAATTCCGTCATTTATGGGACCTCCAATGTTAATGAACAGGAACCTTATATATACAGGTATAACTAGGGCTAAAAAGCTTGTGGTTGTTGTAGGTTCGATAAAGGCCCTCAATTTTATGATTACTAACAACAGAAGTTTTGAAAGGTATTCGTCACTAAAGTGGAGAATAGAACAGGTCGTTTCAGATAATGCAGAAGAATAGATAGGAGGATTCGCATGCTTTTCCATACAGAAAATTCTCGTAAAATAAGACAGGATACAATGAAAAAAGTTACTGATTGGATTAATAGTGACAAAAGAGTACTAAACATTTTGAGTTTACCGTATGATGAAGTCGATATATTTCTACCTTTTATTGATTTTGAAATTAACAATGGAAAAAGAATATTATATATAACTGCAACAGAAAATGGATATGTCAATTTCATGAAGTTGATGAAAAAGAAACAGTTTGATAAATGCTGTTATGCTTATAATGAAATAAATAGTAGAATTCCTCGGGAAGCAGAAATTATAGTTACTAGTTTTAATTATGCAATATCTTTAGAAGAGAGTTTCGGACTAGTTATATACGATGAAGTACTGGAGTATTCCAATTATAGTAAATATGAAATTATGGATATATTAGCCAGGTATTATAAATATGATAGCAGAATAATAGCAAGATCTACAGAAGTAATATTAAAGAATGCGCCATGCATTGAAATAATATTCAGAGAAAAAAGAGTTCCTGTCAATGAACCTAGGTTTGTTAGTACCAGGCTGGATTTAGAAAAAGAAATTCCATACATAATGTATGAATATATACAATGGAGTATTATGAGACAGCGTAATCTATTAATCCTGACGTCTTCGAGGCAGAAAAATTTTCTAGTATGTCAACATCTAATCGAAATTAATAATGATCCTCACTTCCATATTGTAAAAATAGATAATCTAGATGATTTGAATGAATTTAAAAGCACAGAGAGACTAGAAGCTGCGATAATAGTAACAAATTCTATGCATATACTAGAAGCTGCAAAAGAAAATATGGATTTTATTGTGTACGATAGTGAAAACAGGTATTTTGATTATAAAAAACTTGTATACTTGTGTGCAATGGCTTCTAAAAGTCCGCATGGAGAGAATGCTGAAGTCGTATTCTTATCTAGGAACATATCTACAGCTATGGAAAGGTGCAAAGAATTGATAAGAAATTTCAATAAAAAGGCATGGGAATTAGGATTAGTAAATATTTAAAATATCTATTTGACAGTGTGCTGGAAGTGATTTATGGAGATGATGGAAAGTGCGTGATATGTGGAAATTATTCAAATGGTGATGAACTATGTATAAACTGTAGGAAAAATATATGCTTAGAACTGTTAAATGTGAAACTTTACAGAGAAAAGTTATTTGTTCAATTTTATAGTTGTTGCTATTATGATATCCTTATAAAGGAACTAATTATTAAGTTAAAGTACAAATGTGATTTTAGAGCAGGCAGTGCGCTTGTTGACTTACTGCGTCAAACTTTTGATAGGTTGAAACTTAATCAAGAACTTTTTACATTTGTACCTTCTAGTGCAGAAGCATATGGCAGAAGAGGATATAATCCCAGCGAGTTTTTATGTAAAAAGCTATCAGATGCAGAAAATAAAAAGACAGTAGATTGTTTATATTTAAATAAAACTAAATCAGATCAGATAGGATTAGACGGCAACGAACGTTGGAAAAACTTAAAGGGTGCGTTTGGAGTCAGAGAAATTAAAGCTATAAAAAATAAAAATATTTTGTTAGTAGATGATGTAGTAACTACTGGAGCCACTGCTTTTTACTGTTCTAAAGCTTTGGTTGATGCGGGAGCAAAGTCCGTTACAGTATTGACTGTAGCTAAAAGTACGATATAATAGATATTAAGTTAGGTTTGTGGTTGAAAGTCGATGCCAGTCGCAGGCAAAACGATCCACGTAAGTTAGACAAAAGGTTTAATGAGCATGGTGCGGCTTAGAAGTAAGTCCTGCCGTGAAAAGCGAGAAAATTAGTAGTGAGAGGAATAAAACCGGGTAGCGAACATTTCAGCAGGCGAGTGTGGGGTCAAAGACCAGGTCAACTAACTTTTAAAACTAGTAAAATAGCGGTGTAGCAGTCTTTCCGGAGGCTGCTATATTTATTCTATTTTTAAAATTCCCGCCTGATTAAAAATAACGCACGGTAAGTTACACCTTAGGTACAAAGATGTTGTTATTTTCCAAATCACTTTCTCCATATATTAAGCATATCATGATATTGTAAGTATATCAAAGGAATGAATAAATATGTATAATGATTATCAAACGTACCCTTATCCTTATTATATAAACGCATCACAGTATAATTCAGACATTATGTGTGATGCTTACAACACATATCGCTGCCCTTATCACGGTAATATGCCGGCAAATAACTCAGACTTTTCAAAAGTTCAGCTAAAAGATTATGGACCACAACCATTTGTAGTTAATATTGAGGAGGCTACTAAGCAAAATAATAATTTTCGTACTGCCTTATGGACAGGAGAACATTTACAGCTTACCTTGATGAGCATCCCTGTTGGAGGGGAAATAGGTTTAGAGCGTCACTCTAACCTTGACCAATTTATACGTATTGAGGAGGGTCAAGGTATTGTTAAAATGGGTGACAGAAGAGATTACTTAGATTTTCAAGAAAGAGTCTACGATGATTTTATTTTTATCATACCTGCTGGCAAATGGCATAATTTAATTAATACAGGTAATAAACCAATTAAATTGTATTCTATTTATGCACCTCCTCAACATCCATATGGCACGGTTCATGCTACTAAAGCTGATGCAGAAGCTGCTGAACAGAATCGCGCCTATAGCTATTAAAAGAAAAAATACTAGGCAAATCAGTAAATAAGATGTGACAGCTTGTGCTGTAAGCTGTCACATCTATTATTGACAAAAGACAAGGAAAAACATATACTGACTATATAAGCATTTAATTATATAGTTATAACTCGAGGAGGGTCGTTATGCGTAAAGAAGAGTTAAGCATCAGAGTCTTTAAAGCTCTAGGACATCCTATAAGATATAAAATAGTTAAGTTTTTGTATGATGGACCTAAGTGTGTATGTAAATTAAATGAAGATATTGAATTTAGTCAGGCTAATCTATCTCAGCATTTAAAAATTCTTAAAGAAGCTGGTATTTTATCATCTGAAAAAATAGGGATGAATATGCATTATAGCCTTGCTAATGATGAAATCAAAAGTATTATCGATAGTGTAGATGAATTTGTTAGTAGTTACGATTATAATTTCAAATAAAAATATTTTAGATGGGAGGATTAAATTAATGGAAATAAAGATTTTAGGAACAGGGTGCTCAAATTGTAAAAAACTTGAGGCGAATACTAAAGAAGCTGTTAAGGAGCTTAATGTGGATGCCCAAATTATAAAAGTAGAAGATATTAGGGATATTATGAAGTATGGCGTTATGAGAACTCCAGCTATAGTTATTAATGAAAAAGTTAAAATGTTTGGTAAAGTTTGTACGGTTGATGAAATTAAGAAATATATAAGTGATGAAAAATAATAAAACTCATATTGGAGGACTTAGTTCTATAATAATTTAGGAATGAAGTCCTTTAAATTTGAAGACTATATAAGTAATTAATTATAAAGTTATAAAATTAATGGAGGAATACTATGTTTACACCTATACAAATTTTTGCTGATTGGCTTATTTATAATGTTTTGGAAATTAATAAGGAAAGCAGGCTTGGAAGTGCTCTTGATTTTTTTGTATTTGATACTATAAAAATATTTATCTTACTATTAATAATAATTTATGTAATTACTTTCATAAGAAGTTTTTTTCCTCCTGAAAAGACGAGAAAAATACTTGCTAGAAGTAAAGGAAATACGTTAGCAGGTCATGTTCTTGCAGCACTACTAGGAATAGTAACCCCATTTTGTTCATGTTCGGCAGTTCCTCTGTTTATCGGATTTGTTGAAGCTGGTGTTCCGCTGGGAGTTACATTTTCTTTTCTAATAGCTGCGCCAATGGTAAATGAGGTGGCACTAGGACTTCTTTATAGTCTATTTGGATTAAAAATAGCACTGTTCTATGTTGTATCTGGAGAAATAATAGCAATTATAAGCGGTATTATAATTGGTAAGCTAAAAATGGAAAAGCATGTAGAGAGTTATGTGTATGAAATGCAAATGAACGCTGATGTGAACGTGCCTAATCCTACTAGCAAAGAAAGGATAATGGATTCATGGAATTTTACTAAAGATTTAATAAAGAAGATATGGATATATGTAGTGATTGGTATAGCTATAGGAGGGGTTATGCATGGATGGATTCCAGCAGGAGCATTAGCAAGATATGCAGGCGAAAATAATCCGTTTGCAGTGTTTATAGCAGTGGCAATTGGTATTCCGCTTTATTCTAATGCTGCTGGTGTAATACCGTTAGTTAGTGAACTTACAAGAGCTGGTGTTTCAATGGGAACTTCTCTGGCATTTATGATGGCTGTTACAGGTCTAAGCTTACCAGAGGGTATCCTATTAAGAAGGGTTCTAAAGCCTAAATTATTAGCAGTGTTTTATGTAGTGGTAGGCTTAGGAATTGTATTTACTGGTTACCTATTTAATATCATAATAGTCTAATATATAAAGTAAATGTGTGATAAAGTCACTGATAAGACTAAGAATAGGGGAAATATGCTGTTAAATATAATCTTATATAAATTTATTTTCATACACAAAAGTAAGCTTAGATGGAGTATCTATGCTCACTTTTGTGTAAAAATCTATTTGAGTTTTTTTATAAAATATCTTTTTCATAGTTCCTTTAATATTATCTATTACCATAATCAATACTGATTTCAGGTTTCCTAAAGTCAGGAGTTCCATCACTGTTCCATTCTATCTTTTGGATTCTGGTATGTCGATTATGATCATATAAAGGATTGCCTTCTATCTCTTTGTAATCTCTTGCATGATATACTAATATGTCATCTTTGTTGTCTTCAGAGACTGTAAAACTATTGTGGCCTGGTCCATATATACCGTCCTCGTAATTTGTACTAAAAATAGGTTTACTAGATTTACTCCAAGATAAAGGATTTAATAGATCACTTGTATCATCAGCTGTTAGCAATCCCATACAATAGTTATAATCAGTAGCACTTGCAGAATAACTAATAAAAATCTTTCCGTTTTTCTTAAGTACAGCTGGTCCTTCATTTACCCGGAAGCCTATAGTCTCCCAATTGAATTCAGGTTTTGAAATCATTACCTGAGTACCTTCAATTGTCCAAGGATTACTTAAACGAGCTATATACAAATTAGAATTTCCATATATATTAGGATCTTTTTGAGGCCAAACAAGATATCTTACACCATTGTGTTCAAAGGTTGTAGCATCTAAGGAAAATGATTCCCAATTTGTTTTGAGTTGACCTTTTTCCACCCAAGTACCTTCTAAAGGATTAGGAGACGCATTTTCGAGTACAAAAATTCGGTGACAGAATAATCCATCTATTATTTCAGGTGTATCTGCTGCTGCAAAATATACATACCACTTGCCATCAATGAAGTGAAGTTCGGGCGCCCATATTAAATTGCTCATTTCTCCATCTTTATGTTTTCTCCAAACTACAGTAGGTAATACATTTTTTAATTCCTTAATACTCTCAGCTCTTCTGATTTCTATTCTGTCATATTCTGGAACTGATGCCGTAAAGTAGTAAAAGCCATCTAAATGTTTATAAATAAATGGATCTGCTGTTTGCTTTATTAGTGGATTATTAAGTTCCTCTCTTTTCAACATGTTATATTCCCTCCAATATTTATTACTAATTAAAAAGTTTATTTATCTTTTATATTAAACGAGTTCTTCAGTTCTTTTATTGGCAACAACGCTATATAAATAAATTTTAAAAGGAAATCATCCTTTAACTGCACCTGCAGTAATACCACTAACAATATATTTTTGAAATGCAAAGTATATTATAAGCACAGGAATCATTGATAGAATAACTGCTGCAAACGCAACATTTACATATTGAGAATATTGACCAAAGAGGTAAAATTGAATAAGTGGCATTGTTCTAACATTAGCCTGCTGCATAAATACCATAGGTACAATAAAGTCATTCCAGGATGCAAGAGCAACTAATACAATTATTGTCATAGTGATAGGCCTAAGCAGTGGAAAAACAATTTTAAAAAATATACCGTACTTTGTACAACCATCAATTGTGGCAGCTTCCTCTAATTCAATAGGAACTGTTTTAATAAAACCTGCATAAAGGAAGGAATAAAATCCTATTAATATACCAGTTTGAACAATCATCAGTGTTGGAAGACGATTAATCATATGAAACACCTTTAGCTGAGAATATAGTGGAAACATGATAACCTGGAATGGAAGTAAAATACTAAATTGGAAAAGATAATAGAATGTATTATAAAATTTATTATTTTTCCTTACAATCTTGTATGATGCCATTGAAGTAACTATAACTACAAGAAACACTACAAATACAGCTGTAATAACACTGTTGAAAAATCCACTTATATAATTAGGAAGTTTAATGGCTTCAACAAAGTTCTGTAAGTTTAATTTTGTAGGTAAAGTAATAGGGTTATTAGCAATTTCTACAGGAGTTTTAAAAGCATAGAGAATCGCAAAATAAAATGGGAATAAAACCATTATTGCTATAACACACAGTAGAAATATTCTTATACCGTCAAGTATTGTGAGTTTAGAAGAAATTTGTTTTTTCATAGCTCTATTTCCCTCTTTCTTAAGGCTTTTGTTACAAAATAAGTAATAATTAATACAAATACTAAATATACTAAGGCTACCATTTGACCATATCCAGTCTTATAGTATGGAAATTCGTACTGATAGATGTACATAGCCATAGACATGGAAGAAGTTCCTGGTCCGCCGTTTGTTGCAACAAAAGAATAATCGAATTGCTTTAATCCAAGACCAAGCCACAATGGAATACAGTAAGTAAAGGCTGGTGCTAAAAAAGGTACTGTAACATTACGGAATCTTTGGAATGCAGTTGCACCATCAATTTCTGCTGCTTCAAGCAGATCCTTAGGTACTGTTTGAAGTGTTGCATAGTAAAGAACCATAGCAAGTCCAGTTTCCTTCCAAATTGACATAATACATAAACCTATCATAACTGTTTTGGCACTTGATAATGGACTGGCAATATGCATATAGTGTGAAATAAAATCATTAAAAACATATACCCACATATAAGATGTCAGTACTAGGCTGACTACCATAGGCATAAAGATAAATGTTTTAATAAGATTTGCACCTCTAAATGATTTATTTAGAGCTAGAGCGAGTCCAAGTCCAAATATGTTTACAATTATAACGGTAACAGTTGTAAAGAAAATTGTGTTACGTAATGGATTTAATACTTCACCATCTTTAAAAACTGAAAAAAGATTTCTAAGTCCAACAAAATGATAACTTTGATTTATACCATTCCAATCTGTAAAAGCAATATGAATTCCACGAATAAATGGAACAAGGATTACAAACGCGAAAATTATTAAAGCTGGAAGTACAAATGAAAAATCTAGAAGCTTATCTAGCATTTTTTTATTCATATTGATATCAACTCCTTTGAGCAGGTTAGTGTAAAATATTTATGCTAATCTTATAATTTGTTGATTATTATTGCTAAAAGTAATCCACTGCTTCTGCAGGGAGAGGGTTAATATCAGAAGCAATGGATAAACATTTTTAATTATTTTCCTGTTGTACGAGCATTTGCCATAGCTTTATCTAATTGGCTAAGGTATTTATTAAGGTCAGCATTAGCTGATGAAGTTGAAGTAAATGCCCATGATTGCATTTGAGCGTCCCATACTGTAGCGGACTGACCGGAAAAAGCAGTTTCAGCCATAGCATTATAAGCTGCACCAGAAGTTAATGCTGCATTCATATCATCAAGAATAGGATCAAGTTTATCAGCTTTTGCTCCTGTAATTGCAGATACTGCTGGTACGTCGGTTGCCCATGTTGAAGCAGCTTCTTTTGAAGTCATGTAGTCAAAGAATTTCAAAGCAGTTTTCTGGTTTGCACTCTTTGAAGAAAGCATCCATGTATCATCTGTGTTGTATTGCATCTTGTTTTTACTAGCATCATCGAAGAATGGGAAAACAAATGATCCAAAATTACCATTAGGTGCATATGAGCGAATTGCACTTACAGCCCAGCTACCTATAATGATCATTCCAGCTCTACCACTTCCAAATTCCTGTTCAGAACGGTCAACACCAACTTGAGTTGCATTTGAAGTGTATTGATTGATTGTTTTCCATTGAGTTAAGAATTGTTTCAAAACTGGGTAATCAGAAGGTTTTTTTGCACCAGACATAATGTCAGCACGCATAGTTGGCATTTGTGCAAGTCCGCTTCCGAAAAGCTGACACCAGTAACTTCCTCCTACAGATGCAAGATCTTTATATCCGGCTGCAACAGGTGTTACATTGTGCTGTTTTAAAGTCTTCATTACATTAACAAATTCAGACCATGTCTTAGGTGTTTGAATATTATATTTTTTAAAGATATCTTTATTGTATATTACTCCAGACAGCATTAAATCCATTGGAATTCCATAAACCTTGCCATCTACCTCAGCACACTTTATTGCATCCTTATCTACTCGGCTTGTAAAATCTTTATCTGTAATATCCATTATGTTTCCTGATTTAACGATATCAGAGTAGGTCTTAGGACTACCAAACATAACATCAGGCATGTCGCCAGCACTGATTTTCATGTTTAGTGTGTTTGAGTACTGGTCCAAGCTCATACCTTGAATAGTAACATCAACATTAGGATATTTCTTCTTAAATCCAGCTACTGTATCATTTAATGCTTTCAACTTACCCTTTTCAACCAGATAATGCATTATGGTAAGATTTTCCTTTTTTGCTGTAGTACTTTTGCCGGATGAACTGCTTGAACTTGACTGACAACCAGCAAACAGTGACATAGTAGTTGCTAGGCATAGAAATGCAACCAAGGACTTTTTGATTCTTGACTTTTTCATAAAATCCACCTCACTATATTTTTATATATGGTTTATATTTTTTATCTGCAATCATAATTATATGTTATCGATTTCATAACTTCTATGTACAATTTTATCAAATTATGAACTATTTCATCATTTCCAAAAAGTGCTTGTTTATTTTTAATAGATATATAGTATAATTGTTTTGAGTGTAAAATAAGTAACAGTATTTAGGGCTGGTGGCGGTTAATTATGAACAGAATAATAAAATTAATGATGAATTTGAAATTGCGTTCTAAACTGTTTTTGTCTTATCTATTTATAATTATTCTAGTTATAACTGTAAATTATATGATCTATGGTATATCCGAAGCAAATACAATTAAAAACATTGAATCTTCTTCTACCAATATGGTTGAGCAGCTTTCAAATAATATTTCATACAAGATGTCAGGACTTGATACAGATATATTTTATGCAGTTGGTGCTTCAAAGATATTTGATGAAAGTAATTTTTCTGATTATGTTATTTTGATGCAAAATGTATACGTTTTTAATATGTATCTTCAAAATTCAGGAATACATGTAGTTAACGATTTTTTTATGAATGCATCTGGTTCCTGTTTTTATTATGATAAAGATGGGTCTTCTGATTATGTTAATTCGAATATTTACCGATACTTGATTGCTAATAAAAAATCTATAATAGATGCATCGGGAAAGCCTATATATGTGGAATTTGATAATGAACCAGGGGTACTCTATATAATTAAATCTAATATTACTCTGAATACTCATGTGTCTAATGGTATTATGGCAATAGGAATAAGAGACAGTTATATCAAAGATTTGTTTTCACAATCAAAACTTCAAAACGGGTCAATTGTAGTATGTGATGGAAACTCTAAAATTCTTATCTGTGATGAAAAGGTGAAGCCAATTGCAGATAGGTTTAACGGTCTTTTAGCAGAAGATACTTATGGTCAAAATTTCTTTAATTATAAGGACAAGAGTCTTATAGTAGAAAGTGGTATTTCTGAGAACAAGCGCTGGAAGGTACTATATTTAGTATCAGTAAAAGATTTACTTAAGGATGTAGAAAATATAAAAAGGCTTGTGATTATTCTTTGTATTACTCTGTTAGTTTTTTCAATAGCAATTGCTTTAGTCATTTCTAATAGTTTAACTTCAAATATACGGCTTTTGCTAAAAAAAATTAAGTCTGTTGGGCAGGGAAATTTTAAACTTCACCTGGAACCTAAAAGTCATGATGAAACTGCTGAACTTTTTAAGCATTTCAATATTATGAGTGAAAAACTTGAAGACTTAATTGAAAGGATTGCTTATGAAAAAACTGAAACTCAACGAGCTGAATATAATGCTTTACTTGCACAAATAAACCCGCATTTTATTTATAATCTTTTGGAATCAATAAACGGCCTTGCAAAAATTAAGGGTCAGGACGAAATAGTACAAATTATTTCAGCATTGAGTTATTTGATAAGAAGTACTATATGCGGAAAAAACTCTGAGATAAGTCTAAAAAATGAATTAGAATATGTAAAAAATTATATGTCTATTGAACAGATTATAACTGGAGGAAGAATCAGCATCGAATATGATATTGATGATGATACATTGGATTGTATAGTTCCAAAATTTATTCTGCAACCACTTGTTGAAAACGCTATAAATCATGGAATAGAATTTCAAAAAAGCGGTGGATTAATTTTGATTTCTGCACATAAAGAGGATGACGTATTAAAAATCAATATTTCTGATGATGGAACAGGTATCGAAGAAGATAAACTTCAAAGTATAATTTTAGGTATACAGCAGCCTGTGGAGTCATCTGATGATGCTCATACCCATATAGGAATAAAAAGTGTGGACAGGAGAATTAAAATATTATATGGAAATAAATATGGATTGAAAATTTCTAGCAAACCTGAAATAGGAACAGTTGTAGAAATAATAATACCTATTAAGGCATTATAAATGTGTACAAAATAAATATTGTGGGGGATGTCTATGTATAATGTATTGATAGCCGATGATAACAATATAACTAGGAAATCAATCATGTTAACTATTGATTGGTCAAGCCTGGGCTGTAAAGTGATTGCAGACTCTGACAATGGTATTGATGCTCTTGAGCTGACTAAAAAGTATATTCCTGACATAATTATTACTGATATTAGAATGCCTGCTATGGATGGACTTAAATTTACAGAGGAAGTTAAAAACTTGTTCCCATGGGTTAAAGTAATTATAATAACCGGATATAACGAATTTTTATATGCTCAGAAAGCTATAAAACTTGGTGCATTTGATCTTATTTTAAAGCCCATAGATAATAATGAGTTATGTGAGGTTATTAAAAGGGCTACTTCTGTTCTAGACGAGCACAAAGAAGAGCAATATGAAAAGGAATACATGAAAAGTACTATTGCAAACAGCAAAGAGCAAGTAGTAGCAAAAATGATAATTGATAGTATTGCTGGTATTAAAATAACTGACACATATAAATTACTTCAAACTCAGAAAAGATTTTTTATGTTTACTATCAGGTACAAATCTAATTGCAAAGAAACCGAAGATGATAATTTTCGCAGCTTCATCGAAGGAGCAGAACAAGCAGTCAAGGCTTTAAGGACATACTTTGATTATGCATTTATTTATTTTTGGCTGAACAATTATTTTACCGTTGTTGTAACAGAAAGCAATAGAAAACCATCCAATAGAATGAGTGATAATATTTTAAAAATATGTAATCATTTTGTTGAGAAGAGTTCTCTTATTAATAGACATGACTATATAATTGGAGTAAGTAAAGTTCATACAAATTACGATGAAATAAAAAATGCTTATAATCAGACTCTGGATGCAATTAACTTTAGCTTTTTCTTACCGAATAAAAAAATTGTAATGGGAGATTCTATTAAAATTCAAGGTGTTTTTAATGAGTATGCACTTATGAAAAAAGTATATGGTAGTATAAAAAATACCTATATACAGAAAATTGATAAGGGTCTTGATGAAATACATGAAATTCTGCTAAAGGAGACACCGTCAATTCTGGCTGTTAAAAATTTATTGTCAAATATTTGCTTTGTTGTACTAGAGTGTTTCTACAATGATAAATTATATCAGTCTTATAATTACAAAAGCCATGCAGAAATCAATGATGATATCAATGATATTGATAATCTAGAAGATGCTATTTTATATGTTAAAAATTTTGTGAAAAATATAAAAGCTGGCCTTAATAATGACTATCAGCCAAACTATAGCAAAGTAACAATAAACGTAATTAATTATTTGCATGATCATTATGATAAGAAAATATCGCTTCAAGAAATAGCTGATTATGTTTGTCTTACACCTACACATTTATGCAGAGTTATTAAGAAGGATACCGGTGAATCTTTTGTAGATCTTTTTAATAAGATAAAGATAGGTGTGGCGGAAAAACTTTTGAAAGAGTCAAATTTAAAGGTATATGAGGTTGCAAATAGAGTTGGAATAGATAATTATTCATACTTTTATAAATTATTTAAAAAATATACAGGAACAGTTCCTACAGAATATTACAATAAGTCGTCTTAAGAAGAGAATAAGGCAACAGAAGCAATAAAATGATAGTATTTTGTTAATATTAAGAGTTAGGGTATAGGAAATGTTTACAGTCGGGGTTATCTAAGCACGCTCATTATCATTCGCAGATAACCCGTTAAAGGCCATTTAGGCCTTTAACCAACGGAGATATAGAGTGAATTTAGCAATTGTCAGCAAATTTATGCAAATTTTCGTTAGGATTTTGGCAGTGTTTGAGGCGTATTAGAGTTAAGAGCTATATTAAGCTATTAAGAAGATATTCTACGTATTGAAAAAAAGTGTAATTAAAGCATACGAAGTAATGAGAAGGTGGTTTTGGATAAAATACCACTTATTTTACATTTTGTCATAAAACTGTCATAAAAAAGTGATATATTTAGGTATTATAAAAGAAAGGGGGCGAAAAAATGAGCGTAAGTTCTATATCTCAATTAGATTATCTGCAGAAGCTATATGGTATAAACAACAATAATATTTATTCCTCATCTGACACAAATAGTACGTTTGAAAAGTTGTTGGGGAATATAACAGGACAAAGTAATTTAACCAATACATCATCAAATTTGAAGGACAGTTCTGATTTAGTTTCAGGCAGTAATTCGGAGGATTTATTACAATTGTTACAACTGACTGGGTTACAAAATCAATTACAAAGTTATGGTAGTATCGGAAGTAATGATGATGAAAGTACTGAATCGGATAGTGACAGCTATTTCGGCGGAAGCAATAACTATATGTCTCAGATGGTAAATTATATTATGCAAGAAGCGATTGAGAAGCAGATAGAGAGTACAGGAAATACAATTGCTGATAACTCCTTTTATTATATGGAAGATAAGAGCGAAAATGTATTGACAAAATAATTAAAGAGTTTCTATAATATAAGCATTAAAACTTGTTAGCAAGAATATAAATAAGTTGTGAAAGTTCTAATACATTCTGACTTTTAAAAGATCCTAGGGTCGAACCGATTCAGCAGTGATATTTTAGAAGCCATAAAGGAAGAACTTTATTGCAACTTATATAAATTAAATTGGTAATTTCCTTATCAAGAGAGATGGAGGGGCTGGCCCGATGAAGTTTCAGCAACCACTGCGTTTCATTAGCGTAGAAGGTGCTAAATCCTGCAAATTTAGTTTTGAGAGATGAGGGAGAGCAAATGAATGGTTTATAATCATTTATTTAAGTCATCTCTCTATTTGAAAGATGGCTTTTTTATTTTGTAAAAAAGCAAATAGAGAGGAGCATTAGCAAAATATGAGCATTAGCAATGTGGTAAATCTTTTTTTAAAGAAGGGTATAGAATGTTTTATAATAAATCCAATGGAAGAGAGCAATGATTCTCAAATATGTGTAACTAAGCCTTCAGTATTTAGAATAGGTTCTAATTATATAACTATAATTATGGAGGAAAAAGTTAGAATAAGCTATGAGAAATTTATTGATAAGTTCAAGACTACTCCTAGGCAGCTTAGTAGAACAGAGATTCACACAGAATTGGGTTTTTCAAGAGAAAATATAAATCTAGCTGAACTTATAAAGTCTACAGAGATTTACTTTGATAGTTCATTAAAACAGAAATCTCATTTTTATACGTCTGCTGGGTTGAAAAATTTACTAATAGCTGTTAATCCAAACGACGCAATAACACTTACAGACGGTAAATGGATAGATATATCCTATAAATTATAGCTATCAAAAAATGTAGAAATTATAGTATTATAATGAAATAAATATTTTTTGTAAACCTTATAATGCTAAAAAATAAAAAAGCAAATGTGATATTTACTATGTTTAATTAAAGAATAAGAGAAAAAGCAAGCAGTAGAAATATAAATATACTAAATATTTTGTAAATTCAATATATTAATGTTGAGTTTATGATAAATTGGTATTAGAATATTATAAAGACATAAAAAACTACATAGCAAAATATAATCATAGTATTAGAATATTCTAGGTAGTTTTTTCCTCTTTGAATAAAATAGTTACCTAAGTGAAGGAAAGGGGCTGGAATTATGAAAATAACAGTAAGTGCTAAAAACATTGAATTGACGGAGGCATTAAGAAGTGCTTCTGAAAAGAAGATTGCTAAATTAGAAAAGTACTTCAATCCAGAAGTGGAGGCTCATGTGACATTAAGTGTTCAAAAGAACAGGCATATCGTGGAGGTAACGATACCATTTAACGGTATAATATTAAGAGGGGAAGAAGATAATGATGATATGTACTCGTCTTTAGATTTAGTTGTGGATAAATTAGAAAGACAGATACGAAAGCAAAAAACAAGGCTTCAGAGAAGAACCCATGGTGATTCTTTGAGATTTCAATTTATAAATGAAATAAGTGATAAGGAGAGTTATGAACCTAAAATAGTTAAAACTAAAAAGTTTGCAATTAAGCCGATGTGTGTAGAGGAAGCTGTCCTACAGATGGATATGCTTGGACATAACTTCTTTGTTTATGAAGATTCGGATAATGGAGAGTTGAACGTAGTGTATAAAAGAAAAGACGGAAATTATGGTCTTATTGAACCAGAATATTAAAGAGTTTGTAAGGAAATTTATAAAGAGTACCTGAGGGTACTCTTTAATTTTAATTAATTTTTTGAAATTAACTTTTTGTTTAAGTCATTAAGTTGAAATTAATAATAATTAAATGATATAATAGGAATGATTTATGATAAAAGGTTTTACAAAATAATCCAAATGGAATAGTTTTTCTGTTGAAAAATTAAAAACTAAATATCATTAATCATAAAATAGAATTGTGAGGATGAAGAAAGCATGGGACTAATTAGAAAAATATTTGGTAGCTACAGTGAAAGGGAAGTTAAGAGGATAATTCCTATAGTTAATAAGATAGATGCTCTGGATGGAGATATGCAAAAGCTTTCTGATGAAGAGCTTAGAGCAAAAACTGATGAGTTTAAGGAAAGATTAGCTAGTGGTGAAACACTCAATGACATTTTACCTGAAGCTTTCGCAGTTGTTAGAGAAGCATCTAGCAGAACTATAGGTCTTAAGCATTTTAGAGAACAGCTTATAGGTGGAGTCGTACTTCATCAGGGTAGAATTTCGGAAATGAAGACAGGCGAAGGTAAAACATTAGTGGCTACACTTCCTGCTTATCTAAATGGACTTACTGGAAAAGGTGTGCATATCGTAACAGTAAATGACTATCTTGCTAAAAGAGATAGAGAGTGGATGGGACAAATTTTTGAATTCCTTGGACTTACTGTTGGAGTTATTGTACACGATTTAGATTCTGATGAGAGAAAAGAAGCTTATGGTTCTGACATAACATATGGAACTAATAACGAATTTGGTTTTGATTATCTTAGAGATAACATGGTTATATATAAGGAAGAGAGAGTACAGAGACCTCTTAATTTTGCCATAGTAGATGAGGTCGACTCAATACTTATCGATGAAGCTAGAACTCCTCTTATTATATCTGGTCAAGGAGAGAAATCTACAGATTTTTATAAGGTTGCCGATTTCTTTGTTAAGACATTAAAAGAAGAAACTGACTTCAAGGTAGATGAAAAAGTTAATTCAGTTATTCTTACAGATGATGGTGTTGAGAAAGCGGAAAAATTCTTTAAGCTTGAGAATTACGCTGATCCTTCTCATATGGAACTACAACATCATGTAGCACAGGCACTTAAAGCAAACTATATGATGAAAAGAGACAAAGACTACATGATAAAAGATGGCGAGGTAGTAATAGTCGATGAATTTACTGGAAGACTTATGGAAGGCCGAAGATATAGTGACGGATTACATCAAGCTATAGAAGCTAAAGAAGGAGTAAATGTTCAGAGAGAATCAAAGACTCTAGCAACTATAACATTCCAGAACTATTTTAGAATGTATGAGAAACTTTCAGGTATGACAGGTACAGCGCAGACAGAAGAAAATGAATTCAGAGAAATATACGGCTTAGATGTTGTCGTTATACCAACTCATATGCCGGTTGCAAGAATAGATTATCCTGATGTTATATACAAAACAGAAACAGGAAAGTTTAATGCGATAGTTGAAGAAATTGTCGATACAAATAAAACTGAACAACCAATACTTGTTGGTACGGTTAGTATTGAAAAATCCGAGTTACTTTCTTCGCTACTTAAGAAAAAAGGCGTACCACATCAGGTATTAAATGCTAAATATCATGAACAAGAAGCTGAAATAATCAGTCATGCTGGTGAAAAAGGAATGGTTACCATAGCTACTAACATGGCCGGCCGTGGTACTGATATAAAGCTTGGAGAGGGAGTAACAGAGATAGGAGGCCTTAAGATTATTGGTACTGAAAGACATGAGTCTAGACGTATAGATAATCAGTTAAGAGGACGTGCGGGTAGACAGGGAGACCCAGGTTCATCAAGATTCTATATATCACTTGAAGATGATTTGATGAGAATATTTGGATCTGAAAAACTGCAAAGCATAGTTGGAAGATTAGGACTTCAAGAAGATGAAGCAATAGAAAGTAAGATGGTAACTTCTGCCATAGAAAATGCACAGAAGAAGGTAGAAGGAAATAACTTCGATATAAGAAAGACTTTGCTTGGATACGATGATGTAATGAATCAACAGAGAGAAATAATATATAAGCAAAGAAGTGAAGTACTTGAAGGTGAGGACTTAAAAGAGCAGGTTCAGAACATGATAAAAGAAGTAATTAATTCTGCGGTAGATTCTCATCTTTCTGGTATAGAAGAAGACATAGAGCAGGATGTTGAAAAACTTCTCGATTATCTGGATGATATATGTGAATTTAAAGAAAGCGTCACGGCTAAGGAACTTTCTCTTATGTCTAATGACGAGATAAAGGAAAAGCTTCATGAGATAGCTAGCAGCCAATATAAAAAGAAGGAAGAGGATTTCGGAGAAGAAGAGTTTAGAGAAATAGAGAGAGTAGTATTATTAAGAGTTGTAGACACAAAGTGGATGGATCATATAGATAATATGGAACATTTAAAACAGGGTATAGGACTTAGAGCCTATAAGCAGCAAGATCCTACACAGGCATATCAGTTTGAAGGCAGTGATATGTTTGATGAAATGATAAATTCAATAAAGACTGATACTGTAAAATTCCTATATCATGTAGAAATTGAAAAAGCACCAGAAAGAGAAAGAGTAGTAAAAGAAACTGCAACAAGTTATGATGGTGATACCACAAAGAAGGAGCCTATTAGGAAGGAAAAGAAAGTAGGCAGAAATGATCCTTGTCCTTGTGGAAGCGGTAAAAAGTATAAAAACTGTTGCGGAAGAATGGCTTAAGAGTATTTTAGCTAAAAGGGTTTCCCATAGGAAACCCTTAACAATTTTATAAGGTGGGATAAATGATGTTAATGAAATTAGAAGAAGCATTAAACTCTATTAACATGTTGAAAGAAACATTGGAAGAAATCAGGGTTTCTCTTTGACCCGGATAATCTGAAGATTAAAATAGAAGAATTAGATAATTATATGCAGCAGCCAGACTTTTGGAATGATGTTAACAAGGCTCAGGAGATAACACAGAAGAGCAAAATTATGAAAGCTAAACTTGAAAGGCTGAATACTATATTTCATGGTTTAGAAGATGCTGAGGTAATGTTAGAGTTGCTTGCCGATTCGGAGGATGAGCAAGAAACACAAGAATTGCTTCAAAGCATAGCTGAATTAAATTTTGAAATAGAGAGTTTTAGAATAGAAACGCTTCTATCTGGTGAGTATGATGCAGACAATGCAATATGCACACTTCATGCTGGTGCTGGGGGAACAGATGCACAAGACTGGACTGAAATGATGCTCAGAATGTATACTAGGTGGTGTGATAAAAAAGGTTTTAAGGTTGAAACTGTAGACTATCTTGCTGGAGATGAAGCAGGGATTAAGACAGTTACATTTAAAGTTATTGGTGAATATGCGTATGGATATTTGAAGGCAGAAAAGGGTATCCATCGTTTAGTGAGAATTTCTCCTTTTAATGCTAATGGAAAAAGGCAGACGTCTTTTGCATCCTTTGAAGTACTTCCGGAGCTTACAGAAAGTCAGGATATAGAAATACGACCTGAGGATATAAGAGTTGATACCTTTAGAGCTGGCGGTGCTGGAGGGCAATATGTAAACAAAACAGAGTCCGCTATAAGAATAACACATTTAGCTACAGGTATAGTGGTTCAGTGCCAAAACGAAAGAAGCCAGCATGCAAATAAAGAAGAAGCTATGAGAATGTTAAAGGCTAAACTTATAGAACTTATGGAGAGAGCTCATAAGGAAAAGGTAGAAGATCTTACAGGAGATTTGAAGGATATAGGCTGGGGAAGTCAGATACGTTCTTATGTTTTTCAGCCGTACACCATGGTTAAGGATCATAGAACCGGTGCTGAAAATGGGAATGTTACAGCTGTCATGGACGGAGATATAGATTTATTTATAAATGAATATTTAAAAGAGAGCAGTAAATAGATTTGGAAATTTAAATCTGCTTATTCCCTTAGATTAAAATTAAAAAAGCGTTACATAATGTATTTTGAAGTTATTAAATTAAGAGAATAAGATAACAGCAGCAATATAATAAAAAATAAATAAACAAGAAAAATAATTTGTGAGAAGAAATATAGAAAATAATATTTTGTAAATGCATAGAGTCAGCATAGGGTAGGAAGTGGTTGGAGAAGGCATTTTTCAGCCGACGGAAATCACTTCCTACCCTTTTTCATTCTATAGGAATTTATGATTTTTTCCAATTGGGGATAACTTTTAATCAAAATTAAGATACACCACTAAATAAGAGAAAAGGTGGTTATTAAATGAAAAAACGATACAACGTGTTTACGAAGAAGTTAACAAGAAACAGTAATATATTTTGAAATTAGAGAATTAAGATAAGAAGGCAACAGAAGCAGTATAATAAAAGCATCTTGTTAATATTAAGAGTTAGGGCATTAAAAATGGTTACATCCGACGGAGGCATTTGGAGTGAGTTTAGCAATTATCCGTGTCTTTTAGGCAAATTTACGTTAAGATGGCGAATTGTTTGAGGCGCAGCCGAGTTATGAGCCATTAGGAAATTTGACTAAAAGATGCGGTGAAATTGCTTAACGCAGCGGAATTACCCGACATAGGGTGTAACCATTTTTTATTTTCGTTTATATACCATGAGAAAAGTAAATATTCCGCATAAACCTAGAAATGAATACATGAAAATTTGGTTGCAATACAATTTAAGAGGATCATTGTTATAGGAATATCGGATAATTTCCCTTGAAATAATTTTGAAGCACCTATTAATAGCAGAAACATCTATATTTTCAGCTTTATCCGAAAGTGTATGTATTTTGCTTGTATCATTGTCACAAAATGTTATAGCATCTATATTATTTTTCCTGAAATATTCGTGGTCGCTAGAGTCGGCAAAAATATAATTATAGTACACTTTCTTATTTGTGCAGGTTTCTGCAGTAGATTTTATTAGACTTGTTTTAGAGCTATCCGATTCACTTCCCATGATACATAAGGGGTAATTATTGCTTCCGATCATATCAAAGTTAAATACGGTACTATCCTTAATATTTGATTTATACTTTTTTACAAATGCTTTTGATCCTAAACAACCGAATTCTTCGGCGTTAAAGCCTATAAACAATATACTTCTGTCAGGTGTACCGAGAGAAGTTACATACTTGACTAATTCTAACATAAAGGCAGTACCGGAAGCATTATCTAGTGCTCCATAGTATATGTTGTTGTTTAGATCCATGCCTAAATGATCAAAATGCGCCGAAATTATTAAAGGGTCCTTATTTCTATTTTTTCCTTGTATATAGCCCATAACATTTTCGGCAGCGGTCCTGGAGTTTTCCATGGGAATAAAGCACTCGATATAGTATCCTTGGTCAATATATTTATTTAGTTTGCTTATAGTGTTTTTAGAAACAAGAATGCACATACTGATATTTGAGTCACTGAAAAAGGAACTTCTCATTTCAAGAGACTTTTTATTGTTGCCATGATAGATTAAAAATGAATTATTATTCTGTACAATATGTATTGAAGAGGAGGATTTATTTATTACCTGCTTTTTGCTTATCTTAAAGCTATGCTCTTTGAAATTAAGCATATCCTCTTTATAATCTTTTCCGTAGATAAAATCTTTTACAACAGCAGAATTTTTATCCACGACTCTTAAGTATGGCTTGCCGGCTATCTTTTTTGGATAAGACACATAGAATTTTTGCATATATGTACCTTTGAAGGATTTTAATTTGTTTACCTTGAACCAGTTTTTTATAAACTCTTCTGCCTGAATGTTCCCCATAGTACCGCACAATCTTCCGTCAAAGTCTGAGGAGGATAGGTAGGAAGCAGTATTTTTCACTTGTGCAGCACTGAAATTTCCTTGATGGGTTATGCCGTATATGCCTAAACCCATTGCTAGTATTAGAACAAATACAATTGATATAATAAAAGTTTTTTTCATTTTAGTTAACCTCTTATCGAATAATGATATTTATTTAATTAATATGATATGAGGGGATATATCATAACTAAAATCTATAAGAGATGAATTAAAAAGTTTCAGAAGTATTGCTTTAGATGTGATGTACTTAATTTCCTTGAAATAGATAAGCGTATTAACGTATAATAAATAAAGGCTTAGCAAAAGATTTTGGAGGTAGAATAGATATGAAAAATATTGAGGGAACATTAGCGGAAGAGCTTAATATAAGCCTTAAACAGGTTGAAAACGTTGTTTCTCTTCTAGATGAAGGGAACACTGTGCCTTTTATTGCCAGGTACAGAAAAGAAAGAACTGGCGGACTTGATGATCAGATTCTGAGAAAATTTTCAGAAAGACTTCAATATCTTAGAAATCTTCAAGAAAGAAAACAAGATGTTATAAGACTAATAGAGGAACAAGGTAAATTAACAGAAGATATAAAAGCAAGTATTACAAATGCAGATTCATTAACAGAAATTGAAGATATATATAGGCCATATAAACCTAAGAAGAGAACAAGAGCTATAATTGCCCAGGAAAAAGGACTAAAAGACTTAGCGGACAGGATATACTCTGGTGATAGTAATGAGCCTATAGAATCCTATGCAGCAACATTCGTAAGCGAAGAAAAAGGTGTGACTAGTGTAGAAGATGCTCTTCAAGGCGCTATGGATATAATCAGTGAAAACATATCAGATGAGGCTGAATTTAGAAAATGGGTAAGAAGCTATGCATTTAAGGAAGGCATTATTGAAACCCGTGGTGAAAGTGAAGAGCCAACTCCATATGAAATGTATTATGATTATAAAGAAGCTGTTAAGACGTTACCATCGCATAGAATATTAGCTATTAATCGTGGAGAAAAAGAGAAGATTCTTAATGTGAAATTGATAATAGATGATAATAAGGTGTTAGAATATCTAAAAAAGAGATGTATGAAAGGTAATGATTATACAGACAAGTACATAGTTAAGAGTGTTGAGGATTCATTTAAGAGACTGATATTCCCATCTATTGAAAGAGAGATAAGAGCTGAACTTACTGAAAAAGGAGAAAATGGAGCTGTAGATATATTTAAGGCAAATTTAAAAGCTCTGTTAATGCAATCGCCTATAAAAGGTAAGATAGTTATGGGATATGATCCAGGCTTTAGGACAGGATGTAAGGTAGCTGTATTAGATGATACTGGTAAATTTACCGACAAAGCAACAATATATGCAACAGCACCTCAGAACGATGTAGAAGGCTCTATAAAGACGTTAAAGAGCCTTGTATATAAATATGGTGTGCAGGTTATATCACTGGGGAATGGGACTGCCAGCAGGGAATCTGAAGAGGTTATCGCAAGGCTCATAAAAGAGGTTAAAGAGGAAAAAGGCTTAGATCTTTATTATGTAGTTGTATCAGAAGCTGGTGCTTCAGTATATTCCGCTTCAGAATTAGCTTCTAAAGAATATCCTGATTTGGACGTTACAATCAGAGGTGCAATATCTATTGGAAGAAGACTTCAGGATCCCCTTGCTGAATTGGTTAAAATTGATCCTAAATCTATAGGAGTAGGTCAATATCAGCATGATGTAGGACAGAAAAAATTAGATGAATCATTAAAGGGAATAGTGGAGGACTGTGTAAATAATGTGGGCGTTGATTTAAATGTTGCTACCGCATCTTTGCTTTCGTATATATCTGGTATAAACAGCTCAATAGCTCAAAACATAGTTGCTTATAGAGAAGAGAATGGAAAGTTTAGAAGCAGAAAGGAATTACTTAAGGTAAAAAGACTTGGACAAAAGGCCTATGAACAATGTGCTGGTTTTTTGAGGGTTATGGAAAGTGATGAACCTCTGGATAACACTGCTGTGCATCCGGAATCCTACAATGCAGCAGAAAAGCTTATTAGATTGCTCAACTATGATTTAGATCAAGTGAGCAGAGGTTTACCTGACATTGAAGGGAGAGTAAAAGAAAAAGGTGTTCAAAAGCTGGCTGACGAGGTGGGCATAGGAGTGCCTACTCTTCAAGACATAGCCAAAGAGCTTAAGAAGCCAGGAAGAGATCCAAGGGAAGAATTACCTAGACCTATATTTAAAACAGGAGTTATTGATATAACTCAGCTTAAACCTGGAATGCTGCTTAAGGGTACGGTAAGGAATGTTTCTGATTTTGGAGCTTTTGTAGATATTGGAGTTCACCAGGATGGCCTTGTACATAAAAGTCAGATGGCAGATAAATTTGTAAAACATCCATTAGATATTGTAAAAGTTGGAGACATAGTTGAAGTTAAAGTTCTTGATGTGGATGAAAAACGAAAGAGAATATCATTAACTATGAAAATATAGCTAAATAGTATTGCAAATATTGAATTTGTATTATATAATATACACGAAAAAAGAATAGTTATCTTCAGGGCAGGGTGTGAGTCCCTACCGGCGGTAAAGCCCGCGAGCCATAATTGGCAGATTCGGTTAGATTCCGAAGCCGACAGTATAGTCTGGATGGAAGAAGGTATATGTGTGTTGAATTTATGCCCTGACTTTTTGTTAGGGCTTTTGTTTTGTTAAACTTTAACGGCGCCAAAAGTTTTTAGAACATCAACACATATAGTGCTCCTTGAGGATGTATGAAAATACGAGGAGGAATTAAAATTGACAAATGTTTCAGTAAAAACAAGCACGTTGGTTAAAATGTCTTTATTTTCAGCAATAGCAGTGGTGCTTATGTACTTTGATTTTCCTATTTTACCAGCATTTCCGTGGTTAACTACGGATTTTAGTGAATTGCCTATCCTGATAGGAACGTTTGCTTTCGGTCCTTTAGCAGGAGTAGTAATGGAGCTTGTAAAAAATATAGCGATAACCTTAATAAAGGGTACAGCTACAGCTGGTATAGGACAGCTTGCTAACTTTATAATGGGTTGTGCATTAGTTGTACCAGCAGGAATTTTATATTCTAAGAATAGAACTAAGAAAAATGCAATTATAGGAATGGCAATTGGTGCTGTTACAATGGCTGTTGTAGGTGCAATAGCGAACTATTTCTTACTGATTCCGCTATTTATGCCTGGCCAGAAACCAGCATGGATTATGAACTATGTATTAACTGGAGTTGTACCATTTAATTTAATTAAGGCAGTTATGGTATCAGTAATAACCTTTATTGTATATAAGAGAGTAAGTATTGCAATGCATATAGAAACAAAAAATAACATGAAAAGTGTCAATCAGAATTAATATGATAAAGAAAAAGCTTTAAGGAATAAGCAGAAGAAAAATAAAATGTTAGAAATATAAAGCTAGTCTAAAGGCGTGTAATAACAGAAGGCTAAAATCTTCTGTTATTACACGCCTTTTTAGTTTTAATAACGAAAGGGATTAATAGCTGGATGCTGCTATCTTTTTTTTCTAGAAGTCCCTTTTCCACATAATTAGAGCATCTTCTTTATTATCAGCGTAGTAGGCTTTTCTTACACCTTCAACCTGAAAACCGAAGTTGGAATAAAGTTTCTGAGCAATATAATTTGATGTTCTTACTTCTAAAGTCATGCCTGCTATGCCGCTCATTTTACATTTATCTATCAGTGCGCTTAATATTTTCGTGCCAATGTGGCAGGATCTAAATTCAGGATGAACAGCTATATTAGTTATATGAGCTTCATCAACTATTATCCACATTCCTCCGAAAGCAGCAACAAAACCATCCACAACTGCAACAAAATAAGTTGCGTGCTGATTGGTAAGCTCACTTTCAAAGGACTCTCTGCTCCAGCTTGTGGCAAAGCTTAGTTTACTTATAGCTAATACTCCATCTAAATGTTTACTGTTAATTGGTAGAATTTCAACAGTGTCCATTTTCTAATAACCTCATTTTCTTATCATATTCTCTCTCGGCTTGAGATTTTCTAAGATATATAGGAGTGCATGTGTTTAAATCTTCGCTCACTCCAGCTTCAAGCAACTTCAATCCTAGCTCCCCTAAGGAAGCTGCTTTAGCTATATTCAGGTGAGTTGGTGCAAAATAACAGTTTGAAAGCTTCTCCTTAAAGAAATCCTTAAACTTATAAATGCCATCTCCCACAAAATATACAGCTTTACCCTCAGAACTTAACATAGCTGCAAGTTCATCTATAGAAACTACAATATTATCGGTTATTTTATTTAAAACTTCACCATTAAAATTATATAGGCCGGTATAAACGTTATTTCTAAGTGCATCCATTATAGGGCATATTATGCCTTCAGAGAAGGCCATATTAAATGCCAAGGAATCCAATGTAGATATGGATAAAAGCGGTTTATTACAGCCAAAGGCAAGTCCTTTTACTGCAGCCATGCCTATTCTGAGTCCGGTGAAAGATCCTGGACCTTTAGACACAACAAAACCATCTATTTCAGAAATATCTATATGTAGTTTTGAAAGTAAATCTTCTATCATATCCATAAGTATAACTGAATGCTGTTTCTTGTAATTAAAAGAGGTTTCTCCTAAAAGTTTCTCATCATCTAAAACGGCACAGCTGGCGGATTCAGTAGAAGTATCAACGGAAAGTATTATCATAGCTCTATCTCCTTTATATAATCATATCGTTTATCAGCATAATCTATTGCTATTTTTCTAAAATTTTCGCCCTTTTCCATCAGTTTTGTTATATAAATATGCATAGATTCTTCAGGAATAAGACTATCTATATAATTAGCCCATTCAATGACTGACACTGCATCGCTAAAAATATATTCGTCAAATCCTATATTTAATACTTCTTCTTCATCATTAACTCTATAAACATCAAAATGGTTGAGCTTTAACCTACCACTGTTATATTCGTTTACGATAGTAAAAGTAGGACTAGTGATTTGATCATGGATGCCTAGACCTTCAGCTATTCCCTTGGTAAGATGTGTTTTACCGGTACCTAAATCTCCTGTAAGGCATATTATGTCTCCTGCCTGTACTCTTTCACCAATCATTTTACCTAGCAGCAGAGTTTGATTAAGATTATCTATTATAAATTGCAACATAGTATCCTCCTGTAAATCGTATTAACTTAGTATAAGCAATATTACTTCAACATAATATAATTATGTTAAACACAAATATACAACATTATTCTATATCAAAATAAGTAAAAAGGGAAGTAAGCTAATAATTTACATGTGTTAATGCTCTTACTAATATGAAATAAATCTACTGTATATATACAAAAAATAGAAGGCTGTAGTGTAAAAAATGAGACAGTATTTCTTTATTTTCAATTATGATATATAATGGATAATTGAGTGATGCTTCGAAAGAGGTGATATTTTGAAAAAATACATTTGTATAATACTATTTTTGGCATTATCTCTAACAGGTTGTAGTATTACCACGAATGAAGACACTAAACCTAAAGTAAAACCTAAGGTGAACACGACGGAGAATTTAAGCATAATAACTACAAATAAGTTATTGTATTATATGACTAAGGATATAGTAAAAGAAAACCATGACGTAGATTACATGTTGTTGACTGAAAACGAACAATGGTCTTATGAATATACTGAGGATGCATTAAACAATATAGCTAATAAGGACTTATTTATATATTTTGGTGCCGATTTTGAGCCATGGATAAATGATTTTTTAGGAGATATAAAGAATGGCAGGGTAACCAGCGTAAACGGTTCTAGAGGTACAAAAATTGTAAAACTAGAGAATCCTGTTGAATATGGCGATGCTACAATAACTGATAATCCATATTATTGGATGAACCCTAGTAATTATAAAATTCTAATGTCAAATATAAAAAATGCTATTCAGGAGAAGGATCCTCAAAATAGAAAAATATATGAAACAAATTTCAATGAAAATATGAAAGAGTTATCTGAGCTTCAAAAAAGTGCAGACGATAATAATGAATTAATTGATAAGACTGTATTTGTTACATTTGGAGATACATTTGATTACTTAGCTCAAGGTCTCGGGATTAAACTTGTGAAGGTTTACGAAGATACAGATAAATTGGACATAGAGGAAGATTTAGATCAAGCGACTTCAGATGAAAAGAGTATAATATTTTTAACTGATGGTGTTACTTTACCAGAAAACTGCAGGGAGTTAATTAATAAGTATAAAATGAAAAGAATTAAAGTTCAGAATTATTCTTATGATTCAGATTATATTGAGCTTTTGGATAAAAATTATGAAGCAATTAACCAGGCCATTAGTGAAGAGAGCGAATAAATTGGTTAATAGATAGTTGTTGTACATAAAAGATATTTTATGTCTATATAATAAAAAAAGTTATTGCAATTTCTATGAATATCAGATATAATAGTCTTTGTCACGAAGGGGTATGGCTCAATTGGTAGAGTGGCGGTCTCCAAAACCGTAGGTTCAGCGTTCGAGTCGCTGTACCCCTGCCAAAGTTCAACGAAATGTTGAGAATACTATGTTTTAGATTATATTTATTATAGTCTAAGGCATAGTATTTTTTTATTGGAACGTTTCCCCAAAATCTATCTCATTTTCTAATAAATTATAGTGGAAAGTGAGTGTTTTCAATGCCTAAAGCAAAAATAAAATTAAACAATTCCAACGGTCTTAGACCAGATGCTCTTTTAGACCGTCTAAAGGAAAAAAGCATATCTATAACAGATTTCTTTAAAATTTACAATGATTTTATAGTTGATAAACAACTGGAACGTCTAAGTTCTAGGACTTTAAAAGATTACAGTGACCATATTAATTTTTTTAAAGTATATATTAATGAAGAGATACGGTCTAGCAAAGACCGTTACCTCATTGACAGTAAATTATTTAAAGACTATTTGTCCTATATGATTGTAGCTAAACAATATAAACCATGTACAGTAAACCTAAGAATTTCTACGCTAAAATGCTATTTAAACTGGTTATATGAAAAGAAATATACCAATGAAAACTATTCTCTATGTTTAAAGAAAGTTAAAGTGCCTATAGATACAATACAACCTCTTAATAATACGGAAATAAAGAAAATAATTAATGTGATTGATACTGGAACTTATGCGGGATTAAGAGATTTTACCATGTTAATTATAATGTTAGATTGTGGAATAAGGATACAAGAGTTATCTAATGTAAAAATCGAAGATATAGATGTAAAAAATAGGATTTTAAAAGTTAATGGTATTACTGCAAAAACAAGAATTTATAGGGAATTACCTCTATCTAAAGATAGCATAAATCTACTAAAACAGATGATACAAATTAGTAAAGACAATAATAGCGAATATGTGTTTTTAAGCAGCCAAACAGGTGAAAAAATTGACCATGATGTAGTTATTAAAAACTTTGGCAAGTATGGTAAGAAAGCGGGAATTACGCACAGAGCCACTCCTCATGTTTTCCGTCATGCAATGGCTGTAAATGCTATTAAAAACGGTATGGATGTGTTTACATTACAAAAGATTTTAGGACATAGTTCGATTCAAACTACACGTAAGTATATTCAATTAAATATAGAAGATTTAATTAAAACGCATAACAAGATAGATTTGCTATCTAAAATTTTAAAATAAGATAGAGGGGGTGGAAAATAATGATTACACTTGAAAGTTTACCTAAAGAGGTACAAAAGCAATGGGAACATTATCTGCATTACAATGTAGGAAAATTATTAATCTTAAATATAAAGCGTACAGAAACAAATGTAAAAATATTCTATAAAAACGAATATGGATATATTGGTATATGCAACTTCTATTATAAAAATAAAGAATGGTTTTCTTGTAAAAATGAATTTTCTAATGATGAACTAGAACAAATGATAATATTTATCAAGTAGATAGAAACACATAAAATAATAAAATATTGAGTAAATGAAAGATAAAACGTGATAAATAATAAAATATACTATTAATAAACATATATAAACATATTTAAATATATTTTGGAGTTTACTATTGCATGATAATATGTCTTATGATATTATATT
>NZ_MZGV01000010.1 GCF_002029235.1 Clostridium oryzae
CTATAAAAAAATATTTATTAATATAAAAATTTGCTGTTAACAGGATATAAAGAAAGGATTATTTATAATTATGAAGATAAGAACTTTAAATTCACTTTTGAAAGATGCTCCAAAAAATCTTAGGAATAATGCCACTACTAGTATTGCCTCTATTATCACTATAATGTTAACTGTCTTTATTTTAGCACTATATGTACTATGCATATTGAATGTTAAAAGGACAATCATAGGTATCTATTCCCAATTCGAAATACAAGTCACTTTAGAAAATAATATAAAGACTACTGATAAACAAGACATATATATGAAAATAAGAACAGCACACATTGTAAATGATGTTGTTTTTGAAAATAATATTCCACTATCAGCATCTTACATAATTAAAGTAACCGAAGCAAATGATGTATCGAAAATAACCACTAAGCTTAATGGGTTACAAGGTATAGATAAAATTAACATCTTTCAATGTGTTCCAGCAAAAATTTCAATAATAATTAAATTAATTCAATTGATAGGATTTATACTTTTCCTTATACTTATTATAGCAACATTTTTTTTAATTAAATATACGTTGAAACTTGCTATATATCCAAGAGTTACTGAAATTAATATAATGCAATATCTTGGTGCAACAGATTGTTTTATTAAATTACCATTTATTTTTGAAGGAATAATAATTGGATTTGTAGGATCAGTGTCAGCAGTAATAGCAATTTACTTTTTATATATTTTTGTATACAAACAAATGAATTCTTTTATTTCAACAACTTCCATTAGTTTTATAGCTCCATCTTTTATTTTCACAACTATATCATTAATCTTTATACCTATTGGAATGGTTTTAACTTCTATTGGAAGTATTCGTGTAGTCAAAAAATTCTTAACAGTTTAAAAAAATAATGTTATTTAAACTGCAGATGGCTCTATAAAAAAGCTTCTTTAAGACTTATTTATTTTAATAATCATGTAATGGTGTTATAACAATATTTTCTATGACTGTACACAACTATTTTTACTGACAAATAATCAAAGCTCGCTAGCATCCCCGTGTATAAAATTTCTAATTTCAAATCATCTTTATACAATTATAACGTATATTTCAATTAACTAATCCAGAACATCAGCGAGCTCCTCTATTCTACTCCCTAACCCAATTTCCTTCATACGCTGAAAATACTCAGCTCAAGCAAAAGTATATCTATTTCTTCTGCCTTCCTTAGTTTCCATCTTCTCGTTTGCATAGGCTATAATATCACCTATTGCTGTAAGTGAGGCATGTCCAAAAGCCTGTAAAGCCATATTATATCCTGCTAGAAAGCCGCTTGTAACAGCTTCAGCATGGTGGTCCAAATTGCGGCAAATTGGAAGTTATTACAATATACTGATATACCTTGCAATAACTTGGCTCAGAGACTTAAGAAGGCAAGAATGCTGACTGGCATGTCTCAGGTAGAACTGGCAAAGAAGGTTGGCATTAGCCGCTCTGTTATAAATGAAGTTGAAGCTGGCTATCGAGATAAGATTTTAAGACCTACTTTGCTTAAGCTGCTAACTGTACTAGATAAAGATATTCTTTGCGATGATTATTATAGGTTTGTCCTTGATCAGGAAGAAAAATTGAAGCCACTTGTTGAGAAATATGGATTAAGAAAACTGGCTAGAATGATTGGAATTGATGCTTCCAGTTTGGATCATTGGAAAAGAGGGGATTATCAGATTTCTAGGAGGTATTTTGAAGACTTAAAAGAACTGAAATTGTTGTAGTTTCAGTTCCTGTAAGTCTTCAAATTATAGCTTATTGATTAAATTAATGTATATTTTGTAGTAAACTACAAAACAGTCATTACAAACATAATTTTTAAAAATATATTATTTTAACTATTTTATTAAGATGTAATTTTTGCATAGTCTGCATTGATGCAATTTTTTTCAAATATAAGCAATATTATTAAAGTACCCCAAATACATTTTAACTAGTCTCTTTCACTACATTTTTGATATCTTAACCAAAAGATTTCAGCATTTTCTGCTTCTGTTTGCTTAATTTTGCCTAACTATATTAATAACAACAAAAGCTCTATGCGTTAACTGATGTTTCCTCAAAAAATCTATCTGCAATATATTCTGGAGATTCAGCCCAAAGTCCATTCTCTGTATTCTGCAATGTAGAATATGTTTCAGAATTATAGAACTGATCAATTGCTTCCACAAAATCTATATTTAATCTTTCCTGTAATACATCTATGACTGCACGAATCTGTATACAAACATTCATCGTTATATCTTTTCCATTAAACGTATATATTACATCACTCATAAACACTCCTCCTAACAAACTTCAGATTCAATAACGCCTTTTCTGTGTGAAACGACACTTGGTTATTCACCTGGTTATATTTCAATCTTTTCACCGCTTCATCTGCTGTTAAAATACTAGCAATATATAGCTGAACTGTCTCCATTGTATTATCATCTGCTACAGGTCCAATAACAACATCATTATCATGCTGCAATCCACCTTTCGAGCGATTTTCTTTGATAAATTCAAGCCACTCTTTGTTTAGTGAATCAAATCTTTTTATCTTCAATGTATCACTTTCTTCAAACACAAATTGATATACATAATAAGTATTCTTCTTTTCTCTCAAACTAAGACGATAGGCCCATTCCTTAGCCTGTCGCTCAAGAAGTGTAGTATAAAATCCAATTCCGAAATCTCTTCGATTATGTGACTTACCTAATTTAATATCCTTAAAATCTGAAACTGTTCCATGAAATAAAATCAATTCTTTGGACTCTTCATTTAGCGATTTTTCCACAAATTCCATTACTTCATCAAATGAAATCTGGTGCAAATACTCATGTTGCAAAATTATTTTTTCAAATACTTGATGTTTATGGAACAGTTCATTTGCATCATGAGCTAATAAATGATTTCTCTTAGCATACACTTCCATTGTCTGAATTACCAACATTTCAATATCTGATTGAATACTCAAATAAATCGCCCCCCCTTTTTCATTCTATATTTTCATTCAAAATATAAATATGAGTACATGATTAGTCCTGTATTTAAAATAGCCATTCAAACTTAGACTATACAAATATGCTTTTGCATCCAATAATTATAGTGCAAAAATTAAAAACATTTATACACTCTATGTTATAATTAAGTTAAAAATCAACGAACAACAAAGAAGAGTTGTAAATGTTCTTGGCCTCCATTATAACAAAGTAATCGTCTGTAATCAAACATTAAAATTACAGTTTTCTGTCTTTGAAAGAAGTCAGCACTTTATAAAAAACGAAATAGTTTTATTGGTATTATACAGCACATCAGACATGTAATTTTTCTCAAATACTTTGACAAACCCATCCTTTTTTAATTATAACATGTTTACAATATTTAGTGTAAATTTCACAAAAAAGTCTTTAGAATGCTAACAAACTCGCTAGTACCTAAGGCTGCAGATTTCTCCAATCATAAACAATATCGCAATAACTCTTTAACTAATCTTTTCAAAATGTATTTTATGGTATTATAGCATATAACATATATGTTTACATGACTTGTATTTCAAAAGCCCGCCAACATCCTTCTCCCAGAACATTGAACTGCTCCCCGTCAAGTAGACAATTAAAAAAATAAAAATATTTTCTGCCAGTAGGTGTAATCTTCTGGCAGTTTTCATGCCACTTTTAAATACATTTGATGTTTTTCCATTGGTGTTAATACACCAAGATTTCTTTGTAGTCGGTTGTTATTATAATACTCAATATATTTCTCAATCATTTCAATAACAGACTCTTTACTTGCAAATCGCTTTCCGTAATATCTTTCCCTCTTGATGATTCCCCAAAAGCCTTCCATTGGACCATTATCAATACATTTTGCTACTCTAGACATGCTTTGTGTCATCCCTGCAGCGTCCAACTTTGAGTGAAATACTCGATTTGTGTACTGAAAACCTCTATCACTGTGAAATAGGGGATGTGCGTCTGGATTAGCCTCAATAGCAGCACTAAATGTGTCAAAAACTAAAGCGTTATTATTAGAGTTACGAATAACATATGCAACTATGCGTCTGTCGTATAAATCTAAGATTGCACTTAAATATACTTTATGCTTTTCTGTTCCAATGTAATAATGGAATTCTGTTACATCTGTAAGCCATTTCTCATTTGGAGCATCAGCTGTGAACTCTCGATTCAGTATGTTTTCTGCTATATACTGTGGATTTGCTGCCTGTCGTGTGCAGCCGTTGTTTGAATACTTAATAGTTGATTTTATATCTAGTTTGCGGCATATGCGCAAAACACGCTTATCATTTGCCTTTATATCATGATATCGTTCAAGATCATCTCTGATTCTTCGATATCCTTTATCGGGGCTTTCTTCATGGATTTTTTCAATCTCGCTAGCAATGCGAATATTTTCTGTTTCACCTTCAGGTATTTCTCTATGTAGCCATTTATAGTATGCAGCTCGAGACACATTCCCAAGGTTACATAGAGCACTTATTGGATATTTATATTCTTGATTTTCTTCTTTTATAGCCTGATATATAACTTCATGGCGAATCAGACTTAGTCCTGCCTCCTCTCTATCTCTTTGAGTTTTTTTAAGAAAGATACCTCCATTTCAGCTCGTTCTTTCTCTGCTTTTAAAATCCTATTTTCAGCTCTGAGTTTTTCTAATTCACTCATCTTTTCGAGAGACTTTTGTTTTCCTCGATTATCCTTTAATGCTTCGATTCCATCAGTTTCATATTTAACAGTGTAGTTACGTGCCTGCTGATAAGATACTTGATATTTTTCTGATGTTTCTGCGTAATTATGATTATGTGCAATACAATACTGTACAATTTCAATTCGTTCATCAAATGTAGTTTTTCTACCTTTAGTCATGATAGTACACCCTCCTGTTTTAGAAGACTTTATCTCTTCATGACTATTATACATTTTTATCCACTGTCGTAGTCTACTTTTAGAACGAATACAATACTTCTTACAAATATCACCCAGTGAGCCCAAACCATTTAGATAATCATGTACTGCCTGCAATTTCAATTCTTTTGAATACTTTTGGTTTTGTTTAATAAGAAAAGAATCACAACCAATAGCTTCAAAATTACGTATCCATTCTTGTACAGAAGCTTTACAAACACTGAGTTCATTAGCAATTCGACCTTGACTGCTTTTCCCATCTAGATATTTTAATACAGCAGATATTTTTTCTTCATCAGATATCTTTCTTTTAGACATAAAATAAGCTCCCTCCTAAGTGACAAGTTTTTATTATTTCACTTGTCTACCTAGAAGGAAGCATATCACATTCAGCGAGCTCCTAACTCCTAATCTCTAAACAATCTTCTTCTTAAACACATCCCTAAGTCCAGCCTTCTCAATCCTCTCTTCAATCTCCTTAACATCCAGCGTGTATAGTCCAACTTCCTTCATATGCTGAAAATACTCCGCCCCAGCAAAAGTATACCTATTTCTTCTGCCTTCCTTCGTCTCCATTTTCTCATTCGCATAGGCAATAATATCTCCGATTGCTATAGTTCTTGGAAGTTTCAGTGGGGCATGCCCAAAAGCCTGGAAAACCGCATTATATCCCGCTAGCGAGCCACTGGCGACGGCTTCAGTATGTCCAACAAATAGTCCTGATTTTTCTCCGCCTACAAATAAATTATCTATTCCTTTTACCTTCATATCGTTAGTCCTCGGTGCTACCGATAGATATCTTATTGAATTTCCTTTTCCCCCTGAGTACGGATCTACGTATCTTGCGTATTCAAGTCCTTTTATTTTTCTTAGCTTTTGAAGAGGATAGTACGATGTCATCAGCTTAGCATGACCCGTATCCAACAAAACTACATTCTCAGCAAATTCTTTCAGTGCATACTGCTGACAAACCTTCTTCTTTAATTTTGAAACATCCACATCCTCTTCAGGAACTTTAAGTACTACTACACCTTTTGAGTTAAGTTCATCCACTATCTCCTGCGAAAGACTTTCTTTGGCAAGCTTGCAAGAGCCACTAAATGCACCAAGCACATCATCATCTCTCTCACCTTGAAGGTCTTCAACACCAACTCTGCTGGTAATGCTTACTCTTGGTCCAAAAGAAGGACATCTTAAAATGCACATGGAACATCCATTACCATATCTCAAGCAGTTACCCATCGGTCCTGTAGAACCTGTCGTTTCAATAAAAACATCTCCATCATATACATCACCATTTGCCAGACATATAGATGTCAGCTTTTTATCTTGTACATTAGCGTCTACAACCCTTGAAATAAGGTGAACTTTCACACCAATACTTTCTATATATTTATGAATCTTTACTTCCATTCTATTTACATCATACAGTGAAGCATGTTTATGACCTGGAAAGTCTACATTTTTATGTCTGCAGTTTCCATCAATTATTTCCACAAGTTCTTCTAAACCCAATGCTTTAATTTCCTCTAAAGCTGTATATCGACCATTGTTTCTTATTATTCCTCCAACGTTACCCAAACCAAGCAGCATATCAGTTTTTTCAAAAATCTCCACTTCTGCTCCTGCTAATCTGGCAGTAATAGCTGCTGCAATTCCTGCCCAGCCTCCTCCTATTACAATAGCTCTCATACAAATCTTCTCCCTTCAAATAACTTCTGCGGTGTCATCTGCATCTTACAAAGTCTTTTTACTTTATGTCCTTTGTATCTTGTACTACAACTGCCACATACTCCCTCGCCGCAGCACATTCTAATGTTATTTGAACATGACAACTTCATGTGTTCACCCAAAAGTTCACTTATTTTTAAATTTAGTATATCAGGACCATCACAATGGACTAAATTAACTTTTTCCTGCTGAACTATTGAGAGAAGCTTTTCCTTAAATTCCTGGCTGAGTTCACCATTGTCTAATGTTTTCATTTCTATCACATCACATCTATATTTTTTCAGGTATTCTGAAACAAAATCATCATTATTATTAGTTCTGTCTATAATTACAAGCACTTTATTATTATTAGCATTAAGCTTTTTTAAAACAGGTATCATTGGTGCCTGTCCTATTCCTCTGGCAATAACAATAGATGTACCTGATTTAGCCATGTATATATTTTTAAGACCAAATATTCCATTCCAAAATGGCGCTCTAACAATTATACTTTCTCCCACGTTAATTCCTTTTATCTGTTTTGTTTTTATACCCCGTATCTCTATGGCAAGCTTTATATAATTTTTTTCAGTATCAGCTTCCATAACAGATATTGGACAATCATAATATGCCATAGTTCCCAATGTTCTTATGAATACATAGCTTCCAGGATAAATTAATGATTGACATACATTATGTGGAACCTGAATAGTAAATATAACTATGTCGTTTCCAATTATATCTTTATTAACAACAATACACTTATAATTTTTTCTTTGATCCTTTGGCTTGCACCCATTAGAATTATATTCCTGGTATATACAAACACCTTTCCAATTAACGCAATCGCAAAAATTACAGCCTCTTAGCTGCGAACATAATATACATTCACCTGCCTCGGCAAGATGGCATGGGCAGTATTCTGTGCCAGCATCTATACAATCTATATCTTCATAATTCATAAGCTGCCTCCAAAAAATAAAATAAATCATGCAATAAAATCCCTACACTAATAACATATAGTGTAATTCGATTTTGTTGCATGATTTTTTTCAAATATGTTAGCTAATTATTTAATCCTTTCACACTTCAATGGAGAGCAATATATAAGTTCATTATTTTCATAAAACTGCAGCAGTCCAAAGTTTTTATTCATTTTAGGAGCTAATTTTTGAGGTAATACCAGCCTCTCAGTAACATTACTTCCATTTTTTATCGGAAGAATTATTTCCTCTGACGTTTTTAATACATAGCTCTTTCTCTTATATTTGTAGTTCTTAACTTCGCTATTAGCCGGATGAAAATTTTTATATTCATAGTTTTCATTTACATATTTATATATTTTACAGGTTTCCTTCCATCTTGTAGGACTATTAATTAGCGTTATTATCATATCCTTGCCTGGTGTCTTCACAGATGTTACAAGACATTTGCCGGCCTTTCCAGTATACCCCGTTTTTATGCCGCTA
Source organism: Clostridium oryzae (assembly GCF_002029235.1). Lineage (GTDB taxonomy): Bacteria > Bacillota > Clostridia > Clostridiales > Clostridiaceae > Clostridium_AE > Clostridium_AE oryzae. Next base: position 8,127 of record NZ_MZGV01000010.1, read on the forward strand.
GCTTCTGGCAATAGCCATAATATCTTATTTATATTACGGTAATCTCTCGAAAAGCAAAACTGCTGTCTTGGTATTTCCTTTACTTCAACTATTTGACTAAATTCCTCATTTTCCTTAGCCTTACTGGCTGCTAATGCTAGGTCATAAGCCGTGGTATAATGATTATCGCTGTCAAGACCATGCGGAGATTCAAAATGAGTGTTCGTAAGTCCAATTTCTACAGCATACTCATTCATAACATTCAAAAATTCTTCTACTGTGCCGCCTCTGGACTCAGCAAGAGCAATAGCTGCATCATTTCCGCTCCTAAGCATGAGTCCATATATCAATTCTCTAATAGTAACACTTTCATTCTCTTTATATCCTACTTGAGAACCATGTATATTTGCAGCTCTATGACTAATAGTTACTTTTTCATCTATATTTCCATAATTTAATGCTACTAATGCTGTAACAATTTTCGTAGTACTTGCCATCGGCGTAATATAATTTGCATTTTTATCATATAAAACACGATGGCTTAGTCCATCAATCGCTGCTGCATAATATGCGTTTATATATGGTGCTGAAGATACTGTAGTTTTTTCTTTAGCAAACACAGGAATAACTTGTGAAACTGTAACGCTGAAAATAATCACTGCTGTTAAACACTTATTTATTAGTTTCAATCTCGTTTCCCCTTTCTAATAAAAATATATCTTATATATTATTTTCTGTTTATGGATATAATATCTATATAAATTCATGTTATCCACTGGAGGAAATGCATATGATTTGGGTATTAATCGTGTTATTAGCAATATTATTATTCCCTATAAGGCTGAAATTTACTACTGTATATGAAAATAGAATGTTCCGGGTTTACTTTTTTAATAAAGAACTTAACGCTAAGAAAAAAGTAATGGAGGAAAAAGCTAATGTTAGGAACTATAACATTGCACATCGAAAATTTTATAAAATATTTAAAGAAAATTTCAGTACTGCAATTGAAAAACTATCTAGGAATCCTCATAAAATAAAGGCAGCAGTTAAATTTGAACTCAGATATGGATTTGAAGATGCCGCACTAACCGGCATTGCATATGGGCTATTCAATGGTATAAATAGTTTTATATACGTATATTTAAGAAAGCTTTTTAATATGAAGGATTATAAGTTTGATATCATACCAGATTTTAAAAATCCTCAATTTAATTTTAGAATTACAAGTATAATTTATTTCAATTTAGTAAAAGTTATATACATATTAGTTATTCTTTCTAGGAGGTAAAATATAATGGAAAATCATCCGATAGATACTTTAATGCAAAATACTATGGAAAACTTTAGAAACATGATTGATGTTAATACTATTGTTGGCGATGCTATAGAATCCAAAGATGGAAGCATAATTATTCCAATTTCCAAGGTTTCCTTTGGTTTTGCTTCAGGAGGCAGTGAATTTTTTTGTAAGAATGATTCTAATACCAATAATACTAATAATGGCAACTATCCATTTGGAGGTGCTAGTAGTGCAGGTGTTTCGCTTCATCCTGTAGCGTTTTTAGTTACTAAAGATGACAATGTTCGTCTAATGTCAGTTGATCACGCAAATACTTGTGATAGAATCATTGACTCAATACCTCAGGTACTGGATATGATTAAGGGGTTAGCAAAAGATAAGAAAGCTAATAATAACAATACTTCTACAACTACTAATCCTAATAACACTAATGCAAATACAGCAACTAACACTACTACAAACACTACTACAACTACTACAACTGAAGGATAGATACTTATTTTGCAATAAATCAAACAGGAATCCCACCTACATAGGATTCCTGTTTAATTTATTTTATTGAAAATTGTTTATAATACTTTATGAATCATTCTCCTTAGTATTATCGTCATTATTTTCTACTTCTTTTTCATTTATATACTTATAAACTATTTCTTGAAGTTCAGGCAGTTCTTTAGTATTTTCTATGCCAAACTGTTTCAAAAACTCGTCAGTTGTAGAATACAAAATTGGCCTTCCCGGAGCTTCCAATCTTCCTACCTCTTTTATTAAGGATTTTTCTATAAGTTTAGCCACGGCACTATCACTTTTTACTCCTCTTATATCATCAATTTCAATTCTAGTTATAGGTTGCTTGTATGCTACAATAGCTAAAGTTTCTAAGGAAGCCTGAGATAATGCTTGTCTACTATTATTCCCAAGTATTCTTTCAATATACTCACTATTCTCAGACTTAGTAACAAGCTGATATTCATCATTCATACTTATAAGTTTAATTCCTCTGTTTTCATCATTATATAAATAACTCATTTCTTTTAACAAGCTTTTAGTTAAGTTATTTTTACATCCAATAATCTCTGATATATCTTTTAGTTTCATAGGTTCTCCAGTAACAAAAAGAAGTGATTCTATTATTGAAAAAATTTTATTTTTTTCCGATACTTCTTTAATCTCTGTCTGAATAGCTTGTAATTTCTCCATTTTGACCTATCCTTTCCACAAATATTTCGTGAAAGCTTTCTTCCTGAAAAACTTTTATATCCTTCATTTTTATAAGTTCAAGTAATGCCAAAAATGTTACTATAATCTCCATTTTTCCGTTGCAGCCTTCAACTATCTGCTTAAACGTATATTTTTTACCCATTTCAACTTTAGTTGCAATTTCCCTCATCTTATCTTCTATTTTAAACATATCCATAGGTATTTCCGACTTCAACGTATTGTTCTGGTTTTTCTTATTATTATATCTTTCTAAAACTTCATTATATATATTATATAGCTGCAGCATTGTCACTCCAGCTAAATAGTTTTCATCCTTTCTTTTATCTATGCTTAAATCATCAATTACTTCTGGCTTTTTTGAAAACACTGTTCCAGCATACAGCATCTTATCTCTCAAAAATTCGGCGGCTGCTTTAAACTTCTTATATTCAGCAAGTTTTTCTACTAGTTTTCTAGTTGATTCTTCAGGACTTTCTTCTTCCGTTTCATTTTTAGGTTTAGGCAGCAGCATTCTAGATTTTATCTCTAATAGAGTAGCTGCAACTATTATAAACTCTGAAGTTACCTCTAAATCCATCTCTTGCATTTTTCTTATATATCCCATATATTGATTAGTAATATCACATATTTTTATATCATATATATCCATTTCCTTATTTTTAAGCAAGTGAAGCAATAAGTCAAATGGGCCTTCAAAATTAAGATCCTCTATTTTAATTTTATATTCCATCTATACGCCCCCAAAGCTTTGTATCCATAAATATCAATATATCATTTTATGAATAATTTTTCTACTGTAATTATAAAATTGCACGCAGACTTTCAGTTTCTGCGTGCAATTTTATAAAATATCATATTGAATGCTTAAATATGTTTTTAAAATTATTCTTTAAATTTTCAAAAAACCTTAAATTTCTGACATCTCTATCACTATAAACCTTTACTTTTCCAATAGGCTTATTATTTTCATAGAATTCGCATTCTCCTATTATCTCACCCTTTTTGTAATTCTTTTTAGCCGGGTTCAACTTTAATTTCTGAATAATTTTACACTCAGAACCCCTTTCGCATATATAATTAAAAGGTTCAGCAGCTTTTACTATATAGTATCTATCTCCCTGACTGTTAAGATTAACTTTCTTAATTTGTGCATCCTTTGCTATTATCTTCTTGCTTTCATATTTTGAAAAACCAAAGTTCATAAGCATACTTGCATCTCTGTTTCTAATTTTATAAGTAGGTGCACCCATTATTACAGTTAACATCCTTACATTATCTCTTACAGCCGTCGCAGATATACAGTATTTAGCTTCACTTGTAAATCCAGTTTTAAGACCATCACAGCCTTTAAAAAATCTTACGAGCTTATTATGGTTCACAAGCTCAATAGGAGTTTTTCTTCCCTGACTCAAGGTCTCCATGTAAGTACCGGTATATTTTAGTATAGTCGGATGCTTTAATAGCTCCCTTGACATTATTGATATATCATATGCAGTGGTTAAGTGACCCTCTGCTGGAAGACCTGTACAATTTTTGAAGTTAGTGTTTGTCATTTTAAGCTCAGATGCTCTAGTATTCATCATTTTAACAAAAGCTTCCTGGCTTCCACCTAAATACTCTGCCATAGCTACAGCAGCATCATTTCCGGAAGCTATTCCTATGCCTTTAAGCAGTTCTTCAACAGTTCTTATTTCTCCAGTGTCCAGCAGCATTGTACTTCCACCCATGTTCTTAGCATTTTCACTTATAGTAACTTTATCTGTAAGCTTAATTTTTCCATTGTCTACAGCTTCCATAGCAAGAAGCATAGTCATTACTTTGGTAACAGATGCAGGTGCAAATTTTTCTTGTGAATTTTTTTCATAAATAACTTTACCACTGTTAGGTTCAATTAATATTGCAGACCTAGCTTCTACCTCTATTTCATTCTCTGCATAGACTCTCAAATTACATAAATTGACTAGCATAAAAAATGCTAAAAAAATAGAAAAAACATATTTGAAGTTTCTTTTCATAGTTTGTGCCTCCCTTCAGATATATTTTTTCCAATATAGATTTTATTATCACAATTATATAATTAAATTAACATAGTTAATTTTTGGTGTTTTATTTTTATATTGCATTTACGCTCTAGGATGAGTATTTTTATATACTTCCATAAGTCTATTCTTTTTGATTATGTCCATATATATCTGTATAGCAGAAAGTTCCTTGTAGCCCATAAGCTCTTTAAGAGATTGTATATCCGCTCCGTTTTGAATTAGATGAACTGCTATAGAATGCCTTAATGTATATAAATTTATGTCTTTATCGATATGCGCCTGCTCAGCATAATGCTTTAATATCTTCCAGAAACCCTGTCTGGATATGCTGCTGCCCCTGACATTTAGAAACAGAGTCTTATTATCATTTATTTCTTTTCGCATTTCTATATATTTTTTAAGCCACTCAACACAATAACTTCCTATAGGAATTATCCTTTCAAAATTATTGCTTTCTTTAACCTTTACATAATTGAAATCAAAATTAATATCATCAATTTCAATACTAAGAAGTTCCGTTATCTTAAGCCCCGTAGCATACATCATCTCAAGCATAGCCTTATCCCTAATTCCTTTAAAGGTAGTTGTATCAGGTACAGCTAGAAGCTTATTTACTTCATCAATCGTAAGTATCTCAGGTGACTTTCTTTTAAATTTAGGTATTTCATAGCTTACAATATCCGATTTATCAATATAACCATATTTAATAAGAAACTTATAAAAGTTTCTTATACATATTACATTTCTAGCTATTGAAGCATCTTTCTTGCCCATTTTGCTGAGATGCTGAATAAATTTAGTTACAGTTGTAACATCTGCAGAAAAGAAATCTCTATTGTCAAGTTCTAAAAACTGTTCAAACTTATAGATATCTCTTTTGTATGCATCCGTTGTATTCATGCTAAGATTTTTGGTTTTATTTATGTAATCCAAATATTTATCAATTAATTCATGCATATTCAAACACCTTCATGTTAATTTGTATATAATGTAAAAAACTTTCGCACTATATTTTATTATCCTAATATTTTATGAATAATTTAAAATTAGTAAAATAAATGCTCCAGAAAAAATTTTTATTTTCTAAAATCGATACGAAAGTACTATTATAATAATATATATTTTTTTCATAGTAAAAATATATTATATAATCAGCTATTTTGGGCAGTATTATTCCAAATAATATCATAATCAAATAACACTTTATATATATAATGACAAAATTTATCGTATCTATCACAGTACTTTTCATTATATTCCACTTCCTATTTTCATAACAATAGCTTTTATTGCTCCTGGAGTTATGTATAGTTCATACATAAAGCCAAACATCATACACAAACATATTATTACAAAAACTATGGAATAATTAAATACTGAATTATCAATGTACCTATACCCTGGCTGTTTCATGAACTTATCTTTAAGTTTTGTCACAGATAACCTTATGGCCAGTACCGAACCTACAAGGATACATGGTACATAAAATATATTCTGTGGCACTACACCCATTAGTATAAACCATATTCCTTTATATCCTAGGCTGTCCATAATAAATGCTATCGTGAACCCTAGTGTGAAACCCTTTATTATGTCGATAATTAATATTACTGGTATACCAACTATAGTTATACCTAAAAACCATATTCCTAATATAATAGGAATATTATTTTTTAAGATTTCCAAAAGTATGTATTTTCTATTTATAGCGGTTGATTTTAAGCTAGTTTCAAAAGTAACAAAATAATTAGTAAGGTCCTTCTTCTCTATGGCTCCCATATATTTTACGGTATATATTCCAATAACAATACCTGTAAAAAAGCATACTAAGCATATAGCGTAAAGCCATATATTTTCTTCCATGTGTTCAGAAATTGCACTTCTTTCCATAGAATTTCTCATATATTCCTCCTTTAGGTGTATTATAGGATTCTTCGTTAAAGCATAAAATCCTTATCTCAGTTATCTTTGTATATATGTATTAACACCAAAAGAAATATATGACTTTTAAAAAATATATTCGAATTCAAATATCACGAATTCAAATTATACAAAATAGGGTGTTTTATAAAAGATATGTATCTTTAATCAATATATTCTATGAAGGCTATACGAACGGGACAGGACTCCGCTGGAAAAAGAATTTAGTGCTGAGACCTGTCCTATATAAAACCAAATTATGAATTTTTAGCTTACTTTATTTTTAAGTCTAAGTTTATCAGCAACCATAGCTATGAATTCACTGTTAGTAGGCTTGCCCTTATCATTATGTATTGTATATCCAAATAGTTTGTTTATAGTTTCTACCTGTCCTCTTCCCCACGCTACTTCTATTGCATGTCTAATTGCTCTTTCAACTCTGCTTGCAGTAGTATTATATTTTCTGGCAATTGATGGATATAATTCCTTTGTAACAGCTGATAATAAGTCCATATCGTTTACGACCATCGTAATAGCTTCTCTAAGATACATGTAACCCTTTATATGTGCTGGGACACCAATTTCATGTATTATATTTGTAATCTCTGCCTCAAGATTCATAGGTTCTGATTTTGAAGGTATATCACTAATACTTTCTCCAAAAGATTCGCTTCTTGAAGTGTTGTTGCTTGCAATAGTGTTATTAAACATTTCTCTTATTCTTGTTGTAAATATATCCATATCAAAGGGTTTTACTACATAGTAATCAGCTCCAAGTGCTATTGCCCTTTGTGTTATTTTATCCTGTCCAACTGCAGATAAAATAATAATTCTTGGTTTAGGATCTATATCCATTTTATTTATTTTTTCTAACACCCCAAGTCCATCAAGATGAGGCATTATTATATCTAATACCACTAAATCTGGTCTCTTCTCCTGTATAAGTTTTAAAGCTTCAACGCCATCCTTTGCTATTCCAGTTACTATAATATCCCTTTGATTTAATAAATAGTCATTTAGAATATTACAAAATTCTTTGTTATCATCTGCGATAAGTACTGTTATTTTAGATTCTTCCATTTTTATTCCCCTTCCAATAATGTATTCATTTACTAATAATTACTAATTCGACAAAGAAGAAAAAACTCCTTCTAAAATCAGAAAAATAATTGTTAAAATTATCCATAGTATTTCATTAGCTATTTTTTACATACTTTTCTACTGTTAAAATAACTATATAAGTTGTGAAAGTTCTAATATATTCTGGCTTCTAAAAGATCCTAGGGTCGAACCGATTGAGCAGTGATATTTTAGAAGCCATAATGTAAGAACTTTATTGCAACTTATATATAAAACTTTTTCTACTTATATTTTAAAACAAAATAGAGATGAAAAACAGTCACTTATAGTTACAATATGCAAATTTGTCAGCTACAATGACTGTTTTTATATTATTTTATTTAGAATTATTGGTTTAGTATATTAGAATCCCTAATCATCCATTCAATGTATATTCCATAGCCTATATTAGGTTTATCTATTAATACATGTGTAACTGCTCCGACTAATTTATTGTTTTGTATGATTGGACTACCACTCATTCCTTGAACTATTCCACCCGTTTTTTTCAAAAGTGCAGGATCTGTGATTTTTATTACCATACTTTTAGGTCCCGGATTGTTTTGCTTTAGGAGTTTTTCTATAATAATATCGTATTTTTTAGGGCCACTTTCATCTATAGTAGTTATTATACTTGCTTTTCCAGTCTTAATCTCATTTCTTAATGCTATTTTTATCGGTTTAATGTTTTTTGCTTTAAGTATCCTGTTATCAGCCTTTCCAAATATGCCGCATTCAGTATTCCTATATACAGTCCCTACCTTATTGTCTTCATTTATAAATATACCCTTCAACTCACCTGGTGAACCTTTTACTCCCTTTCTGATACTTATTATTGATGAATTTATTACCTGTCCCTCTGATATATTTATAATTTTCCCTGTATCCACATCTGTTACAGGATGTCCGAGTGCACCGAAAATACGAGTTTTCTCATCATAGAAAGTCAATGTGCCAACTCCAGCTGTAGAATCTCTTACCCACAATCCTATTTTATATCTATCACTGTCTTCACTCTTTACAGGTTTTGCTTCCAAAATTATCCTTTCGTTTTTTCTTTCTATCTCCATTTGAACCTTTTGTCCCTGTGACTCATCTATATGTTGTGAAAGCATCTCAGCATTTTTTATCTCTTTGTTATCTATTTTTATGATGTTATCTCCTACCATTATACCGCTTTTTGCTGCAGGACTAATAACCTCTCCATTCTTACATTTTATTTGACTGAGAGCAACTACTTCAACACCTTTAGTTTCTAATTTTACACCTATATTATTGCCGCCAGGATATAGTGACATATCAGGTATTCTATCTACTTCTACAGTTTTAATTTTAAAAAATCCAAAAAGCTTCGCATCTACCTTTTCTTTTGCATAATTTTTTGATCCTATATTACTTACAGCAGCAGCAGCATTTTCTTTATAATATTCAACAAAAAGTTTATTTTTTAATGTTTCCCCACTTCTTATAAATATCGTATTGGGTATTTTTTCTATGCATATACAAGAAATTGAAGCAAATAATATTATAGGAGTTAAAATACTCAATAATTTTTTATAATATTTATCACCCATTATTTTACCTCCTCAGCTTGAATTTAAGTCCTTAGCAATTTCTCAAATTTAAGTTTCCCCATTAGCCATACGCTTATGCTATTATATCTCTACATCATAAGGCAATTATTCGGAAGTAAAGATTTTTTATGTGCTTTATAAAAAAATGAGCCTTCTATAACTTAATTTTCTATAAAGCAAAAGCACAGGCTTTAGTTCAAAAACCCATGCTTATTTTTCCAATGTTTCCATAATATTATTCATCTTTTTCTATATCTTTATTGATTTTTTTGTTTTTTCCGCCATTGTAATAATTTGCTTAGCATTATCCTGAGTTATTTTGGTAACTTCGATTCCACCTATCATCTTGCTGATTTCAAATATTTTTTCGTTTTTATTAAGCTTCTTTATTCTTGTATATGTTCTTTCACCAATAACTTCTTTATAAACATTATAATGCATATCTGACATACTTGCAATCTGTGGAAGATGTGTTACACAAAATACTTGGTGACTGCAAGATATAAGATACATTTTTTCGGCTACTCTCTGCGCTATAGCACCGCTTATACCTGTATCAATTTCATCAAATATAACTGTAGGTATCTGATCTTTATCAATAAACACATTTTTCATAGATAGCATTATTCTAGAAAGTTCTCCTCCTGAAGCAATTCTATCTAGCGGCTTAAGTGTATCTCCTGCATTAGCAGCTAACATAAATTGTACTTTATCAAATCCTCTTGCGTTGAGTTCATCAAGCTTCTGGAATTCCACCTTAAAATTACATCTTTGCATACCTATATATGCCAATTCTTTTTTAATATTTTCTTCCAGTTTTTTTGCACTCTGTTCTCTTAGCTCGTGGAGAAATTTAGCCTGAACATAGCATTTTTGCTCCGCACTGTTTCTTTCAGAATATAGTTTTTCAAGAATTTCATTTCTGTTCTTTATTTCATTGTAATCATTATTAAGTTTTTCTAAATAAGTAAATATCTCATCTATTGTACTACCATATTTTTTCTTTAATCTAGCTATCTCATATATTCTGGCATTTATAGCTTCCATTTCATTTTGGTCATAATAATACTTATCCTTGATATCTCTTATTTTAGATATGTTATCCTCTATGTTGTAATAGCTTTCCTCCAAACTGTCAGCTATATCCTTTGCTACATTTAGTTTGCTGTCTATAGTCCTTAAATTCCTTATTACTGTATCTAGACTTTCGGAAATAGAAGGACAACTATCCGTACCATTATATAATATTTCATAACTGCTATTTAGCATATTATTTATCTTTTCAGAACTATTTAAAATTTCATATTGCTGCTCAAGTTCAGTATCTTCATTTAAATGGAGCTTGGCATTTTCTATCTCACTTATCTGAAACGACAGATAATTAATAAGCTTTTCATTATCAGTATCTGTTCCTTCAAGTTTTTTTATTCTGTCAATAATTTCATTCAGCTCACCATATAGATTCTTATATTTAACTAGACTATTTTCGAATTCTTCCCCGCAATAAGCATCCAAATAATCAATATGGGTACTGCTATCCAGCAAATGTACATTCTCATGCTGACCATGAATATCTAAAAGAGTAGAAGTAACTGCTCTCAAACTAGAAAGTATAACAGATTTACCATTTATTTTACTTATACTTCTCCCACTGCTAAAACCTTCCCTTGATATTATTATAATATCATCAGACTCTATGTCCTGCTTGTGTAATACTTTTCTTGTGTTATCATTGTCCACAGTAAATACAGCTTCTACATAAGTACTCTTTTCTCCAGATCTTATAAAGTCCGTTGAAAACTTACTTCCTAATACATAATTAATAGAGTCAATTAATATGGATTTACCAGCTCCAGTTTCACCAGTAAGCACGTTGAATCCTTTTTCAAAATTAAGACTCAGTTCTTCAATCAGTGCAAAATTCTTTATATTTATCTGCAAAAGCATTAAAAAACCCCCTGAATCAGCTTAACTGTTCAACATTTTTTTTATTTTTTTAACTATTTCCTGAGCTGCGTCTTCCGTCCTTCCCAATAAAAATATAGTGTTATCTCCCGCCATAGTGCCTGCTACCTCTTCAAAATTTAACGAATCTATAGCTTCTGCAGCAGCATTGGCAGAGCCGCTTATCGTTTTAAGTACCACCATATTTCCAACATTTTCCACAGAAATAACAGTTTGAGAAAAAATATTTACCAATTTATTTGAAAGAAAATTTTGTTCTGGAGTTATAGCTACATATTTATATTTTCCAGAAGATGCTAAGACTTTAATAAGCTTCAATTCTTTTATATCTCTTGATACAGTAGCCTGTGTAACGTCCATACCACATCTTTTTAATTCTTCTGCTAACTCTTCTTGCGTTTCAATCTCTTTTGAATTAATAATTTCAATAATTTTAGCATGTCTTAGTACTTTCACAAATTATCACCTTCACATTCTATTTTCCTACATATTATTTTATCTCTTAATACTTTAAAGTAATTATAATTATTTAATCTGATAAGCTTACATTTATTTTTAAATAGTTGTATCTCAATAAAAGAATCCTTATTTAATTTACATGATTCTTGACCATCTATGGTCAAAAATATATCTTCTTTATAATCACTAAGTTTTATCGTAACCTTGCTCTGTGAATCTAAAAGCATAGTCCTCATATCAGGAGAATGTGGACAGATCGGCGTCACTTCGATAAGACTTAATGTTGGATATATTATCGGTCCTCCAGCAGACAATGCATAGGCTGTTGAACCTGTAGGAGTAGATATAATAACACCATCTGCATTCAGTGTAGTGTACAGATTGTCATTTACTCTTATCTCATATTTAGACATTCTTGAAAGTGCACCTTTTGAAATAACAATATCATTTAAGGATACATATTCTTTTATTTCATTTTGATTATCAACTTTACAGCTGAGCATAATTCTTTCTTCGATTGAATAGTCTTTCTCTTTAATTCTATTAAATGCATAATCTATATCGTCTTTCTCAACACTGGCCAAGAAGCCTAAATTACCATAATTTATTGGGAAAATTGGTATCTCGTATTTACTGAGCTTCCTTGCTATACCAATTATTGTTCCGTCTCCTCCAACAGATATAAGCAGATCCAATTTACTTATATGAAAATTATCAGTACTGATTTCACCTTCAAATATATGAATGTTACAGTCAGTTATGATGGCAGAAATGCGTTCACATAAAGCAAATAGTATTTTCCCCTCAGGATCCTTATACTTATTTATGCTAATACCTATCTCTAACATCCCAGTCCTGCCTTTCCTAAGCTTCTATAATTCAGCATGTGATTTTTCAACAATTAATTCTATCATATCTGCATTAAAATTGCTCTCTTTATTACTATCTTTAGACAAATATATTAAATATTCAATATTTCCTTCTGGACCTTTAATTGGTGAATATTCGATATCTATTACATTTAATCCTTCTTTTATACAAAAATTAACTACATTTTCTATAACTTCTATATGGGTGCTTTTTTCTTTTACAACACCTTTTTTCCCTACTTTTTCCCTTCCAGCTTCAAACTGAGGCTTAATAAGGGCCAATATTTCTCCCTCTTCTGTAAGCAGTGTGGCTACAACAGGTATAACCTTAGTAAGCGAGATAAAAGATACATCGATAGAGGCCATATCACAGAGTCTACCTATATCTTGCTGCGTAACGTATCTGATATTTGTTCTTTCCATACAAACTACTCTTGGATCAGTCCTTAATTTCCAAGCGAATTGTCCATAGCCAACATCTACAGAATATACTTTTGAAGCTCCATTTTGAAGCATGCAATCTGTAAACCCGCCTGTAGATGCTCCTATGTCCATACACACCTTATCTTCTAGGGCTATATTAAAACTTTTAATAGCTTTCTCAAGTTTAAATCCGCCTCTGCTTACGTAAGGCATTTTCTGTCCCCTAAACTCTATGTCTGCATCTTCCTTAACCATCTCTCCACATTTTGTAGCCCTAGCACCATTTACAAATATATCTCCTGCCATAATACTGGCTTTAGCTTTCTCTCTTGTTTCAAAAAATCCTTTTTTTACAGTTAATACATCTAATCTTTCTTTAATTATCCCCATATGCAACTCCTTTTAATCTAAAAGTCCTACAATTTGAGATACTATACTTTCAGCATCTAATCCGTAAAGTTTATATAATATGCTGCATTCACCCTGTTGTATAAACTCATCCTTAAAACCATTATTAATAACTTTACCATTATAATCTATATTATTAAGATAATTCAATACATAACTGCCAAACCCGCCTAAAGCTGAATTATCTTCTAGTGTAATTATCATTTTTTTACTTTTAGCTAAATTGTTAAGCATTTCAGTATCCATAGGCTTAACACTATATGCGCTTATAACAGAGATTTCAACACCTAATTTCAGAAGTTTTTCCCTAGCAGCTATGGCACTAGCCACCATCTTTCCTACAGCAACTATAGCAATATCTCCAGAGCCGTATATCTCTTCCCATTTACCTGCTACAACTTCTGAGATTGAATTCATTTTAATGTCTTCACTACCTTTAGGATATCTTATAGCCACAGGACATTTTCCGTAATTCACTGCCCAATCCAGCATTTTTCTGAGTTCGTCAGTACACTTCGGAGCAAGTATAACCATGTTAGGCATTGGATATAAATAGGATATATCAAAAACTCCCTGATGTGTTTCTCCATCTTCACCTACAATTCCAGCCCTATCAATAGCAAATATTACCGGAAGATTTTGAGTACACACATCGTGTAATATCTGGTCATATGCTCGCTGCAAAAACGTTGAATATACAGCAAAAACAGGTGTTAATCCGCTCATCGCCATACCTGCTGCCAAAGTGACAGCATGCTGCTCAGCAATTCCTACATCAAAAAATCTGCGTCTAAACTTAGCAGAAAATTCAGTAAGTCCAGTTCCATCTCTCATTGCCGCCGTTATGGCAACTAAATTTTTATGTTTCTCAGCTAATTTCATCATTTCATCACCAAAAGCCTGCGAATATGTTTCAGCTTCTGATTTTTTTATAACTTCACCTGTATATATTTCGAAAGGCGATACTCCATGAAACTTATTAGGGTTCTTCTCAGCGTAGCTGTATCCCTTTCCTTTCTTAGTAATAGCATGTATAATAACTGGGCCTTTCATTTTTTTTGCCATATCCATAACCTTACTTAATTCTTTTACATTATGTCCGTCAATAGGCCCAAAATATTTTAATCCTATTTCTTCAAAAACCATTCCTGGAACAAAAAACTGCTTAATGCTGTCCTTGATTTTATCGAGGCCATTAGCAACGCCTCTTCCAATATTGCTCTTTTCAAGAGTAGCTTTAAAATCGCTCTTTATCTTGTTATAGCTAGGATCTATACGCATTTTGCTCAAATACGTAGACATGCCTCCTACATTTTTTCCTATAGACATTTGATTATCATTTAATATAATAATAACCTTAGTTTTAGAAAAACCGGCATCATTTAACGCTTCCCATGCCATTCCACCTGTCATTGCGCCATCACCTATTACTGCTACAACATGGCTTTTTTCTCCCCGTAAATCTCTTGCTCTAGCCATCCCAAGTGCCGCAGAAATAGACGTACTGCTGTGTCCAGTTTTAAAAAAATCATAAGCACTTTCCTCAGGTTTGGGAAAGCCGCTTATGCCATTATATTTTCTAAGATTATCAAATTCATCTTTTCTTCCCGTCAATATCTTGTGCACGTAGGCTTGATGTCCAACGTCCCATATCAACTTATCTTTCTTGAAATCAAATACATTATATAAACTTATTGTAAGTTCAACCACTCCAAGATTTGATGCTAAATGTCCACCAGTTTTTGATACTTTCTCAAGCAAAAACATCCTAATTTCCTTTGAAAGTTCCCCGAGTTCACTTAAAGACATCTTTTTCACATCCTCAGGTGCCTCTAAGCTATTAAGTAAATCATACATTTTTTTATCTTCCTTTACTACGGAATGAGAGTAAATCATCGATTCCATAATCAATATTTTCTATAAAGCAAGAAATCAGTAAGGTCCATTAAGAACTCTGTATTTCCATCTAAAACTGTTAATATATCCTTACACTGCTTAGTTAAATCCTCCAAAAGTTTCTGACACTCTTCTAAGCTTAACATAGACACATATGTAGTCTTATTTTTCCCAGCATCCTTTTTCACGTTCTTTCCTAATTCTTCAGCATTTCCTATTTCATCCAATATATCATCTTTTATCTGGAAAGCAAGTCCTAACTTGTCAGCATACTCTGATAACATATTTATATGTTCTTCTGAAGCATCCGCAAGAAGTCCTCCGCAAACAACGGCTGCCTTAATAAGTGCTCCTGTCTTTTTGCTGTGCATATATCTTAATTGATCATAATCGATACTCTTTCCTTCACTTATTATATCGACTACTTGACCTCCAAGCATTCCATCAGCACCGCTGCATTTAGCTATCAGCTGAGAAGCCTTTAGCGCTTTTTCCCCATTCGCTAATGAATACGAGAAAAGTACATTCATAGCTTCATTCAAAAGTCCATCTCCTGCTAACACCGCCAGCGGATAACTGAATTTTTTGTGGCAAGTCGGTTTTCCTCTCCTTAAATCATCGTCATCCATACATGGCAGATCATCATGAATCAGCGAATAAGTATGTATCATTTCAAGAGCACAGGCCGGCTCCATTATACATTCATAATTGTCGCAATAAATACTATAAGCAGCAAACATAAGTGCTGGTCTTATCCTCTTTCCTCCTGCATTCAAACTATAGCTCATAGCTTCATATACTATTTTGTCATAGCTCCCTTTACCAACAAAATACTGTTTAAGCCATTCATCAACCTTATCTTTATACTCATCCAAAATCATATTTTTCCCTCTTCTTCAAAATCAACTTCTGTGTTTTCTTTAAGCACTTTTATTTTTCCTTCAGCATTGTTTAAAATTTTGTATAGTTTTCCGCAGCTTTTTATGCCTTCCTCATAATATGCTATAGCTTCTTCTAAAGATGGATTTTCATTTTCCATCTTATTAACTATAGTCTCCAGATTTGCCATTATATCTTCAAAGTTTTCCTTTTTCTTTGCCATAATCTACTCTCCTTTAAAGCTGACAAAAGTTTTTATGCTGCCATCCTTAAGAGTTATAAGAACTTCGTTCTGCTTTTTCAACTGCTCTATCTCGTTAATAACTTTATTATTATTATCTTGGATTATCGAATATCCTCTTTCTAAAACCTTAAGAGGATTGTGTGCTTCTAGCAGCGCACTATATTTTACAAGCTGCTCTTTTTTTATAGCCAATTTATTGTTTATGCTGCTATATAGCCTGTTTCTTAAATTATCTATATAAGTATATCCATTCACAATATAATTCATAGGGCTATTCAGCTGGAGGCTTCTTTCAATTGCAGCTAAATCGCTTTTTTTACGCTCAATAATATTCCCGTATGATCTCATAAGCCTGTTTTGAAGACTAAAAAATTGATTCTCCAATTCACTGTAAAACGGTACAGCTACCTCTGCTGCAGCTGACGGTGTAGGTGCTCTTCTATCACTGACAAAATCAACTATCGTAAAATCCGTTTCATGTCCGACTCCTGTAATTATAGGTTTTGAAGAATTATACACTGCATAAGCCAGTTGTTCATCGTTAAAACTCCATAACTCTTCCACAGAGCCTCCACCTCTGGCAACAATAATAACATCTATATCCTCTATTTGATTTAGAACTTCTATTCCTTTTATTATATCAGATGCGGCTGCTTTTCCCTGCACTACAGAAGGATATAACAAAATATTTACATTTTTGTTTCTTCTCGTGGAAACATTTATAATATCTCTTATAGCTGCTCCAGTAGGCGAAGTTATAACTCCGATACGCCTTGGAAAAAGCGGTATCGGTCGCTTGTGCTCTTCATTAAAAAGTCCATCTCTGCTCAATTTTTCTTTAAGCTGTATAAACCTTGCGTAAAGCTCACCCATACCTAGTTCCATTATCTTGTTACAATAAAGTTGGTAACTGCCGTCTTTTATATAAACAGATATTCTTCCGGCTACTTCTACCTGCATACCATTCTCAGGAATAAATTCAAGCTGCTCCGCATCAGTCCTGAACATTACACAATTTATTTTGCCGTCATCATCTTTCAGTGAAAAATAAATATGACCGCTACTGTGTATCTTAAAATTAGATATCTCACCTTTGACATGGATATTCATAAGGATTATATCGTTATCCATCATCTTCTTAATATAATTGTTAAGGGCACTTACTGTAAGAACCTTAATATACATTTTTCCTATACGCCTCACAAATATTTCTAATTAGCATAGTGGTAGTAACTGCTCCAACTCCTCCAGGAACAGGTGTAATATATGAAGCTTTTTCAATAACCTCTTCAAATACTACATCCCCAGTAATCTTCCCATTTACCGAAGTAGTGCCAACATCAATAACAACAGCGCCCTCTTTTAGGAACTCCTTAGTGACAAGACCAGGTTTTCCTGTACATGAAATCAGAATATCAGCATTACTGCACACTTTTGATAGTTCCTTAGTTTTAGAGTGACAAACAGTAACGGTACAGTTTTTCTGAAGCAGAAGCTGGACAAGCGGTTTTCCGACTATGTTACTTCTTCCCAGTATAACAGCATTTTTTCCTTCCATATCCATCCCGCAGTTTTCTATAAGTTTAACAACACTGTTAGGAGTGCAAGGAATGAAACTTTCTTCTCCCTTATAAAACTTCCCATTATTTAAGTCTGTTAAACAATCTATGTCTTTTTTATAGGATATTAATGAAGTTATATGCTTGCTGTTTATATGCTTTGGCAAAGGAAGAAAAAGCATTATTCCATCTACATTTTTGTCATTATTAAGATTTGTTATAGCTGCTTCAAGTTCCTGCTCAGTTACTTCCTGCGGGAATCTATAATCTTTTATTGTAACTCCAAGGACAGAACAATTTTTCATAACGCTTTTTAAGTAATAGCTTGAACCGCCATCATTTCCAACTATTATAGCAGCAGCGCAAGGAACTCTTTTTCCATCACTTATTAATTTATCTGTAAATTTTTTTATCTCTTCCTTATAACTTTTAGCTATTTTAGTACCATCTATTATCTTACCCATTTTATTTACTCTCACTATCTCTTTTTTCTATTTTATCAAGCACACCATTAATAAATGAAACAGATTTATAATCTGAATATTTTTTAGACATTTCCACAGCTTCATTAATTGAAACGGCCTTAGGGATATTATCTTCGTACAGTAGTTCATAGGTACTTACCCTAAGAATAGCTAAATTTATCTTTGAAACTCGACCGAGTTTCCAATTATGCAAATTAGCCTTTATTGTATTATCGATATTCTCTTTATGCTCTAGTATGCCATTTAGTACTCTTTTCATGTATTCTATATCAAGTCCTTGATCAAGTTCACTATTAGCTTCTAAATAGCTCTCTATAAGTTCCTCTGGGCTGTATTTATTTATTGACATTTCGAAAAGCAATTTCATTGTCTCTTCTCTAGTTATTTTTCTGTTCATAGAAATCCTCCAAATATATCTTAATTATGTAATTTTATTTATTATAAGCTATTATAGAAAAAATATATACTCTTTTCAAAAAATGCAGACATGGAAACACCCTCTTATTAAGAGGGTGTTTCCATTTTATTCCTCATCGATATCTGAAACAGCATCATTTTTTGGTACAATGATATTTTGAACTAATATGTTCACAGTTGATACCGTAAGGCCTGTCATGGTTTCTACTGCTTTCTTAACATTCTCCTGAACAGCTCTTGCAATCTCTTGTATTTTAAGTCCATACTCTACCGCCATAGATATTTCAATAGCAGCTCCCTGCTCATTCATAGTAACCTTGACGCCCTTAGATACATTTTTCTTGCCGCCTAATATCTGGGTAATTCCTCCAGCAAGGCCTGTATTAACTCCTGCTGTGCCTTTAATCTCAGCCGCTGCCAGTCCGGCAATAACACTAACAACATCATCTGAAATTTTTACAATACCCATATTATATGTTTCATTTAATGAACCTTCTATCTTTTCATCTTCCATACTCATACCCTCCTAATTTCGCTCAGAGAGCAAAATTCATTAACTTATGTACATTATATCAAATATAATATTAGTTTACAATTATTATTCCCTCATTTGGACTTCGACATTATTAATATTTGCAACACTATTTACAACATCTTTTATCTGTTTAAGCTGCTGAGCTGAAACCTGCTTTGCTTTAACAATTACTCTTGCTTTAGTGTAATTATTTTCAATAAAACATAGTACATCGCTAAATTTGTTTGCTTTAAGTATCTGCTCTATCCTTGACTCGTTGTTTATTGCAAGAGCAAGCTGTGTGTATTTTTTCTCAGCATCATCTCTGCTCTTCTTTGACACCGTCTTCTCACTCATAATAGACTTTAAACTTGCTAATGTTTGGTTATTACTATTATCCTTTAAGGTTTGTTGAGTTTTAAAAAAGTTTGAAGTGCTCTTTACAGTTGTTTTCTTCTCATTGTTAAAGGTTAATTTATTGCTGCTATCCTTAAATTCATCATTGGTCAGTTGAAGCGGTCCATTCACTCTCGTAGCTAAAATCCCCATACACACAATCAATGCTAATAAAGTCACAATTATCCCAGCTTGTTTTTTGTTCATATATAAATCCTCCCATCTAATTTTCTATTCAATTATATGCTAGTTTTTCATCGGGTATACATATACCTGATACCCTGGTATACCAAATAAACCTGAAACAGCTGTTGTTATGCTCTGTTTTATTTCATCATCATCCGCCCCCTCAGCAACTACTACTACACCGGTTATCTGTGGACTAATCTTTTTAACTATAAAAGGTGTGCTGCCTCCATCATCACTTGATGTAACAACTGTTTTATCATCATTTTTTTGTTTTTGAGTTCTTTTTCCACCTTCTGTATCGGTCTCCTTAGTGTCAGTATCTGATTTGTTTGAATTTGTAGCAGGCACTAACTCTTCTCCTTCGTTGCAATATATCATTACATCTACATCTCCAACTCCTTTCATTTTTTTAAGCAGACTAGTAAGCTCAGTTTTCTTCTCCTTCTCATACTGATTTATATCTGATTCGTCTGTTGAAGAAGATTTATCGCTGTTACTGCTTAATTTACCAACCTCCTTTACATTTGCAGACGTTGGAGTAGAGGTATTTAGAAAAAAGTCACTTACAAGTATAATCATGATGCCAATCAAAATAGCAATTATTAGATTGTACACGTTCTTTTTGCCTGTAATCTTCTTTAAATACTCTTGAATACTATTCAAACCTATTTTCCCCTCCGTATCCTTCTTTTTATTGCATGTGGATGATTAACTATAGCTGATATACCATAATTTTATCTGCTGAAATTTCGAGTTGTTTGCTTATAAAATTTTTCACCTCCAATAAATGCCCACTGTCATTAACAGAAGTATTTTTTTCATGTTTGCCAATAATCACCTTCTGCACTCTTTCTACATTTCCATTTTGTACGCCTATGATTACTGAATCTATATTAAATTTATTCTTTGTACTGTCATAACTTATTTCTGATTTTATTTTAAAAGATTCACCAGAAAACTTCTTTTCTAGTTTCTTTTTACAAAGAGAATTTATATTTTTTTCAAACTGATTTACCGTGCTCTCATTCATGTTTTTATCATATTTTTTACTGCTCTTATCAATCTGTTCTTCAAATTTTGCTGAAGAGCTAGTTATAAATCTATTAATTGACGAGCCGTTGTTGAGAAATTTCACAATCGGATTGAGCACTACAGTAATAAGAATTAAGCCCAAAACAAACTTTGAATATTTTTTGAAATTATTATTAGGTAGTACCATTTCTACTGCAGTAATAAAGAACACTGCAGTACATATGTTAATTATCCAACTTTTCATAGCTTCCAAATTTATCACCTTCTGTAACTTAAATTATCCATTCAGCATAGCTTGACCGCTAGATGCAAGAATAGAAATCAGTATAAAAAACATTATTGAAATAGATATTAAGCAGGAATTAATCAATATCAAAGAATCACCCACAGAACATATACTGTTGACTATTCGCTTATCACTTATGGGTTCAATTATTGCACCCGTGAGCTTATAGGCTGCAGCAATTATAAATATTTTTATAATTGGAAATATCATTACAATTACTACAATTATTAGTCCAGCTGCAGAAAGAGCATTCTTAAGTAAAACCGTATAACCTGCAACGGTGCTTATCGCGTCAGATAGACACTTTCCGACTACTGGAATAAAGTTATCCACTGCAAACTTGGCAGTTTTTACAGTAACTTCATCTAGTGTCTTAGATGTTATTCCCCGAATTGTAAGCAATGCTACAAATCCAGTCATCATCCCGCCTTGAAGCCATAGCGCTAGCTTGTTAATTGATTTAGCGAGCTTATCTACCTTACCGTCCGAGGTAACATTATTAACAAATTGAAGCACAAACCCCATTAAAATCATAGGAATTACAAGAAGAACATAAAATCTTGTGCAAATATTAACAGCTGCTATTATAATTGGATCCATGGATGCCGCCTGCGTAATACCTCCAACACTGGCAATGAGCATTACTAAAACCGGCAGCAATGCCAGCATAAAATTACTTATGCTGTTTATCGTATCCTTTGCTAAGTTCAATCCCACTAAAAAGCTCTTACTAAGTACAATTATCAGCATTGCATAGCAGGCAAAAAAAGCGATGTTCGATAAACTATCATTGCTAAATGCATTTTGTAGATTGTTCAAAAGAGCTGCAATAATAGCAATAATGATTACTACCACTATCAACTTAACTGCAGATACCACCTCTTTAAACGTATATGTAAGTAAAGCTGTATACAATTTTTTTAAGAAGCTACTATCGTTACCTGTTTTCATATAGGTTTTTACAAATTGCTGTATATCAAGATCCTTCATCACTTCAAATTTGCTTTTCATCGTAGATACATAGTCATATAGCTGCTCTATTTTTTGCTCCTGCTGCTTATCTTGTTCATTGCTTTCATCTGCATAGGCTTTTACTGGAACAGAAAAAAGCATTAACATAACAAGGAATAATATTAGTTTTCTCATTTTTTTCTCCTACATAATCTTTAAAATAGCTTTTAAAACAGCCATTAGTATTGGTATTGCTAATACTAAAATTAATATTTTACCTGAAAATTCAACCTTTGCCGCTAGGCTGTTCTCCCCTGCATCCCTGCATATTTCGCTGCAGAAAGATGCGAGATAAGCTATACCAAGTATCTTTATTACTGTATTAATATATACATAATCTATGCCAGCCTTAGATGCTAACTGCTGCATAAAAGTAAGTACAGCAGCTATTTTGCTCAGCATAAAAAGAAATATCAGAATTCCTACCACGGTACTTATTTGAATTGCGATATCATCTCTTTTATGCCTGAATATCTGTATTATAAATAAGGATATAAAAGCGAATGCAACTATTTTTATAATCTCCATTTATCCTCCTAAAGCGAAAACATAGTTTTCACCTCATTAAAGAGTTTGTAAATAAGGTTAATAATCATTAATAAAATGATTATTATTCCTGCAAGATTTGTAATAGCTGCGATATCTTCTTTTCCGCTACTTTTTAATACCTTATCTAATACTATAAGTAATATTCCTATTGCTCCTATTTTAAAAAGCAAGTTTACATCAAGCATATCACTTTACCTCCTTAAATTAGTAAAATAGTAACCATTGCCCCTACTGAAAAGCCAAGGCATCTATACATTTTTACAGTTTTTTCATTCTTCTTTTCTAAAGCGTTTATAGTATTCTTTAACTGATATTCAGCCAGTGAAAATATCTTCTTATGTCCATCCAAATCCGATTCACCTAATCCTTTTGCCAAATCTAAAAAAATGTCTTTATCAGAGACTGTAATATTAAAATCCTTTTGTTTATCAAATGCATCTTTGAATGCTTGAAACACGCTGTCAAGATTGTTATTTCTAAGACTTTCAGCTACACTATAAAAAAAATCACTTACAGGAGATTTAGATTTTTTCCCTACATCACTAAAAGCTTCCGGCAATGTAGTTCTAGTAAAAAAAATCTGGGTTTCAAGCTGTAAAAGTGCACTCTCCATATCTTTAAGTTCACTTACTCTAGCCTTTAGCAATGCTGCCATCAAAAAACCTATATAAGTAGACGCACCAACTATCATAATTGCTCCAATTAACTTAATCATTTCCATTCCCCCAGATAAATTTATCATTTGAAAAATCATATACACCTTCTATCGTACCAACGCCCCTCTTATTGCTCATAATCACTGCTCTTTTAAAAACATGATTATTTATTATGTCCTTAAATACCAATCTGCTATAAAGATCTTGAAGACTATCACCATGCATTGTAGTTATTAGATTCACACCACAGCTAAGTGCTGAAAGAATACTTTCCATATCAGCATGAGTGCCTATCTCATCACATATGATTACTTCTGGAGACATGCTGCGTATAGCCATCATTATGCCTTCACTTTTAGGGCAATTGTCCATAACATCCGTTCTAAGTCCAACTTCAAGCTGTGGTATTCCATTGCAGCAGGCAGCGATTTCACTTCTCTCATCGATTACGCAAACCTTTTTTCCTGCAAGGTTTATGGTATTAATACCGTTAGATATATTTCTTGAAATGTCCCTCAAAATTGTAGTTTTCCCGCACTTAGGCGGTGAAATAATTATTGTATTACAAATATTACCATGATTTAATATGTACGGAATTACCCTATCTGAGCAACCTTTAACCTCTCTTGAAATTCGGATATTAATAGATGCTGCATTCTTAAGTGTTTTAACTTTATTATTTTCAATGACAAACTTTCCACAGAGTCCAACCCTATGACCTCCATTTATTGTGATAAAGCCCTGTTTTATCTCTTCTTCATAGGCATATATAGAATAATTACTTATCCTTTGAATAACTATTCTCAAGTCTTCTATAGAAACTATATAATCTAATATAAGCTCTTTATCCGCAACATTCAGTATCAGTGGCTTGCCAGCTCGTATACGTATCTCCTGAAGCTTGTCTAGATTATTAACACGCTTTATATAATTTCTTATATTGTCAGATAATATGCTATAAATTTCATCAGTATACATACTTTTCATCACACTCCAAAACAATTTAGAGTACTGTTTCACCTCCCTTTATAATCTTTATTTATGCTGTGAATAATTTATTACAAAAAGAAAAAAAATTCTCAAGTAATGTTACTTAAGAATTTTCACAATTTATATATTTTATATTAATTTATTTTGACAAATAAAAGAGCATTAAACTCTTTCCATGTATTCACCTGTTCTAGTATCTATTCTTATCATATCGCCTTCGTTAACAAATAATGGTACATTTACTGTTGCACCAGTTTCAACCTTAGCAGGTTTTAATGTATTAGTAGCAGTATTTCCTTTTGCTCCTGGTTCAGTTTCAATTATTTGAAGCTCAACAAAGTTAGGTGCTTCAACTGAAAAAGCCTCTCCTTTATAGAATTTTATTACTGCCATCATATTCTCTTTCAAGAATTTAATTGCATCTTCAACTTTTTCATAGTTTAATGGGATCTGATCATAAGTTTCCTGATCCATAAAGTAATATAACTCTCCGTCAGAATAAAGATACTGCATCTCTTTTCTTTCAATAGTTACATCCTGAATTTTTTCTGTTGGATTGAAAGTTCTATCTGTAACTCCGCCAGATATTACATTTCTAAGCTTAGTTCTAACAAATGCTGCACCTTTTCCTGGTTTAACATGCAAAAAGTCTATTACTGTGTACACTTGTCCATCTAGGTCAAAAGTAACACCTTTTCTTAAATCTCCTGCTGTAATCATTGAGTATCATCCCTCCAAAAAAACAAATTGATTTATTATCCATATTTAAACAAAATAAGAATATAAATTCATCCTAATTTATACTCAGTAGCAATAGTATTTTATCAAATAGTTAAAATATTTGCAAATATAATTATATAAAATCCAGTATATTGTAAAATTCACCGCGGTTTAAACAGTATTTTCCACTTTATGTTGATTATTAAATATAAAAGTTATGCTTACATTTCCATCATTATCCTGAGTTATTTTATCAATTCTATAAAAGTATTTTATCTGTTTCAGCTTGCTTACTACCTTTTCAAGCTGTGCATCCCTTTTATTAAAACTGATTGTCAGAGTAAAGCTGCTGTCACTGTTTTTTTCTATTTTACTTAATCTGGCACTCTTATTTATGCTATAAGCAGCTTCCACTATATTGTAAAAAGAAAAGTCTTTATAGTATTCTATGTTATTATCGTCTTTATAGTTAGAGTATAAAGACGTTTCCGCTTTATTTTTTTTCATAGTACAGATTGTGCTACTCCTCTCTGTTATATATTTCCCTTGAAACAATAAAATTATTATCATGAATATAATAATGATAAAATATCTTCCTAATTTCATCCTGTTATCATTCTTTCCCTCTAATTATTAATTTAAATCTATTTCCTTTTCCATCAGCTTCTACTGGTTCAACAGTGTCAATTTGGTAACCAGCAGAGTTATTAAATTTCTTTAGGAATTCCACGCATTTACGTATACTGACAAATTTAATTTGAACTTCTGCTATATTCTGCTTGCACTCCAGATTATCTATTGCAGCGGCTTTATCACAATTACTCACAATATATTTATATATGTTAAATGCATCTATATTCTTACTCGGAAGTTTTGACTTTTCTATTTCATGATTGGAAGCCACATTTTGGCTAATTGCAGCGGAAATGTATTGTTTACTTTCTTCATTGATGCTATATGCTTTATAAAATAATGCTATATTAATTAAGCCTAAAATAGTAATCGGAAGCACAAAGTATCTCCTCATTCTTTTACAAATATTAATCTTATAACTTTCAGAAATAAAATTATGTTTTTTCATATTGATTTAATCGCTCCAATGTACTCATTTATTATCTTATCTTCATCTACACTGCCTAAATCTGCTATTTCAATTTCTATATGCTGCAGCTCTAATATTTTCTTATCCATGTTCACTACATATACCTGATTATATTTTTCTAGTTCTAAGCCCTCAAGCATATCGCGTCCCTTTCTTTTCATATCCTGCTGAGAAACAATTAGGTTATTTACCAAAGATACGCCTTCCCCTTCAGTAATATAAATATAATTATTTATGTTATATAAAAGTACATAGTTGGATTCCTTTATTATTTTGGAAAAATAGTTAATATAGCAGAATTGTATAACAAAGACTTTATTAATGGTTATAAATTTTGAAAGCTGCATGATTAGTCTATTCTTTAAAGTGTTTATACAGAATATTCTAAGTTGGATTTTCTCTTTATCCTGGTAAATAATTTCATAAGAATAACTTATGTTTTCTATATTGGGGAACTTACAAATCATCTGATTTCTAATTATATCTCTTTGAATTCTTTTTTTTACGTTTGGAATCTCCATATTTTCAATATATATGTCCTCTTCATAATATATTGCAGTGTATGGTATTAAACCGATTTTAGGTAAAGACATCAATACCCTTTCTGAATCGTCCTTATGTAACTTAAGAATCTTTCTCCTAAATATTATTATCCCTCCTTTTGACCAAGAAATATTATTTTAAGTTTACTATCCTTGAAACATAGACTGTAGTACTCTCTATATGAATTTCCGGTATCACTAGTAAACTTCATTACAACAGCATCAAACTTACTATCATAGGATAGCTCTATGCCGTTTTGGTTATAATCCGTAATATCTTTCGAAAGTGTGTTTTCCTTATATTTATTTAGTTTCTCGTTTGTATCGATCTCTTTATTAGTATTAATGCTGTTATATAGATTGTTTAATATCTCTTCCTTACTTTTATTTTTAACCTTAACAGCTTCTGTAGTACTGCTATTAAAAATTAATATTTTTCTTTGCAATTCACTGCTTCTCTGAAGCTGAAACTTAAGCATAATAAGCGATATTAGTATTAGTAAAAAGCCTACAAGTACTACATAAATTACAACATTTCCTTTATTTCTCATTGTATAAATTTGGTGTTCATACATTTGCAGTATCTGTTTCCTTCCTGAGTTAGAATATTTATTATTACATATCCCTTTTTCTTTTCAATTGTAAATTCATTCACTCCTTTTAAAATTCTATCAAGTGTATTTTTTCCGCTGTAGGAAACATGTACTATGTAGAGATTATTATTTTCCACAAGTATACATTCGCTCTTATCTTTCGGTACACCAGCTTCTTGTTCAGCATATATCTCAGAAGGTTGTAACACAATTTCATTCGTTTCAAATTCCACCTTTTTGTTTCCTTTTGTAATCTGATATTCTATAAACCTAAAAGCGTCATTTACACATGTGTATTCCTTAGCTCTGACAATAGTGGAATTATAGTCCTTATATATAGCATAAAATATGGAAACACATAAAAACATAATTACATCTATCATTGCCATGGCCAAAACACATTCTAAAAGTGTGTACCCTTTTGTTATTCTACTCATATCTTCCCTTATAGCTTTCATATTTTATTTCTTCTGGATTTCCGGCTATATTTAAATTCATCGTAAAATTTAGTGTTAGTACGTCATCGCCAGATACCTCCAACTTCACATAGTTCATGTAGTCTCCTTTTGAATGATCTATTACTGACGATATCCAGCTTTCACTACTGCCTATACGTTGAACACTTATTTTATCAGCGCTGATATACTCCGGCGAAATATGCCTTAATGCTTTTACTTCTTCATAGCCGGCATCGGATCCCATATAGTTTGTAAACAATTCAAAACAATTCAAATATTGTTCAAGTTTATTATTATAATATTTTAGTTTCATTATTTTAAATTGCATCAAAAACGTGCAATACATAAAAATTGTAATCAAACTAAAACTAATAACTGTTTCTAATAAAATGTACCCTTTACTCTTCTTTGATATCAACAGAAAAACTCCCCACGCATATTGAAATTTTCTTAATATCTTTTTCCATGTCTTCATAAGATATAGTGCCTGCATCACTTGTATTGCCATCATGGTCAACCATGATAAATCTGTTGCTGCTCTTTAATTTAATGCTATTAAATTTAAATCCTTTCGGAAGATAAAATTTCTTTATTAATTCAAGCTCAGGTTTTACTCCCTTTCTCTTAAGTTCAATGCTCTGCTTTGACATGCTGAACATAATATATGAAGTACAATTATGAGCTTTAGAAAACTGTTTTGCATCATTTATAAACATAACAATAGAACTGTTGCAATAGTCTACTAAGACTTTGTTATTATACTTTTTATATGTCTCTATAGAGCCAATAAATAGCATTGATATAATACTGATTATTGACATAGCAATTAATAATTCGACTAACGTATATCCTTTTTTAGTTTTCATATATGATTTCGCCACTATCGTATTTTTTAATAACTACATTTTCAGTACGGAAGTCACCTAGTAAACTATATAACTTATTCATATAGTAATACCTGATTTCCAGGCTTTCCTCATCCTTTTTTGGTAATTCAAAGCTGCAATTAAATAGATTATCTATTTTTGTTTTGATATTTTCAATTTTTATTTTAAAATCGTCCTTTTCATATTGCTGTTTAGCTAATTCAAACATTTCTTCTCCTATCGCAGCCGCCGCTTTGTTGTTATTTCTATTTAGCAAATTCGAATAGCACATTAGTGATATCGATAGTAATATACTCATTATTGATAATGTAATCATTAGTTCTATAAGTGTAAAACCTTTGTTTCTTTTCATATCATATAGTATTGTAAAGCGTGAACATAGGTATCATCACTGCAAACATTATCGTAGCTACAACTATAGCTAGAAATAATATAGATATAGGCTGAATAAGTTCTGAAAACCTATTAATATATCCGTCAACATCATCTTCTAAAATATTAATCGCTTTACTAAGCATATCCTCCAATTTTCCTGCCCCTTCTCCAAGTTTGATTAGTGCTATCGTAACTGAATCTATTACTTCTATCTGCTTTAAGGAATTGCTTATTGCCATTCCTTTCTTTATACTAAATACAGAATTAAAGATCTGCTTTTTAAGGTATTTGCTATTAACAATTCCTGATGAACTTTCCAGGGCATTAACAATGTTGCCGCCACTGCTATAAATTAGGTTAACAGCTCGCAAAATTTTGTAGCTATTTACCTTTTTGTTTATTTTAGCTAAAAATCTTATATGTTTTAAGACAACATAGATATCCAATTTATTTTTGCTGATTATCTTAAAACAATAAAAAGATATGATAAGAGCTACTGCTATTATCAAAAATATATTATTCTTAATAAAGTCACTAATTGAAAACATAATTTTAGTTAATAGCGGTATTTTTCCTCCTGAGCTTCTTATAAGTTCCATCATCGAGGGAACAATAGTTGTCATTAGAAATAAGACAGCTATTTGTGACATTATAAATACTATCATCGGATAGGTAGCTGCATTTATCAATTTTTGTTTCAGCTTATATTGTTTATGAAAATGAATTGACAGCTCTAAAAAAATCTTATCAAGCTTACCAGAATACTCACCTATCCTTATCATTTGAAGCATAAAATCTGGAAACATGTTCGTACAGCTAGCCATTGAACTATATAGTGTTTCTCCTCTTGATAAACCATTTATTATTTTTACCATGTTCTGTTTCAGTATGCCTTTATAGTCCATAGAAAGTATTGTGAAGGCTTCAACTAATGGCATACCTGAATCAAGTATTGAAGCTACCTGCTTACAAAATAAAGATAGCTGCTTATACGTCATTTTTTTATGAAATGCGATTTTTCCGAAGTCTAATTTTTTTGACACAGTTATAGCTTTTACCAGAATAAGCTCCTTTTTCTGGAGATGCAGCATTAGTTTCTTCATATTTTCACATTCATAATTTCCTGCTTCGATGCTTCCGCTTTTATTCAGTGCCTTATATCTATAATTATTCATAGCCTCAAAAGATATCTCCATTAGCGACTTTAATAAGTTCATCAGTAGTTGTAAGTCCATTAAGTACAAGCTTCACGCAATTATTTATCATATCGTTATTCACAGTATGATCGTTATAGAGAGTTTCTTTTATTATTGCCTGCTTTACAGAATCATCCACATACATTATTTCACTTACTGGAACTCTGCCTCTATAACCAGTATAGTGACATTTGCTGCATCCTTCCCCACGGTATAACTTAACATTATCATTATTAAGATTTAGTACGCGAGCTTCATACTCTGAAGGTTTATATTCTTTCCTGCAGAATGTACAAAGCTTTTTTACTAGCCTTTGTGCAATTACTGCAATTATTGCATCTGCCAACAGATACCTCTCAACTCCCATCTCTGCAAGCCTATTAATTGTTCCAAAAGCACTGTTAGTATGAACAGTGGATAGTACTAAATGTCCTGTTATTGCTGCTCTTATAGCTATAGCTGCTGTCTCTTCATCTCTTATTTCGCCTATCATTATGACATCTGGGTCCTGCCTCAATATACTCCTTAAACCTCTAGCAAAGGTTATTCCAGCTTTATTATTCACATTTATTTGGTTTATCCCTTTCATCATATACTCCACAGGCTCCTCAATAGTTGTTATATTTATATTGTTCTTATTAAGTTCCTTCAGCATAGCGTATAGAGTTGTAGATTTACCGCTGCCTGTAGGTCCTGTGGCAAGTATAATTCCATGGTTATGCTTAAGTATCTTATCTATCATACTTTTCTGCTGCTGTTCAAAATAAATCTTATTTATATCTAAATAATTTACGTATCTATCTAAAATCCTTATAACGATTTTTTCATCATTTACTGTAGGAATCGAGGATACTCTCATATCGTAGAAAGAATTCTCAAAGTTATGAGTAAAATTTCCATCCTGCGGAATTCTCTTTTCTGAAATATCCATATTACACATTACTTTTATTCTAGTTACTATATTGTTATAAATCTCCTTTGGAAGTGTAAACACATTTATCAAACTGCCATCAATTCTGTATCTAATTCGAAAATCTCTTTCTTCAGGTTCAATATGTATATCACTAGCCTTTTCAGATATAGCCTTGTTCAATAAAGATTCCACCAGCTTAACTGCTGGTGCATTTACAATCTCAGTATCTTCTGAAATATGCTTTTTTGTTTCTTTACCCAAATCGAGCTTTAAGTCTTCAACAGCCCGTTTTATACTCGCTACTTCATATATTGCTTTTATATTTCTTTTAAGCAGTTCATCCTCAGCTACATAGCAAACTATATCCTTTTTCGTTATAAATTTAAGTGTATTGATTATCGTCTTATCTGTCTTAGTTCCAAGAACTACTATCATGGTATTATTTTCCACTTTTATAGGTAAAACCGTATTTTCAAAAGCATAATCAGCAGGTATTAATTTTATTGCTTCTATATCCACCTGATCAGCATTTATTTCATCCCTATAATACTCGTAATTAGCGACCATATCATCTCCTCCTCGTTAAAATTATTGACTTTATTACAAGAAATAAACGCATGATTAAAAATTATTTTATATTTTTATATCATACATCTATTGGCACTGAAATGCCGGCACTAATTGAACATCATTCAAAACTTGACAACATTATTCATTTTGACATAACATTATAGATATTAAACTACAGCATTTGTATTGAGAGGATGATTTATTGTGGCATTAGACGGAGTTTTTTTATATGCACTAGATTGTGAATTAAAAAATAGCATTTTAAATTCCAGAGTTGATAAGGTTAATCAGCCTGAGAGAGATGAAGTGGTTTTAACGTTCAGAGGTGGTAATGCACCAGGAAAGCTTGTTATAAGTGCCAGTGCAAATTATCCAAGAGCTCATTTTACAAAAATATCAAAACCTAATCCAAATCAACCCCCGATGTTCTGTATGGTGCTTAGAAAATATCTCATTGGCAGTCGTGTGGTCGATGTAAAACAAATAAATGGAGATAGAATCCTAGTTATACAATTTGAAAGTTCAGATGAATTAGGATTTGACAGTGTTTACTCACTTATCATAGAGATTATGGGCAGGCATAGTAACATTACGCTGGTAAGAAATAGAGATAACATAGTTATGGATAGTATAAAACACATAACCCCAGACATTAATTCATTTAGAAGCCTTTATCCTAATATAGAGTATGTATATCCTCCAGCATCAACTAAACTTAACCCTATGGACTTCACCTACTCAGCTTTTCAAAAATATATAAATGAAAATAATATAACATTTGAAAAAGATACTGCTTTCTGTAATGTTTTTTCTGGTGTAAGTAAACCTCTTTCAAGGTATATATATAATACTATAAAGCGAAATGAATTGGTCGCAGATGGAGAAGAAAGTAACAGTGTCTTCTCATACTTAACCCATTTTTTTAGCTCCCTTAGTAACTGTAATTTTATGTTTTTACTATTTATGGATGAGCTAAATAATTATAAGGACTTTTATTGTTCTGATATATATGAAGATTATAAAAAAATTGAAGTTCATACTGCTAGTGAACTTCTTGATAGGTTTTATTACGAAAAAGATAAACAAGATAGACTTAATCAGAAAAGTTCAGATCTGCATAAACTAGTTACCAACAATGTGGACCGCTGCATAAAAAAGCAGCATATACTTGAAAAAACACTGACTGAATGTAAAACCAAAGACAAGTATCAGCTGTACGGCGAACTGCTCACCGCTAATATATATAATATTCAGCACGGAAGTTCAAGTATTGAAGTATTAAACTATTATAGTGATAATGGTGAAACCATAAATATTCCTCTGGATATTACTAAATCAGCCTCAGAAAACGTTCAAAGTTATTATAAGAAATATAATAAATTGAAAAAATCAGAAGAAGCAGCATTACTTCAATTAGAGCATAACAATGAAGAGTTAGATTATTTACAGTCTGTTCTTACTAATATCAGTAACTGCGATAATTATATCGAAATCCAAGAGATAAGAAATGAATTGATGGAGACAGGATATATACGTTTCAGAAAGTTGACTAAGAAAAATAAAACCAAACAGACTAAACCGCTGCATTATGTGTCCAGTGATGGTAATGATATATACGTAGGTAAAAATAACATTCAAAATGATTTCCTTACACTAAAATTTGCTGATAAAAGAGATATTTGGTTTCATACGAAGAACATTCCTGGTTCCCACGTAATAGTGAAAGCGGATAAACCTGTTAGCGAGAAAACTTTAGAAGAAGCAGCTACGATAGCTGCATTCTATAGCAAGGGTAAGGATTCCTCAAAAGTTGCAGTAGATTATACAGAAATCAGAAATGTAAAAAAGCCTTCTGGCGCTAAACCAGGTATGGTGATTTACTATACTAATAAAACTATATATGCAGAACCTAAAGAACCTAAAAAAGAGTAAAAAATGGTTACATCCTATGTCGGCTAGTTCCGCTCATTAAGCAATTTTACCGCATCTTTTAGTCAAATTTCCTAATGGCTCATAACTCGGCTGCGCCTCAAACAATTAGCCATCTTAACGGAAATTTGCCTAAAAGACACGGATAATTGCTAAACTCGCTCCAAATGCCTCCGTCGGATGTAACCATTTTTAATGCCCTAACTCTTAATTTTTACATAATACTTTTATTTTATTAATTCTATTACCTTTCTATCATCTTAATTCACTAACTTTAAAATATTTTACTGTTTCTTTTTAACTTCTTCGCAAGCATGCTGTACCATTTTTTTTATTTAATTCCCACCTTCACTTTTCTCTTAACTCTTTTCTCTTTGATCTTTTTAATCTTCTCTATAATATTGATAGTAATAGCATTGAAGACGTCCATTATAAAGTTTTCTATTTTTATCACTCTTTTTACCAAATAATTTCTCGAAATATGGGTGTGAAGTCAATATGAAAAACTTCCAGTGATCAAGTTCCCTATACAGCCTTCCAATTTCTCTATAAAGCTGCTGAACAACCTTCTCCTCTCCCAATCTCTCGCCATAAGGCGGGTTAGATATCATATATCCATACTTTTTATGAGAAGAAAACTGTTCCATCGGAAGCTTCTGAAAAGCAATTAAATCTTTTACCCCTGCTTTTTCAGCATTTTGTCTTGCAGTTCTTAGAACATCTCCATCAATATCTGAAGCAAGTATTCTAAAATCTATATCCTTTATAGCCTTCTGAGCTTCACGCCTAGCCTGACTCCACACTTTACTGTCTATGTTTTGCCACTGTTCAGCAATAAAGTCTCTATTGAGACCAGGCGCAATGTTTTTTCCTATTAGCGCAGCTTCAATAGGTATAGTTCCAGAACCGCAGAATGGATCTGCAAGCTGCTTTTCTGCTTCCCATCCGCTGATTAAAATCATTGCTGCTGCTAGTGTCTCTTTAATAGGCGCTTCACCAGCATATTCTCTATATCCTCTTTTATGAAGCCCTGCTCCTGTAGTGTCAATACTAAGTGTTACAATATCCTTCAGAAGAGCTACCTGAACTTTATATTCAGGTCCTTCTTCTGAAAACCAATCTTTCTTATATTTTCTTTTCATAGACTCCACAATAGCCTTTTTAACTATAGCCTGACAGTCAGATACACTAAAGAGTGTGGACCTTACTGATTTTCCCACTACATGAATGTTACCATCCACAGGTATGAAATCACCCCAATTAATAGCCTTTGTGCCCTGAAAGAGCTCTTCGAAGGTTTCAGCTTTGAACTCGGCAATCTTGATGTAAACTCTGTCCGCAGTTCTAAGCCACATGTTAGCTCTAGCTATATCTATATCTGTTCCCTGGAACGTCACACTTCCGTTTTCAACTGTCAAATTATCATAACCTAATTTCTTAAGTTCTTTTGCTGTAACTGCTTCAATACCAAAAGTAGTTGTAGCAATTAAATCATATTTCATTTAAATTCCCCTATTCGTCAGCTTTGCTATCTTCAGGAAGTACCAATGTTAGAATTATACCAACTAATGTGGCAAGAGCTACTCCACTTATAGCTACTTCTGAACCACCAACATGGAATTTTAAAGCAGCTCCACTTATTCCAAGCACTATTACTACAGAAGAAACTACTAGATTCTTTTTATTTGCAAAATCTATTTTATTCTCAACAAGTACTCTGAAACCTGATGATGCGATTATTCCAAATAATAATATACTTATGCCACCTATTACAGGATCTGGTATATACTTTATTACAGCAGCAACTGGTCCGATAAAGGATAATATAATGGCTATAACTGCTGCTCCGCCTATAACCCATACAGAATATACTTTAGTTATTGCCATAACTCCGATATTTTCTCCATAAGTAGTATTAGGAGGGCCTCCAACAAAACCAGCAAATATAGTAGCAATACCATCACCAAGAATTGAACGATGAAGACCTGGATCCTTTATGAAATCTCTATCACATACACTATTAGTAACGTAGACATGGCCTATATGTTCTGCTAGTGTAACAAAAGCTATAGGTGCCATCATAATAATAGCACTTATATTAAACTTAGGACCTACAAATTGAGGTAATTGAAATAAACTAGCATGAAGTATTTCAGCCTTTTGTGCTGGTGTAACAACGCCTACAATAAATGCTAATATGTAACCTGCAACCATAGCTATAAGTATAGGGATAACACCCAAAAATCCCTTAAAATATGTAGAACCGATTATTCCTATAAGAAGCGTTACTGCTGCCACAAGAATAGTCATATAATCTGGTTTTTCTGCAAGAAGTCCTGCCCAACCTGCCGCAGTACCTGCTAAAGACAATCCTATAACTATTACTACAGAACCTATGAGTACTGGAGGAATAGCTTTCTCAATCCATTTACTTCCTGCAATTTTTATAATTCCTGCAACTATAATATATACAGTACCTGCTGCAATTACTCCCGACAGCATACCTGATACACCATAGTGCTGCGATGCAAACTTCATAGCCGTAAGGAACGCAAAAGATGAGCCTATGTAGGCTGGAAGTTTACCTTTAGTACAAAGTATATAAAGCAGTGTACCTATTCCAGAGCAAAAAAGTGCAATGGAAGGACTCATTCCCAAGAATTTAGGTACTAGTATAGTAGCGCCTACCATAGCAAATAGATGCTGAAAACTTAACGGTATAGATTTTATCAGTGGTAATCTTTCATCCACATCTACAAAATTATTCATTCAGTGTATTTCTCCTTTTCAACAAAAGGGTACATGCATAAAGATGCTGCTCCCAATTAATATTTTTAGAAACTATGTTTTTCGTTTGTAGAGAGAATATTTAATAATGTAAATATCTAAAAAAATAATTCCTATAACTCATAAATTTTAACAGAGTTCTCGCCATCAAATTCCTCAAGCTGAACTGATATTTCCTCTTGTCTAGAAGTAGGTATATTTTTCCCGACAAAGTCAGCCCTTATAGGAAGCTCTCTATGACCTCTGTCAATAAGTACTGCGAGTTCAATCATCGTTGGTCTTCCTGTATCGATAATAGCATCTATAGCAGCTCTTACTGTTCTTCCAGTAAACAATACATCATCTACCAAGATAACTATTTTATTGTCTACTTCTATATTTAGTCCAAAATCCTTTATTCTGTTTTTTATCTCATCTGTCGTAAGATCATCTCTATATGCACTTATATCTACACTAGTTACAGGCAACGTTTTCCCTTCAATATTGTCTATGTATTTAGCTATTCTCTCAGCTAATGGGATGCCCCTGCTTTTAATACCAACTAAAATTGTATTATCTACGCCCTTATTTTTTTCTATAATTTCATGTGCCATTCTAATAATTGTTCTATCCATGGCCTTTCCATCCATGAGAATTGATTTTACTTTCACTCTATCACCTCCCCAAATCACGTTTCCAATTTTTTATGCTAACATAATTCTAAAACTATTTCAACTCATTTTTTAATACATTAATAATCTTCTGAAAATAATTTGGTAAAGGACTTTCAAATTCCATGTATTTTCTTGTGGTTGGATGAATAAAACCTAAAATTTTCGCATGCAAAGCCTGACCTTCTAAATTAAACCTCTGTTTTTTAAAACCATAAACAGGATCCCCTACCAATGGATGTCCTATATATGCCATATGGACTCTTATCTGATGGGTTCGCCCAGTTTCTAGTCTGCATTCTATAAATGATGTGTTCTTGAACCTGTCAATAACTTTATAGTGAGTAACAGCTCTTCTTCCATCCTTCACTACTGCTATCTTTTTTCTGTCTTGAGGATTTCTTGCTAACGGAGCATCTACAGTGCCATCATCATTTTTAATAATGCCTTCAACTATAGCATTATATACCCTCTTCATAGAATGTTCCTTTAATTGTTTAGAAAGTTCTATATGTGCAAAGTCGTTTTTTGCAATTACAAGTACACCCGAAGTATCCTTGTCGATTCTATGTACAATTCCAGGCCTTATGACTCCATTTATACCAGATAGGTCTTTACAATGATTCAATATAGCGTTAACTAATGTGCCTGTATAATTTCCCGCCGCCGGGTGGACAACCATACCCTGCGGCTTATTGACAACTATTACATCACTATCTTCATACATTATGTCAATTGGTATATCTTCAGCGTTTACCTGTAAGACTTCCGGCTCTGGAATAATAATTTTTATATTATCACCTTTTCTCAATTTGTAACTGTTTTTAATTACTTTGTCATTAACTTTGCAATGACCATCCTCTATTATGTTTTGTATAAAAGACCTAGATTTCTTTGTAAGTTTGCCAATTAAATATTTATCGATACGCAGACCTATATCCTGTTCTTCAGCTGAAAGTATATATTCTTCCATCACTTAACATCCCTTATTACATAAATTACTAACAAAATTGTTCCCACTACTACAAAAGAATCTGCTACATTAAAGTTAGGCCAAACTGCACTTTTATAGTGAAGCATTATAAAATCTACTACATAACTATAAAAAACCCTATCTATAAGGTTCCCTACTGCACCTGATATTATTAAACTTAAACTTATGGATAATAGCTTTGACTTCTTCCTGTTCATTACCATATAAACAAAAATAGCAACTATTACGGCTAATGTTACTATGCTTAGAATAATCTGTTTATTTTGCAATATTCCAAATGCAGCTCCTCTATTCTCCACATATGAAAAGCTAAAAAAATTCTTAATAACTACTATATCTGGTTTATTTTTTAAATTAGCAGCAGCCCATATCTTGGCAATTCTATCCAAAATAATACCAAGTACAATTATTAAATATTCCATTTTTCATACCTCGCATCCTATAATATTATACCCTTAATTTACGAAAGGGGAAGCATATAAAACATAAAAAAACTCACTCCAAAATTGATGGAATGAGTATATTTTTTAATATGTAATCCACTTTTTAGAATTACAATCTCTACTCTTCACTTGCAAAAAACTTTTTAATCTCATTAAGTTCATCATCATTAAATGAATGCTCAACAATCTCTTCCTCTTTTGGTATTTGGCTAGAAACTATTTCTTTTTCATTAATTTCTTCAACTGGTGTTCCTACGTTATAATTTTTTGCAAAATCCTTTTCCAAATCATCAAAGGTTTCCATCTGAGTCTTCATAAAGTTTCTGAATTTAGCTCTGAATTTCGCAAATTCCTGTTTTAACCTATCATAGTCTCCATTTACTGTCATAACATCATTATGAGCCTTTTCCAATATCTTTTGTGCTGTATCATTAGCATTCTTTATTATCAGTTCTGCTTCTTTCTGAGCATTCGTTTTTGCCTGGTCAGCAGCATTCTGAGCTAAAATCAGCGTATTCTGTATCGTATCTTCGATTTTACTATAGTGCTGTATTTTTTCATTCAAATTCGATATTTTATCCTTCATAGTCGAGTTCTCTTTATACAGCGCTTCATAATCTTCTGATACTTTAAGTATAAATTCATCAACTTCATCTATATTATATCCTCTGAAGCCTTTTTTAAACTCTTTGCTATTTATGTCCATAGCTGTTAATCTCATCAACTACCACCTCATCCTAAATTTTTTTACTAATTAAAACTGTAAATTTTAAGTTTTATTTTTCCGCTCCCACTGTTACCTGCTGTTTCAATAATGCGATATTTTCCAAAACCTCTTACAGTAATAGTTGAAAGTAAATTCACTTCAAAACTTTTATCCCTTACTTCAATATAATCAATTTGGACTTTACCTGTATCTATATAATTCACACTCTTACTTCTAGACATCCCGGTTATAGCACCGACTACCGCATCAAGCCTCATAGCAGCCGCTATAACCAGCTTTTGTTTATATTCTGCTTCTGGAAGTTCTGATTCGTCCTCTATTTCTGTAACTATACACGGACACTTACCAACTTTCATTAGATTACTGTCTATATACTCGAACAGTTCTTCACTAACGGGAAAAAAACATCTGTTGTCCTTTACTACTAGGTCACCTAATTTATCACGTTTTATGCCAAGAGCCATCAGTGCACCTAGATAGTCTCTATGCTGAAGCGTCAGAAATTTGGATCTATTCTCAATACAAACTAACTTAACAGGGAAATTGACTTCAATGCTATTTTCATAAGAAAAGCATACCATCTTCCTTTCAGCTTCATGAAAACCACCATAGGTATAGATATCAAAGCCAAAATAATTTTTCATTTCTATAATGGTACTCCAAACAGCTGGAGAAAGAAACTCATTAAAGAAGGTAGTTCTATGTGTTTTTAAAACTAAGCTAACTTTCTCAAATAACTTAGTTACCTGTTCTTTTTCTCCTGTACTGAAATGCTTCAAAAAATCATCTTTTTTAAAGTTCATGTTATATTCTGATTATGCCTCTGATAAAAAATAAAATCAGCATTGCTATAACCGGAGATATATCCACAGGTACATTTGTTGCAAATCT
The DNA here is from genome assembly GCF_002029235.1 of Clostridium oryzae. GTDB lineage: Bacteria > Bacillota > Clostridia > Clostridiales > Clostridiaceae > Clostridium_AE > Clostridium_AE oryzae. Next base: position 48,289 of record NZ_MZGV01000010.1, read on the forward strand.
TTCTTGAAGCTTCCTGCCAGGGATGTAAAGAGGTTTAGTAATATTTCCTATAAATTGTCTTATATTATTGCGTTCATCTGGTATTACCCAAGATAGAATAACATCAGCCAAAATAAACAATTCTAAAATATCTATAAACGAGCTTAACAATCTAACTATAATAATTATTATCCCCTCCTATTTTGTCCAGGCAAATATGCCACGACTGGATAACTCACTTTTTAGTTCATTTGTAACTTCAACATTGGATGGTGAAAGTACATACACACCTCTCTCCACTTCTTGAAGTTCACCATTTAAGACATAGCTGGCTCCGCCCATGAAATCTAGAAGCCTCTGAGCTACTTTAGGTTCAAGTTCTGTAGTATTAACTACAACGATTCTCCTGTCTCTAAGTTCATCACAAATATTAGCTGCTTCTTCAAAAGCTGTAGGTTTTGTTATTATGATCTTTGGAGATGAAGCTGTATGTATATTAACAACTTTGCTCTGTTTCTTATTTGATGAAGTTATCGGTGGATTTACTGTTTGCTCTACCTCTGGTACCTCCTCTTCATTTTCAATCTCTTCGATATCGTCATACTCATCCTCTAATCCGAAAAATCCCATAAGCTTGTTCATCACTTTATTTGCCATTTTGTTTTACCTCCTACTTTTTAATTTAGGTCATCAATTTTACTTGTTCACCTTTTGATTATTATATATTCTTTTACCAAAAATACCTTCTCCAATTCTAACCATATTAGAACCTTCATCTGCTGCAATTTTAAAATCACCAGTCATACCCATGGACAAATACTGCATATTTATATTATTGAATTGTCGTTTAGCAAGAGAATCAAAAACATTCTTTACCTGTTTAAAATATTCTCTGCATTTATCTTCATTTCCAATAGGAATAACTGTCATTATACCACTTACTTTAACATTGTTACATTTTTCAACTTCAGAAATCAGTTCCTCTAAATTCTCAAGTAATAAGCCGGTTTTATTCTCTTCTCTTCCAATATTAATCTCTATAAGAGTATTAGCGGTTATACCAGCTTTAGCATATTGCTTTTCTATTTCTTTTAGCAGTCTGACACTATCCAATGACTGTATCAAAAACACCTTTCCGACTATATATTTTACTTTATTGGTTTGAAGATGTCCTATAATGTGCCATCTTACGTCTTTGTGAAAGGGTTCGTATTTATCAGTAAACTCTTGAACCTTATTTTCTCCAAAATCTCTTAATCCTGAATTATAAGCCTCTTCCATTTCATCTAAACTTCTGGTTTTACTTACAGCTATCAGAGTAATATTCTCTTTTAAAACTTTTTTTATGTTATTAATATTATCTTGTATGCTCAAGTCATCAGCTCCTTACTTTTTCTAAGTAAAGCATTTCTTTGCAAATTATATAAAAATGTGATTACATTTCATTATATATTTTATTTGGACAGTAAATCGCGGAAAGCATCCAAGATCATCATCTCCACCAAGAAGTACTTATCCCAATATAATCTTTATTATCTATATATTCTTCAAATTTTATTATTTTCCTTCATAGGATGTAGAAATTATGATATTATTTTATCTTTTTTCTGCATCCTTCATAAATTTATTTTTCATTGTACCAATATACGCATATATTTTAACATTTTTTGATTTATGTATAGAAGCTTTTACACCTCTGTATTTTAAAAATGTTAAATATCCATCATCCGAGGTTAGATATTCATTAATACCCTCTGAGTCTCCAATAGCTCTAATATTGAATGGAGGATTTAAGGTTACATCATTTATCTTAATTAGTCTTCCCCAGCAGTACACTTCTGAAGTTCCAATAATTCTTTGACCATTTACAGATATTGCTTGTGCATTGTTTAACTTTAATGCATTAATAATCTCTAGTATATCAAAATAGTGCACAAGTTTCGTGTTAGCGTTATAATCTTGATTTTTATTAAAATCTATTTGTCCATCGTCTAGAACTATTTCAACTCCTGGACCTGCAACATCTGCTGTACCTAGAACCTTACTATTATTATTCAATTCCTTTTTCAAATCATTTATTATTTTAGAATCTGACTCACCTAAATCCTTCTCATACTTATTAAGTTTCTTTAAATTACTATAATAGCTTTTTTCTATGTCGGATAAATCATTGTACAATTTATTCTTTTCATTTGTAGCGTTTTGGTATTGCTGAGTTGTAAGGATAGTTCTGACTATAGGTGTACTATAGTTCATACTGGTTGATATTAAAATTCCAAGTATGAGAGCTGATAAAAATACATATATATTTACTTTATTTTTTTTCATGTTATCACCAGCCTTACTTACGAGCTCTAAAATTTTCTATAACCAAACGTCTAATTATAGCAAAATTATCAAATATTCTTCCTCCGAAAACTATAACTGCTGCAATATAAATTGGTATTCCAAGCTTATCACCCAAATATGCTAGTCCAGCTGCTAATGCAGCATTTCCAAAAAAGCCAGACACAAAAATATCAGGCTGGAAATTTTTAGATAGATTAGCTCTTATAGCACCAAATACCGAATCCAGACTTGCCAGAATAGCAACTGAAAGATATGCTGAATATTTTTCTGGTATAATTAAATCCCATCGTATTCCTACGATTATGCCAATTAATAGCCCAAGTAACGCTATCATTAATTCTCACCCCATTTACTTTTTATCTATATTCTTCAAATATTCACTAGAATAAGTAGTATTGCTTTTAGTTATTTTTATATTATCTAATTTTTGCACAGTATGATCATAATAGGTTAAGTTTTGATACGTCATTACTCCCGGGAAATCTAAATCCTTAGCCATCTTTTCCTTATCTCCTATTGCCTTTATCGTTATTTTGCTAGAAGGAGAAATTCTTTCATTATTGACTATAATATAATCTGAAGTACTGCTTATTCCAGTTTGAAGCGTAACCCTATTGCCATTTATTGAAACAGCTTCTGCTCCTGAAAAAAACAATTCATTTATCAGATAACTTATCTCTGTATGATCTATATACTGTGACTCTACTTTTGAAGAAAATATATTAGACTGAGGTGCTATTGAAAGAATTATTCCAGGACCTTTAACATCTGTATAGCCTAGAAGCACTCTGGAATTATCCAATTCATCCTTTATCTCTTTAGCAGCAGAACTGCTACTTGTAGCCATTTCTTCATAATGTTTAATCTGTTCCATCAACTGCTGATTCTTTTTCTCAAGCTGTTTTTTGTTTTCCTTGAGCTGCTCAATTTGAGAAGTAACTTCTATAGAGCTATATTTTTGATTGGAAGCAGTATCTATATTCTGTTTATTTAACAATTTAAACTGATAAGTCAACATGAATCCTAAAAGTGCACATACTATACCAACAGTTAGCTGAGATAATAACTTTTTTAATTTCATATAATACCCCCAACTTGTTAAAACTTATGCCTACTTATTTATATGGAATACAGGGTTACCTTGAAAACTAACATCAATATAGCCTTTTGAATTCTTTAGTTTTCGCTGATCAATTATTGCAATTGCTTTATTTAGTTTGTTCATCATGTCCCTTTTATACCCTACTTTAACAAGCATCTTTGAAAAATATATTTTAACGTTATTTTTATCACTTATATCTACTTTAGTTATTCTTATATTCTGATCATTCATAGTATTTCTGTCACTTAGATCAGAAATCTCTTTTAAAGTTTGTACTACGTATTTGTCACTGGATACCGTTTCACCTATATTAGCATCTTCAAGATTCATATTGCTTATCTGGATATATTTATCCTTACTATGTAGCTTACTATCTCTTTCAAGAACTACAGCTTCATTGTCAAGATAAACAATCCCATCTCCGCTTTTAATATAGTAAACAGGTCTTCTCTCCTTAACATATACATCAACTATAGATGGTAATTTTCTTTTAATCTTAACAGATTTTATATAATTATTAGTAGCTATACTTTTTTCAATCTTACTTGTATTAAGGTAAAAGATGTTGGAACCTGTTTTTATGTTAGATAACTCTAAAATGCTCGAACTATCAACTATTTTATTTCCAATTACATTTACGTGCTTTATATTGAAGTACGTAAGCTTAAGGCATAATACACACAATACAGCAACAAGAAGCACAGAAGTAAATATAGTTTTTCTAATAATTCTTCTGCGCCTTCTCTTTTTAATAAGCACATTATACTTTTTCATATCCTTTTCATTTCTACTTACCTTATTCATATATAACTACTCCTAATGGGACTAAAATTGTAACTTTTAATGCAAAATTAATTTTTAAAGTATTCTTCAAAAGCAAATATCATATATTTTATGATACCACTTATTAGTATAAATTTCATTAAAATATTAATTAAAAATAAAATAAATATTAATATTTATTTTATAAATATACTTAAAATACTAGCCAAAATTCTAAATATTGCACTTTTTTTGCTTTATGTACTCAATATAATAGAACTTTTATCGATTACTTTCGCTGTCTGGATATGTTTAACAGAACTCCTGTAGCAACCATATTTATGACAAGTGAGGTACCACCAGCACTTATAAACGGAAGTGGTACTCCAGTTACCGGCATTGATCCTGAAACTACGGCAATATTTATTATAGCCTGCACTGCAATTATTGAAGTTATACCTGTAGCCAAAAGCGTCCCAAAGATGTCTTTTGCATTTAAAGCTGTCCTTATGCCTCTCCATATAAGTATCATAAATAATGCTATTACAAATGCACAGCCAATAAGTCCAAGTTCTTCTCCAATAATCGAGAAGATAAAATCATTATGAGCTTCGGGAAGGTAATAAGCTTTCTGCCTTGACTGCCCTAGTCCAACTCCCCATATTCCTCCTGACCCTAGTGCCAGAAGTGATTGAATAAGTTGATAGCCTTCACTCAAAGCATTTTTCCACGGGTCCATAAAACCAAGTATTCTATCCCGCCTGTATGACTTTGAAAATATCAAAGCAACAGCTCCTACAAGTCCTAATGGAGTAACAATGCCAAATAGATGCCAGCATCTTGCACCTGCAACAAACAGCATAATCATAGTTACCATAACTATTACAGTAAAAATACTCATATTGTTTTCTGCCAGAATTAGTCCTGCATATATGAGTGAGATAAACAAATAATATCCTACTCCGGAAAATAATTTTTTTATCTCTTCTCCCCTTTTGTCCATGCTCTTAGCCATAAAAAGCACCACAACATACTTTACTATTTCTGATGGTTGAAATGAAGTAAAACCCAAATTTATCCATCGTCGTGCTCCATTTACAGAAGGCATTGCGAATACTATAAGCAGAAGCGGAATGCATAATATCATAAGAATGTTGGAAAACTTTCGCAATTTATGATAATCGTAGCCTATAGCAAAAAACATGCAGATGATTCCTAATACAGCCCAAGCACCCTGTCTTTTCAAAAAATACATATCATCTTTATACTTTATTTCGGCGGTCCATGAACTTGCACTATATACCATTATAATTCCTACGGCTAAAAGCAGCATTATCGTAATAAACATTACAAAATCAGCTTCTCCCATCTTTTTTCTGGCTTTTTCCATATTACTCCTCCTGAGAATTACTTAAAAGATAAAAATGCTACTAGGCACAAAATTACAGTTATTATTGAAAAAGTTGATACTATCTTCGTTTCATGCCATCCAAGCATTTCAAAATGATGATGTATTGGTGCCATCTTAAAAACTCTTTTTCCCGTTAACTTAAAGCTCGTAACCTGTATAATATCCGAAAGAACTTCAACAACATATATTCCTCCTACAATAATAATTATCAGTGGTAATTTCAATATAAGAGCAACAGCCGCAACTGCTCCTCCCAAGGCTAAAGAACCTGTATCTCCCATGATAACTTTTGCAGGATATGAATTATATCTTAGGAAACCTAATAAAGCACCGCTAACCACTGCACAAAATACTGCTAATGAATTATGGTGCATAGCTAAGCTCAGTACTGTGAAAAATACCATCACTAATATGGTAATCGATGAAGCTAATCCATCAAGTCCATCTGTTAAATTTACTGCATTAGTAGTTGCAGCAAAATAAATAATAATAAACGGTATGTAAAACAACTTAAGATCAATAGCATTTCCGATAAATGGTATTATAATGCTAGAACCAATAGTCGGATTTTTATATGCATATAATGCAAAAACAAAAGATATCGTTAGCAAGAGTGCCATCTTCTCATAAGCTCTAAGTCCAAGATTATTTCTATGGATTATTTTTAGTATGTCGTCAAGAAAACCTATAAACCCGAATGCTACAAGGGAATACAAAGCCACCATTGACTCATCAGCAGGTTTGTTTATTATTATTACCATAACTATTGCTGTAGTTAAAATAAAAATAATTCCTCCCATAGTTGGCGTACCAGCTTTTCTTTGGTGATTCTTCGGTCCTTCTTTTCTTATAAATTGACCGAATTTCAATTTGTGAAGTAACGGTATCGCAAACATACCTATTAAAATAGATATCGCAAACGACATAAGCACTGAATAAATAATCATGCTTGTCAAAACATCTTTCATTATACCCTTTTAAACGCTCCCTCCAACATCACTATTCATACTTTTAATATTGTTAGCTATCTTATCAAAATACAATGTTCTTGAAGCTTTTATTAAAATTAGGTCGCCTTCCTGCAAATTTTGTTTTAAAAAAGCTTCTATAGATTCATTATCAGGGAAACAATAGAAATTATTATCACTATTAAATCCTTCTTCATAAGCTTTTGAAAATTCACCTCTGGCTATAAGTATATCAACACCACTGTTCTTGGCAAAAGCACCTACCTCTTTATGAAATAAATAAGAATCTTCTCCTAATTCTCTCATAGTTCCCAATACAGCTATCTTCCTTTTAGCTTTCATGCTTGATTGAACTTCAAGTGCTGCATACATAGAGTCCGGACTAGCATTGTAGCTATCATCTATCATTGTAAACTTTCCACAATCTACTATGTCAAGTCTCATAGAAGTTTTTTCAAGGTTATTAAATCCATCCTTTATTTCTTCAATGCTGACTCCCATAATTCTTGCGCAAGCTACGGCAATTAGTGAATTAATAACGTTATGTTTTCCTGGCATTGGAACTATAATCCGTTCTCTAAAGTGGCTGTTTTCCTCTATTAAATTATATTCTACTCTGTCAGTTTCCAATAATATATTCTCAGCACCATAGTTATAGCTTTCGCTCAGCCCAATCTTTCTAAGTTTAAAGCTTTCAGTTTCATAACTATGCAAAAGATCATTTTCGCCATTTACTATAAGCGTGTTGTCATCTTGGAAAAAATCAGTTATCTCAAGTTTTGCTTTTAATATATTTTCCCGCGTATGGAGATTTTCAAGATGTGAAACTCCTATGTTAGTTATTACTGCTATATTAGGAGCTGCTATATCCGCTAATCTATGTATCTCCCCTAGATTGCTCATACCCATTTCCAGTACAGCCACATCATAACTCTCATCTAAACTAAACACCATAAGAGGAAGACCTATTTCATTATTAAAGTTCCCCTTAGTCTTAAACACTTTATATTTTTTGCTAAGTGCAGCGGCAATCAAATCCTTAGTCGTAGTCTTCCCAGTAGAGCCTGTAACGCCTATAACTTTTATATCAAGTTTGCTTCTATATAATTTGGCCATTTGCCTGATAGCCTTTAGTGTGTCCTTTACTTTTATTATTGTAGAGTTTTTTATATTCTCTTCTTTATACTTTATATCGTCTACGATGCAAATGGCTGCTCCGCTCTCATCAGCCTTCTCAGTAAAGTCATTTCCATCGAATACAGCACCTTTGATAGCTATATACATATCACCGCATTTCAATTTTCTCGTGTCTATGCATATGTTTTTATAATCATAATTTCCTTTATCCAGTACGATTTTTCCATCTATACATGCTAGAAGTTCTTCTAATGTAAACTGCTTCACTTTACCACCCCATCTTAATTAATCCAGATAAACACTTTAATTTATGCTTTTATTTAACTACTGTTTATCTATACTCTATTGAATAAGACTATATACTATCTCTTTTTCATCAAAGTGTATAACTTTATTGTCTTTAAATATTTGATAATCTTCATGTCCTTTACCTGCTATTAGTATTATATCATCCTTTTTTGCAATAGAAATAGCCTCTTTTATGGCTTCTTTTCTATTTTCAACAATAGTATAGTTATTCTTATCGACGCCGGATACAATATCATTAATTATATCCATAGGCTCTTCATCACGGGGATTATCTGAAGTTATTATAGCAAAATCGCTTAGATCACAACCTATTTTTCCCATTATCGGCCGTTTAGCCTTATCTCTGTTACCTCCACAGCCAAACACCGATATTAATCTTCCTCGTTTTATCTCACGAAGAGATTTTAATATCTTTTCAAGTCCATCAGGTGTATGAGCATAGTCAATAATAACATCATAGCCCAAATCGTAATCCTTCGTAACAAGCTCACATCTTCCTGGAACCTGAGTTTTCTCAAGCCCTTCTTTTACAGTTTCTAGCTCTATTCCTTCTTTAAGGCAAACTGCTGCCGCGCAAAGGGAATTATATACGTTATATCTTCCAGGGATATATATTTCAACCTGCTGTTTTTTATTCTCAAATTTTAAATCATACTTTATACTTCTAGGACCAACTTCTATATCTCCTGCACATATATCAGCTTCTTTTTCTATTGAATAAGTAACCTTAATATTGGTGGCATCTTTACATATTCTTTCTCCGTAGATATCATCAAGGTTAATTATAGATATATCACTGTTTTTAAATAATTTTAATTTAGCTTCATAATAATTTTCGAAAGTCTTATGGAAATCCAAATGATCCTGCGTTAGATTAGTAAATATTCCGTACTTAAACTTTATACCGTACACTCTATCTAGTGCTAACGAGTGGGAGGATACTTCCATTACGCAATATTCTATTCCTTCATTAACCATTTCGTAGAACAATTTCTGAAGTTCCAAAGATTCCGGTGTAGTTCTATCCGTGTGTAATTTCTTGGTTCCAATATAATTGCATATAGTTCCTATAAGCCCAACCTTAAAACCCGCTTGTTCTAATATAGACTTTATCATATATGTGGACGTAGTCTTTCCATTAGTACCAGTAATGCCAATAAATTTCATTTTACTGCAAGGATTATCATAGAAATTAGCAGCTGCCAGAGCCATTGTTTTTCTTGTATCCTTAACTTTTATTACCGTAACATCTTGTTTGAGTTTTATATCTTTTTCACAAACTATAACTTCAGCACCGTTTTCAACTGCATTTTCTGCATATTTATGACCATCAGTTTTAAAACCAGATATACAAAAAAACACATCATTTTTTTTAACAGTTCTAGAATTATAGGCAAGTTCCCTTACTTCAATATCATCTTTACCTTTCAACAGCTCATAATCAATACCTGACAGCACTTCTTCTAATTTCACTATAATCTCACCTTTCTTAAAACATGTTGAATGAGAAATGAGGAAATTATGGTGAAAATTCAGCATAGCAGAATTTTCACCTTCATCCTAATTCCTAATTCATAATTCACAATTTATATAAAACTTCAACTAAAATTATTGCCATATAGTAAAAAGTAAATACTTATCTAAATAAACAACTTAAATTAAGCGGAATATTTAATCATTACCTAAGTTCTCAAGTTCCAATTCAATATACGAATTTTCCTTTAACTTGCTTCCAGCAGCCACACTCTGTTCTCCAACAAGTCCACTTCCTGCGAAATTGCCTTTGATTTTTAAAGAAGTTAGCAGCTCCTTAGCCTTCTTCTGATTTAATCCCGTAAAATCAGGAACTATTATATACTCATCATCGTCACTTTTTTCACTACCAGTATATAGATTAATCTTGGTACCTTCCTTAACTGTATATCCAGGCTTAGGATTCATGTCTGTTATATATTCTCCACTGCCATGTATCTCATATTCTATATTTAAATCTTTTAACTTCTTCAAAGCTTCACTCTTTTTGGTATTTCTTATCTCCGGCAGTACCACATCATTTAAAAGGCTTTGAGCAGATTCATCAGGGTTTGCGTCACCCTTTATAGAATAATAATTAAATATATCGTAAAAAACTTGTTTTGCAACAGGAGTTGCTATCTGTCCCGCATAGTAATTTGAAGGGTCAGGCTGGTCTATAGATACAAAAACTGTCACTTTTGGGTTTTTAGAAGGTGCCATGCCTGCAAAAGATGCTACATATTTCCCGGACTCATAAGCTCCTGTCTTAGGATTAACCTTCTGAGCTGTACCAGTCTTTCCAGCTATATCATAACCAGCAATATAAGCTTTTTTTCCTCCACCTTTTGAAATTACCTTTTCAAGATAACTGCAAAGCAGGTTCGCTTTTTCCTTACTTACTATCTGCTTCTTAGCATAGTTTTTAGTATAATTTTCATAGGTTGAATCTACAATATAATTTCCGCCGCTGCTTTCATGAACTATCTCTTTCATTATATGGGGAGTAATCCAAACACCATTATTAGCAATAGTGTTAAATGCAGCCATATATTGTATTGGAGTCAACGTATTAGTTTGTCCAAAAGAAATTGTGGCTAAATCAGTACTTGTTATAGCTGAGGTCTTCTTAACTATACCCTTAGCCTCTCCCGGCAAATCTATTCCTGTTTTTTTGCCAAACCCAAACTTAGTTATGTATTCATTGATTCCCTTTGCTTTAAGTCGTTCGCCCAAAGTCATAAAGCCCACGTTACAGGAATTTTCCAATATTTGTATGAAACTCTGACTTCCATGTCCTGTCCTCTTCCAGCAATGGATATGTTTCTTTCCCACGGTAAGACTTCCATTACATACAAAAGTGTCCTTTTCATTTACTAAATTCTTTTCCATAGCCGCTATAGCTGTAACAACTTTAAAAATTGAACCAGGTTCATAGGTATCACTAACAGCCCTGTTTCTCCACCTTGCCGCCATTTCATCTGGAGTGCTTGCCCCTTCTCTTGGATTATTAGGATCAAAATCAGGTTTGTTAACAAGCGCAAGTATTTCTCCATTCTTAGGATTCATTACCATGATAGTAACCGCTTTAGCTTTGTTATCTATCAGAGCCTGCTCTGCGGATTTTTCAGCTGCTACCTGTATTTTCTTATCTATAGTAAGGACTACATCTTTTCCCGGAATAGGCTTTGTAAAATCCGATATTTCATATGGAACCGCGTCATTTCTTCTGTCGATTTCGGATATTTTCAATCCAGGAATCCCAGATAATTCTTTATTATACTGCAATTCTACTCCTGCAAGTCCATTACCATCTGAATTCGTTGTACCTATAACATGTGATAAAAAATTATTGTTAGGATAATATCTCTTAGTGTCAGGTGATATCAATACACCGTTTATTTTTAACGCTCTAACTTTGTCTGCAGTCTCTTTATCTACCCTTCTTGCTAATGTAGCCGCCCCTCTATCTTTTCCATTAGGCAGCTTCTTGTATAGCTCTTGTAATATTTTCAGTTTGTCCTTATTCAGTGCAGCAGACAATCCTTCTGCTATCTTTTCAAATGTAATTTTCCCTTTGCTTTTTCTCACAGCAGCTCTTACTGAGTTCATATCCAAATCAACCCTGTACACATTAGCGCTGACAGCCAGCTCGTTGCCATTCCTATCAAGTATCTTTCCTCTTCGTGCATCTATTTTTACTTCATTGGTCCACTGTTCAGTGGCAAATCCATTAAGCTTATTCCACTGAAAAATCATTACATAAGCGAGTCTTGTCAATAGACCCATAAATAGCATAAAAATGATAATAAGGGATATAATGATCCTTTTTTTCATTATCACTTTATCCCTGTAAATTTTCCTATACACATGCTACCCTCCGCTAAAATAGTAAATTCTTTAATTTTATTAATAACTCCTTTGTTTTACTCATTTTAGCTTCTGATGTTCTTGGTTTGAAATAATTTTTGCTGAAATTAACGTAAACATTTTTCGTCTTTTTCATGCTTACCATGCCCACTTTGTTCTGAGCATTTTTTCTTATCGTTTCAATGTTACTGAGTTTATATAATTTCATCTGTGTATCTTCATGGGTAAGCCTAAGTTCTGATATGTTTCTTTTTAACTCTGTAAGTTTCATCTGCTTTGAATAAACTTTGGATTGATTATACATGAGCAGCAACCCAAGTGCAAAAACCGCAGTTACAGCAATAATAGTTTTTCTTTTTTGCAGATTTTTCTTATGCTTTTGTCTATTATTCTTTTCAATTTTAGATTTCTTTAGCTTCTCATATTCCTGTTTGCTAGGAATTTCTTCATATGTATTCGGTGATTCAATGGTACTTCCGTTTATGTAATAGCTGCTTTTATCCATTAACAATCTATTCACCTCATTCATAAAATATAACTACAACTTTTCTATAATCCTAAGCTTTGCGCTTCTGCTTCTAGGGTTTTCCTCTAATTCGTTTTCACTTGGTTCCATAGGTTTTCTGGTAATAATCTTAACCTGTGGTTTTTTTCCACATTGGCATATAGGAAAATCTGGTGGACATGTACAAGGATTTTCCTGAGTTTTAAATTTACTTTTTACTATTCTATCCTCCAGAGAATGAAAGGTTATTACTGCCATCCTTCCTTTACTGTTAAGCATCTCTATAGCAGAATCTACAGCTTTAGAAAGTACAGTAAGCTCCTCATTTACTTCTATCCTTATAGCCTGAAAAGTTCTTTTGGCCGGATGAGGTCCTTCTCTCCTAGCTTTAGCGGGTATAGCAGCTTTTATGATATCAACTAGTTCCAAAGTAGTTTCAATCTTTTTATTTTCTCTAGCTTTAACTATAAAATCAGCAATTCTTCTTGCGAACTTTTCTTCACCGTAATCTCTTATTATTTTTTCAAGTTCCCCCTTATCATAACCGTTTACTACGTCATAGGCACTAATTTCATTTTCTCTATTCATACGCATATCAAGAGGTGCATCCTGCATATAACTAAAGCCTCTTTCTCCATTATCAAGCTGATACGAAGAAACTCCCAAATCCATAAGTATCCCATCAACCCCTGTAATATTCAGCGTATTTAATATATTTTTAATATTATAAAAATTATCATTTACATAAATAACATTTTCAAAGGCTTCTAACCTTTTTTTAGATGCATTTATTGCTTCTATATCTTGATCTATTCCTATAAGCTTTCCATCTTTGGAAAGTCTTCTGACTATAGCTTCAGAGTGCCCTGCGCCACCCATAGTACAATCCACATAAATGCCATTTTCTTTTATGTTAAGTCCATCAACTATCTCATTAAGCATTATAGGTTTATGTTTAAATTCCATTCTTTCACCTCTTATATACCAAGCTCACTCATTTTTTCAGCTATGCCATCAAAATCTATATTAGAACTGTTATATTCATCCCATCTGGATTTACTCCATATTTCTATTCTTGTAGATACTCCTATGCTTACTATCTCTTTCTTTATTTGAGCATACTCAAGAAGATTTTGTGGAATCAAAGCTCTGCCTTGTTTATCAACTTCGATCTCATTAGCACCTGAAAAGAAAAATCTAACAAATGCTCTTGCGTCTTTACTCGTAAGGGGAAGTTTCTTAAGTTTTTCTTCAAGCACCTTCCACTCTTCCATAGGGTAGACATATAGACATCCATCAAGACCCTTCGTAACAACAAATGTACTTCCAAGTTGTTCTCTGAATTTTGAGGGTATAATCATTCTATTTTTTGTGTCAATGGCATGTTGATATTCACCGATAAACATGTTACACCTCTATATTCTACCACAAAATAATAATTTCACTCCACTTTACTCCACTTTAATCCACAAGAAATAATATTCTATACAAAATTAAAAAATCCTTCTGGTTTTTTACCATTTTCAAAAAAATATTAAATTTTTTTATATAATATTCTAAACATCTGTTTTTTTCTGCTTATTAATTACATTAAATAAACTATTTATAAAAATATCTTTCGCTATTTTCCCACTTTATGTATTTACTTCATAATTAATACACACATAATATATCTATTATTAATGAAGAGTTTTTTTATTGAAATGTATATACTTGTAGCGTATAATTTAAAATTGTATTATATATGAAAAAACAATACATAGACTTTGCATACGGACAGTAAAACATCAAATATTTACTTATGTAATGTTAATAGTTGAAGTTGTTTTTCTACAGATATAACCTAATAGAGAGGATGTTTATAAATGAAATTAGGAATTGTTGGACTGCCTAATGTAGGTAAAAGTACTCTATTTAACGCCATTACAAAGGCAGGCGCAGAATCTGCAAATTACCCATTTTGCACTATAGAACCAAATGTAGGTGTAGTTGCAGTACCTGATAAAAGATTAGATGTACTTGAAAAAATGTATAATTCAAAAAAGAAGGTAAATGCCTCCATCGAATTTTATGATATAGCTGGTCTTGTCAAAGGTGCCAGCAAAGGTGAAGGACTCGGAAATAAATTTTTGTCACATATTAGAGAAGTAGCTTCAATAGTTCATGTTGTAAGAGCCTTCGAAGACGAAAACATAGTACACGTGGATGGTTCTGTAGATCCAATAAGAGACATAGAAACCATCAATCTTGAACTTATATTTTCTGACTTAGAGGTTCTTGAAAGAAGATTAGAGAAGACTGTTAAGCTTGCTAGGTCCGGCGATAAAGCTGCTAAGAAGGAAAATGAACTTCAGGAAAGAATAAAGGCTCACTTAGAAGCTGGAAAGCCAGTAAGAACTTTAGAAGTGGATGAAGATGAAGCAAAACTTATAGACGGTTATTTTCTTATAACATCTAAGCCTGTACTCTATGCAGCTAATATATCTGAAGATGATTTGATGAATGGCAATGCTAACAATAAATTTGTTCAGCAGATACAGGAATATGCTAAATCAGAAAATTCAGATGTAATAGTTGTATGTGCAAGATTAGAAGAGGAATTGTCTGCACTTGAAGAAGATGAGAAGAGAGAAATGCTTGCTGACTACGGTTTAGATGAGACAGGTTTGGATAAGCTAATAAACGCAAGCTACAGTCTGCTTGGTTTAATGAGCTTTTTAACTGCAGGTGAGCAAGAGGTAAGAGCATGGACAATTAAGAAAGGAACAAAAGCACCTCAAGCAGCTGGGAAAATACATACAGATATAGAAAGAGGATTTATCCGTGCAGAAATAGTTTCCTACGATAAATTGGTAGAATGTGGCTCAGAGGTCGTAGCAAAAGAAAAGGGCCTATACAGGTTAGAAGGAAAAGACTATGTTATGCAGGACGGAGATGTAGTTAATTTCAGATTCAACGTATAAAAGAGTTAAGAGTAAAGAGAAGAGAGTAAAACGAAGGAAGAAATACAGCTTGAAAGCTGTATTTCTTCCTTCGTTTTATGTCAGATTATATTATATATCTACTTCAAATTCACCTGTCTTTGAATTATTAACATGTTTTTTATATTCCATAGGTGAACATCCTGTAATATTTTTAAATACCCTATTAAAGGTTTTAATACTATTAAAACCAGACTTGTATGCAACTTCTGCCATGGAATCCTCCTCCTGTAATATGCTCCACTGGGCTCGCATAACCCTGAAATTACTTAAGTAGTCTACAAAAGTCATCCCAACATTCTTCTTGAAAAACTTTGTAAAATAATATTTACTGAACCCCATCGCTTTTGAGATCTCATCCAGATCAATCTGATTCTGATAGTTTGCTTCAACATACTGAAAGATGCTTTCCATCCGTTTCAGCCTCTCCTTTTCACGGCTTAGTTCTTCAAGTGAATACTCCTCCTTGGGCATATATCTAAGTAATATTCCCGCCAAATCATATAGCCTTGCCTTAAGTATTAGTTTATACCCTTCCTTTGCCTCACTATACTCACTGATTATTTCCTTTATATGCTTCTCCATCAAGGCATGAATTTTATTACCTTTTGTCAGACAAATAGAATGTGTCAGCATTGGTCTCAAAGCTTTAGCATCCTTTATCCCGGAAAGAAAGCTATCATATATGGACAATCTAAATTGTATTACTGCTCTATTGCTAAATTTTTTTTCTTGAAAAAAATAGTGTACTTCTCCGGAACCAATTATTATAATATCCCCTTGCTTAAGCTTCCATGTTCTACTGTTCACACCAACCTTGAGCGCACCTTCTACAAGATAAATAATTTCAATATCTTCGTGCCAGTGATGTGATACGCTTCCATATCCGTCATTAAAAAATAATCTGAATGGGAAATCTGGTTCCAATATCGTTTTTTCGTAACTTCCCTGCATAGAAGGCTACCTCCGGAAATATTTAAATAACTATACCTTTATATGATTTCATGTATTGCCTGCTTAACTTCCGCTGATTGAAATACTGTTTCCATAAGCTTCATCACTCTCATAAGTTCATCGTGTTTAACAAGCTGCTCTTCTTCTTTTTCTATAGATTTAACTACATTCCTATAAAAATCCCTGACATCCGACTTAATTCTTGGCAATTTATATTCCTTAATTGTATCATCTGTGCGAGGAGCCATAGTTTTCGTAAGTCCAGCTGCAGTTACTACTGGTACCGCATCACGTTTTTCCCAGTCAGAAACCTTTACAAGCTTGCCATTTATGTCCCAATCTTCAATAAGCGCTGTTCCATTTTCTCCTTGAACATACCATCTTGGAAGGTTAATAAAATTGCTTGTACCAACCTCAACCTGACAGGATAATCCATCCTCAAACTTTAATAATATCTTAAAGCCATCATCAACTTCCTCATTTGTTATATTAGTAAGTTCTGCATAAGTTGAAATAATCCTTTTTTTAGTAAGCATTAATATCTGATCCAGCATATGAACTCCCCAGTCCAGTACCATTCCGCCTCCATGCTCCTTTGTGTTTCTCCAGTCACCCGGAATTCCTCTTGAACCATGCACCCTTGACTCTATATTAAATATCTTACCCAAAGTACCTTCATCGTAAAGCTTCTTTACTACTAAAAAGTCCTCATCCCATCTTCTGTTTTGATGTACTGTAAACAATTTGCCACACCGTTTTGATGCTGCCACCATTTCCTGAAGTTCTTGAGAGTTCAAAGCTACGGGCTTTTCACATATAACATTCTTTCCTGCTTCCATAGCTTTAATGGATACTTCTTTATGAAGATCATTAGGAATAGCCACCACAACAAGGCTCACTTCCTTATCCTCTAAAAGCTGTTCAAAAGTCTCATAGGCATAAATTCCATTTTTCCTTGCACGGTTTGAAGGTTCCGGAGCTATATCATAGATTCCACATAGTTCCATCTCCTGCATTGTTCTCAATTGCTGAGCATGCCAGCTGCCCATACCGCCATACCCGATAACTGCAGTTTTGCATTTCACAGCTTATCACTCCATTCCTGCGCCGGCATCTATACCAGTTTATTTAAATAGTTTATTCCAAGTGTAAGTCCTGCCTTTACTTTTTCTTCACTGCCTTCGTATACGGGATCTTCATGCTCTATACTTATTACACCGTCATACCCTATTTTTTTAAGCTCCTTTATTAGCTGTGCCCAATCAATCTGTCCAAGACCAGGCATTCTATATCTCCAGTATCCAAAATCCTCACTGCTTGAGTTTAATTGTTTGTTGAATGCACCATATTGTTTTAGCTTATCTTCAAAAACCTCCGCATCCTTAGCATGTACATGAAAAATTCTATCCTTGAACTCTTTAATTGGTGAAATATAATCCATTAACATTGAATGAAGATGTGATGGATCATAGTTTAATCCAAAATTTTTATTTGGTACCCTCCTAAACATTTCTCTCCAAAGCTCAGGTGCAAAGGATATCGTCCCTGGAAGACCTTTTACCTGCCATCCCTGCATTGCGCAGTTTTCTATTATTACTTTTATTCCTCTTTCTTCAGCATAACCTACTAAATCTACAAATACCTTTTCAAACTCATCAAAATTATCCTCTATACTCTTGTCTATGTTTCTTCCAACGAAGGTTCCTACTGCTGGTACCTCCAAAAGCACTGCTGCATCCACACATCTCTTAAAATGATTATTTATTTCCTTCCTTTTCGATAAATCATTTATAAGATTATTATCATAATATGCTAATGAAGATATAGTCAAGCCGTACTCCTTAAAATATGCTTTTATTTCCTCTGCCTGCTCTTTAGAGAAATTCTCAACATCTATATCACAGCTTGAGTAATCTCTGCTGTTATCAGCTGGCCAGCAAGCTATTTCTAATGACTTAAAACCCTGCTCACTTGCCCATTTAGCTTTTTCTTTTAAGGGCATATTTCCTAAACTTACTGTTAATAATCCTACATACATACTATCTCTCTCCTCTTATTAGCTTTTTTAAATTTTCGTACCCTAGCTTAACACTTTCAATAGTTGATCCTCTAAAATACTCCTGTTCAACTATCAACCATTTTACTCCTATATTTTCAGCTTCTGCTGCTATAGCCTTTATATCTATAATTCCATTTCCTATTTCAGTAGAGCGTTTCTCTCCATTAACTATTTCCAT
Source organism: Clostridium oryzae (assembly GCF_002029235.1). Lineage (GTDB taxonomy): Bacteria > Bacillota > Clostridia > Clostridiales > Clostridiaceae > Clostridium_AE > Clostridium_AE oryzae. The sequence goes on from NZ_MZGV01000010.1 coordinate 66,865, forward strand.
GTCCTTCATATGGACAAGCTCTACTCTTCCTGTATATTTTTTCATGTATTCAATAGCATTAACTCCAGAATACTCAACCCAATATGTGTCTATTTCTGCCTTAACATATTCTGACTTTGTTTCTTCATATAATATATCGAGTAAATACTTACTATTAATCTGTTTAAATTCATGGTTATGATTATGATATCCTAATATTAGTCCTTCCTTTTTGCACTTTTCTCCAATGGTATTTAATTTAAGGGCAAGCTCTTCACACTCTTTTATGTTGTTAAGTTCCGACCATGGACATATTATATATGGATTACCTATCTCAAGATTATAGTCAATAACAGCAGCAAGATCATTTACTAATTCATTTAATCCCACATGGCTTCCGCAGGCTTTTAGGTTCAGATCCTGCATTACTGCTTTAAGCTCATGACTTTTCAAACCTCCATAGCCAGCAAATTCTACTCCTTCATAGCCTATCTCTGCCACTTTCTTTAAGGTTCCTGCAAAATCCTTTGCAGTCTCATCTTTTATACTGAATAACTGAAGTCCTATCGGCAGACTCATAAAATCCCTTCTTTCTATTCAAAATATACAGCCTTACCAGTTCTAGCAGACTCATATATTGCCTCTAAAATCTGAGTTACCACCAAAGCCTGCTCTGGCTTAACCACCAATTCTTTGCCATTTACAACTGCATTATAAAACACCTTTTGCTCAATATCCGGTGCTTCTTCTGCAGCTCCATCATAGAATGCAACTCCTGCAGCATCTAAGGCTGGCTTCTCTATACATTGCTTGTTATATTTAACATAGTTTATTCTTAAACCATCCTTCATGTCAGCTCCTGCCTTAGTACCGCATAATGAAGTTTTAGCTTCATCCACCTCAAGACTATTTAATGCCCAGCTTGCTTCAAGATTAATGGTTGCACCATTTTTCATCTTTATAAAGCCAAAAGCAGAATCTTCAACTGTGAATTTATCTCTATCCCAATCTCCCCATGCGTTACCGGTGTTAGTCTGATTTCCTAGTTTTTTATAAACTGAGCCTAACACACATTCCGGCTCGTAATTATTCATCATCCAAAGCGTCAAATCAAGAGCATGTGTTCCTATGTCGATGAGCGGACCTCCTCCTTGCTCTTCCTCATCCAAAAATACGCCCCAGGTTGGTACTGCCCTTCTCCTTATAGCATGTGCCTTACCATAATAAATTTCACCTAAATCATCATTTTCGCAGGCAGACTTCAAATAAGCTGAATCAGTTCTGTATCTATTCTGATATCCTATTGTGAGTATCTTTCCAGTTTCTTTAGCGGTGTCTACCATAGCCTTTGCCTCTTTATAGGTTTTTGCCATAGGCTTCTCACACATAACATGCTTACCTGCTTTCATTGCAGCAATAGAAATAATGCTGTGCGACTTATTTGGTGTTAAAACATATACAGCTTCTATTTCCTCTTCCTTTTCCAAAAGTACTGTGTAGTCTGTATAAACTCTTGCTTCTTCTGTACCATACTCATTTTTAGCCTTCACAGCTCTTTCTTCAATTAAATCACAGAAAGCCTCTATAACTATGTTTCCATTTTTCTTTATTGCTGGTAAGTGTTTTCCATTTGCAATACCTCCGCAGCCTATAACAGCCACCTTTAATTTTCTTTCGATACGTCTATCCACCATATTTCTCACCGACCATACTAAGCATTAAAATCGCAATCCATGGTCAATTTTCTCTCCCTTCTAAAAATATTAGTTTGCAGCTGCAATACCCTTATAACCTTTAGTACTGCCACCTTTCATAACCAATTGTATACCATTACAATGTTTATTTCTTGCCATTAATTGCTTACTTATTCTCAAATATTGTCATAAAAAAGATTACATCCTACGTAGGCTAATTCCATTCATTAAGTAATTACACCACATCTTTGAGGCAAATTTCCTAATGGCTCATAACTCGGCTGCGCCTCAAACAATTCGCCATCTTAACGGAAATTTCCCTCAAAGACATGGGTAATTACTAAACTCACTCCAAATGCCTACTTCTGATGTAATCTTTTTTATGCGCTATCTCTTAATCTTTACATAATATTTTTATTTTATTAATTCTGTTACCTTCGTATCTTAATTCGCTAAATTCAAAATATATTATTATTTCTTTTTAATCTCTTCGTAAACACGATGTATTGTTGTTTCATTTAGTGACCACCTTTTCTCCATAACTTTTCTCTTTTCTCTCTACTCTTTTCTCTCAATTAGTTTTCTGATTTTGAAATTTTTTTAGCTTCTTTTATTGCCGCGTCAATAATATCCTTGCTAGAGATCTTACTGCTTCCCATCATGACCTCCAACGCATCTTCAATACTTTCCATAATGTATATGCTAAATTTGCTTTTAATTATCTGTTTTTCTATATCATAATCTAGAACTAGATTCTTCAAATTACTCTTGGGAATAAGCACTCCTTTTCCATCTATTTTTCCTTTTATATTGCAAAGCTTATAAAATCCCTCTATTTTTTCATTTATACCACCTACTGCCTGTATATCTCCAAACTGATTAACAGAACCTGTAACAGCTATACTCTGCCTAATGGGAATTTTCGAAAGTGAAGATATTATACTTAACAGCTCTGCTACAGATGCACTATCTCCTTCAACTTTTCCATATACCTGCTCAAAGCTGACATTAAAATCAAATGGTATATCCACATCTTCTCCCAGCATTTTACTGATAAGTCCCTTCAATATATTTACAGACTTATTATGAATATTACCGCTCAAATTGCTTTCCTTCTGCACATCCATTATATTTCCGTCACCTTTATAGCAACTGCAGGTTATTTTTAGAGGTCGTCCAAAAGACATATAGCCCAAATCAATAACCGAAAGTCCGTTTACGCTGCCGATACATTTATCTTCTACATTAAATCTAATATAATTTTGCTCATAATTTTCTAAAAGATGTTTTTCTACTAAATCCTCATACTTATCTATTCTTGCTATATCCACTGCTTCTATATGATTACTATTTCTTTTTCTAGCATAGCTGTCTGCATCCAGACATATTTTTTTGAGCTCCATATCATCATAGAATAATTTATCTCTATCCTCTACTTTTTTAGACAGGTGCCTGAATACTTCATGTAATGCTGCTTCGTTTAAATTTAAGAGTTTTTTTTCTATTGTGATGCAATTCAAGTTTTGTGCGAGTTTTTTTCTGTTTTCTTCTGTATTATTTATACAATTGTCATATTGTATCCTATTATTAAATATATATTTGAAATCTTCATCGCCATTGTAAAGAATATTATATGTTTCATAATCACCAATAACTATAAATCTTGTGTTTATTGAGATTGGTTCTAGATCGATACAAATTCCATGCATCTCCATATATATCTTATTGAAATCCATCTTAAGCTTATGATTGAGTAAAACTTTCTTTAGATACAAATAACTTGATACACTGCTAAAGATATCTCTGGCTCTTACTATTACGCATCCTCCGTAGCATTTCAAAATTGTACCTGCTTTTATCATTGAAACATCCCAAACATAATTTCCGCCTGAAATGTCATAGTCCACAGTGCCAATTAGGTTTTGAAGTGTAGGATCTTCTTCATAAATAACTTGCGGACTTTCAATTTTAGAGTTATCAACAATAACATTTATATTATATTTTGAAATTAACGAAATAATTTTATCTTCATCATCTTCTATATTTCCAGAAAAGATATCAATAACGTTTTTTTCAATATTTTCACAAACGTACTTAAGATACCGCAATGCATCTGACTGGTCTTCAAAAGTCTTAAAGCATTGAGCTTTTATAATATTCATTTCCTCTGTAACAAATTTTAAAAGATTCTCCTTTATCTTTTGAAGTCCATCTGATTCACAATTTTTTATATCCTCTAATATTTCTCTAGCCCTTTGCTTCAGCTTATTTATTGCTTTATATTTCTCTTCGTCAAAACTGATGCTATCACTAGTATCATCCTCATCTGGCAAAAATACAAATCCACTACTGGAAGGCTTAAGCTTAAATCCTTCCTGCTTTGCCATTTCAACAAGACTTTCTAAAAGCCTACTTCTTTTTATCTGTATTCCTTCCATTATCTTATCTTTTTCTTCTGTGCTTCTATTGTAAAAATCATATAGTACTTCTAAGTAATAGTTCTTTAAATCGTCAAGTGAATTCTTAAGTTCATTACCAAAGCCCTTCTTCAATGTGATTATACGTGGGGCTTTAATATCATCATAGATTGCATAACATATATCTCGAATTTCATTTTGGGCAACAACTGCCTGTACTTTGTCAACTATTTTTTCTATCTTCTCCTCTGAATACTCATCCACCAAATAAATATTATAGTTACTTTCATCGATTAACAATGTTCTTTCCAATTCATCTAATACAGAATCATATTGTGGAATGCTGTATTCTTTATCATCAAGCTGAACCTCAGGGACTTTTACTTTATAAACAATATCCATGGTTTTCAATGCTAAATCCATAATATTAGGCCTCACCCTCTAAAAGTAATATTACAACTTCATTACTATAATAATATTCCAATACTCAGCTTTTAGTAACTAAAAAAAATATAAACATTGACACTAACCGATTTTTCTATGTTATAATAATCATTGTAAGATTTGCATCACTAACTAGTAAAGGAGTTTTAACCATGGGGTTTAGAGACAAACTAACTAAATATTATCAAGATTCTTATTTAAAAAAATACGGTGATAGACTTACTCAAGTGAGAGGTAATGTGCTTTCCGTTAAAGTAGAAGAAAAAAGAATCCTTTGGATTTTCTATAAATTAAAAGCGGTACTAATTGTTAAGCCTGAGCGAAGCAGAAATATTGTTTCTTGCGTATACAGCAGAAACAAATGGTTCAAAAAGCCAAAGTTCATGGCTATTTCTCAGGGAAATTTGGTTATCGTTCAAGGTTTAAAACCTAAGAAGAACAACAGTAAAAAGCACAAGGATTCAAAGGAAAGCATAACAATAATGAACATATTAAATCTGACAACCAAGGGTGAGCTTTATCATGTAGACGGCAATGTTATGAAAAATGCTACTAAAGTTAAATACAAATACAAGTAAGAAGAGTAAAGAGTAGAGAGAAAAGAGAAAAGAGAAAAGTGGTGGAGGAAATTCTGCAAAGCAGAATTTCTTGCAATTTATTTTTTGGGACTTAATAAAGAAGCTTTCTGAAATTATGATATATTCTAGATTCCAGAAAGCTTCTTTATTTTTTACTCTTTTGTGAATAACTCTTAGCCTTATAGAAATAATCAGTTTCTACTGCTTAGTTTCTGCTTTTCCCAAATTGCATATAAATAGTGTTGATAAGTGATATTATCCACGAGAAGAATAGTATAATCAGCCACTGTTTTCCTCCTAAAGCTACCGTGTGGAAAATTTGCTGAAAAGTTGGTACATATATTACTGTTAATAGCATAAGCACTGACGTTGTAACAGCTCCAACTAAATACATATTGCTGAATATATTGATACGGAAAAGTGGTTTCTTTTCTGACTTACATTCAAAGACATGAATCAGCTGTGATAACACCAGCGTTGAAAGAGCTATAGTCCTGCAGCTATCCAGTGAAAAACCAAAGTTTAATCCAACTAAGTAAGAAAGTACTGTGCAAATTCCTATTAGACTTCCTCTGATTAATATCTTCTCGGTAAGTCCCCTTGCAAATATATGCTCATTTTTTGGTCTAGGTTCTTCAATCATTGTATCATCTTCCGGCGGATCTACCCCTAATGCTATAGCTGGAAGTCCATCAGTTGCAAGATTTACAAACAGTATTTGTATTGCTATAAGTGGCGTTTGAAGATACATTAACGAAGCTAAAAACATTGTAAGTACTTCTCCAAGATTACAAGAAAGAAGATATCTTATGAATTTTCTTATGTTACCGTAAATAACTCTTCCTTCTTCTACCGCTGCCACAATAGTCGCAAAGTTATCATCAAGAAGTATCATTGAAGCAGACTCTTTTGTAACGTCTGTTCCTGCTATACCCATAGCTATTCCAATATCAGCTTCTTTAATGGCTGGTGCATCATTAACACCATCACCAGTCATTGCAACAATCTCCATATTTTTTTTAAAGTTTTTAACTATTCGCAGTTTATGTTCAGGGTTTACTCTTGCAAATATCCTTAATCCTTCGATTTTTGCACTGAGCTCACTATCTGACAATCTATCCAATTCCTCACCGGTTATGACTTGTTCCTTGCTAGTGCATATATCAAGATCCTTTCCAATGGCATAAGCAGTATTTTTATGATCTCCTGTAATCATTACTACCTTTATACCTGCTGATTTACATCGCATTACAGCATCTTTTACTTCTCTTCTCGGCGGATCTATAATTCCTGCTGCACCTACAAATATTAAATTACTTTCCACATTTTTATTATGTACAATCCCAATCTCCTTATAAGCTGCTGCTATACATCTTAGCGCATTATCTGACATAAGCTCTATATTACGAAGTATTCTCTTTTTCCACAACTGAGTCATCGGTTCTATACTTCCATTTACATATATTTTGGTACACTTTTCAAGGACTCTCTCCGGTGCACCCTTTACCAGACAAACCTCTTTTCCCCTTTCTCTGGAAATTACCGTCATCATTTTCCTTTCAGAATCAAAAGGTATATCATAAGCCTTATTAAACGATGTTATGAAGTTCTGCAAATCTTTATTTTCTTTAAAAAATGCCCTTATCAGCGCGGTTTCAGTTGGATCTCCAAACAGAGCCTTTTCAAAATTTTTTTCAGTAAAATCAAAGCTGCAATCACTACATATAGTAAATATTTTTTTCAGCATGTTATCTTTTTCAAATATCTTAAGTTCCTTTTTATCATTAGCAGATATGATTCTATCATTAAAATATAGCTTCTTTACAGTCATTTTATTTTCTGTCAGCGTCCCTGTTTTATCACTGCAAATGACTGAGGTGCATCCTAAGGTTTCCACAGCAGGAAGTTTTCTAACCAGTGCATTTCGTTTAAGCATTCTCGAAACTCCAAGAGCTAAAGCTACCGTAACAATTGCAGTTAATCCCTCTGGAATCGCTGCTACTGCTAAGCTTACCCCTAGAAGAAACATATCCATTATGTCATTCCCACGCATAATTCCAAGTATAGTTACAATGAAACAAATAACAATACAGCCAACTACCATTATCTTGCCAAGAAAATTAAGTTTCTCTTTAAGGGGCGACTTTTCACGTTCAATATTCTGAAGCATGTTTGCTATCTTACCCATTTCTGTATCCATGCCTGTTTTTACTACTTTTGCTTCAACTCTTCCTTTTAGCATTATCGTTCCCATGTAGATATTGTTTTCTTCCTTTGCTGTACTCTTAATCACACCCGTTGACTCTCCAGTGAGTAATGATTCATCTACTAACACATTACTTGATGTAACAATTATGCAGTCTGCTGGTATCCTGTCTCCGCTTTCTAGTACTAAAAGGTCCCCCAGAACTACATTTTCAGCATTGATAACCTTCAATCTTCCATTCCTTATAACCTTAGTGGTTGGCGCCGCCATCTTTTTTAGTGCATCCAAAGACCTCTCTGTTTTATATTCCTGTATGAACCCTAATATTGCATTCATCACGACTATTACAAGAATAGTTATTGCATCAGCCTTTTCTCCCATATAACCGGATATCACAGTAGCTACTATTAACACCCAGGTTATAAAATCATTAAATTGAGCTAGAAAAATTTTTAAAGGAGATATACTAGCTTTTTTTTCTAGTGTATTAGGGCCATACTTTTCAAGTCTTCTCTTAGCTTCTGATTCCGTAAGTCCCTTCAATAATTCTACTTGCTCTAACATGTCCCAGTCCTCCCAGAGCTATATAAATTTCCTTATATATATATGTAGCATATTAATTAAACATTACCAAGAGAAGAGAAAAGAGTTAAGAGTAAGGAGAAAAGAGCCGCAGAAAAATTATTACTTTAAGTTGTTTTATAATTATTTTCTTTACATTTTTGTGCATAATCTATAAAATAAATGTTGAATATACTTAAAAACATCATTACAAACGGAAGGACGAATTAATTAACATGAAAGAAGTTATTTATATTACAGGACATAAAAATCCTGATACAGACTCAGTATGTGCTGCTATTGCATATGCAGAATTCAAAAATAAAACGCAGAATACCCCGGCAATACCTGTAAGACTTGGTGAATTAAATCTGGAAACTAAATTTATTTTAGATTATTTTAAGATTCAACCTCCTATGCTTATCGATACTGTAAAGGTTCAAATAAGCGATTTAAATATAGATAAAATTGCTCCTGTATCACCTGATATTTCACTCAAAATGGCTTGGAACCTTATGAAAAGAAATAACGTTAAAACCATGCCTGTCACTAACGAGAGAAATAATCTGGTAGGTATAGTTTCTATGTCTAATCTCATATCTTCTTTTATGGATATATGGGATAATGCTATTTTAGCTAAAAGTCAAACTCCTCTTGACAATATAACTGCTACCCTCTCTGCTAAAATAATATATGTAGAGGAATCGAAGCCTTACTTCGAAGGCAAGATCGTAATTACATCTATATCCTCTTCTTCTATCTCTGACACAATTAGCGAAGAAGATATAGCTATTTGCTCTGACAGTCCTGATGTCCAGAAGTTAGTTATTGAAAAAGGTATTTCTCTTTTAATTGTAACTGATAACAATAAAGTAGAAAAAAACATTATAGAATTAGCTCAAAAAAATAAATGTTCAGTAATCGTTACTCCACATGACAGCTTTACAGCTGCAAGACTTATAACTCAGAGTATCCCTGTAAAATACGTAATGACTAAAGATAATCTTATTAGTTTTTCTACAGAAGATTTTGTAGATGAAATTAGAGATGTAATGCTGGAAAACCGATATAGGAGCTACCCAATTATCGGAAAAGATGATGCAGTTATTGGAAGTATATCCAGATATCATTTGATTTCCAAAAACAGAAAAAAGGTTATACTCCTTGACCACAATGAAAGATCTCAGGCAGTAGATGGCCTTGAGGAGGCAGAAGTGCTTGAAATTATAGATCATCACAGAATAGCAGATGTACAGACTGGAAATCCTATATACTTTAGAAATGAACCCGTGGGCAGTACTTCTACAATTATAGCTTCAATATTTTTCGAAAATGGTATAAGACCAAGTAAAAATGTGGCAGGAATTTTATGTGCTGCAATAATCTCTGATACGCTGTTATTAAAGTCACCAACTTCTACAATTGTTGATCAGATAATGCTAAAGAGACTTTCTGCTATTGCCGATTTGGACCCTGAAAAATTTGCTAAGGAAATGTTTAAAGCAGGAACCTCCCTCAGAGATAAAAGTCCTGAAGAAATATTTCATCAAGATTTTAAGGCCTTCAGCATTAATGATCTTAAAGTTGGAGTTTCTCAAATAGGAACACTTGATATGGAAGGAATGGAGGCAATGAAGAAGTCTATATTAGAGCTTATGAATAGAAAAGTTAGGGAAAATGGCTTCTTTATTCTTATATTTATGATTACAGATATACTTAAAGGCGGATCCGAGCTTATTATAGCAGGAGAAGAAAAAGAAATCTTATCTAAAGCGTTTAACGTGGAGTTTGAAAACAACAGTGTTTATCTTCCTGGAGTTGTTTCAAGAAAGAAACAAGTAATTCCGCCAATAAGTTCAGCTATTGCAAATATGAAGTAAAAAATGGTTACACCCTATGTCGGCCGGTTACGTTCATTAAGCAATTACACCGCATCTTTTAGGCAAATTTCCTAATGGCTCATAACTCGGCTACGCCTCAAACAATTCGCCATCTTAACGGAAATTTGCCTAAAAGACATGGGTAATTGCTAAATTCACTCCAAATGCCTCCGTCGGATGTAACCATTTTTAATGCCCTGACTCTTAATATTCATAAAATACTCTTATTATACCGCTTCTGTTGCCTTCTTATCTTAATTTATTGACTTCAAAATATATTACTGTTTCTTTTTAACTTCTTCGCAAACATGATGAAACGTTTCTATATTTAATGATAATCTTTTTTGCTTTATATAAAAGTATCTTAACACTATCCAAAAACATAAATTCCTAAAAAGAAACAAAATTTATTCATAGGAATTCAGTGTGACTGAATTCCCACCTTCACTTGTCTCTTTACTCTTTACTCTTTTCTCTCTTCTCTTTTTACAAGCATATGTCTTGAATGTTTACTGTTGTAATTTTTAGATTACTAGCTGCTACAGGTTCAGGGAAAACTGGCTGAGGAAGAACACCATTATATAATGTATTGGTATTGTAACCAAATTTATTATCATATATAGGCTTATCCTTAACAATAGGCTGAGAATATGGATATACATATGGCCATGTATTAAAAACTCTTTCAGATGAATATGAATTAGACTTAAAACATTGTTCATTACAATTTATCATCATATCAGAATAGTTACAATTTAACATAATATCTCTACCCCTTCATTTTTAATAATAGTAGATTATATGTATTAATAAATAGATTTATACTATCCCTAATGCTAAAAAAGAATTCAGTGCCAAACTGAATTCTTTCCTTATCTTTACTCTTTTCTCTTTTTTACTATCTGCTTCTTAAATTATTAACCATCTGCCACATGGAATCAGCAGTCTGAATACCCTTTGAGCCCAATTGAAAAGCTCTCTGGGTGACTATAAGATCAGACATCGTTTTTCCGACATTTACATTGGAAGCTTCTGTATAGCCTTGCAATACATCTGTACCATTAGTCTGAAACATATTAACACCATTATCTGGCTTAAATAAACTATCGCCAGAAGGAATCATAGCTTCAGATCCTGTAGTGTTATATACTGGAATACGACCTATTATCTTATTCGAACCATTTAATGTTATTGAGCCATCCTCAGTAACATGGAAATTATCATCTGTTAGTTTAACATTATTAGCATTATATCCGTTAGCATATTCTATAGTAACTTTATTTCCATCATGATCTACTAACTGTCCGTTAGCATCTAATAGGAATTCGCCGTTTCTAGTATAAGCCTTCTCTCCAGATGAAGTGGTTACCTCAAAATATCCTGGACCATCTAATGCAAGATTAGTAGATAAATCTGACTTTACCATTGAACCTTGAACTGTACTCATCATCCAATCAGTTGATTTAACACCAGAGCCTGTATAAGGATCCTTAACTCTTTTACCATTTTCAGTAACCGGATACCCTTTTCTGTTTAATGTTTCTGATACTAAATCCTGAAATGAAACAATTTTACTCTTATATCCACTAGTTGTTGAGTTTGCAAGATCATTTGATATTGCGTCTAATTTATTCTGATTTGCTGTCATAGCACTTTTACTATTCCATAAAATTCTTAACAAAATAGCACCTCCTAAAATTCAAATTCTAAAGTTTATATCTTTCCAACATCATTTACTGCTTTTCCCAAAGTTTCATCCATCGTCTGCACTACCTTCTGATCTGATTCAAAATTTCTCATTACAGACATCATATCAACCATAGAATTTATAATATTAACATTAGACTTTTCCAATGATTTTTGTTTTACTGTAGTTTGTTGAGCTGCAATTGGATTATTTCCACTGTATAAGTTATCTCCTTGCTTCTGCAGTGCATTATAATTATTGAAATCTACAATGCCAAAATTATAAGCTAATCTTCCATCTAAGTATATATTGTTATTTGCATCTACTGTCATCTTTGAATTATCTACCTTTATAGGTTCCAAAGCATTAGTAGCAGCGTTTCTTCCAAGAACTCTGTACCCGCTGTCATTGACAAGATATCCATCATTGCTTACATGAAAATGTCCATCCCTTGTATAGTAATTGGCAGCTTTTCCATTTACAGTCCCCTGTACTGTGAAAAAACCTGATCCACTTAGAGCAAAATCAGTATCCTCATCTGTGTTAACTAGATCACCTTGAGTAAAATCTGTATAGGTTTCATCTATTTTACTTCCGTAACTCAATTTGCCTAATCGGCTAGTAACATTACGATTTCCTGCAATCCTATCACGGTTTTCAATATATACATCACCGAAATTCTTAATTTTTAGATCATCAGATTTATATCCATTAGTATTTGCATTTGCCATATTATTAGTTATTACATCCTGTTTTGCTTCCTGTGTAATAAGTCCTGATACAGCTGTATAAAGTCCTCTTATCATTTCGAATTACCTCCATCAATAACTTTGTACTCATCCGGGTATCCCATTCCAAGTGTTCTAGCTTTCTGTTCGATCTGAGCGTTTGTTAGCTTTCCTGAATTAACAGCCGTCATAAGCATTACTGAAATTACCATTCCAATACCTATCCCAAGTAATACCTTTTTATCAGAAAGAAATTTAAGTAAGCTTTTTATTTGATGTACAAATCCCTTATTAATAGTACTTCCCCCTTACCTAAACTTAATTTTTCGCAAACCTGTTCTTCAGTGTAACCTTCTTTTAAAAGTTTTTCAATCTCTGCGACCTTGAAGCTATTACCACTGCTTAATTGTGTGTCTTCGTTATCAATATTTTCAGCATTAGCTGTTCCATCCTCTGAACTCTTCATATCGTCCTCTATATTGTCCTGTTCAATACTATATTCGTCCTGTTCATCAAAATTCTTAAGGCTATTTCCATTATTTTCATCACTTTTATCTAATCTGCTTTTTATATCGTAAATCTCTGTTTGAAGCTCTAATATAGTCTCAGCCATCTCTTTTCGTAACGTCGTTATAAGTTCATTAGTTTCATTTATGTTCGCTTGCCTATCATTATATACTGTTTTAAAACTTCTCTGCTCCTTGCGAATCAACCATGTATTAATGCATATAAGTAAAAGTCCAACTACTAATAAAAAAGCAGCCATATAATCCTCCAATCAATTAAAATCCTCATATTTCAGTTTTTTCAGAATTTTGCGCATATGTACTATAGCTCTGCTATGAAGCTGACAAACTCTAGACTCTGATATTTCTAATATCCTGCCTATTTCTTTAAGAGTTAGTCCCTCATAATAATACAGAGAAATAACCGTTCTATCTTTTTCGTTAAGCTCATCAATAGCTTTACTAAGATATTGCAGTTCTTCCTTCTCTTCCATATTTCTGATTGGGTTAGGACTGTTCTTATCTTCTATACTTCCCATAAGTTCAATATCGTCATCTTCTGAAAATAGTATATTATCTAATGACACCTGGGAAATATAATTTATATAATTCTGTATTTCAGCTACATCATCAATCGTCATGTTTAAGTGCTGGGCTATTTCAAAATCCGTTGGATCCCTTAGCAGTTTTGATTGAAGCTTGTCTATAGCGTTATTATATTGATTTAATTTATCCATAGCCCCTTTGGAGATTGGACTATTACGCCTGATTTCATCTATCATAGAGCCTTTGATTCTTATAGAGGCATACGTTGAAAATTTCATACCTTTGGACGCATCAAACTTATTTACCGCGTCCATAAGCCCTACCATACCATAACCTACAAGATCTTCATATTCAACATACTTACTCTTGCCAATAATAACTCTAGATGCCAAATACTTTACTAGAGGAATATATTTTTTTATTACTTGTTCACGTAAATCTACAGCTTCTGAAATAGCCATACTTTCTCCTCCTAAACATTTAACTTTAGAAATTTATTTATAGCATAGTTCTCTTTTGCTTTCTCATTATCTCAAAAATATGGTGTATTATTTTATCCCTAGTACTCTCTTCTACATTAATTAAATTTACTCCATATATATATTTATTGTCCACATGATCAACTCTTACTACCTCTCCCATAACCTTTATCTGATTATCGGAAAAATTTAATTTAGCAATTATAAGATCTTTTAAGCTTAAAACAGTTTTACTGCTCAGTCTAAAACCGCCTCCGCTAAGATCAAGAATGGTTCCTTCATATATCTGCTCTAATTCAACGTAACTGCCCGGCCTGTCATGCCTTGCTTCCAATTTGGTATATTGGATATCATACATCACATTAATTCTAACAAATTCTCTTCTTTGAACTCTCTCAACGTCGCTTGGATATTCTATAGACAGCATAGGTATCTTATTTTCAGACACTCGTCCTATTACTTTCGAAGAAAATTTATATCTATACTGATCGTCATAATAAAATACTTCTAATATATCTCCTCGTGAGGGTGTAATATATACCCCGTCTTTTACCGGTAAGCTTACAAGCATTTTATCTTTTGTTATATTCTGAATATTACTTTTGTACATTTCTTCTTCAACTTGTATTTCAATTCTAGCATTTAACTTAAGTTCTATCTTCATTGTCTACCTCACTCATGAAAAAATATTGAATAATTTTTTGAAAAAGCCTTGAAATCCAGTTCCTTCACTTTGTGACGAATTACCAATCAATTTTTCAGCTATGCTGATGATATTTTTAGAAGCATCACAGGTGGGATAGATTACTGTAAAAGGCTGCTGTGATCTAACTGCCATCACAACTTTCCTATCATCGGAAACCATTCCTAAATAATTTAATTTAACTTTAAGAAAGTTTGATACCGCATTATTAAATTTATTGTAAGTTATAACTGCCTCTTTTTCATCCATCGCTTTATTTATTATGACCTCAGCTTTATTTTTCAGTTTGAAATGGCTGACGGCTTTTAGCAGACTATAGGCATCAGTCAAAGATGTAGGCTCTGGTGTAGTTAGAATGATAAGTTCCTCACAGCTTGATATAAATCCAAGTACACTTCTATTTATTCCTGCACCTGTATCCATCAAAATATAATCCAAGTTTTCTAAGGAATTAAGCTTATTCATAAAAGCTGTCCTCTGCTCCTCAGTAAGATCTTCAATTCTGCTTAACCCTGAACCGCCAGGCAGCAGCTGCACGCCAAAGGGACCCTTTATAACGACTTCTTCAATGTTCTTATTATCTAATATTATATCAAAAATATTATATTTTGGCAAAAATCCCATTAAAACATCATCATTTCCCATCCCTATATCGGCATCAAAAATCAAAACTCGCTTTCCCATTTTTTGAAGAGTTATAGCAAGGTTAACTACTACGTTACTTTTACCAACTCCCCCTTTTCCTGATGTAATTGTTATTATTCTTGGTTTTGAAGCAGCGTTTGTATTTTGCGATGCTAATTTTCTAAGTTTATCAGCTTGATCTAGCATATTACGTCCTCTCCTAAAATAAGATTGCAAAGCTCCACTTCAGTAAATTTCTTGATATCATCTGGTACATTTTGACCAGTAGTAATATAGTTTAATGGTTTTTTTGCAATATCCAATATATTTACAATAGAACCATAAGTACTCGTTTCATCCAATTTGGTTATTATAACATTATTATAGTTTAACTGTTTAAAGCCCTCAGTAATTGAAACTATATCCCTGTCTTTGGTTGTACAGCTTACCACCAGATTTATATTCTCAGAACCAGTCTTATCTATAAATGCTCTAAGCTCGGAAAGCTGCATCGTATTTTTACTGCTTCTCCCAGTGGTATCTACTAGAACAACATCACAATCTTCAAGCTCGCTTAATGCTTTTTCCATTTCTTTTATAGTAATGACAACCTTAAAAGGTATATTCATTATCTCAGCATAGGTTCTAAGCTGTTCTACAGCTCCAATTCTATAGGTATCAACAGTAATAAGTCCAACTTTTTTCTTATCCATTAAAGCCAACTTTCCTGCTAATTTTGCAATGGTAGTTGTTTTTCCTACACCTGTAGGTCCAACAAGTACAATAGTACCATTCATCTCTGCATCAGATATATTTATATATTTCTTTATTGCATTTTCTAATTTGATTTTTTCATCTGCTTCAGAGTCGTCGGCTTTTATAGTATTAATTATCTTTTCTGCAGTTTTCTCATTTATATCATTAGACTCTAATTTTTTCTGTATTTCACTCTTTTGAGCACCGGAAGCTGCGCCGTTAGACACATTTATTCCAGCAATCATGCTTTTCATTTCCTTAAACTCTGATAGAAGCATATTTTCAATTCCAGAAGGTTTACTTTCATCATTAAGTTCATTATCAGGTTTAACTTCTACAATAGCATCTTCTGCTGTGCTGGCAATTGCTTCGCTATTTTGTTTCCTATTTTCAATACTGCTGTTCATTATCTTTTTTATCGCGTCAATGCTGTCTTTCATAGACTGATTTGAATCAGTCCTTAAGTCGGCTTTCTTCTTTTCTTTTCCACTATTATCAACAGCTGCTGTAACTTCAATAATCCTTTTAGAGAAAAGACCTATAAAACCTGGTTTCTTAATTTTTCTCTGGCTAATTATTATTGCTTCTGCCCCTAGTTCATATCTTATCCTGGTCATTGCTTCATTCATGTTTTTAACCAAATACCGTTTTATAACCATTATATGGATACAACTCCTTCTGTTTTTATCTCTACATCATTAGGAATTTCATTTAATGATAATACCACTACGTTTGGATATACCATTTCAATTAGTCGTCTAAATGCAGGTCTTATCTTTGGTGACACAAGGAATACTGGTACATTTTCATTAAAATATACACTTTGAGTAATATCCTTTATTGAGGCTAGCACCTTTCCTGTAATCTGAGGATCCAAAGCAGGAAAAGTACCCTGTATAGATTTTTGAAGATTGTTCGAAATAAGTTCTTCAAGTTTTGGATCGAGTGTAGCAACGATAATAGTTCTATTCTCATCTACAAGTGGATTACATATAGTTCTTGCTAGTGCAAATCTAACATATTCAGTTAATAATTCTATATCCTTTGTAGCCCTTGAATTATCTGCAAGAGATTCCAATATAGTTACCATATCCTTTATCGGAACTTTTTCCTTTAATAAATTTTGAAGAACTTTCTGAACCTCTCCGATCGTCATAAGATCAGGTATAAGTTCCTCAACAACAGCATTGTATTTTTCTTTTACGCCGTCTATTATCAGCTTAACTTCCTGTCTGCCAAGAAGTTCATAAGAATGAGCTTTTATAGTTTCAGTAAGGTGAGTTACCATAACTGTAGTAGGATCAACAACTGTATATCCCTTTATTTCTGCCTCTTCCCTTTGATCCTTATTTATCCATACAGCTGCAAGTCCAAAAGTAGGTTCCTTAGTTTTGATTCCTGGCATATCTAAGTTCTCATTTGTAGGATCCATACATAGAAGCATATTTGGCATTAGATCCGAAGAAGCCACTACGGTTCCTCTAATCTTAACCACATATTCATTAGTTTTAAGCTGCAAGTTGTCTCTTATTCGTATAGGTTGTACTACAATTCCCATTTCTATAGCACACTGTCTTCTAACTGAAGCTATTCTCTGGAACATATCACCTCCGGAAGTTTCATCAGCAAGAGGTATCAGTCCATATCCTATTTCAACCTCCATAGGTTCTACAGAGATAAGGTTCATTACATTCTCTGGTTCCTTTTTTTCAACCTCCATTATCTCTTCCTGTTCAGATTCCATCATTCGCTGTTCCTGTTCCTTTTGATCCTTGTGAAGGAAGTATGCTCCTGCGGCAAAAGCTGCTGCAAGGCCAAAGAAAGCTGGAAAAGGCATACCTGGTATGAGACCCATAATAAGGAGAATAATTGATGCAATAGCTAGAACTTTGGGGAAGGAAGTTAACTGCTTTACTAAAACATTACCAAAATTGTCTTCACTTCCTGAACGAGTAACCAGAATACCAGATGCTACTGATATAAGCAGTGCTGGTATCTGACTTACAAGTCCATCACCTATAGTAAGCTTCACATACTTAGCAGCAGCTTCAGCAGCCGTTAAATCCATCATCAATACACCGATAATTATTCCGCCTGCTATATTAATAACAGTTATTATCATTCCGGCTACAGCATCACCTCTTACAAACTTAGAAGCACCATCCATAGCTCCATAGAAATCTGCCTCTCTTTGAAGGTTTTCTCTCCTTTTTCTGGCTGTAGCTTCATCTATCATTCCTGCATTCAAATCTGCATCTATGCTCATCTGCTTTCCTGGCATAGCATCAAGTGTAAACCTGGCAGATACCTCAGATACTCTTCCTGCACCATTAGTTATAACTACAAACTGAACTATTATTATGATAATGAAAAGTATTATACCAACTGCGTAGTTTCCTTTAACAACAAAGGTACCGAAAGCTTGTATGATGTGTCCAGCATCCCCTTGACCAAGTATCAGCCTTGTGGAAGATAGATTCAAAGATAATCTAAAAAGTGTAGTGATAAGTAACAAAGTCGGAAACACTGAAAGTTGGAGCACTTCTGTTGTAAAAAGGGTAAGCAGCAATATAGTTATTGATATACTTATATTTATAGCTAACAGCACATCTAACAGTGCTGTTGGCAGCGGAATAATCATCATTAAGATTATTCCTACCACTGCAAATGCAACTATTGTATCAAACTGTTCTTTAAAATTAACTTTTATCCTTGCTTTACTGTTAACTGCCAATACAATCACCCTTTATCTATATTTAACTTAGAAATACAATTTCCAAACTATTTTTTCTTTTTCATCGCGTATATAACTGCTAAAATTTCTGCCACGGCTTGATACATTGAAACAGGTATTTCCCTATCGAGATCAACCTCTTCATACATAAGTCTGGCTAAAGGTTTGTTTTCAATTATAGGAATATCATTTTCCTTCGCTATCTTTTTTATATTATAGGCTACCAAATCCAAGCCTTTGGCTATTACCACAGGTGCTTCGCTGCCGCCTTCCTCATATTTCAGTGCTACTGCTACATGAGTTGGGTTTGTTATTACCACAGTTGCATCAGGTATCTTAGCCATCATTCTTCTCGTAGCCATCTCTCTTTGTTTCTGTCTAATCTTACCTTTTATTTTAGGATCTCCTTCTTGCTGTTTAAATTCCTCTTTTACCTCCTGCTTAGACATCTTCATATCTTTTTTATACTTATATTTTTGATAAAAGTAATCTGCCCCAGCTATTATTATCATAACTAATGCAATCTGTCTCATGATATCTAGCACATAATTTCCAAATTGCTTTGGTACTCTATCAACAGCAACAAATCCTAATTTTAAAATTTCTGAATAATTACTCATAAGAAACCTATATCCTATGAAGCCAACAATTGTTACGACTATTATATCCTTTATTAAATTAACGAATGTTCTTGAAGAAAACATCCTCTTAAAGCCTGCCAACGGATCCATACCTGAAAACTTAGGTTTTATAGTATCCAAGGTAAATAGAAAACCCGTTTGAAAATAACTTGCTGCTATACCCATAAGCATAATAGGCAATATTACTGGAAAAAATATTTTTGCTATTATTACAATCGCCATATAGCCTACTTTGCCCGCAGTAAGTGCACTGATGTCTCTAATATTATCAGAAAGAAAATAAACTAAAGTTTTTTCTAATTCTCTTCCTACAGAGCCTCCCGCAGCAGATATTACCACAGTAGCAGCTAAAAGCGTAAGTGCGAGACCTACATCTCTGCTCCTAGCAACTTGTCCTTTTTTTCTGGCATCACCCTTTTTCTTCGGTGTAGCTTCCTCTGTTTTGTCATCTCCCGCGGCAAAGATAAGAACCATAGGAATGGCTTTATAAACCGAATTAAATATGTCTGGTATATTCTGAAACACAATAACCATGCTTTTAACTATTTCTGGCATTGCAAAAGCCACTATTGTGAGACCTACAGCAATTTTTACAGGTATGCCCAGCAGCATAACATTTAACTGCGGCACAGTTCTCGATACAAGACCCAGCGTTATATCAGTTATCATGAGCACCAGTATAAGCGGAATAGCAATTCTAAAAGCTATAACAAACACTTTTATTAATGAAGTTATCGCCACCATCATAGTACCGCTATATAAAATTCCATGGCCTAAATTTACAATCTGAAAGCTCTGTATTATTGCTTTAAGCAGTACAAGATGACCATCAGATAATATAAAAACCATCAGAGCTATCCAATAGAAAAAAGTCTCCATAAGTGTAGAATTTGTATTTGAATTAGGATCAAACAAACTCATCATCGCTAAACCCATCTGAAGATCTAGAAGCTGTCCTGCAAGTTTAAGCATTGAAAGAACCATACTTACAATAGATCCTAATACTATACCAATGGCAAATTCATTAACAACGTACAAAGCTAATGTATAATTATCATTTATTGATTTAATGCTTGTTGCATCAACAGTTGGCGCTATTATTATTGCCAGCACTCCAGCAATAAATGCTTTCATTATATTAGGAGTTCCTTTTGGAAAAAATATTGGTACAAGTGCTACAAAAGTCACAAGCCTTATAAATATTAAAATTAATGCTGTAAAATACACTGTATCTATCAAGTCACCAACTCCCAATTTCCTAGGAAATTTTTGAAATCATATTGAATATATTCTTAGTAAAATCAACTAGCTGATGAAGCATCCAGCTTCCGGCAAAAAGCGCTACAAGTGCCATTGCTACTAGTTTAGGTACGAATGTTAATGTCTGCTCTTGAATCTGAGTAGTAGCCTGAAATATACTTATTGCTAAACCAACCACAATACCAGTTAATAAAAACGGCGCTGAAATCATAACTGCTGCATTAATAGAATCTTTTAAGATCCCAATCAATAAATTTTCACTCATATAGCATCTTCTCCTTACGTAAAGCTCTTGATAAGACTTTGTACTAAGAGATTCCAACCATCAACCATTATGAAAAGCAACAGCTTAAATGGAAGTGAAACCATCGTTGGTGGAAGCATCATCATTCCCATTGACATAAGCACACTACCAACTACTAGGTCTATTATCAAAAATGGAATATATATTAAAAATCCTATTTCAAAACCTCTTTTTAATTCACTTATAGAAAAGGCTGGTATTACTATATATAAAGGCACATTTTTGCTTGTTACCTTAGATCCAGCATTTGAAAGATCCATAAATAACTTCAAATCTTTTTGACGCGTCTGCCTTAACATAAATTCCCTTATTGGTTCTTGGCCTATCTCAATAGCCTGTTTCTGAGTTATCTTGTGTTCAAGATAAGGTTTGATCGCTGTTTTGTTTACAGTATTGTAAGTAGGCATCATTATAAATACCGTAAGGAATATTGCCAAGCCTATTAGAACCTGATTAGGAATAGATTGCTGAGCTCCCATAGCATTCTTAAGAAACGAAAATACTACTATAATCCTTGTAAAACTTGTCATCATTATAAGTATTGAAGGGAGTAATGACAAAACTGTAAATAGTGCCAGCAGTTTTATGTTGTTAACATAGTCCTGAGCACTGCCTCCACCTTTTACAGACACATTTACATCAGGTATCTGAATCGATTTTGGAGCTGCATATACTTGATTATTAAATATTAAAAATAAAATCACTAATGCGCTTAATACCACTGCAACATTTTTTAGTCTTTTCATTAAAAATCTTTCCTTCGCAATTTAAAATTTTTAACAAACTCCTGCAAGTTTTTATACTGAGGAATCTGTTGTTTCTCAATAGCTTTGCATAATTCTTCTTCTGTGAGCTCCTTCAGTATTTCTATCCTTCCATTAGTAGAAGAAATAATATAACCTCTCTCACCTATCTGTGCTACAAATAAACTATTTTCTTTGCTCAGCATCACTTTTTCATGAAGTTTTATAAACCTGCCATCTTGAACCTTCTTGAATGTACTTCCTCCAAGTCTCAATGTAACATAGACCAGCAGCAATATAAACGGTAAAAACAGACATATTTGAAGTACCATCTTTAATGATTCCATGTTTGTCCTTTCTTATTGAACGATAAAACTATCATAGTATACATTGGAAATTCTTCCTTTTGTTAATACCGTATCGATTCTATCCATAAGCTCTTTCTTTAAATCTTCTCCGCCTTTTGGTGTAAGTTCAGTTGATTTCTTGGATCTTAAAACACTTATTACAGCATCTCTTATAGCCTCAACATTTTCAGTAAGCTCTTTTCCCAGCGCTTTATTCTTTTTATCATATGCTAAATATATAGCTGTTTTAACGTAATGCTTTGTATCTGTATCTGCCAAATTTACTGTAAACTCTTCACCAGTTTGAAAGTATGCTTGTTCCAAAGGCTGAGTTGATGTAGCTACAGTTTTTCCAACTTTAAAGTTTCCCTTGCTTCCTAATATGACACCTGCAAAAGCAGCCGCTCCAATAAGAAGTAAGGCCAATAATACTATAATTATAATTTTAAATAAATTCCCTGCTTTTGGTTTTCCTTTAACTGCTTCACTCATATTACTTCTCCTTTTCCGAAGCCAAAATTATCATTTTAGTTTCTTAATTTTCTAATTTTTTATTCTTTTCACATGTACTACAATAATGGTCAACTTCTTTTTAGCAAATATTTATTATTCCGAAGGCTTAGTATCTTCTCCTTCAAATTTAAATGTATAAATCTTATTCTTATATTCTATAACCTTCTGTACAACTTCTTCTGTCTTCTCTAAAATCATATATTTCTTGCCGTTGGTTAATGTTATTATGCATTCTGGAACTTCTTCAATCTTTTCAATATTATCAGCATTTAATATGAACTCTTTTCCGTCAAATCCAGTTAACCTTATCATAGAAATCCCCTTTCTAAAAGTTACAAAGAGAAAAGAGAAGAGAGAAAAGTTATGGACGAAATTCAGCTAAGGCTGAATTTCCAGCAACATTTTACAAACCTCTAAACTATCACTGTAGCTTCTATTAACTTTTCTACTTACTAACTCTCATCACTAAAAATCAATTCATCAAGAATTCAGCCTCAGCTGAATTCTCTCCTTCACTTTTCTCTTTTCTCTCTACTCTTTACTCTTTTTTACTATCTCTTAAGATTTATAATCTCCTGAAGTATTTCATCATCAGTAGTTATCATCTTACCACATGCCTGGAAAGCTCTTGTTGCAACTATCATATCTGAAAATTCAGCTGCTAAATCAACATTAGACATTTCAAGGTTATTTTGAAGTATGTCTCCATATGCTGCAGCATTAGAGGTAGCCGCTACTTCATCCCCACCACTTTTAACCTTAGCATTAAGTCCTACTCTAACCTCTGCAACACCAGAGTTTGAGGATTGCTTGTACATATTTGAACCAGTCTTCTCAAGACCTGTAGCATTAGAAAACTTAGCCATAGCTATCTGCCCTATTACAGCCGTCTTCTCACCGCAATTAGCTTTTACAGTACCATCTGCATCTACCGAAAAAGATACCACCTTACGCATTGTACCATTATCGTTTATTTCACTAGGTATTACAAGAGTAACTAAACTTGATGTTGTGTCGTCTGTACTTTCAACAACTTGAACTGGTTTATCCTTGTTATTAGCATCAACAAAATTAACTTTGTATCCGCCTTTTTTATTAGTATCATCTTTTACTATGCTTGATTTTGTAGCAGTGCTACCATCACTGCAAACTCCTGTCACTGCATATCCAAGTACTTTGTAACCATCAGAAGTTGTTAGATTACCATAATCATCTATAATAAAAGCACCATCTCTTGTATAAAGGACGTTATTATTCTTTTGTCCGCTATAAGTAGCATTAAATGTTGTATTACTTACATTCATATCTGACTTTCCATCAGCATCAGTATATATGCTTGATCCTTTTGTTACCATGAAAAATCCTTCACCATCTATTGCAAAGTCTGTATTCCTGTTAGTAGGCTGCATAGAACCCTGCTTCATCATTAAATCAATACCGGCTACTTTAACTCCTAAACCAACCTGTGCAGCATTCATACCACCAAGAGTATCTATTGGGCTAGATGCACTTCTTGAATTCTGATAAAGCGTATCTTCAAATCTAGCTCTGCTGGATTTAAAAGCCGTAGTGCTGGCATTTACAATATTATTACTTATTACGTCAAGCTTAGTTGAATTTACACCTAAACCTGCTTGACTTGAATATAATGATCTTAACATTAGTGTACCTCCAATTTATGATATATTTTCTACAATCCTATCTCTGTCTTTCAATAGGAACAAGCCTCCTCTATAGGTCCGGCTCAAAGCATCACTACGCTGTCCAAATTAGTAAATACATTTTCTTTCATTCTTTCACGCTGAACTGCAGTAATAACAGTTCTATTTTCTATACTAGTTACCAGTGCAACATCTTTGTATAGTATCAAGCAATTTCTAGCTCCTTTTTCCTGTGCTTTATTTATACCACTGTTTATATTCTTCATATCAGTGTCTGTAAGTTCAGAACCTTTTAGCCGTTCCGCAGCATGCTTGGATATAACAAAACCTTTGCTTTCAAGTTTATCTTTTAATACGTCATTAAAATCAACTTTATTATCAGAACTATGTTTTGAAACGCTGTTATTCTGCTCTACAACAGGAAAATTGCCTACGGGATAGATATTTCCATTTATAACCCTATATCCCATGATACTATTATGCGCTTTCTACTTTTGATATATTTGAATAATCAAACTGCTTTGTTTCACCGGTATCTTTAAGTTTTACATTAAATTTAACACTTCCATCTGATAAATAAACACCAAGTATTTGACCATTGTATGTAGTCGTCTTTGTTGCGTCCTTAGAATCTGTAACAGTAAATTCAGCATTTTTACCAATAAGTGATGATGCCGTAAATAAAAGTACATTTGTCTCTAATGAATTCATTCCATCATCCACATCTGCAACTGTGTCAACATCACTGTAATTAAACTCCATAGGTGTAGTTTTACCATTAACATCTACATAAACCTGCAGTTTTGTTGTACCATTACTCTGAGTAGCACCAGCGACAATACCACTATAAAGATTGCCATTAGCATCTTTTACATTTAAAAGAACCTTTTTACCTATAAGATTATTTGCTGCATTAAATGTAGAAGTTGCATTCAAATTAGACATTTGCTCAAGAGATGAAAACTGAGCAAGCTGAGCTACATACTGCGTAGAATCCGTCTGCTGTGTTGGATCTTGGTTTGAAAGTTCTGCAGATAATATCTTTAAAAAAGAGCTTTTATCTAATGTACTTCCGCTTTCTACAATTTTGGTGCCTCTCTTAGTATAATTTCCTGTTCCAGTGGTTGTATTAGTACCGCTGCTATTTGAAACCCCTGTTGACGAATCTGTCATTTATTTCACCTCCAAATACTAAGCCAATACATTAATATTGCTTTCATCATTAATTTCCTGTAGAGTATCCTCTGATTCATCGTCATTTATTTTTTTAAATGTATTGCTTGATTTTGCATTGCTGCTTTTTTCTTCATTCTGTTTCTGAGAATCATCTTTAAAGAAGGTTGTATCTCCATTATAGATATTCACATTCACATCCTGAAATTTAACTGAACTAGCTGCATTTTCTTTAATCTCTGCTATGTTGGCCATAAGCAGGTTATAAGAATCTCTGTTTTGCGCAGTGATATCAGCCTTTAGCTTACCAGCTTCCATAGTTACTGATATAGTAAGCTCTCCTAACTCCTTAGGGTTTATCTTTACAGTAAGCTCCTTAAGGTTATTAGTTTCCATATATTTCAGAGACTTAACAACATCATTTACAAGAGTATTCTTATTTACTGTAACTACTTGTTCAGCTTTTGCTACTGTCTGAGCTTCCTTTGAATCAGTCTTTAGCATATTCATAAACATACTTACTTTACTGCTTTTATTATCTGAAGTACTGTTATCCTTAAGAAAATCACTAAGCACATCATCATCTGATTTAGAATAGCTCTCTGTAAGTTCTGCATTAGAATGATTCTTAGAACCTGAATTATTAGATTCAGAAGCGTCTGAATTTGCAGGTGTATTAGCTTGTACTTCAACGTTCTCTGTACTCTGTTCAAGCTTAAATTTCATCAGCATCTCTGCCAGACTTGAAGTTGAATTTCCTTTAGCTACTTGAACCTTAGTAGAATTACCGCTAAATGCACTAAGTATAGCATTAGCAAATTCTTTTAAATCAGAAGCTGCTGTTGTTCCTTCTTCTGATTTTATCTGATCGGCTACAGCCGCAAGTATATCTGCTGGATTAAGACTTGCTTTTTGTGAATCTTTACTCTTGAAATATTGCTGGATTATACTCTTAACCTGAGCTGACAACTTATCATCTTGAGATAATTTTTTAAGTATATCTTCAAGCGCGGAATTATTTTTCTTAAGTGAAGCTGCTAATGCATTTAATGCATCCACATTACCATTCATTGCAGATTTTAATGTATTTTGATCAATATCACCATCACTGGCATCTCCAGAATAACTTTCTTCTAAATTATGAACATATAGAAGTGAAATAATTTCAGCAAGCATCTGTTCCTGTGATTTAGTTGTTTTGGTCTTGTCTTTATCATCAGATTTTTCGTCTAACTTAACTGTATCTTCTTTAGTGTCTTTAAGCTTACTGTCTTCTGCATCAGTTTTAGCGGCAGTCTTATTATCATCAGAGTTAAGTTTCTTTACTTCATCCATTTTATTAGCTAAAGCACTACTATCATCTGTAACATTTCTTTCATCATTATCAGCATTCTTCTTGCTAGAATTGTAATTGTTATAAACCTTTTTAAAATCACTGCTGCTCTTTGATTTTATGCTTGATGAAGGAGTTACATAATCTGAATTATCAGCCTTTAAATTAACTTTCAAATTTATATTACTTTCCATTCTTTCTCACCTCCTTTCAAGACTTTCTTATATATGCATAAAGAGCAAACTCATCATTTTGAATCTGTTCTCTTCGCTCTTCTTCTTTCAAATATGCTGCATGCTGTTTTTCTTTGAGTATTTCAACAGTCTTTCTTTCAATCTGTTTAGTCTTTAAATCCTGACGTCTCTCGTCTACTACCTCAAGTTTCTTCTTCAGCAGTTCAGCAGTATTAGCAATACCTATGTTTAAGGCATTAAGATAATTATTTAATATCTTTAGTTCAACAGAATTCCTACTTCCATCTAACCTATTATATTTTTTATAATCCTGTTTAAGCTGATTTAATTTGTTTCTTGTTTCTAGTTCTTCTCTTTTTGCCTTCATAAACTCAAATTTGCTTTTTTCTTCATTCTCTATCCTCATATCTAACAGCTTTTGAAGTGAAAATTTAAAAGACATGACCTATCAGCTCCTAAACAGATAATATAGATTTAAGTCTTGTAGTGCTAGATGCAAATTCTTCATGCTCCATCATCCTTTGCTTTAAAAATGACAATATAGCTTCATGATATTCTATGGCCTTGTCAATTTTAGGATTACTGCCCTTTACGTATGCACCAAGATTAATTAAATCCTCTGAATCCTTATAAGTAGCTAATAAATCCCTTACATAAGATGCTGCTGCTTTATGCTGATCATCGGCAATTTCTGCCATAAGTCTGCTTATACTATTTAATATATCAATAGAAGGATAATGGTTTTTGTGTGCCAGACTTCTCGAAAGTACTATATGTCCATCCAAAATACTTCTTACAGCATCTGCAATAGGTTCATTAAAGTCATCACCATCAACAAGCACCGTATAGAATGCTGTAATTGAGCCTTTATCTGACATTCCAGATCTCTCTAGTAATCTTGGAAGCTTTGCAAATACTGACGGAGTATACCCTTTGGTTGCCGGCGGCTCCCCAGTAGCAAGTCCAATTTCTCGCTGCGCCATAGCAAATCTAGTAACTGAGTCCATCATCAAAATAACTTTTTTCCCTTTATCTCTAAAGTATTCAGCTATCGCTGTAGCAGTAAATGCTCCCTTAAGTCTTACAAGTGCAGGCTTGTCTGATGTAGCACACACTACCACAGACTTCTTCATACCTTCTTCACCCAAATCCTTTTCGATGAAGTCTAATACTTCCCTGCCACGTTCACCTACCAGACATATTACATTTATATCAGCTTCAGCATACCTTGCTATCATACCTAAAGTTGTACTTTTACCAACTCCACTTCCTGCAAAAATACCAACTCTTTGGCCTTCTCCGCAGGTCAGGAAACCATCTATAGCTCTTATCCCAGTAGGCATTATATCTTTTATTCTCCTCCTTTTAAGAGGATCTGGAGGGTCATTATCCAATGGATAGAAAACTCCTCCTCCAGAAGATATATCTGAACCATCAATTGGGTTTCCTAAGCCGTCTAGTACCTTTCCTAGCAAAGCATCACTACACTTTACACTCAAAAGTCTTCCCTCTGGTACAACCTTACAGCCAAGTGATATACTACTAAGCTCACCTAGCGGCATCAGTAATATGACATCATCTCTAAAACCAACAACTTCACACAATACTGCAGTGTTATTTTCATTATAAATAGTACATAACTCACCAACAAAAGCCTTAATACCTTCAACTTCTATAGTCAAGCCTACTATTTTTTTTACTTTTCCTTCAAAATATGTGGTATTGCAATTTTTAATATTCTTTGTTAAAAGATCAAAATCTACTGACAGCATATTAATACCACTCCATCTTTTTACTTAATAACTTCCAATATGTTTTCTATTGCCTTATCAACATCTATTTCTGCTTTTCCATTATCTCTTTCAATAACGGCTTTACCCTTTTCAAGATTATCATCAGGAAGTATATTTACTGTGCAGCCTTCTCCAAGCTTATATTGGTAATCAGAAACCTTTGCTTTTAGGCTATCAATATAAATCGAATTGGATCTAATAATTATGTTTTTTGCACCTTTTGAATTATCAAGAGCGTCTATAACAGCTTGATCTATGCCATCAAATCTATCAATCTCATGCTTTAATATTTGTCTGGCTATAGAAATACCAATTCCTACTATAGCTTCTTGCTTTTCACTTAAATATTTCTCATATTCAAGCTTTGCAGCTCTTAGTGTATTATTAGCCGATTCAATAATTTTCTCTGCTTCTTCTCTTGCCTTAACTATCTCTGCGTCGTAAGCCTCTTTGTAGCCGTTATTTGCTCCTTCTTCATAACCGCTCTGATACCCCTCTCTGTAGGCATCTTCCTTCATAACCTGAGCATCTGTAAGAGCCTGGGATAGAACATTGTCAGCCTTACTTCTAGCATTTTTCAAAATGTTCTCAGCTATCGTTTCATAACTTTCCATCATTCTTTTTGCAGCAGCTTCTGAAGCCGCTGCTGCTGCAGCTGCTTCATCTTTCTCTACTTTTTCCTTGACTGCCTTAGGTTTAAACTCGGTTACAATAACTTTGCTTTCTCCGCTAACAGCGCTGTCATTCTTAATGATCCTATACGACGATTGCATCTTCTCCACCTCTTGAAATTACGATTTCTCCAGCTTCATCAAGTCTCCTTATGATGCCAACAATCTTCTGCTGTGCTTTTTCAACATCCATAAGTCTAACTGGCCCAAGGAATTCCATATCTTCCTTCAAAGCAGCAGCAGCTCTCTTGGACTGATTTCTAAATATAGCACTTGCAACTTCCTCTGAACATCCTTTAAGTGCCATAGCCAATTCCTTAGCATCCACTTCTCTAAGCACTCTTTGTATAGCAATATCGCCAATTGTAACAATATCCTCGAATATAAACATGGATTCCTTGACTTTCTCTGCAAGTTCTGCATTCTCTCTTTCAAGACCCTCAGTTATATTCTTTTCAGTAGTTCTATCAACCTGATTCAATATATCTACAAGAGTTGGAACTCCACCAATGATAGTAGTCTCTGATCTAACTACAGAAGAAAGCTTGCTGTCCAGAACTTTTTCAATTTCCTTAACCACCATAGGCGAAGTAGTATTCATTGTGGCAAGTCTATAAGCTACATCCGTCTGTACATCCTCTGGTAAAGCAGATAAAATCTGACCTGCCTTATCCGACTGCATGTAGCAAAGAATTAATGCTATCGTCTGCGGATGTTCATTAGATATTACATTCATAAGCTGCTGAGCATCTGCTTTTCTTGCTATTGCGAATGGCCTATACTGTTGAGTTGCTTCAGTTACTCTGTCAAGAATTTCCTTTGCTCTCTGCTGACCTAACGCTTTACCTAAAAGGTCTCTCGCATAATCAATTCCACCCTCAAGTATATAATCCTTAGCTTTGTTTATCTCTATAAATTCTTGAAGTATAGTCTGACGCTGTTCGGATTTTACTCCAGTAATATTTGCAATTTCATAAGTTATTTTCTGAAGTTCTTGTTCTGGAAGTCTCTTGATAATACCTGCAGAAGCTTCCGGGCCTAAAGTTATGAATAATATGGCGGCTTTCTGAACTCCAGTCAATTTATTAGCTTCTCTAGCCATATACATCACCTCTCATCTTCTGACAGCCAGGACTTAATAATATCAGTAACTTGGTCAGGCTTTTCAGTAGCATATTTCTTTATTTCAGACTCTACATGTGCATTTTCATTTTTAGGCTCCAAATCTAACGGTTCATATGCAATAGGTTCCTTAGCTTCAACCTCATCGCCTATAACAACGTCAATATTTTCTCCTTCTTCGTACTCATCCTCTTTGTCTTTTCTTCTCTTTATAAGGAATATTATCAAAGCTACTATTCCAGCAATAAGTGCTACAGCTGCAATTGCTATGTTTCTATATAATGCCGTTCTCTGTTTCTGCTGTTCTTCAGCCTGCATTGCCTTAAGCTGTGCCTGAGCTTGTTTTTGAGCAGTTGTATCAAAAGGCATAGAAACTACATTTACTGAATCTCCTCTAGCAGGATCATAGCCTATTGCTCCCTGAACCAATGTATTCAAACTGTTTAGTGTATTCTGAGGTAATGTACCATTTACAACAACAGATGCTGTAATACGCTTAATCTCTCCAGGTGCTGTAACAGTCTTAGTCTGTGATTTGCCATTTTTGTAATTTACTGTCTGGCTTTCCGAAGAACTCTCCCCATTTCCACCATTCGTAGTAGTTGTTGTATTCGTCATATTATTATCAACAGGACTACTGCTGCTTGTAGCAGAACCATCCTTGCTGGTTTCTTTAGTAGTCTGTGTACTAGCTTCTACTTTATTGGGGTCATAGGTTATAGTCGTATTCTGTTTAGCATCGAAATCCAGATTTGCATTTACCTTTACCTGTACTTTATCTTTACCTACTACAGGTTCGATAAGATCCATAATAGCTTTTTCTCTGCCTTGTTCAAATTTGCTTTCTATGGATTGCTGCTTTTCAACTGATGAAGAACTATCTGTTCCAGTTCCTGTAGATGAGGAACTATTTTCAATACCTTGTGAAAGTAAATTTAAATTGTTGTCTACAACTTCAACATTTTCTTTCGGAAGATTCTCCACACTTCCGGAAACTAAAGCAATAATTGACTTTACATTTCCTTTAGTAAGCGTTTGCCCTGTTTTTAGCTGTATGTACACAGAAGCTTTAGCAGGTTTAGTCTCCTTTACAAATGCTGATTCCTCCGCAGGAGTTATCAATACTCTCGCATTTTCTACCTGTGGAAAACTTTTTATAGTCTTCTCTATCTCTCCCTGAATAGCTCTTTGTTTTTGAACTTGAAATTCATCATCTGTCATTCCAAAACTATTGCTGTTATCTAAAAGTTCATAACCCTTACTGTCATCACTCAATTTTGATGCATATTGCAATCTTAATGAATCGACTTTATTTTTTGGTACATATATTGAATTGCCTTTAATTATATAGTCAACTTTGTCAGTCTTAAGCTGCGCTGGTATAGTTTGTCCATCTTCAACTGACAAGTCTGAAAACAAAAGTCCATACTTATTTGATTGCCTGTAGGCAATAAAGCTTATGATAAAAATAATTACGCCTAAAACTATTACTCCCAAAGCTATCTTTCTAAATAGACTCAAAGACTTAAACTTATTAATTATATTTTTAAAAATCTCTGATAGCTTACTCATCACCATGCTCCTTACTATAACTGCATTCTATTAATTTCTTGATATGCCTCCACTAATTTATTTCTTATCTGAACAGCTGTTTCCAGCGAAAGCTTAGCTTCCTCAGTAGAAAGCATGACTTGATGTATGTTAATGTTATCTCCTTTAATGAAACTTTCAGTGTCGCTATCAGCTTTCAACTGCTTATTATTAACCTGATCTAGTTTATCTGTGAGCAAGCTAGCAAAACTATCTACTCCACTTGCAGAAGTATTATTCACATTGCTGCTATTTGTTTGTGTGCTGCCATTTAATGCTGCCAAAGTACCTCTTACAAAATCATTACTAATTTGCATATTAAGCCCTCTACTTTCCTATATCTAAAGCTTTTGTAAACATTGTCTTTTCTGAGTTCATAGCTGTTACATTTGCTTCGTATGATCTTGAAGCCGAAATCATATCTGCCATTTCGTTCAAGACATTAACATTTGGATATGTTACATATCCATCCTTATCTGCATCAGGATTTGTAGGATCATACTCTTTTCTTAAGGATGACTGATCATCTTCAATCCCCACAGCTTTTACTCCTAAAAGATTACTTCCATCAGTATTGCCAGCTCCAACAGCTTTGTTTAAATTTTCCTGAAACAAAGCTATCTTTCGTCTGTAGGGACCTGTCCCATCACTGCTTCTTGTGGTATTTACGTTAGCTATATTGGAAGCTATTGTATCCATTCTAAGTCTCTCAGCCGAAAGACCACTAGCGCTTATTCTCATAGTACTGAAAACGCCCATAAATCACTACCTCCTAAATTTATTTAGTGTTTGTTATAACATATCTTTCCATAGATAATTTAGAATTTGCCTGAGTAATTAATGCATTGTACATAAGCGTATTAGCAGCAAGATTAGTCATTTCATTTTCCACATCTACATTATTTCCATCCTGCCTCATGACTGAATCTTTATCCTGTTTTACTGTAATACTTCCTTCTCCATCTGTACCACCGAGATGAAGCGGATCACTCTTTTTCATTTGAAGCTTGTTCATATTATCACTTAAAGTATCCTCAAATGATACATAATACCTCTTATAATTTTTAGTATTTACATTAGCAACATTGTTAGAAATAACTTTACTTCTAATCGCTGAAGCGTCTAAGCCTTTTTTTGTAAGATTATACACTGCTTCATCATAATTCGATACATTCACTTATGTTCCTACCTCCCTATACAAAATAATAATTATTAAGTCGTTTTTTTAATATAATAATATATTATACCAAAGTTTCCATTTTGTACATAGATATATGAAATTTTTGACAAAAAAATTTATTTAAATTTCAATCTATTATAAAATTTGATTTTAATCAGCACCACTCTACACAATATAGATTTATTATAGTGCATATTCGCTTTTTTTTCTATATATTTATCTATATAACTACAAACATCCATACTTTACTATCCATATATCATTAACTTTATACATGTTTTTTCGTTTTAATGCTTAATACACCATATCTTTAATAATCTAGCATTGAGCTTCTATTCTATTTAATTCTTGCAATGATTTTTTATTTGAAATTTTACAGAGTTTATTACAATTTAACAAAAAAATGACATAGTACTCTAGACTGTTAATTAAAAGTGATTAACCTGTAATCACAACAGTATGAGCACTACGCCAATATCAAAAAAGTACTGTCCCCAAAAGTGAAACCAATACTAACGCTAGCTTATTATAATTTATTTTACAATCATATACATATTTCATCCATACTGTTTATCATTTTTTTCTTTTGTGTTAACTACATAAGTTGTGAAAGTTCTAATACATTCTGACTTCTAAAAGATCCTACGGTCGAACCGATTCAGCAGTGATATTTTAGAAGCCACGATGTAAGAACTTTATTGCAACTTATATACATTCATAAAATCTTCAAAGCAATCTAATTTCTATACAAAATATCTCTTAATATATTATACAACAATTTTTTCCTTTAACAATAAAAATGTAACATTTCTACGTAAAAATAACATAAAGTTATAAATAATGATAATTTATTTATAACCTTATGTTAAAATAGCACAACTATTTTACTCGCTCCAATATTCTCAGACATTCCTGAGGAAGATTATTTGTCTGAACCATTATTGCATTTGCAGCTTCAATTAATATATTGGTTCTTGACAATTCCATCATACTATTGCCATAATCAGTATCTGTTATATCACTTTGAGCCGATTCAATAGTATTACTAATTGCAGACATACTATCCCCCATGTCCTCAAACTTTTTCTCTATAGCGCCAAACTTACTTCTTGCAGATACTACTGCATCGATAGCATCGTCCAATTTATCTATTGACTTACCAATATTAGCACTGTCAGAAATGTCTAAATTATCGATTCCAAGTTGAGTCTTTGAAAGATTATATTGAGGTATTACATTAATTTCTCCTACCATTGAGCCCGATTGCATCTTTAAAGTTTCAGGCTTTGAATTATCAGTTACCTTTTCATTATATAATACATTAACTCCATTAAAATCATTTGTCTTTACTACACCATCAATGGCATCTGCTGTCTGCTGTAACTCCTTTTTTATGGCATCAAGATCATCACTATTCTTAGCTGAACCAGCTCCAACCACAAGCTCCCTCATTCTGCTAAGCATAGAATTCACATTGCTAAGAGCTCCATCAGCTGCCTGAAGCATGCTGGCACCAGTCTGAACATTTCTTCCAGCCATTTCTAATGAACGTATCTGCATTTTCATTTTTTCACTTTTATTAAGTCCGTTAGGATCATCCCCTGAACTTATGATTTTAAGTCCGCTGCTTAGATACCTAATGGCCTTACTATTAGCAGCCACACTGTTAGTCTGATTTCTAAATACATTAAGTGACGCCAAATTTATATTAATTCTCATACAACCAACTCCATATTAATTTCTACTAATAGTATCGTAATGTTTTTTTAATACTTTATAGTAAGAAGAGTAAAGAGTAGAGAGAAAAGAGAAAAGTGATGGAAAAAATTTTAGGAATTCTGCTGTGCAGAATTCCTCCCTTAATTTCTAATTATATCTTGTAATACTCAATTACTTTCTTCACTGCAGCTACCACATCATCGACATCCTGTTTTTCCATGCCTGGAAACAATGGTAATGTTATTATAGATTGGTATACTGATTCTGCATTAGGACACAACCCCTCTTGATATCCAAGCTTTTTATAATATGGATGTAAATATACAGGCAGATAATGCACATTAACTCCAATATTTTCAGCTCTAAGAGCTTCAAACACTTCTTTTCTTGAAACCTTAAGCTTGTCAAGTTTAAGTCTTATCACATATATATGCCAGCCTGAATTAGAGTAATCGGGTTCAAAAGGAGTTATTACCTCGTCTATACCCTTAAAAGCTTCATTGTATGCTTTTACAATTTGTCTTCTTCTAGCGATAAACTTATCTAACTTTTGCATCTGACTGCTTCCCAAAGCACATTGTATATCCGTTATCCTATAGTTATAGCCTAGATCCAGCTGCTCATAATACCATGGTCCTTCACTATGAGTCATAAGCTTTTCGTCTCTAGTTATACCATGAGTTCTAAATAGAAGCATTCTTTCATACAGTCTATCATCGTTTGTTATAACAATGCCGCCTTCTCCCGTAGTAATGGGCTTTACTGGATGGAAACTAAACTCTGTAAGCTCTGCGATATTACCTACCTTTTTTTCTTTATACTCACTGCCAAGTGCATGAGCTCCATCCTCTATGATTGTAAGCTTATGCTTATCTGCTATAGCTCTAATCTTATCCATGTCCACAGATTGCCCTGTAAAATCTACTGGTATAATAGCTCTAGTCCCGTCTGTTATCTTATCTTCAATTTTATTTGGGTCTAGGTTATAGGTTCTTTCATCGATATCTGCGAAAACCGGTGTTCCGCCGCAATATAATACGCAATTAGCTGAAGCAGCAAAAGTCAACGGTGCTACAATAACTTCATCACCATTCTTTATTCCAGCAGCAAAGCAAGCCATATGGAGCGCTGCTGTACCATTAGAAACAGCTACTGCATGTTTTGCACCTACATAAGCCGCTATATTATTTTCAAATTCAGCTACCTTGGGTCCTGTAGTTAAAAAATCTCCTTTTAGGACATCCACTACTGCCTGTATGTCATTATCATCTATACTCTGTCTCCCATAAGCTAAATATGTATCCCTTACAGGTTTTCCTCCATTTATTGCTAATGTGCTCATTAATAATCACCCCTTATTTAAAATACCTGCTGTTTTCCATTTGCTTAATAATTCGAACAAATTCCGTATCAGTGTCCAGCAAAACTTCTGCTCTCTTTTTAGCTAATTCTGACATCTCTTTATAGTACTGTTTATCCTCAATAAATTTTTTTATTCTTTCTTTCATACCTTCAAAATCATTTACACAGAATCTATATTCTACACAAACAGATACATCCCCAAAGTTTAACGAAACTGGAGGTACGCCTTTTGACATGGCTTCAGCTGCAGAAGTCTGCCCTCCAGCTCTTGGAGGATTAACATATATGTCACAAAGTTCAGATACTGCCAGCATGTCATCCTGAAAGCCTAGATATATCGAATTATTCCTCAACACCTCATCCTCTTTTACAATTGATGCATACTTTTCAAAATATCCTGCAAACACTATAAAAGTACCAAACTCAAACGTTTCTTTTAGCATATCGATAAATTCCTGAGTAACCTCATTATCAAGTCTAGCCCCGACAATTAATAATAATTTTTTATCTTCAGGTAATTTCAGATCTTTTCTAGCATATTTATGTTCCTGAGACTTAAAATCAAACGTAAATACTCCTTCAATAAGTCTTTCTCTCTCAATGCCCATACTGTCAGCAAACTTCTTCTCACCATCACTTAATTTTTTGCCTACAGAAAAGAATTGTCCTAAAAACATAGGTATTCCCATAACTGTACTTACATTCATAACTGGAACTATCTTACTGCACAAATCAGCAGTAATATTATTTCCGCCTATATTGATTACAAAATAAGGTTTATGACTAGCAATAACCTTCAGTATTTGATTGATTTCCTGAATATTAGGCATCTGACATGAACTCTGATAAAATGGAATACTTATATCTTTGTAATTTATACTATTTATATCATTGTAATTTTCAAATACATTTCCTGAATTTATATTAAAAAATGGTACAGCACCAAGTATCGGCATCAAATCTCTAGTATTTATTATTAGGACTTTCTTATGCATTGTTTTCACTAATGTATAACATCTATCAAGTATTGTCTTAGTAGGGCCATGGCCAAGGCTTAGAAATTGTGCTGTAATTAATATAACTAAATCCTCGTTTCGATTCTCACGCTTTATGTATTTAAGCTTGGTAGAAAGCTGCTTTTCTGCAGAATCAACTATGTTTCTGTAAAGTTTCCACATAAGCTTATTAGTTTCTTCATCTGCAGCGCCCTCATTAACAAAACCTCTTCTTATAAGTTGATACACTAAAAAGAATTTTTCTGTAAAATCCATGTTAGAACTGTTAAGACACATTCTTAAAATACTATTATGATATCTTGGATTTTTCTCTATTATAGCTATAAAAGACAGTACTAGTACTTTAGCAGTATCATTTAGTAAATCCCCCTGCAGCTCCAATAACTTTATATATAGTTTTTGGGTGAAGTAACGCATCCCAATTATGTTATCTTTTATATTTTTCAGCAATGCTTGTATACGCTGATCATTTTCAATAAAAATGTTTTTATTATTACTAATCCTCCATAGTACATCTTTAATCTCATTTTCTAATTTAATACCATTTAGATTCACAATTCTATCTATGGTCAGCTCTTTTTCAATTTTTTCACCGCAGAGATTTATAATTTCTTCACCGCCGTAAGTCCCTGCAGAAAATATATAATACACACCGTTATAGTAATAAAGCTTTTGAATTTTATTCTCGCAAAGAATTTTACCTTCTGTACTAATCACTTCATTAACATTACTTATAGATTTAAACCTTTCATTTAAATATCTGCTTTTCCTAGAAGAGCTGTCCTCTCCTACCAGATATATACTTTTATTAAGCAGTTTAAAATTCTCTTCATCCTTTAAAACTGCCTCATAAACTTTGCTCTGTGCAACATAGTTTAGATCATAGCCCTCTACATAAATGAATCCTTCAAATATCTCATTATATAATTTATATACAATTTCCATAAGCTGCTGCGACTCTGTAAGAAAAAATACATTATTATCCTTGTAGCTCTCATTAATAAATTCATCCAATATATATATTACACTGTGAGGCTCCACTTTGTTTTCATATATATTATCAAATACATTCATCTCATATCCAGCTGCATCAAATCTATTTAGTACTTCCTCCATATGAGAATCCATCTTATCAATAAGACATATAACTATGTTTTTCAAATTTAAGCCTCCTCTGTTTGCTTTATCCACTGCTCCGTTTCTTTAACTCCCTGCTCCAGCGTGTATTTAGGTTTCCAACCAAGATATTTTTCAGCCTTAGAATAATTACAAAGCAGCTTCATTATCTCACTTTGAGGATGAATGTGCTTTATATGATTTATCTCGCTTCGTCCTGAACTTATAAGCTTAGCAAGCTCATTTATCGTTATATCCCTGCCTGTACCGGCATTTAAAATTTCGCCATTTGTTTTTTGGCTGTACCCTGAACCAACTACAAAGTCTGCACAGTCCTTTACATATAAAAGATCCCTAGTCTGATCACCCGTACCATATATATTTATAGCCTTATTATGAAGTGAGTTTTTAATAAATATAGCTACAACTCCACCTTCACCACCTGATTTCTGAAAAGGTCCATAAGTGTTAAACGGTCTGATAACAGTAGTTGGCAGTTTATAGGCATGATAAAACGAAAGTACCATATTCTCAGCAGCTATCTTACTGCCTCCATAAGGTGAAACTGGCTTTGTTGGATGCTTCTCATCTATACCAGTTTCAAGAGAGCATTTATCATATACCATGCAGGTGCTCATAAAAACCACTTTACAGGGACTGGTTTTCTCCTTATCATCCAAAATCCAATTATCTCCGTCCATTCTGCCATGCTCACCGAACATCTGCTTTTTAGCTTTCATAAGTATATTAAACGTACCTACAGTATCATTAAAAAATGTAGTTTTAGGATCGTCTATGCTGTCTTGTACATTTATTGAAGCTGCCATATGGTAAATTATATCGTAATTTTCAGTAAAAAGAGCATCTAGATCTTCTTCACTGCATATATTACCCTTTATAAATTTAAATCTGTCATTATTCCTAAACTCTTCAATATTTTTTTCTGAACCATTAGCTAAATTATCAAAAGCAGTTACATTATGACCATCCTTCAATAATTTATTAACCACCCATCTTCCAATAAAACCTGCTCCACCGGTAACTAATACATTCATTTTATCCATCTCCTCTTCATCCAAGCTTAAATCTTACTGAACTTTTCACTTTTCATGAAACTTGCAGCTATTCTCTCTACTCCTCTGCCGTCTACAAGTTCATTTCCTCTTTTACTCATTCTTTTTCTTTTGCTAATATCTTTATCAAGAGACATTATTGTTTTCTCTAGCTCAGCTATATTTAATTTATCGTAGTCTCCAACAGAAACTATAACTCCAAGTTCATTTAATTTATCAGCCAATCTAACCTGATTATCTGCAATAACTATTCCTATTGCAGGAACCCCTAAAGATGAAAGTTCATATAATGTAGTTCCACATGCACTTATAGCTATATCACATTTTTTCATCACTTCTGACATATTTGCATTAAAATATAATTTAATATTTTTAGCAGCTATATCCTTTAGCGTTTCGGTATTTTCAAAGGCCGCTCCCACGACAATGTGAAAATTATAATTCATATGGTTAAATGCAGGAATTAACGCTTCAGTTATATGATTAAAGTCGGAGCCTCCAATAGTAAACATTATATCTTTAACCTTAGTATTGATTTTCTTCTCATCAGCATTTCTAAACTCATCTCTAAGCATAACAAAAGGGCTGCCCAAAAGCAGCTTTGTGTTTTTATTTACATTATAGTTGAAGGCTTCTGCACCAGCATTTTGATTTATTATGAAGTCTACGTTAAAGTAATCTAATTTATTTTCATCATCTATATAAGCTGTGATTTTAAAATGAGTTTTTGTGAGATCAAAATACTGAGTATCCACTGCATAACTATCTGTTATCAATAGATCTGCATTTACATCACAAATATCCTCTATACGATTTTGTCTTATGAATTTTACAGCAAAACCTTCCATTTCTATCTTCTCTATGCCAACATAAAACAAACTTTCTTCTTTCGAAGCTTTATTTATAAGTTCATCCTCTGCCTTACAAATATAGAATACATCATTTCCTTTAACCCTTAACTCTTTAGCCAGCGTCAATGTTCGCATAATATGCCCCATACCAATGGTCTTGCCGCCATCTGCTCTTATTGCAATTAT
Source organism: Clostridium oryzae (assembly GCF_002029235.1). Classification (GTDB taxonomy): domain Bacteria; phylum Bacillota; class Clostridia; order Clostridiales; family Clostridiaceae; genus Clostridium_AE; species Clostridium_AE oryzae. The sequence goes on from NZ_MZGV01000010.1 coordinate 107,235, forward strand.
CATTATATTCTCTCCTATTATCCTTCATCTACAAGGAAACTGCCAACTACTACCCTATTTCCCGAACTTAATTGATTTCTTCTTTCACTAACTCCTAATATAAGCCTATGGTCAGTGTTTTTTAAATTCATAATATCTATTGCTGTATCAAAATATCCATCCTCATCCTTATATAAATCCATTTCATATTCATCATCATCTACAGCTATGTATAATGTGCCGGCATTTCTTGAATAAATCGTTGTTATGCCAATATATGTTCCTCTAAAATTGAATTCTAAACAATCATTAACGGTATCTGAAACAGCAGCCAATTCAATTTTTTTCGGCATATCTATATTTTCTTCTCTCCAATGGCCATGAAAAACTGCCTCTCTATAACTTATCATAGAAGGATGAATAAACTTGCATCTATTGGTGTCTTTCGAATTTATGCCAGGTTTCTTATTAAGTAATGATTTATCATTTTTTAATGCTTCTATTATACATTTAGAGTATATATAATGTCCTCGATTGTTAGGATGAAGATTATCAATAGCTATATCGCCCCAAGTATATTTATCTAGCTTTATATTATCATATACATATTTTTGTATATCAATATATGGTATACCGTAATAACGCGCTGCCCTCTTATGTGTTTCACTACATGCATCTGCTTCTCCAGTGGGCGCTATCAGTATAATTACAGCCGGAACCTTTCTAAGTCTGGAAAAAAGCTCCATTATGCCCTCCATAGTAGAAAGTACAATATCTTTCTCATATATCCTATCGTTTACTGAATATTCTATAAACACCAAATCAGGGTTATACCGTATCACATCTCTATCTAACCTAAAAAGTCCAAATACGGATCCGGTACCACTTATTCCACTATTGATTATATTTACATTTCTGTCCGCATAAATTTTCTTAATATATTCTCCTACCTTATACACATAACTCTTATCGTAAGTTGAACATCCTGTTCCTTCAGTAATTGATCCTCCTAAAAATACAACATTAAAATCTTCCATCAAAAACCTTCCTTACAGCAATGTTGAATTAATAAAATTAATAGCATTTAAAATAACTGCATCCATATTCATATATCTGTATTGTCCTAACCTTCCAAGAAAATATACATTTTCAAGCTTTGATGCTTCCTTAGCATATTTCTCGTAAAGCTGTTTGTTTGCACTTTGAGGTATAGGGTAATATGGTTCTCCTTCACCACAAGAATATTCCTTCATTATCGTGGTATTAGGACATTTCTGTCCTGTAAGATACTTATATTCCGTAATTCTGGTAAAATCATAATCATTAGGATAGTTAACAGTTCCTACTGGTTGATACTGTTCTGACTGTAAAGTTTCCTCTTCAAATCTTATAGATCTATAAGGTAATCTTCCGTATTTATAGCCAAAGAATTCATCAGCACAGCCTGTAAAAATCAGTTTTTTGTACTTTACTTCATCCTTAATCTGCTCATAGGATGTATTAAGCATAACATGTATTCCTTCACAATCAAGCATGTTATTCACCATTTCAGTATAGCCGTTAAGCGGCATAGCCTGATATTTATCTGCAAAATATCTATCATCCCTGTTATACCTTATAGGAATTCTGGCCGTAACTTCACTTTCAAGATCTTCTGCATCTATATTCCACTGCTTTTTAGTATAATTTTTAAAGAACTTCTCATAAAGCTCTTCACCAACCTTTGATACAACCATATCCTTAGCATTTTTTATGTCCATTGAATCGTTCTTAAGATTCTCATAAAATTCTCCTATATTATTGTAGGAATAATTCGTACCATACAGCATGTTTATCGTGTCAAGATTAATAGGCATAGGAACCAGCTTTCCATCAACGCAGCTCAGCACTCTATGTTGGTACAACCTCCACTTAGTAAACCTTGATAAAAAGTCAAATACCTGTTTACTATTTGTATGAAATATATGAGGACCATATTTATGTATTAATATTCCTGCTTCATTATAATAATCATAGACATTTCCACCTACATGATTCCTTTTATCTATAATTAAAACCTTGTTTCCATTCTCTGCTAGAATCCTTCCAGCTGTAACTCCTGAAAGTCCGCAGCCTACTATTAAATAATCAAACATTTACATCTTACCTTTCTTTTCGCAGTTTCTTAAGTACATCGAAACTTATTAATCAAATTCAATATGTTTATGTATAAATACATTATCTACTATTATATACTTATTATTT
>NZ_MZGV01000011.1 GCF_002029235.1 Clostridium oryzae
CCCTCTATGAGGCAGGTTACCCACGTGTTACTCACCCGTCCGCCGCTAGAGACCGAAGTCTCTCGCTCGACTTGCATGTGTTAGGCACGCCGCCAGCGTTCGTCCTGAGCCAGGATCAAACTCTCAATTTAAAAGTTTGTCTTGCTCTTACTTACTTTATCTCAAGTATCTCTTTCGAGATCTCTCAGAATTGCCGGTTTATTTTACCTTTTTCCTCTGTTCAATTTTCAAAGACCATGTTCATCAAATTATAAACTTTAATTACATTTTTATTACTCACTTACTGCTTTCCTTAGTTGATTTGTTTGCCTCTCGTCATGCAGCTTTTATATCTTATCATGTTACCTCTTTCATGTCAACAATTTTCTTAAGTATTTTTTAATTTATTTTTAAATCTATTATTCCAAATAAATTTCTTTTTTATACTTTGTTTGCCGACAGCTTTTACATAATATCATATATATTTAGACATCATATTTTTATATTCTATGCTATTGAAGTTTAAATCCCTGATAATCTTTTTCTCTAACTTCTTCTTCAAGTTTCGCATGTTGATACACAAGGAGGTGTTTATGTTAACTGCTGCATAAGTTATATCTAAATGAGTAAAGTGATATAATTAGAATATAAGTTTAAATAAATTGCGAACTAAGAAAGTGAATTAAATGAAGATAATATTAAGTAGTTAGTGCATGCTTTAAATAGGTAAGAGAAAAGAGTAAAGTGAAGGAAGAAATTCTGCTGTGCAGAATTTCTGAGAATTTAAATCTGATTATCGGCGATAACTTTTTAAAAACTAAGATAATATCTAATATTCCAAAAGTATTATTAAAATAATTAGAACTATCTATACAATCAAAATTCAGCACAGCTGAATTTTAACCTTCACTTTTCTCTTATCTCTCTACTCTTAACTCTCATACCTATTTAATGCACTTTCTCTTAACTATTCCACCCTGTGCATTTAGTTCGTCTTTTATTTATAAAGTTATGTAAAGGAAGTGTAGTAGTATATGAACATCAATGATTTTAGGAAAGTCATAAAAAAATCAAACAACATAGTTTTTTTTGGAGGCGCAGGGGTATCTACTGAGTCTAATATACCCGATTTTAGATCTGAAACTGGTTTATACCATACCGATGATAACAAGGCTCATTCTCCTGAAGAGATGCTTAGCCATAGCTTTTTTATATCTCATACTGAAGATTTCTTTAAATTTTATAGAAGTAAAATGGTTTACAGTGAAGCAAAACCTAACAAAGCACATATAGCATTATCTAAACTAGAATCTGAAGGAAAGCTTAAAGCTGTTATAACTCAAAATATTGATGGACTTCATCAAATGGCTGGCAGCAAAAATGTAATTGAGCTCCATGGTTCTATTCATAGAAACTACTGTATGAAATGCGGTAAAAGTTTTAATCTAGACTATATACTAAATTCTAAAACCAACGTTCCAATTTGTAACAAATGCGGAGGAATAATAAAGCCAGATGTTGTTCTTTACGAAGAAATGCTAGACAACAATTCAATAGAGCGCGCAGTTAATTATATTTCTAATGCTGAAGTTCTAATAATAGGAGGGACTTCATTAGTTGTGTATCCAGCTGCTGGTCTTGTGAGATATTTTAACGGGAATTGTTTAGCTCTAATTAATAAATCTGCAACCTCATACGATAACTCTGCCGACATTGTCATTAAAGACAGTATTGGAAAAGTTCTTTCTGAGCTGTCAGAATAAAAAAAGGGTAGAAAGTGATTTCCGTCGACTGGAAAATGCCTTCTCCAACCGTATCCTACTTTAAACTTCTGTATATTCCCCAATAGTAAGTGTTGGCTTTAGTATACTTATCTCCATATTAAAATATATTATATTAAATTATTTAGTTTATAGGAGAGTGTATTTTGTTTATATTATTACTTCTGCTCGTCATCGCAGCTGTTGGGGAATATTTCTTCTTTAATTCTCAAGTATATACTTATAAAAAAAAGTTACTTCTAGTTACAAGACAAATTGAAGAACTAAGGAATAAAATTATTCCTACTAATAAAAAAATGAATGAAAAAATGGATATAGTGTATCTTCCAACCACTTATAAGATAGGATATGCAAAGGAGAATAGTTTCTTCTATCTTAGTCCTATTGAGGATTCTCCTTCAGTATATAGATGTTCTAAATCTACAAAAGTAGAAATTGAATCTTGTGCACAGGTACTTAATAATACTTGGTATAATGTCAGACTCTTCTCATCTGATTTTATAATGAAAGGATGGATTAAAGAATCGGATATTAAATTCGTATTTGATGAAAATACAGTAGTTGAAGATACATTGTAACATAAAAAATGGTTACACCTTATGTCGGCTAGTTCCGCTTGGTTAAAGGCTTAAATGCCATTTAATACGTTATCTGCGAATGGTAATGATCGCGTTTAGATAACCCAGCGCCGCAGCATTCCCTTTGCCCTGCTCCCCTAATTCACTAACTAAAAAGATATTACTGCTCCTCCTTAATTGCTTCGTATTTCTTAGATTAGCTAATTACAACATATATCACTTTCCTTTAATTTGACATGAATTTTATTAGATATTATAATAAAGTAATTTCTAACTATACTATATATTTAATTTTGGGGGAAATTTATTTTATGTATACTACTATAGTTTTAATTAGACATGGGGAGACGGAATGGAATACTGTAGGCAAATTTCAAGGCGCTACTGATATTCCCCTTTCAGATAACGGAAAACTACAAGCTAAACAGCTTAGAAAAAAATTTGCATTATTTGATGATTGGAATTTGATTTATTCAAGTCCATTAAAGAGAGCACTAGAGACTGCAGAAATCATAGCTTCACCAAGAAATATACAGCCAATTATCTGCAATGATTTAACAGAAATATGCTTTGGATTATGGGAGGGATTAACAATTAACGATATTAAGGATAAATATCCTTCTGAATACGCATTATGGATAAATGATCCAGTTAATGGGCCTATCTGCGGTGGAGACTTAAGTACAAGAAATGCTTCTATAAGAGCTAAAAGAGGCATCTTAGATATAGTGGACAAACACCCAGGTGAAAAAATTTTAGTTGTGGCTCATGGTGGTATCATAAAAGCCGCATTAATCGGACTGTTCAATTGGGATATGACTATGTACAATAAAATGTTTCTTAAGAATACTGCTGTTTCGGTTTTAAAATTTGATAATAATCTTAAACCAATATTAGATTCGTTCAATGATGTTAGTCATTTAGAGCAAAAAACTGTGTAAGACGTATATACTACAAACATCCTTTACTTACATTTAGTTGTTTTTTACTTAAAATAATAAACCTTCCAAACTGGGAGGTTTATTAAAATTCATTATAATTAAATAATTACATTAATTTGTTGTTCTAATTTTACACAATAATTTCTGTTCCATTTTCAGTTACAACTAGTGTGTGTTCCCATTGAGCTGAAAGCGATCCATCTTTGGTAACTGTAGTCCAACCATCTTCCAAGGTAACGCAATGGTAATCTCCTGCATTTATCATCGGTTCAATTGTAAAAACCATTCCCGGTACCAGCAGCATACCCTTACCATGTTTAGCATAATGATCTACATGAGGTTCTTCATGAATATCTAAACCCACTCCATGTCCTCCATAGTCTTTAACAACAGAAAAGCCATTTGCTTTAGCATGCTTTTCTACAGCTCTTCCTATATCATAGAGTCCACCATAAGGTTTGACTGTATCTATTCCAATATCCATGCATTCCTTTGTTACTCTTACAAGCTTCTTAGCTTCTTCCGATGCCTCTCCTATTATATACATTCTGCTGGCATCAGAATAATAACCATCAAGTATAGTTGTGACATCTACATTTATTATATCTCCATCCTTAAGAACAGTATCATCAGGTATGCCATGACAAATGACATTATTTATCGATGTACATACACTTTTAGGATATCCACAATAGTTAAGTGTTGCTGGAATCCCTCCATGTGAAATAGTGTATTCATGAACCCAACTATTAATTTCATCTGTAGTTATGCCTACTTTAATTTTTTCACCAACCATATCTAGTATTCCTTTAGTTATAACACCGCTTTTTCTTATCCCATCAATTTGTTCCTTAGTTTTTAACATTTTATAATGTGGTATCACGTATCCCTGTTCCTCATATTCATAAATTTTCATATCTTTCTCCATATGACACTTCTTATACTTCTTGCCGCTGCCGCACCAGCACAAGTCATTTCTACCAAGTCTTAACATATATAAACACTCCTTAAAATTACGATATCTTATATAGATAAACAACTCAACTTGCAAGTTATCAAAAATTAATATTAAACAATCTTTTACTTCCTGTAAGTCATTGACTGTAGTTGTTTATCTTAACAACTACTCCATCTTTCATTATAACACATATGATAATAAATATCATAAAATTCTGTAAAGACTTAAAGTATATAAAAAAGATTACATCCTACGTAGGCTAGTTACGTTCATTAAGCAATTACACCACATCTTTCAGGCAAATTTCCTAATGGCTCATAACTCGGCTGCGCCTCAAACAATTCGCCATCTTAACGGAAATTTGCTTAAAAGACATGGGTAATTTCTAAATTTACTCCAAATGCCGACTTCGGATGTAATCTTTTTTAGACCCTGATTCTTAATCTTTACATAATGCTTTTATTTTATTAATTCTATTACCTTTCTATCTTAATTCACTAACTTCAAAATATTTTACTACTTCTTTTTATTACTTCGTAAACATGATATAACGTTTTTTATTTAGTGTTCATCTTTTTTCGCTTTATATAAAAGTATCTTGACATTTGCTAAAAATTATCCACAATATGCAAAAACATAATTTTCTAAAAAGTGAAAAAAAGAGACTGTGCTGTTGCACACCCTCCTCACTATTTACTGCTTTAAATTTTTTAATATCAAAGCATCCTCACTTATGTTATCAAGTCCTTTAGGTATTTTAGGATTAGGATCATCCATAGTCCCACCCATATCCTTTATTATATTTTTTGCGTTATCCACATCTTTATCATTTACATCAACAACCACTTTGCAATTTATATTCGCTATCTCTTCAAAGCCGCCCATGCCACTTGCCATTGGACTTGCTGCAGCCAGTGGAGAATTAACCGCTTCTCCTCCGTTGCTGCTTCCTCCTAACACCGCATCTGATAAAGTTGATATTTCTTCTGAACCTACACGTCCGCTTTGTGCATATGCATTGTTCCTATGTTCATTTATGTCAACAAAAGCTCCTTTAAACCCCTGACCTTTAAGCTTTTCGACAGTTGTGTTTGCCGTTTTTATATTTTCAAAATACCCTTGTAACTTCATTAACCCACGTCCTTCCTAATCTTCTAGTTTAAATCAAACCATATTAATTATAAGTTTTATTATTCCAAAGCAATAATAATTTATCCTTCTGCACTTTATTTACATACAATTGATGAGAAAATGAAATCAGAAAATAGTATAATTGAACAATTAACAAGCTTAATAAATAGAATAAGATCAAACAAATAAATCTATGCCTTATCACAGTAATTTTTAATTATTAGAATATAAAATTCAAAAGTCCGCTTCCTGATTAAATGGGAGCGGGCTTTTCCTATGTTGAACTCCCAATGCAATTAACAATTTCAAAAATAGTATAATGAAAAATCATTATGGAAACATTAAAAGTTGTAATCAATAGATGAGCCATTTAAAAAGTAAAGTCCAATAATAAAGGAGGAAATATCTATGAAATTAGCAGCACATGAAGTGCATGACTTGCATGAATTAACTATGAGTTGTGTAAATTCCATAACTACTATGGCTATGTTTATAAATGTAGTCAAAGACCAAGAACTAAAATCGATGATACAAGCACACTTTCCTGCTCATATTCAGGATTATAATATGAAAGTTGAGTTTTTAAGTAAGGCTAACGGTTCCACCCAAAAACTAAATGTTCCACCATTAGTTAAAGCATTACAGGATTATACTAAATCACCAACTAATAATTTCCCGCCTATTACACCTAGAACTGATATACAACAGATGAATGACAGAGAGGTCGCAACCTCATATCTTTTAACACTGAAGAGGGCAGGGAGAGAATATGCATGGACCGCTATGGAAGCAAGCAATCCTGCATTAAGAGAATTTTTCAAAGATGCCTTCACTATGAGTTGTAATCACGCATATGAAGTTTGGCAATACATGGTAAAGAAAGGCTATTATCCATTAGAGCCAGCCCCTCAGAGCACTATTGATACTATGTCATCTATGTACGAAGAAGTTCGTGAACCTTCATTAGTCTAAATTATTAGAATTATATTTTATTGGGCGGCAATCTATTATGATTGCCGCCCAATAAAAATTGAAGTGCTAAAATTTTAATTTCATATTTAAGGTGCTAATTGTATTTGTGCTAAAAGAGATCCAGCACTTGTCAAAGTAACAGTATCTGGTGTCTCTCCTGTAGTATTGAGTTTCGGTACAATAGCTATATATACTGGATCACCTGATACATTAACTACCTGTGTAGTTGAAGTTTTAGGAGACTTAAAATTAACAGTTAATGCCATAAAAGCAACTCCTTATCATTACTCATTAGTGAGGATTATTCAATATTATTATATTCAAATAGCTATTATATGTAATAAAAAAGCTGTTATCCAAAATATACCAATTCTAAATATCTGATTGAAAGTACGAGATAGAAACAACATATTTTTTAACATATAAACTTCATAGTTAAAACTATTATTCTTTATTAAAATACAAATAGATTAATCACAGACAAACTGTTTTAGTCATAATATAAACTATAAGTGCATGCCTTTATAAATATACTATTCTGTTTTTAAAGTTATATTATTTCTATATTCTAAAATATCACCCGGCTGACATTCCAAAGCCTTGCATATTGCCTCTAAAGTTGAAAATCTAATAGCTTTTGCCTTTCCGTTCTTTAGTATAGAGATGTTTGTTATGGTTATACCAACTTTCTCTGAAAGTTCTGTTACACTCATTTTTCTTTTAGCAAGCATCACATCAATATTAATTATAATTGCCATGTTATTCACCTCAAACCGTTAAATCATTTTCTGATTTTATATCTACGGCTTCTTTTAAAAGCCTTTGAAGAACAGCAGCAAAGACTGCAATCACAGAAGAAGCAAAAACAAAAATGATTGGTAGCCCTACGAGACCTGGCGCATCGTCTGCATCCGCTATAGGAAATACGAATGGTATGAGTACTGCATATATGATAATGATTATAATTGCACAGTATTTTATATACTTTAAGGCTTTTATAGATAATTCTGAGAAAGCTTTGTTCTTGTCAATATAGCTTAAAAGCTTTAAAGCCTGATACAGAGCGAAAAAAAATGTTATTGCCGTTACATACACACTGATTAAGATGGGATGAGGCAAGTAGTTTATGAATCCAGGCAGCCAAAATAAACATAGAGCAAGAACCGGAATTCCAATAAGAATAACAGCTATCTTTAAGAATATTGTTGAACATCGTTTCATAAAAAATCCTCCTATATTCCTTATACCGTGCACAAAAATTATTAATCTTTGCACCTCATTTTTAATTTGTAGGTATAGGATAACATATTTTTTATTGTTTATCAATAAATTTTTATTGATTGGCATCTACACGCTTATTCAACGTTTCTATCATTATATACATGAGTAGAAATATACCTCCGATATAAAAAGGCATAAGTGAATATCCTACATATGATGCTAAAATTCCAAAGAGTGGAGGCATAAATGTACTTCCTACATATGCACAAGCCATTTGTACGCCCATAATTGATTGTGAATATTCTGCGCCAAAGTTTACCGGAGTCTCATGTAGCAGACTTGGATAAATTGGTGCACAGCCTATTCCTATCATTACAAAGCCTATTAATGAAGTAACTTGTCCAAACGGCAGCATAATCATAATTATACCAGCTGCAATTAAAATTTCTCCCAAATGAATAATTTGTCTATTGTTCAGCTTAAGTGTTATAAATCCTGATAAAAATCTGCCAAAGGTAATCCCAAAATAGAAAAGAGATGCCCACTTTGCTGCTGTTTCTGCCTTAATTCCATGAGCCATAACTGCAAAGCTGCTTCCCCATAAGCCTGTTGTTGCTTCTATAGAACAGTAACAGAAGAATGCTAACAGTGCGTGTTTTGCCCCAGGCAGCTTTAAAAGTTCTTTTTTGCTTATAATCTTATGTTCTAGTTCTATTTCACTGCAATTTTCATTATCAGGCTTATTGTTTTTAATCGATCCGCTCTTCTTCCAAAATGGCAAAGTAACTATTAATATTACAACCAAAATAAACTGGATAATTGCAACGATACGGTATCCCAACTGAAAAATAGCTCCTCGTTCTAAGCAATAAGACATGATAATTGGGCCTGTCATAGCCCCAACGCCCCAAAAACAATGAAGCCAACTCATATGTTTCGCTTTATAATTAAGTGCCACAAAATTATTAAGAGCAGCATCTACTGAACCCGCACCAAGTCCTAATGGGATTGCAAACAAGCAGAGCTCATAAAACTCATTACTTACTGAAAATCCCAATAATGCTCCTGCTGTCATCAATACACTAATGGAGGTAACTAAGCCAGTCCCCAATTTTCTAATAAGCTTATCACTGAATAAGCTTGATACAATAGTTCCTCCGGCTATAATCATTGAAACAATGCCTGCATACGATATCGGAACCCCCATATTAGGATACATAGATGGCCAAGCTGATCCTAAGAGTGAATCTGGCAGTCCAAGACTTATAAATGCTAAATAAATTATGATTAATAAAATAGTTAATACCATTCTGCTATCCCCTCTTTTCGTTTTAATTCACCAAGTGCTATTTGTATCATTCCCCATTCAAAATCTTTAATTAAATTCTTCTCAAACTGAATATATGGTAAAAAGTTTCCCTTTAGAAGTTCTTGAAGGCGTGTTATTAATTTCTCCAAAATTTTATCTGTAAGAAAATCTCCATAGAAAACAATACGTTCTGGAGCAAGCACACAGCTGTACACAATAGCAATATGGCTAAGCATCAGTACTATTTCTTCAGGATTATCATAATTTACCTCATTCCAAGAAGGTTTTAACGGTATCCAGTTAACTTCCCCAGCGAAATTCTTACATCCTTTATAAATCTCGCCTTTAATAACAGCACCGGCTCCCGGTCCATATATACGGGGATAATAAAGTCCAACTACAGTTTGTACTGTTTTTGTGTTCTGGCGTGCATAAAATCCGTAAACGGTAGCATTGATATCATTTTCGTAGAGCACCGGCACGTGATATTTTACTTGGTAATAAGCTAAGAATTTATCTCCAACAATGCCTGAATAGTCATGCACATAAATTACACCGTTCTCCTCTGCTCCTGGAAGACCAAATACTATTGAGCAAATATTTTCATATGTTTTAAATGCAGTTTCTATCCACATATCAAAACTATCTATAACAATATTTTCATAATATCCTTTTTTACGTTCTATACACTCTCCCAATGAATTAATTATCAACATATGAAACAAATTCTGATTATTATTTTGGTGTCCATAAATGATGATTGCTTTTCTATAGTTTCCATTATAGACATATTGTTTTGATGGCCTCCCGCCATTTGACGGAACTTCATCACCTTCAATAACTTCATTGGAGGAAATCATTTCACTGATAAGTGAATTAACAGTAACTACACTTAATTTCGTCAATGCGGATAATTCAGGTTTCGTTGCTTTTCTACGTTCTTTTAAAACTTGTCTTAAGATGTTCTTATTTATCTCTTTCATCTGTGCACGATTAGCTTTTAGCAATTCCCTCACCTCCTGATTTTGAATTTCTTTAAATGATAGAATCATTAAAGCAGCAACTTAATACAGTGACTTTATTAAGTTGCTGTATTAAGTGTACATTAAGTTGTATTCGTTGTCAATCATTTTGAAAGGAAAATCTATCTGAGATTCTGATGCAATCTTAAAACATTTGATACTGAAGAACAGATTGCAAATCTTTATAAGCCTTTTATCTGATTTATTTCTTTGCTTTTTCCTAAGGAATTACTTACGCTTACTGCCTTTAAATGCAGTTGCATCAAGTTGAAATTGAAGTCCATCTTTTCCTCCAATATGAGCAAATTCCGTTTGTATAGATTTTCTAGCTGGATACTTACCTTCAAATCTTTCTTAAATATTTAGTAATGCATTTGAAATTTCCACAAATCTTTCATCAGGTATACCAAGTTTTTTCTCAAATCTTTTATCATCCATTCTTGCAATAATTATCTTATCAGGAGATATTTCGTTAATAATATTTTTTATCTTCCGAATTGATTTTTCATCATCGTTATACCCCCTAATAATTGTTATTTCAAATATAAATTTTCCTTTGTATTGTTTATTAAAGGTAACCATGTTTGAAATATATTCTACTAACGTATATCCTTTGATAGGTCTTTGAGCTTTTTGAAAATCTTCTTCTGTCACTACTTTTAATTCTCCAACAACCTCATCACATTTATTCGCAATTTTCATATATTCATCTTTACCTAGTAAATATCCGTTAGAAAATAATCTTACAGGTAACCCTCTGCCTTTGATAAGATCAACAATGTCATCAATTTTATCATTAACAAAGGCTTCGCCTTTTGAGTTAATAAAAATTAATTCTGCTTTAGTATTTTCTATCTTTTTTTCCAGTTCTCTTAACGAACTATCCATTTTATCAAATGACTTTTGGGTATCTACCTTATTTTGCGCCCTTCCAATAGGACAAAAGATACAATCAAAATTGCAATTCTTTTCAGGCAGGATGTTCACTTCCAATACACTTCTTCCATCTTCAATGTAAATATCTTTATAACTGAAACCACCCATCACTTTATCCTCCTTAGATTACTCTATTGTTACTTTTTTATTATGCAATAAATTAATTACCTTTATTTGTTTATTAGCGGCAATGATTATTCAATTGGTATTAATTTTAAACCGATGATTCCGCTAACTATGAGTACTATACAAGCTATACGCATGATATTAACGGGTTCCTTAAACAAAATTATACCTAGCAATACTGTACCAATAGTGCCTATTCCTGTCCAAATTGCATATGCAGTACCTATTGGCAGACTTCTTAATGATAATGATAAAAAATAAAAACTTGCAGCCATGCCTATAATAGTTAGTATGCTAGGCAACATTTTTGTAAACCCCTGAGAATATTTTAAAGAGATTGCCCAACATATTTCAAAAACTCCTGCTGTGACCAAATAAAACCACTCCATAATTGCTCCTTTCAAAATCAGTATTCGTGTTCATCATAAGAATATTTCATAACAATATTCTAAAATAAGTAAAATAAAAAAGCCTAGAGAAATATTATAAAAATATCTCCCAGGCTTTTATCCTTCCGTGTACACAGATAACTGTGTGTTTTCTCTCGGACCTGCCAATTACCAATTATAGATTGCGGAACCCTAGAAAACTTAAATACCTAATTAAGTTATAATTTATAAGTTAAAAATCATAAGTGAAGTTTAGCATATTATAAGGGTTAAGTCAACTATATGCTTTTTCTTTAATTAAATTGTCATTATATTATCTTGGTTGTCCACTCCTCACAATTCCACACGTCAGTCACAACATCCCTATAAAATTCAGGCTCATGGCATACCAATAAAATGCTTCCTCTATACTCTTGCAAAGCTCTTTTTAACTCATCCTTTGCATCTACGTCCAGATGGTTAGTAGGCTCGTCCAAAATTAGTATATTTGTTTCTTTATTTATAAGCTTGCAAAGCCTTACCTTGGCCTGCTCTCCTCCACTCAGCACAACGATTTTGCTTTCAATATGCTTAGTTGTTAATCCACATTTGGCTAGAGCCGATCTAACCTCATACTGAGTGAATACGGGGAACTCTTTCCATACCTCTTCTATACAGGTGCTATAATTTGCCTCTTTTTCCTCTTGTATAAAATATCCTATATTTTGATAATCACCTTTTTCAACTTCTCCAGATATAGGCTTTATCTCACCGATAAGGCTTTTCAGTAACGTAGTTTTCCCTAATCCATTAGCACCTACTAGTGCAATTTTCTGTCCTCTTTCCATAGTTAAGCTTAGTGGTTTTGTTAAGGGCTCATCGTAGCCTATAACAAGATTGTCAGTCTTGAATATAAGTTTTCCCGAAGTTCTAGCTTCCTTGAATTTAAATACAGGTTTTGGTTTTTCACTTGGAAGTTCTATTTTTTCCATCTTATCTAGAACCTTTTGGCGGGATTTAGCCATATTTGTAGTTGCAACTCTCGCTTTATTTCTTGCAATAAAATCTTCTAATCTGTTAATTTCCTGCTGCTGTCTTTCATAAGCTGCCTCTAACTGTTTTTTATTAGCTTCATATTGCCTTTGGAAATTTTCATAGTCTCCAACATATCTAGTAATAGTTCTGTTTTCCATATGATAAATGATGTTAATAACACTATTCATGAATGGTATATCATGAGATATAAGAATAAACGCATTCTCATAGTTCTGAAGAAATTTTTTAAGCCACTCTATATGTTCTTCATCTAAATAGTTAGTTGGTTCGTCCAGTAATAATATATCTGGATTCTCTAATAAAAGTTTAGCCAGAAGCACTTTAGTCCTCTGTCCTCCGCTTAAATCTGTTACATCCTTATCTAACCCTATACCTTTTAAACCCAAACCGCCAGCGATTTCTTCAACCTTTGTATCGATTAAGTAGAAATTTCTATGCTCAAGTTCATCTTGAATAACACCCAGTTTTTCCAGCATAACTTCAAGTTCTTCTGGCGATGCATCCGCCATTTTATCAGTTAGTTGAAGCATTTCCTTTTCCAAATCAAATAACTCTTTAAATGCATCCCTAAGAACTTCTCTTATTGTTCTTCCTTTAGTTAATACGGAATGCTGGTCTAGATATCCAACTTTAATCTTGTTAGCCCATTCCACTTTTCCTTCATCTGGTGCTAAGTTACCAGTTATTATATTCATAAAGGTTGATTTTCCTTCTCCATTAGCTCCAATCAACGCAACATGTTCACCTTTTAAAAGCCTGAATGATACATCTTCAAATATAGCTCTATCTCCGAAGCCATGACTTAAATTTTTTACTGTTAATATGCTCATAAATTTTCTCCTTAATAGTTCTTCTAAATACATTAAACATTTTAAATTAACTTCAGCCTGATGTCTATAATTATTTAATTCCTAATTTTTATATTTTAGTATATAATATAAATGTCTTTTTAAATTATTGGAAATTTAACTTTAGAGGAGAGGTACATAATGGCCGCAAAATTTTATTTATATAAAGGTAGAAGTAAAAGGGTAGAAAAAGGTCATCCCTGGGTCTACACTGATGAAATAGAACAATATGATGGTGATTACACTAACGGAGATATCGTAGAAGTTTATAATTTTAGGGGGGAGTTTATCGGTAAAGGTTACATTAATGATGTATCTAAAATAACTATTAGGATAATGACCCGTGATATAGACGAAGAAATAGATGTTGACTTCTTTAGAAGAAGACTTAGTACAGCCTGGGAATATAGGAAAAAAATAATTGATACTTCTAGCTGCAGATTCGTTTTCGGGGAAGCAGATTTTCTTCCAGGTATAGTTATTGATAAATATGAAGATTACTATGTTATTCAATCATTAGCTTTAGGTATAGATAAATATAAGAAAATTATTGTAGATATACTTATAAATGAATATGGCGCTAAAGGTGTATATGAAAGAAGTGATGCTCATGTAAGAACTCTTGAAGGAATGAAGCTTGAATCTGGGTTTTTGAGTGAACCTTTTGATACTATGGTCCAAATAGTTGAAAATGGTGTTAAATACTATGTTGATATAGAGGCTGGACAAAAAACTGGATTCTTCCTTGATCAAAAAGAGAATAGAAAGGCTATACACAAAATATGCAAAGGTGCTGAAGTACTTGATTGCTTTACTCACACTGGATCTTTTGCGCTTAATGCTGCTATAGCAGGTGCAAAAAGTGTACTTGGAATAGACGTATCCCAGCATGCTGTAGATTTTGCTAGAAAAAATGCTGAACTTAATAATTTGTCAGATATAGCAAAATTCGAATGCCATAATGCCTTCGATGTATTACCTGCATGGTCTAAAGAAGGGAGACAGTTTGATGTAGTAATACTTGACCCTCCCGCTTTCACAAAATCTCGCGAAGCTATAAAAGGAGCTGTTAGAGGCTATAGAGAAATAAATCTAAGAGGCATCAAAATGGTTCGTCCAGGAGGTTTCCTTGTAACTGCATCCTGTTCTCATTTCATGGACACAGAGCTTTTCAGCAGTACAATAACTCAAGCAGCTTTCGATGCAAGAAGGACTTTACGTCAGGTTGAATTCAGAACCCAGGCTCCTGATCATCCAATACTTTGGACTTCTGATGAATCCTATTACCTTAAATTCTATATATTTCAGGTAATTTAAAAAAAGACTTTCTTGATCTAGATATGAATTTCAAATCAAGAGAGTCTCTTTTTTTTAATCTTATAAATATCATCAAAATTCAATTAGGTTGAATTTTCGCCTTCACTCCTAATTGAATCTAGTTATATATTCTCCATTATAATACGGTATAACATCAGTAAGATCCTTAGTACAGCAGTATTCTAAATCTTTTTCTAAACCTAGTCTTTTTATTACTCCATAATGAGTTGCATATTTAACTAAGCTTTTTATATCTTCATGCTGCTTATATTCATGCTGAGCTAAAAACGCTATATCAGTTAATTCTACTCGCTGGTGTTCCATAAGTTTAGTTATTATATAGCCACTGCATATAAAATCGTCTAATGAAAAATTACAATTTGTCCCTGCATTTACGATTACAACATCTCTATTTATTTTTGCTAATAACTTAGCTACTGCGCTGGCATTAAGTAGGCAGGCTATAAATATATTTTCCGCGCCAGCACATCCCTTTATAGCTCTCGTACCGTTAGTTGTTGTCATAACCAAAGTCTTGTTCTTTACTGCAGCTTCTGCATATTCCAGCGGTGAATTTGAAAAATCAAAACCTTCTATTTTTTCTGCTTTTCTCTCTCCTCCAAGAAGAGAGTCCTTCCTGTCCCGATTTGCTATTTCTAGAGCTTCGTTTATAGTAAGCACAGGTATGACTTTTTTGCATCCATTTTTAATAGCTGTTGTAATTACGGAAGTTGCTCTAAGCATATCGATTACTATAACTACTTTACCTATCACCTTGTCAGGCTTTATATCATCTGCAGTTATTATAATATCTACTTTCATTTGAATCACCTTCTAAATATATTATACCACTACCTGTTTTCCTTCCATATAAGAAATGCAATTATAAATATCGTTGCCTGCTTAAAATCACGTATGTCATAGCCTGTATCCTTACTTATCTTATCTAATCTATATATCAATGTATTTCTATGAATATAAAGCTTTTTTGAAGCATCACTTATATTCAAGCCGCAGTTTACAAACTCTTCTATCGTATTAATCATTTCATTATCAAATGAACTTAATTTGTCCTTAAATATGTCAAATAGTTCTTTTTTTACATCAGGAGATATATTATATACAATCTTTTCAAAGAACATACTTTTATAATTAAATACATCGCCTCTGATGTCAAACTTTTTACCAATTATCATACTCTCTTTAGCTCTATCATAAGCTTTTTTTATTTCTTCTGGAGAATGCACACTATCTCCGAAACTGATGTAACATTTGCAATATAAGTCCGACACTATGCTCTCTTTTATACTCTGTGCATGTTCCTCTATTTCATCAAAATATCCAAATATGATAATATTATCACCATATATAATGCTTATTATATCCTGCCCATTATAAAGCTGCTTTATAATGTTTAGAGCTTCATATTTACTTCCATCAACATTTACCAAAAAAATTGTACAGCCTTTTGATATAAATTGAAAACTCTTTTCAACATTGTTTATGCTTAATTCCTTTCCTTCAAGTATATCTATAAGCGACTGTTCTCTTAGTGAATAAAGTTCTATATACTTATTCTCTATGGAATATTTAAGCAAAGGAATACATACTTCATATTTTTCGTCTAAATATATCTTAGCAAAATTTTTGCCGAGAAATATATTATCTTCAATAATAGAATCGGTATTTTCTAAATTATCTATATATACTGTTTTATCTTCTCCTACAAGCTTGAATTTAATCTGTGTATTGTCGCTCAAATCCTTTAGAAAGCCTTTGAAATTAAACATTTCTTCACCGGTTTTTTATAAAACATGACTGTTACTAAAAACCGTACCTCCCTCAGCTATTTTTTATTTTGTATATAAATTTTACAGCAAGGAGATTGAATCTCCTTGCTGTAAAAAGTTCATTTCTTAAATTATAATACAGTAATTTCTGTTTCTTTGTCAAATATATGAATCTTATCAGTCTCAACAGAAACTTTAATCTTATCTCCAGGTTTAACTTTTGATGTTCCGTTAACTCTAGCAACAAAGTTTGCCTTTCCTTTTGTAAGATAAATATATGTTTCAGCACCCATAAGTTCAGTTACTTCTACAGTAGCTTCAATTAAGTTATCAGTGCCTGTCAACTCTTCATCAAGATGTTCTGGTCTTATTCCCATGATTACATCTTTTCCGACATATCCTTTTTCCTTAAGGATTGCAGCTTTGTCATCAGGAAGAGTAATTGTATCGCTTCCGAAAACAACAGCAACTTTTCCGTTTTTCTCCTCAAGCTTAGCATCGATGAAGTTCATTTGAGGACTTCCTATGAATCCTGCAACGAATATGTTAGCTGGATGATCATATATATACTGTGGAGTATCAACCTGTTGAATTAATCCATCCTTCATAACAACTATTCTAGTACCCATTGTCATAGCTTCTGTCTGGTCATGTGTTACATATATGAAGGTTGTCTGTAATTTCTTATGAAGTTTTGATATCTCTGTTCTCATCTGAGCTCTCAATTTAGCATCCAAGTTTGATAAAGGCTCATCAAGTAAGAATACCTTTGGTTCTCTGACAATAGCTCTTCCGAGCGCAACTCTCTGTCTTTGTCCACCAGAAAGTGCCTTTGGCTTTCTGTCTAATAAATGTTCAATATCAAGAATTCTTCCTGCTTCTTTAACTTTCTTATCTATTTCATCCTTTGGAACTTTTCTAAGTTTTAATCCGAATGCCATGTTATCGTAAACACTCATATGAGGATACAATGCATAGTTCTGGAAAACCATCGCAATATCCCTATCCTTTGGTGCTACATCATTTACTACTTTATCTCCGATATATAATTCACCTTGTGAAATTTCTTCAAGTCCTGCAATCATTCTTAATGTAGTTGATTTACCACATCCAGAAGGTCCTACGAATACTATGAATTCTTTATCTTCAATGTCTAGATTGAAGTCCTTTACAGCTGTTACGTTACCAGTATAAACTTTATAAATATGTTTTAATGATAAACTTGCCATTTTTCTTTCCTCCCATGGATTCATTAATCTTGATTTACTATGTTTCTATTGTAACTCTTTACATAGAAAATATCTATTTGCAAAAAATACAAAAGTATCATTACTTATTTGTAGAAAAGTCCAAACCTTGATACCAGCCATTATCTCTAAGTGTATTATCAATTGCATTCAATACTTCCCATTTTTTCAAGCTCCATAACGGTCCTATTATCGTATTTCTAGGAGCGTCCCCCGTAAGTCTATGAATTACTATATTGTTTCTTAATAACTTTATAGCACTGCATAATATATCTATGTACTCATCCATTTCTAGAAATCTAAACTTTCCAGTCTCATACAATTTCACCATAGGAGTATCTTTCATTAAGTGTAGCAGATGAAATTTTATCCCCGCTATATTAAAATTATTTAGGTATGCTACAGTATTAAGTACATCCTGCTTATCTTCTCCAGGCAAGCCTATTATTGTATGTACTACTATATCAATACATGCCTCTTCCAAAGCATAAACTGCTTTTTCAAAGCAATCCAAACTATATCCTCTGTTAATAAGTTTGGCTGTAGCTTCATTAGAAGTTTGCAGTCCAAGTTCCACCCAAACATATTTCCGCTTATTTATGCGTTTTAGCAATTCTATTACTTCCTCATTTATGCAATCTGGTCTTGTAGCAATTGCGAGTGCAACTACACCTTCCTGATTTATAGCTTCTTGATATTTCTCCTCTAACACGTCCACACTAGCATAAGTATTAGTGTATGCTTGAAAGTAGGCTATATATTTACCATTCTTCCACTTTTTATTCATAACACCTTTTATGTCTTCAAATTGTTTGGTTATAGAGAAATTTCTATTTCCTGCAAAATCTCCAGACCCTCTTGCACTGCAGAATATGCAGCCTCCACTGCTTATGGTTCCATCTCTATTAGGACATGAAAATCCAGCATCCAATGATATCTTAAATACCTTTTCTCCAAACTTCTGACGCAAAAAGTAATTTAAATTATAATAAAGCTTATCTCCCCAAATCTCCATTAATCTCACTTCCGAACCCTAAAGTCATTTAACAAACTGACTGTTGAGAAGAATTTTCTATATTATAGGACAATACAGTTTCAGTTTTCTCTGGTACAAGTCTCAACTCAAAGTTATGCTCCATACACAGAACCCTGTCCTGTTTAAGCAGCTTACCGATATTATCCTTATAAAAAGAAAGTTAGTACCAGCAGTCAGTTAATAAAAAGTATTTCTTACTTTTCATTTTATATAGTTTAATTCTATCACAACTAAAGCTTTTTAGCCTTGTTATTTTTTAAATTTATCTGCCATTTTCCAATATCCTTAGATGCTTCCTTTTCAACATTTCCTTTTGCCTTTACTTCAAAGTTCATAACATCTTCATCAAAAGATGAAAAAACCACATCAAACTTTTCTTTCGGAAATTTCTTCTCAAAATCAAAGTTGATCAAATCTCCACTGTCTACATCATATAATCTTAACGTATGATTATTCTCCTTATCCTTATATTGCACCACAAGATTCTTTTCGTCCAAAGAAAAATTCAATGATGTAACTATTGAAGACTTAATTAGATCCATTGATATTATTTCTTTACCAACTGGCATTTCTTTATTTAAACTTCTAGATCCGCCTTGTGATTGAGCAGCTCCTCCACCCCCGCCAACTCCACCACCTGCACCTGCCGAAGCGCCGCCTCCGCCGCCTCCGCCTTGAGCTGCAAGAGTTTCATCTATTTTCACTACCGCAACATATACACCGTTATCTAAAGTAGTAACAGCTATTCTTTCTCCAGTGTAATCAAATCCCATCATTCCAAAATTTTTTCTTGGTACAAAAAGCTTATTAATCTTGGCCGCATCATCTTTAGCATAGATATACAGAGGTATTCCTGACATATCCATTATTAAATTCGTTTTTATATTGTTTTTATCCCTAATCCTGATTTCGCCAGCCGCTAAAAAAGCTTCCTTGTCCGTTTCATTAATTATATCTGTAATTTTATACTTATCTTTCTGTAATTCAACTTTTATGGTGTATTTATCGAGTTCTGACACCATCTTTTCCGGTGATGATTTTACAATTTTTACAGTGAATACACCATTCCTTCCTACCTCGTTTATTTCATCAACTCTATACCCAAATATTTTTAGATCAGTATCAGATAGCTTTTCATTTTTTTTAGACAATGGTTCGCCGTAAAGTTTTTCTGCACTATCTATGTCCCCCTTATATAAATACTCCAAATAAGTATAGAGGATATTACTAGCTATTTTTATATCAAATTTTTGCTCAGTGCTTTTAAGATTATTTTGATTGCTATCATCTCTATTGCACCCATTAAAAAATGTAGTTAAAATGAGTAGCATTACGACAAAAATTTTTTTCATCTTCTGCACCTCCTTTTAGATATTATTTGTATTTTTATCTGAAAGTATAAATAGTAAAAATTATATTTTTATTTAAATAGTAATTACGGCAGTTGGATTTTGACTTTCATCTTCAATTATTAAATTCAAATTCATGATTCTCTGTTCCAGTTCTACAAAGAAAAATATAGAAATATATATATAGTGCTACATTTACTGTTAACCATATACATCCATTGGGGAGGTGTAAAAATTTGATAAAAAGATTTTTAGATGTTCTTCAGGTAGCTGCAGTTTTCATCGGAACCATCGTTGGTGCCGGATTGGCATCCGGAAAAGAAATTTCTAATTTCTTTACATACTATGGATACAAAAGCTTCCTAGGTATAGCATTATGTGGTCTGTTGTACATATTAGTTTATTTTTTTATTATAAAAATAACAATTAAATTTAACCTAAAATCATATAAACAGTTAATAGATTTGGTGAGTCCTGATGCTGTTGGCCAATTTATCAGCTTAGTAACAAGCCTATTTTTAATAGGTGGAGCTGCAATTATAATGGCTGGCAGCGGAGCTATATTAAATCAGTATTTCGGTATATCAAAATGGATAGGAATATCGCTCATGATACTTTTTACTATAATAGTGCTTCTTAAGGATACAAATGGGCTTATTGAAATTAATTCTTTTATTGTTCCGTCATTAATAATAGTTCTTTCAACTATATTTTTGCTATATATAAAATTTAATAGTGCAAATATCAATTTGATGTATCTAAAAGGAATGGAAACTAGTAAAGCCTTTTGGCCTGTTTCAACTATTTTATATGCTGCCTTTAATATTCTGTCTTCTTCAGGAGTCTTAATTCCTTTAGCTATGAAATTTAATGATAAAAAAACAATGTTCTGGGGTATAGCTGTAGGAGCTATTGTCCTGAGTTTTTTGTGTATTGCAATCAACCTTATGCTGCTATTAAATGTTCCAAACATTTATCATTATGAAATCCCTCTATTATTTATCTGCAAAAGATTTGGCAGGTCTTTTCAATTTATACTTTTATGCATAATCTGGCTGGAAATGTTCTCTACAGAAATTTCAGATATATATAGTTTAGGTAAAACACTCGAGAACATATCCTTCTCCAGACATTCTTATAATAAACAATTAAAATATGTACATAACTTTATAGCCAGCTTGAATTATAAAAAATCTATTTTTATTATAATTTTAATTGCACTTCCAATATCGCAAATTGGTTTTTCGAAGTTAATTAAATTATTATATCCATCTTTCGGTGTTATAAGTATATTTTTCATAGCTAAATGCATTATTTTCTATTTTAAGAAACACAATTCATAACTTTTTGCTGATCATAGATTTATACATTGACAATAAAAAATAAATGTTAAATAATTATTTGTAATGAAATTTAAAATAAGGATTGATCGTCATGACTTACAAACATATGAATCTTTTAAATAAATGTACTATCTGCCCAAGAAACTGCAATGTAAATAGAAATGAAGGCATGAAAGGTTATTGCAGTGCTGATAACAATTTAAAAATAGCTCGAGCAGCACTCCATTTCTGGGAGGAGCCATGTATTTCAGGTGAAAAAGGCTCAGGTACAGTGTTTTTTTCAGGCTGCAGCTTAAAATGTGTTTTCTGTCAAAACTATAATATAAGTCAAGATTCCTTTGGGAAAAATATATCCATAGAGAGGCTTGCCGAAATTTTTCTTGAACTGCAAGATAAGAATGCTTTGAATATAAATTTAGTTACACCTACCCATTATGTCCCGCAGATAATAAACGCTATTGAAATTGCTAAAAATAATAACCTGAACATTCCAATAATCTACAATTCAAGCGGTTACGAAAAAGCTGAGACAATAAAGCTGTTAGACGGCTATATTGATGTGTACATGCCAGATTTAAAATATTTCGATAATAAATACTCGTTTAAGTATTCCAATGCTAAGGATTATTTTGAATTTGCATCTGAATCTATAAATGAAATGGTTAGGCAGGTAGGAGATGTTTCACTTGATGACAATGGCATAATAAAGAAAGGGGTAATTATACGTCATATGCTTTTGCCAGGCTTATTGTTTGATTCAAAAAAAATTATAGATTATATATATAATTCGTTCGGAAATTCTGTATATTTGAGTCTTATGAACCAATATACTCCTATGAATAAAAGTGCTGATTATCCAGAAATAAATAAACCTATATCCGAAAAATATTATGATTCAATAATAAATTACGCCTTATCGTTAGGCATCGAAAACGGCTTTATTCAAGAACAAGGAACTGTATCAGAATCCTTTATACCCCCGTTCGACCTTGATGGAGTATAAAAAATGGTTACACCCTATGTCGGCCGGTTACGTTCATTAAGCAATTACACCACATCTTTTAGGCAAATTTTCTAATGGCTCATAACTCGGCTACGCCTCAAACAATTCGCCATCTTAACGGAAATTTGCCTAAAAGACATGGGTAATTGCTAAATTCACTCCAAATGCCTCCGTCGGATGTAACCATTTTTAATGCCCTAACTCTTAATATTAACAAGATGCTTTTATTATACTGCTTCTGTTGCCTTCTTATCTTAATTCTCTAATTTCAAAATATATTACTGTTTTTTGTTAACTTCTTCGTAAACATGCTGTAGCGTTTTTTTATTTAACGCCCATCTTTCTTACTCTTTAGAGGTACAGCCTGATTCTAATGAAAAGTTATCCATAGTTGGCAAAAACCATGAATTTTTTCATAGGAAATGTTCATGAAAGCGTGCTTTCACCAAGTAGAATGAAAAAGTAATCTTCTTTTTCGTAGGAATTCAGCACAGCTGAATTCCCACCTTCACTTTTCTCTTTTATCTTTACTCTTCTTGCTTTTTACTCTTCTTAAAGTTTGTATCTTTCAAGCTCTTCTTTGAAGATTTTTATAATGTTCTGGAAGTCTTTAATATTATCTGTCAGTTTAACTATTTCATTTGAGTAACTTGTTATATTTGCGCTTACTTCCTCAGATGAAGCGGAATTTTCTTCTGCTATAGCTGCTAAAGATTCTATGCTTTCATAAACACTGCTAATAGATTCGGCTTCTCTGTTAAGTTCATCTATAGTATCTATCATAGATAATGATACCTTCTTTATTGAATCATTAGCTTCATAGTTCGTATCTCTTACTTTGCCTAAACTTTTCGTCTCATTTTTCAATACCTCAAATTGACCTTCTATACTTAGAACTAACTCCTTTATATCACGTAAAAACTGTTCAAGATTTGTATTTATATTTCCTACAGCTTCTTTAGACTGTTCAGCAAGCTTTCTTATTGATTCAGCAACTACAGCAAAACCTTTTCCTTGTTCTCCCGCTCTAGCTGCCTCAATAGATGCATTTAATGCCAGTAAGTTTGTTTGCTCAGCTATTCCGGAAACTATATCCACAATATTGTTAATGTCATGAGCTTTTTCTTCAAGACTGTTTCCTCTATCCTTAACCTTTTGAAAGCTTCCTAGCATGTCCATAATATTCTTACTTGTGTTATCAACATTTTTATAGCTGTTATTTATCTTATCAATAGCTTTTTCCAATTCCTCTTTTTTACTGTTTTCGCTATCAACTATCATTTTTAAAGAATTTATATTATCGTTTAGCTGATCTACAGCTTTTCCTGTATTCTCAGCTTGAGATACAGCTCCATCTGCCACCTGTTCCACAACACCTGAAATCTCTTGAGAAGTGTTCTCCATCACAGAAGATATTTCATTTATGCTTCCAACAAATGTATTCATTTCGTCTACAACTCCATTAAAACCTACGAAGTCTGCTTTTATGTTTTTCTTATGTTTCTTTATTAGCTTATATAAATCTTCATAATGATCTTTCGTAACTATATCACCATCATACAAATATTCATTACTAATTATTCTTTCAATTTCCTTGTTTATATATTTACCAGGTTTGTTTAGCAACACTGCTATGCCCCACGAAGATACAAATGCAGCTACCGTTCCTATTATAGAAATCGGTATATGTTTTGCTCCTGTAGCTGCCAGTAATGATATAAAAGTAATAATAGCCGTAAATATGGACGCTTTTACTTCGATACTTTTTATAAATCCAAATGATAATATTGTATTTATCCTATACTTTTTCTTAATGTAAATGTCTTTTTCAAATGTAAGCATAAGTGATAATGAATTCTCAGTCTTCTCTAATTCCTGAATCTCAACTTTTTCCTTAAAAAATTCACAGCTTCCATCTATAAGTCCCATGAAATAATCAAACATTCCTCTAGATGATGTATATTTAAAAATGGCCTTTCTGCTTGATACCGGGAGCAACTCTACCAATGGCGGTTTAGCACCAGCAAACTTTTTAGTCATAACTATATGTATATCGAAAAGCGCTTTAAAAAACGAATAAAGATTTTCGTAATTAAAAAAAGCTGGAAAGTCCTTATAAAATGCATTGATATTATCTTTCCCTATTTCCCTCCAAATTTTCTTTACGTCAAGTCCGTTACTTTTTGCTATTTCTGATATTACTTTTTTTATTTTGGAATCATCAATTGTTTCTATTGGTGAAAAAAGCCTATCCTTTTCCCAACCTACTGTTTTCATTGCCTTATCCACACTATCAGTACCATATAGTCTTCTACATGTCTTCATCCATGTGGATACAACTGTTCCTTTCATATAAACATCCCTCCTTCATTTGCTTTTCATCATGCAGAGAATTCTGTAAATACAAAACGTATATGGGTTATCCCTCACATTTGAATTCTAAAAATTTCTATCAATAGATTTATACATGTCAAAATATCGAATGCTTCAACGATCATTTGACATGCATGAGTTAATATTTAGAAGTTTTTCCTATAATGGGAATTCTACCTTCTCAAGTTTTGCAATAAGTTTTATTTCTTTCACATTAACAGTTTCCGTAAGAATAGAGCCTTGGTTACCAATGAGTAATAGTTTCGTACTATCAAGTCTCTTTATTTGTCTTATATTTCTTTTCCCATTATGTTCAAATAAGTATATAGCTCCGCTGTCTAATTCAGACGTATAATGTCCAAATGCTATATCACCAGCTTTTATCCTATATCCAATCATATCATCTTGTTCAATTTTTATGTACAATACCTTATCCTGAGCATAACCTTCTATCTTATTGTTTTCTATTGGCAGTACTTTCTTGCCTAGTACTTTAGATAAACTATAATCATATATAGGTATCTCCTTCAAAACTGAACTAAATGCACTAGCCCATACCTCATTTACTTCCTTATTTGCACTGGAAGACTTCTTGTTTAAATTTCCGTAACTAGCTTTAGTTGGCAGTGACTCTGTCTCTTCTCTTTCTTCATCCTCAATCATAGAGATATCATTTATATTTTTATTTAGTATTTTTGATATTCTCATAATAATACTTTCATTTACTACTTTTCTTCCATTCTCAACATCATTGAGGAAGCTTTCTGAAACGCCAAGCTTTTTAGCCAATGCCTTCTGCGTAAATCCAGCTTCCATTCTCAGTTCTTTAATTTTTTCTCCTGCTCTACTCAATTTATTTACCTCTCTTCGCTGTCTTATACCATTCTCTTTCCTCTATAAGATGCTTCAAAAGCTCTTTGAAAGTCCAATTAATGGAAGTTTCAGTAACTACTGCAAATATAGGCTTGGATTGAAGCTGCTCCCTTATTGCCTTTAGAGAACTTTCTAATTCATCATCACTATAATTGTTGAATAGTATAATTTTTTCTTGTGGTACCGCTTCTTTACTAACAATATCAAATTTTAGTCCGCCTATTATGTCTCCGATTGTCATATTTATCATCGTATCGCTTATTTCAACAATACGGTCTCCTCTTTTCGGTTCAGTCACATTGCTTATTATAGTTTTTTCTTCAGTATCCATTCCAAATATAAGCATGCATTTCTGATTATCCAAAAAAATGCCCCCTTCTATTCTATAATTTCAGGTGCGTCGTATTTAGCGCCGAAAGTATCTACTGTGACTTTACTCATAACTTGCTTTTCTAAAGGTTTATCAGAAAAATCAGTATCTACACATACAATTTTATCTACACCCTCCATACCTTCAATAACCTTTCCAAAAGACGCATACTGTCCGTCTAGGTGTGGTGCATCAGCTACCATTATAAAAAACTGACTGCCTGCTGAATCAGGATTCATAGCTCTTGCCATAGAAAGTACTCCTCTAGTATGCTTAAGTTCATTTTTAAATCCGTTTGAAGTAAATTCTCCTTTTATGGAATAGCCCGGATCACCAGTGCCTGTTCCTTGAGGACATCCTCCCTGTATCATAAACCCTGGTATAACCCTATGAAAAGTCAAACCATCATAAAATCCCTTGTTTACTAAACTTATAAAATTCTTAACTGTATTAGGAGATACTTCTTCATATAACTCCGCTTTAATCTTATCTCCATTTTCCATTTCTATAGTTACTATTGGATTCATGTCACTTCTCCTTTAATTTTATTTACATTTTTATTTTTATATTATTATTCTTTAATATAAATTATCCTTCAATATAATTATATATTATTTATAGCTTTTGTAAAATATATGTATATAAAAAATATAAAATAAAAAGAACTGCTGCAAAATGATGTAAATTAATCATCTCACAGACAGCTCTTTTATACATTCTTATATTAAATATTATACTGTGAACAATAGATCTCCATAAGTTGGGAATGGCCAGAATTCCTTATCAACAATACCCTCTAACTTATCTGCTACTTCTCTAACTGAATTCATCTTTTCGAAAACATCAAATCTATATGCATGAGCCTGATCATATGCATCTGTTACAGCAGCAGCACTCTCAGTTGCTTTATCTAACGCATCTACATTAGCTTTAAGATCTGCAGCAAGTGAACTTACTTCCTTTAATATATCTCTTTGTACTGAAAGATCTGCAGGAACTCCTGTAGCTTTTATAGCATTTATTGAACCAGCAACTTTTGCAGCAAAATTAAGCACTGCAGGAAGTATCTGTCTCTTTGCCATTTCTGAAGTTGTTAATGCTTCAATATTTATTGTCTTCGTATAGTTCTCAAGAGTTATTTCATAACGTGCATGCATTTCTCTTTCACTTAATACTCCATGTTTTGCCATAAGCTTAACATTCTTTTCAGCTATTAATGCTTTGGAAGCCTCTACTAGAGTCTTAATATTAGGTAATCCTCTCTTTTCAGCTTCAGCTACCCATTCATCAGTGTATCCATTTCCATTAAATATTACTTTCTTATGAGCTTTTATAAGTTCAGTTAAAAGTATATCAACTTCAGCTTCAACATCAGAAGCCTTTTCAAGTCTATCTGCGATTATGCTTAATTCATCTGCAACTGCAGTATTTAACACAGCATTAGGTATAGCAATAGATGCCGATGAAGCCACCATTCTGAACTCAAATTTATTACCTGTAAATGCGAAAGGAGATGTTCTATTTCTATCTGTAGCATCTTTCTTTAATTTAGGAAGTACTTTTACTCCTGTATCAAGAATTGACGCAGTCTTTGAATTAGTTGCTTTGCCTTTCTCAAGCTGCTCTACAACATTTTCAAGTTGCTCTCCTAGGAATATTGATATAATTGCTGGAGGTGCTTCGTTAGCTCCAAGTCTATGATCATTTCCCGGATTTGATGCAACTAATCTAAGGATATCAGCATATTTATCAACAGCTGAAATTACAGCAGCCATGAATATCAGGAACTGCTTATTTTCATGTGGTTTATCTCCAGGATTTAGAAGATTAACTCCATCATCTGTACCCATTGACCAGTTATTATGCTTACCAGAACCATTGATTCCAGCAAAAGGTTTTTCATGAAGTAAGCATACAAGACCATGTCTCAATGCAACCTTCTTTAAAATTTCCATTACTAACTGGTTACTGTCGTTTGCATTATTTCCTTCAGAGAATATAGTTGCAATTTCATGCTGTCCAGGTGCTACTTCATTGTGCTGAGTCTTAGCACTAATTCCAAGCTTCCACAATTCATCATTAACTTCAGCCATGAAAGCTTCAACTCTCTCTTTTATAACACCGAAATAATGGTCTTCTAATTCCTGACCCTTTGGAGGCTGTGCTCCGAAAAGAGTTCTTCCTGTATATATTAAATCCTTACGTTGATCGTAATATTTCTTATCTACAAGGAAATATTCCTGCTCTGGTCCAACATTTGTTGTAACACACTTAGAAGTTGTATTACCAAGTGCTCTTAACACTCTTATAGCTTCATCAGATAGAACCTGAGTAGATTTTAAAAGTGGTATCTTTGTATCAAGAGCCTCTCCTGTATAGGAACAGAAAGCTGTTGGTATGCAAAGCTGTCCATTTTTAACAAAAGCAGGTGACGTACAATCCCATGCAGTATATCCTCTAGCTTGAGAAGTATCTCTTATTCCACCAGATGGGAATGAAGATGCATCAGGCTCACCTTTTACAAGTTCCTTTCCTGAAAACTCCATTATAACTTTTCCCTTTGAAGGTATGGATATAAATGAATCATACTTTTCAGCTGTTACTCCTGTTAATGGTTGGAACCAATGAGTATAATGAGTTGCACCTTTCTCGATTGCCCAATCCCTCATTGCAGCTGCTACCGAATCTGCTACAGATATATCAAGTGGAAGTTTTTCTTCAATTGTCTTTTTTAATGTTTTATAAACCCCTTCTGGGAGTCTTTGTTTCATTACAGCGTCATTAAATACATTTGAGCCAAAAATTTCGCAGAGATTACTCATTTTTAAAAAATCCCCTTTCGCAATAAATGATTTTTTTTGCAATAATTTTTAAATCCAAATTAAAAAAATCTAGACGTATCGTATAACATAATTATAATTTGATTTCAATAAATTTATATATTATTATTTTCTTTTTTTGATTATTAATGTTTTGTAGCGTGAAATCGTTTTTTGTTGGACATGTATTAAATACATGATATTTTATTATAGTTTAATTGATAATTTAATAACGGTATAAAAAAAAAGCTCATACATTGAATTTTTATTCATAATACTGTTATATATTGCCATTAGGTTATTTGTATGGATAAAAATGTGGTATAATCTTTACTGATACTAAACCATTTATCACTTTCAATCGTAATATTGATTGTGAATTTATTATCGTATTTATGTTAAAATGGTTCATGTATTATCCATTAAGTTTATATAGAATATAGGAGTGGTAAAATGAATACTATTGATATAAAAAATAATCCTATAGGATTTTTTGATTCAGGGGTAGGTGGTCTCAGTGTACTGAAAGAAACCTTAAATGTTCTTCCCTATGAAAACTTTATTTACTTTGGTGATTCAGAAAATGCTCCTTATGGAATCAAGTCAGCAGCAGAAATTAAAAGACTTACCTTTAATGCAGTTGATTTTTTATTAAAATATAATGTAAAAGCTTTAGTCGTGGCTTGTAACACAGCCACAAGCGTATGCATTGAAGATGTTCGAAAAGCATACAAAAATATACCTATAATTGGCATAGAACCTGCTGTAAAACCAGCTGTAGAACTTCATCATGAAGGCTCAATAATTATTATGGCTACGCCTATGGCTCTGTCAGAAGGCAAATTCATGAAGTTATTATCAAAATTCAGTGCTACTTCTGAAATTCATCCTGTTCCGTGTCCTGAGCTTGTAGAATTTGTTGAAAGCGGTATATTTAGTGGTCCTGATTTGGAAAGCTACTTAAAAGAAAAACTTGAGCCGTACAAAAATAAGAAAATATCCTGCATTGTATTAGGCTGCACTCACTTTCCTTTTATAAAAGATACACTTTCCAAGTTAGTTATGAGCGATACCTACATAATTGATGGAAGCCTAGGGACAGCTAATCACTTAAAGCATAAATTGATAGAAAACAATTTACTCTCATTAAAAGATTCCTATGGGTGGGTAAAGGTTCATAACTCAAAAAATAATTCACAGATTATAGATTTGAGCTACAAATTGCTTGGAATAACTAATGATAGGATATACAGGAGGGACATTATATGAATTCAAAAGATAGCCTTATAGAGTTGCTTTCTTCTTTAAAAGAAGTCAATGAAATAAATTTATCCGAAATTCCGTACATTGACCTATATATGGATCAAGTGACTACTCTTTTTAATGATAAACTGAAGTCTTTAAAGAGGAATGATAATGATGTAGTTCTTACTAAAACAATGATCAATAACTATGCAAAATCCCGTATACTTCCTCCGATTAAAAATAAGAAATATTCTAAAATGCAAATTATACTATTAATATTAATATATAATTTAAAGCAAATTCTTTCTTTAGATGATATTAAACTTCTCTTTACACCCTTATTAGAAAAATTGGCTCAAGAGAAAGATGGTCTAATATTGGATGATCTATATGACCAATTCATAAATGATAAGATAGAACAGCAAAATTCAATAATCGATCAGCTTATTGAAACCGTACGAGCAAATGATAATTTTAATAATGATGATATTAAGTTTTCTCTTCTCACTGAAGTATTACTTTTGGTTAACGCCGCAAATATACAAAAAAGAGCCGCTGAGAAAATTATTGATACATATTTTAAAACTGACAAGTAAAAAAGGGTAGGAAGTGATTTCCGTCGGCTGGAAAATGCCTCCTCCAACCACTTCCTACCCTATGCCGACTCTATGCATTTACAAAGTATTATTTTCTATATTTCTTCTCTCAAATTATTTTTCTTGTTTATTTATTTTTTATTATTTTCTTAAAAGCTATATTCATATTACTTCGACTATTATATCGTTCCATCTTTTTAACAGTACATATAATTTACAAGTAAGTAAGAAGTAAGAGTTATTGAAGGAATTCAGCACAGCTGAATTCCCACCTTCACTTTTCTCTTTACTCTTTAGGAGTGTATCTTGATACTAATTGAAAGTTATATGCAATCAGTCGGGCAACGTAAAATCCTGTAACTATAATAGTCCCACAGACATTTGTCCAAGAATTCTCACGAAGTTATAATCCTGAAAATCAAATTCTCTATTTCTACTATGCGCAGACAATATTAGGATAGCTTTTATAATACCATTATTAATAATCGGTGATACTATGATTGATTTCCAATCTGGAACACCATTTTTTATCTCTTTGTCATAAGCAGTATCCCAGTCTATCATATATTTTCCTTCTCCCGATCTAACAGTTTCCTCAATTAGGAACATACTATCCTCACTTTCCTGCCATCCTTCTTTAAACATCCTTCTAGAATATATCTTATCAACATTATTATCATTAATAATAACAAAGGATCCAAATTCTGATTCTGTAACCTCGATTATTCTTCCTAAAAAAGTATAAAGCTTATTTTCTAGTTTGTCATTATTTTTTATAAGCTCTGTTATTTCAATCATTACGGATACATTTCTATAATCCTGCGTAGCATTTCCAGTAATTATACCCGTAAGTTTGCTTGATGCCTTAGCTTTGCCTTTAAAACTTTCATTCCAAACCCGGCTTCTATTTCTCCCCATCTTTTTTGCTACATACAATGCCTGATCAGCTTTTTCAATAAGTTCTTTCACAGTATGAGCCTGAGATGGATATGAAGATATGCCCATACTTACAGTTGCTTTATGGTTATTATGTAATACCCTTGTTTTAAAAATCTTGTTTCTTATTTTCTCTGCCACCACTGCAGCCTTCTCAAGATTCGTTTGAGGAAGCACTATAATAAATTCTTCACCGCCATATCTTCCGCAGCAGTCAACTTCTCTTATACTGTTTAATACGATACTGCATATGTTTTTTAGCGCTTCGTCTCCAGCCTGATGTCCATATTTATCATTAATATGTTTGAAATTATCCAAGTCGAACATAATAATAGAAAATTCAGTTTCATTGCTATCACACAAATACTTCTGCTCTTCTAGTGTATCTTCTAGATATTTACGCGTAAATGTCCTTGTTAGCTTGTCTATTGACGAATTAGACTTTAAAACATACTTATCTATATTCAGTCCTACTAACGGAATTAACTTATTACATTTATCTAATGATGTTTTGTTAAAGTTATTAATAATTCTATCCGCTTCAAAATAAACATATCCAATATTTTTTATAAGTTTATCTTTAATATTTCTTCTTTCATTTTTGTATCTTGCAGATGCTACATTCATATCAACCATAACCGGAATACATATAATAACCTTATTATCAATATCTAAACCCTCTAATGCATCTTTGTCTTGATCAAGCATCGCATCAGTTATAAGGATTTCACGTCTAGTTTTTCTTACCATTTCGATAACATCTTTTTTATTTACTGTATCCTTATTATCATCTAATGTAAATATGACTTTCAATTCTTTTTTATACCCTTCCACAATTATATAAGCTTGTTTTGCTAGTAAGATTCTAGCCATATACTTAGCTATAATACTTAAATTATATATAGGGTCAATTTGCAAAGAACTCAACAGCTGCTTATAACTTTCTATTCCATTAGCATTCTTTTTATCGAATATTTCTCTAGCTGATCTGATAAGTTTTCTATTTCCTAGCAGACTTTTAGTATTTTCATATTTAAATAACCTATCAAGTTCATTTATGTCGGACACTCCATGACGACTTACCTTAATTGGAGCGTTTTTCGTCATATTTACACTGATAGAATAAACTTTATACACAGGTTCATTCATTCCATTACTGTTGTAATAATCAACTTTATGCTTATTCTCTATTCCGTATAATAATCCTTTTATCACCTGCATAGCTTGAAAATAATAATTAACAGCATAAAAATGATTACCCCTTTTATAGTTCCAATCGCCTATCTTGCAGCATAATCTCCACTGCAATTCCTTGTTCTTAGATTTTTCACAAAACTGCAGCGACTCCATTAATGCTTCTATACTATCCCCTTTTTCATAAAGTACTGCTCTTAGATATTTCCCCAAAGCCAACATTTTTATTTCTTTTGTATTAAAGTCATGTTTCTTCATAAGTTCAATACTTTTCTCATTATATCCTTTTATATGAAGAGCATACGAAGTTCTATATATAATCTCTGCCTTTCTAGCATCACTTTTATGCTTGTCTAGTATTTCATCAATGTTATTTAGCGCTCTATCTATAAATTCTTCACTCTTATTTTCATTAATATCTATAAGATTTTTTATTAAATTAGCATTCCATTTATTTATTGAGTTATCCTCTCCGTATCTCTTAACAGCGAGGTGAGAAAAATATTTTGCCTTTTCAATAACTCCCATCTTCAAAAACATTTCCGATAAGAATCTATAAAAATCATTTAAACTCATGCCTTGTTCTGGATATTCCAAAAGCTCAGAACACAGTATTTTATAATATTTAAACATATTTTTATAATCTTCCATCTTAAGGTATGTGTACGCTATGTCTATATAATTATAAAATATATCTGCTTCCCTTGAGAATTTTTCACATTTCTCACGAGCTTCGTCTAAATACTTTATAGCAACTTCATAATCATTATTAATCAAGTAAGTTTCACCTATATTAATAAGTGCAAGTATGTCTGAATCGAGGAACATATTCTCCTGACTAATTTTTTTCATTTTTAAAAAATACTGTAATGATTTCTCATCATCCTGATAATAGTCTCCCCATATAACGCCTATACTATTTAGTGGATTCAAGGTTCCCTTTATATAATTGATTTTTTCATACCATCTTATACTTTCTTCATAATTTTCAAGGGCTCTGCTAATGTTTCCAGTATAGTAATTAATATTTCCCAGATGCTTAAGCAATCTACCCATATATTTAGGCATCTTACCGTGGCATAATCTAATAGTATAGTTGCTTAATTCCATAGCCCTTAAATATTCTTGTCTAAGTTCATATATTTTGATTTTAATTATATTAATTTCTATTTCGCCCTGCATATAGTAATGCTGCTCTAAAATTTTTTCAGCCTTACTTAAGTATTCATCACATACATCTATCTCGTTTCTATTAAAATAAATCGTTGCAATTTTTATCAGTGCTAGGATTTGCAGCTCTGTATCATTTATATTACAAGATTCCTCATAACAAGTTTTATAATAATCTTGAGCTTTTTCTATATATCCATTTCTTCTATATAAATCTCCCAATTTTAGAAACACATTTAATACTCTTTTATCTTCACTATATTTCAGAAACAACTGTTTTACTTTTTCTAAATATTTTATTGAGCCTTCATATATTCCTTTTTCCTCAAGTCGTACAGCGTTACGAACATAGTACTTTAAAAGTCTCTTGTTATCATTTATCTTCTCTAGATGGTATATAAGCTCATCTATATATTTAAAACCGTTATTTTCTATATCTTTTTCGAGAGTATCAGCAATCTTCAGATGAAATAATTTCTTCTCATTTTCATCAAGTTTATGATAAATAAGGTTTTTCATTAGCTTATTAGAAAATTCATATAAACTCTCACTATCAGTTTTAGTTAAAGTAAGGATACCTTTCTCAGCAATATCATCTATTATAGACAACAGCTCAAAATCAATTTGAAAAACTTTTTCTAATATATCTATTGTTACAGGTATGCTAAATAAAGATATTTTTTTTAATACATTAAGCTCATTATCGTTCATGCTTTCAATCTGGCTAGATATAGCTTCTTTTAAACTATTAGGCATAGGTATGTCCTGAATAGTATTATAATCAGTAGCCCATCTTCCATTTTTATTTATATATATCTTTTTTGTTAAGAATAAATTTTTAATT
Organism: Clostridium oryzae; assembly: GCF_002029235.1. Lineage (GTDB taxonomy): Bacteria > Bacillota > Clostridia > Clostridiales > Clostridiaceae > Clostridium_AE > Clostridium_AE oryzae. The sequence continues at coordinate 34,732 of NZ_MZGV01000011.1, forward strand.
ACTTCCTCAATAAACAGGGGATTACCATATGTGTATGAATATATCCTGCCACTAATCTTAGTAGGAGTCTTAACCATACTTAATACTTCTTTTACCATCAAAACAGTTTCAGACTCGTTAAGATATTGCATCTTTATATTCTCGTAGTTTTCGTAATTTTCAAGAAAGCTTAAAAATTCCTCCATTTCTGCATTCATACTTTTATAAGAAAATATGATTAACATATTTATTCTATTCTTAGATATGACATATTTAAGAATATCCTTATATATTGCATGATTTAAATCTATATCATCAATCATTATAACTATAGGTTGTTTCTTAGCTGCTTCTTCTAAAATTCTATATACTATTGAAATAAATTTATAGACATCATTGATGTTTGAATTATCACTATCAAATATTCCATAATCAGAGTTTAAGAACATAGCCATAAGAGAATTAATTTCCATTGGATAGTCATTGTCATAAATATTATCCACACTATCAATAAGCTGTTTAATAAAATTGTTGTTTGTCTTTCCTTCTTCTCCTATGTACATATCTGTCCTATCCCAAAAAAACTTTACCCTGTTGATGCTAAAACTATGAATCATCTCATTCATAAATCTAGTTTTTCCAGAACCGCTATCACCATATATACCGATTACTTTTGTAATACCAGCTTTATTATTAACTATATTCTGATATTCTTGAATAATATGCTGTTTTATATCTTTTCTGCCTACCATGACATTTTTTAAGTTCAATTTTTCAAGTTCTTCTAAATAGAAAGCTTTATATTCTTTACTAAATTTCTTGTTAATATAATTTATAATTTCAGTAATACTATGTACATTAGATTCATTTTTATTTTCTGTAATAAATGCAGCTAAATCGGATAGTTCTGTTTCATTTCCATTATAGCCTTTAAATAATTTATTGAATATAATTCTTAAATTACGAATAAGAATCTTTTCATTTAAGCTTGATGGTCTTTTACTCCAAGTATCTAAAATCATAGATACTATATCTCTTATCTTTACTACCGGTTTATTATCTTGCACTAATATATATATATCGTCCAGGCTTTCCACGTTGCAATATAAACCTTTTAGATATAGAGTATTAATCTCACAACATACTTGAGCAAATGTATCCAGCCTTTGTTCTAGGTTCATAGAGTCTAATTTTTCCTTTAGGTCCATAGTTTCATCTATATACTCTGATAGGTAAAAATATATTGTATCGTCTTTTTCAATATTATCGTAAGAATAAATATTTCCATATGCAAATATATTAGCTATGCCTCGATTATTAGCATTTTTTAGCTTAATAAATTCATTTTCAAAATAATCTAAAATTTCAGAGTTCATGTTTTCCTTATTGAAAATATCAATGCATACTTTCTTGTTTGACAATTTTGCATCCGCAACAAGATACCTATTTGTATAATATTTCTCATATAATACATCCAAAACTCTATACCTATTATTTATGAGATCCATAAAACTCATCTCCTCAGGCTTGATAATAAAATATATTATATCACAACTTTATAATTTAAAAATGATTTTCCATAAAATTATTACCTTTTTTATCTATTTTTTGAAATCTTTTAAAAACGAAATTAAATAACGGATATATCTATATAAGTTGTGAAAGTTCTAATACATTCTGACTTCTAAAAGATCGTAGGGTCGAACCGATTCAGAAGTGATATTTTAGAAGCCATAATGTAAGAACTTTATTGCAACTTATATAAATTATCATTTTTCTTAAATTAAAAAGAGACACTTTATTAAAAGCATCTCCTAAATATATTAAGCTAAAAATTGTATACTTGAATTTATTATTTCATACTTATATAATTCACTATTAGTAAAAGGATTATTATTTGCTATAAAATCTGCTTCCTCAAGATTTCTCGCTCTAAACACCATAGTACCGCCATCTTTGTTTAGCATGCCAGCGCAATAAAGAAATTTAGTAAAATTACTATTTCCCTTTGATGTATGTAGTTCTTGTTTCAACAGTTTCTTTCTACTAGAATTTTTATAATTTATTTTAACGTATATATCTTGTTTGTTATTCATAAACATCACCTTCTTTATATTTATATAATATCGAACATTTGTTCTTATGTCAATCATTTATTTTGTGAAAAATGAAATGTTGTGGCACTACGGAGATTGATCCGTTCATTAAGCACTTGTAACATAAATTTCTAAGTATAATTAATTAAAAGGGGGTTTTTATTATGCTATTAGTTTGTATCGGCGATAGCCTTACATTTGGATATGGTGTTAATTCAGAAAATTGCTGGGTTAGTCTATTAAACAATTCTATAGATTTGAAGATAAAAAATAAAGGCGTTAATGGTAATACAACCGCTGCTATGCTTGATAGATTTTATGATGATGTTATATTACAAAAAGCTAGTCATGTTATCATTTTGGGCGGTACCAATGACTTTATTCTAAATCTCAAAGAACAATATGTATTAGAAAATATAAAACTGATGTGTGCTGAAGCTATAAAAAATAAAATAACGCCTATATTAGCCTCTCCTATACCAGTGGAGAGATATTTGGCTTCAAAGTGTTGGTCTTCTACATTAAATTACTTCGACATAAACAAACATTTATATTCCCTTAGTCAAAGTTTGAGGCAGCTGTCTATAGATAAAAATTTAATAATGGCAGATCTCTTTTCATCTTATGTAAGCTTTTCCAGTAATTCCAGTCTATATACTGACGGAATTCATCCTAATGAACTTGGCCACAAATTAATAAAGGACACTTTCCTTAGTTGCCTTAAGAGTTAAAAAGGATACCAGCGAAAACTTTTCACTGGTACCCTAATTATAAAAGCTTACATTTTGTTGTATTCCTGAAGCAGTTTATCAAATTCTTTTCCTGGTCCAACGGCTTCAAATTCTCTAAAACCATTAGCATCAACAGTCTTATAAGCATAAGCTTCATCGGAGTTTTCTGGTCCAGCAATTATATAGTGATTACTACCTATATTAAGTTCTTCTAGAATCTGAAGTTTCTCTATTTTCCCAGATTCCATCTCCACCGAAATAGATTTATCTGAGTTATATTTTGCTTTCATATTCTTGAACCATCCTTTTAACCATTTCTCCGCCTACGGAACCATTTTCGCGTGAGGTCAACTCGCCCTTGTCTATTGACTCATAGTTTGTTAGTCCTAATTCGCTAGCTATTTCAGCTTTGAATTTTTCTAATCCTGCTTTAGCCTGTGGAACAAGAATCCTATTTCCTCTTCTGCTCATTTTGATTCCTCCCCTTGTTTATAGACTTTGCTGCAAATGCTACCTTGCATCTGCATTATTATTATATACCCTTTTAAAATCTATAAACTATAAAAATAAATCCACTATATGAAGCTGCTGCTTTATATTATTGGGTTTTCATAAAATGGTTTTATTTTGATTTAAAATCCTTATATAAAAGACTAGGCTGAATACCTGTGTTATTTTGGTATTTTCCGCTGTTATATGTATCATAATCTCCATGTATATCATGATAATATATCTGACATATATCAACATAAGGATATATAATTATAGGCTGTACGCAAAAAATCTCAAGTGTCCAATATCCTTTAAACCCAACATCACCAAAACCAGCTGTAACATGTATAAACATCCCCAGTCTTCCAATAGACGATCTTCCTTCAAGCATTGGTACATAATTATTAGTTTCAGTATATTCTACTGTCCTGCCAAGGTAAAGTTTATTAGTCTCTAATTTCAACCCTTCCTCAGGAATTATGATTTTTTTGTATTTATTTTTCTTTTTCATGTCTAAAATATCTTCATCATATACTAACAATTCATTGTGAAGCTTTAAATTGTAACTATTAGGATTTAACTGTTCTTTGCTAAATGGTTCTATGATTATATCTTTACCTAATTCTTTCTCTATCTCACGTCCTGATAATATCATGATTACTACCTCCGCTTACCTATACTCTATAATTTCTGAATTGTAGTTCTTTATTTAGTCAGCGAAATAAACTTATCTATGTCTTCATATATACTTTGAAGTGATTTTCTCCAAAAGTTTATATCATTAAGATCTATATTTACAAGTTTAGCTACATCCGAAAGATTATTCTTGCCTGTTGCTGCTAAAAGCTCATCATATTTTTCAACGAATGCATCGCCGCTCTTTACATATTCAGCGTATAAACCCTTTGAAAACAGTTGTCCAAACGCATATGGAAAGTTATAGAAATTTGTATCTGCATAGTAATAATGCGGTTTACATACCCACATGGATTTATGAAGATAATTTGGATCAAGTCCATCTCCATATGACTGAAGTTGAGCTTTTAACATTATATCATTAAGTTCAGATGCAGAAAGAGAACTATCTCTTCTTTTCTCAAACACTTCAGTCTCGAAGAGAAACCTACTATATATATCAACTATTACTTGTGCACAATCACTTATCTCTGTTTCAAATATAAGTATTGCCTCTTCCTTTGAAGCATCCTTTAATGCAGCTTTTTTTATTATAGTCTCACAAAATGTTGATGCTGTTTCTGCTATAGGCATGGGATAATCGCTGTTTAGTATATTTTCATTTTTAAGACATTCACCATGATATCCGTGACCGAGCTCATGTGCCATTGTAACTACATCAGTAAATTGATTACCATAGTTAAGCATAAATCTGCTTTCTCCGATGGCATTTATGTTTTCGCAGAAAGCTCCCCCGACTTTGCCTTCTCTTGGATATACATCAATCCAATTATTAGCTATAGCTTTGTGAGCAAAATCTGCAAGTCTATCACTGAAGGTTCTAAAGTTATTCTCAACGAATTTTTGACCTTGTTCATAATCAAATTTTTTATCACTGCTGCCTATAGGAGCAAACAAATCATAAAATGGAAGTCCATTCTTATATCCTAACAATTCAGCTTTCTTCTTGAAATATTTCCTGAACTCAGGAAGACTTTCCTTTATTGCTTCAATCATAACTTCAAGAGTCTTTTTATCCATTCTAGAATCTATCAAAGTCTTCTCTAATGGTGATTCATAGCCTTTTAACTTACTTGTTGTTATTACCTCTCCTTTTATACCATTTAGGCAAGCAGCTACAGTATCCTCTATTTTACTATAGGATTTCATCTCTGCTTCATACGCTGTTTTTCTCACATCTGCTCTTTCATCATATGCCATATTTCTAACTACAGTAAGTGGCAATTGCTGCATTTTTCCATCAAGTTCTATATCCACCATAAGATTAGATGTTTCTAAATCCTTAAGTTTAGACCAAGCCGTTGAGCCTGTACTCTTCATTTTGGCTATTATGCCTTCTTCTCTATCAGAAAGAAGATATTTACTTCTATGAGCCAACTCATTTATATGGAAACTAAACTCTTTAAGCTTATCCGAAGAATTAGCTACTTCTTGAAGATTATCAATCTCTCCTATCCATCTCCAAAGTTTAGCATCTTGTTCAGCTTTTCCTGCCGTTATATTCTGTATAACTTCAAGGTTTTTCGCTGCTGATGAATTCTTGGTATCTACACTCAGAGTAAGTTCAGAATAATACTTTAATTTTGTATATAGTATCTCACCCTTAGTTTCTATATCTATAAGTTGTTCTAATTTTTTATTTATATCCTTCTTATTCTCTGAAATACTATCTACCCATTTTTTATATTCATCGATATAATTTTCATATGACTTCAAGTCCTCTTTGAATTCTTTGCTGTCAAAGGAAGGGTAAAGTTCCTTTAAACTCCATTTTATTTCCATATATGCTACCTCCAATTTTTTTATATATACTTAATTAAAAATACTACCATATTCTATACACGTTTTTAATGGTTCCAATTCATCATCGGTTTCTATATATTCCTTAAAATCTGGATATATACTAACAGATTTCTTTAAATCCTTTATTGCACAACTATAAAGACCCAAATGGACATAAAAACAAGCTCTATTGTAGTATAAGAATCCCTCACTGGGATTATTAGCTATTCCCTCGCTTATTGTTTTTATAGCCTTTTTATATTCCTTTCTTTCCTTATACATTACTGAAAGGTTTAAATAAGCATATGTATAGTTGTTATTCTGAGTTATAGAAGCTTTATAATACCTTTCAGCTTCCTGTTCCTTATCAATCTTACTGCAGACTACTGCCATGTCAAAAAGTGCCATATAGTTCTTATCATCTATAGATAAAGCTTTTTCAAACATTTTGTAAGCTTCTTCATAATTACCTTTTTCTTCATACACCGAACCAAGATTTATATTTCCCCAAAGATCATTTGGATTAAGTTCAATAACTTTTTTTAAATATAATTCTCCTTTTTCATACTCCCCTAAGTTAAGGTAAGCCATAGCAGCAAAAAAATATGCTATTGTATATTCGCTATTTATGCTTATTGCCTTTTCATAATATGCTGTTGCATTCATGTAATCCATTTTATTATCATAGATTGTTCCAATGCCATAATATGCTCTGCTGTCCTCAGGATCATACTTCAAAACCTTTTTAAACATTTCTTCTGCCTTATCACTATCCCCTAACTCATCATAAAGTATTGCCATATCTATAAAGATTTCACAATCTACATCATCTTGTAAGCAGAAACAAGCCTTTTCATACATTTCCATAGCTCTTTCCAGCTTACCCTGTTTATAAAATATTTGAGCTAATGACTTAAAGTTATCTATCTTATATGTATTTTTTTTCACAAAATCATCCTTTCAAAAATAAGAAAACTAAAACACTTAGTTAAAAATTATCAATGAAATTCATACATCCAAATTTTTTCATTATTTCTTTACTATTATACCATAAATCCGACATTTCACGCTTTGATATACTTTATTTTACCTTATACAGCAATGAATACATGTCTGTTTATTATTGATAAATATATCTGCAGATGTTATACTCTTTACAAGTGTATATACACTTGTAAATCAAATAGATGGAAGTGATTATAATGAATATTACAGATAAAATAACTGAATTAAAGGAACAGAAAAATGCCTTAATACTTGCTCATTATTATCAGCGTCCAGAAGTACAAGAAATAGCTGATTATGTTGGTGACTCATATTATCTTAGTAAAGTAGCTAAGGATTCACCTAATAAAATGATAATATTTTGTGGAGTAAAATTCATGGCTGAAAGTGCAAAGATTCTTTCACCTAATAAAACAGTACTATTACCAGCTTCAGATGCTGGGTGTCCTATGGCTGATATGGCCAGCAGCGAACCATTAGCAGCACTCAAAAAACAGCATCCAGATGCTGCTGTTGTATGCTATATAAATTCAACAGCTGAAGTTAAAGCTGAATGTGACGTGTGCGTTACCTCTTCAAATGCATTATCTATAATAAGAAAACTGCCTAATAAAAAAATAATTTTCCTTCCTGATAAAAATCTGGGAGAATTTATTGCAAAACAAATACCTGAGAAAGAATTTATTCTTTGGAATGGATTTTGCATAACTCATAAGAAGGTTACACCTGACAGTATAAAAGAACTTAAAGCTATAAAGAAAGATGCCTTAGTACTAACACATCCTGAGTGTGAAAGTGCTGTAAGGGATTTATCAGATTTTATAGGCAGTACTGGTGAAATAATTAGCTATGCAAAAAAATCAAAAGCCAGCGATTTTATAATTGTTACTGAGCAGGGTGTTCTGCACCAATTAAAAAAGGAAAATCCAGATAAGAATTTTTATGTACCTGGTAACACAATGACATGCATAAACATGAAAAAGACATGCCTTGAAGACATATATGAATGTTTAAAATATGAATCAAATAGCATAGAATTAGATGAAGAGCTAAGACTTAAAGCCTTGACTTCTCTCGAAAACATGCACAAATATGTGGGGTGATTATAATGGATATAAATTCAGATGTCCTAATAGTGGGAACAGGAGCCGCAGCTCTTTACTGCAGCCTCAACTTAAGAAAAGATTTAGATGTAGTAATGCTTTGCAAAAGTTCTATTACAGAAAGCAATTCTTATCTTGCTCAAGGCGGAATTGCTACAGCGTTGAATGATAATGATATTAAACCGTTTATGGAAGACACACTAACAGCAGGCAATAATAAAAATGATTTGTCTGCTGTTAAAATCCTTTGCAGCGAATCCAGAGAAGTTATCTCTTCATTAATTGATTTAGACGTTCCGTTTAACAGAGATAGTTCAACTGGAAACATCTTATATACTCGTGAAGGCGCTCACCGCATCAATAGAATAGTATACTGTGAAGACAGTACTGGTAAGAGTGTAGTAGAAACTCTATTGCAGCACGTTAAGAAGAGAAAAAATATAACAATTTATGATTATACAACAGTTATAGATTTACTATGCAAAAATGACAATTGTACAGGTATTGTAGCATTTAACCAAAGCGGCAAGCAAATAAATTTTTACGCAAAAACTGTTATACTTGCCTGCGGCGGCATTGGCGGCCTTTTTAAAAATTCCACAAATCAGCGAACCATAACCGGCGATGGATTATTTATGGCTTTGAAACATAATATAAAACTAAAGGATATTCAATATATTCAATTTCATCCTACTGCTTTATATGAAGAAAATCCTCAAAGCCGAAGATTTTTAATTTCTGAATCTGTACGAGGTGAAGGCGGAAAACTCTATAATGTAAAAGGAAAACGCTTTGTGAACGAACTTCTTCCACGAGATGTAGTTGCAAAAGCTATAAATGAGCAAATATCAAAATACAAATGTCCTTATGTTTTTCTTGACGTATCTTTTCTAAATAAGGATTTCCTTTTAAAGAGATTTCCTCTTATCAATAGCGAGTGTAAAAAACGCGGAATAGATATAACTAAAGATATGATTCCTGTATCTCCTGCTCAGCATTATTTCATGGGTGGAATTGACGTAGATAAATGCTCAAAAACTTCAATGAATAATTTATACGCTGTTGGTGAAGCATCCTGTACAGGAGTTCACGGCAGCAACAGACTTGCTAGCAATTCTTTGCTGGAGGGCTTAGTATTCTCCAAAAGAGCTGCTGGGGATATAAATAATAAAATAGATAATATTAATATAGATACTAGTAATTCTGCAGTGATTTCGGAAACCTTACCTCAGTTATCAGTAAAACAGCAGAATTTAGTTATTAAAGAATTAGAAAAAAGGTGTGATTTCTTAAATGATGAATTTTTTATTTCCAGACCAAGTTCTCCTAGATGCTCTGAAAGAAGATATTCCATGGTTTGATATAACAAGCACGTATATAGTAGGTAAAGACTCTGAATGTACAGCTGAACTATTAGCTAAAGAAACCGGTATTGCAGCAGGTCTCGATGTCTTTGGCAGAGTTTTTGAATTGCTTGGCGGGGTAACTGTAACTTTCTTAAAAAAAGATGGCGATTTAGTTACTCCCGGCGAAAAAATCGCATTGTTAAGCGGGAATACATTAAATATACTTCAGGGTGAAAGAACAGCTCTTAACTTTTTACAAAGAATGAGCGGGATAGCTACACTTACTCGTAAATTTGTAAATGTGCTTGAAGGAAGCAAAGCTAAACTGCTAGATACAAGAAAAACTACTCCCGGCCTTAGAATATTTGAGAAATATGCAGTAAAAGTAGGCGGCGGCGAAAATCATCGTTTCGGTTTATCTGATGGTATTTTGATTAAAGATAATCATATAGGCGCTGCAGGCGGGATAAAAAATGCAATAGAGATAATTAGAAAAAATACTGGTTATGGTAAAAAGATAGAAATTGAAGTAGAAAATATGAGTATGGTAAAAGAAGCTGTAGCTATGAAAGCCGATATAATAATGCTGGACAACATGAGTGTTCCTCTAATTAAGGAAGCTGTAGATTTTATAGACAAAAGAGCCATAACAGAGTGCTCAGGTAATGTAAATATCGATACAATTTCACAGATTGCTGCCACAGGAATTGATTATATATCTGTTGGTGAATTGACACATTCAGCAAGAATACTGGATTTTTCGCTAAAAAATCTAGTAAAAATAAATGAGGCATAGGGGAGTGTATGTATATACGCCCTACGCTTTGTTTTACTAAATTGTTGTTGAACGTAAAATGAGTATTGTGTACAAGCATTATTATTGAATTATCCGGGAGCTTGTACATAATACTCGTTTTTATGTAACAACATTTTAGTAAAACATTTGAGCAGGCAGTACATTCTATAAACACCTTAACCTCTTTAGCTGCAGCAAATTACAAAACAAGCTGGAGTTTAGCAAATGCAAACTCCAGCTTATTATTATAATTTCTTTACTTCTACTTTGCCTTCCTGCAATTCCAATAATACATGATCTCCGCTGCCAATTTTGTTTGTCAAGAAAGCATCAGTAATAGAATCCTCGATGTACTTCTGTATCGTTCTTCTTAATGGTCTTGCTCCATACTTTGAATCATAGCCTTTTTCAAGTATAAGCTTCTTCACATCTTCGGAAAAATCTATGGTTATGTTCTTGTTCAAAACTTCATCAGCTACTTCTTTAAGCATAAGATCAATAATCTTATAAAGCTGATCTTTATCTAGCTTTTTAAATATTATTATGTCATCAACTCTATTTAAGAATTCTGGTTTAAAGGTTTCTTTAAGTGCTTCTTTAACACCACTTTCAACTTCATCGTAACCTTCCTGAGCAAAACCTATGCCGTAGGATTTAAAATTAGTGCCAGCGTTAGAAGTCATTATTATAACTGTATTTTCAAAATACACAGTACGTCCCTGATTATCTGTAAGCCTTCCATCTTCGAGAATCTGAAGCAACATGTTAAACACATCTGGGTGAGCTTTCTCTATTTCATCAAGCAAAATAACTGAATATGGCTTTCTTCTTACCTTTTCAGTAAGCTGCCCTCCTTCATCATATCCTACATATCCCGGAGGCGCTCCGATAAGCTTTGATACTGTATGTTTCTCCATATACTCTGACATATCCATTCGTATCAGAGCATCCTCTGTACCAAACATTTCTGATGATAATGCCCTTGCTAATTCCGTTTTTCCAACTCCTGTAGGTCCAACAAATATAAAAGATGACGGTTTCTTCTTTTTTCTAAAACCAAGCCTATTCCTTCTTATGGCCTTAGAAAGATTTGTAACTGCCTCGTCCTGTCCTATTACTCTCGTATGAAGTCTGGTTTCCAAATTAAGAAGTCTCTTAGCCTCGTCCTCAGTAACCTTCTGAACAGGTATCTTAGTCCATGCCTCTATAACATAGGCTATGTCATCTACTGTAAGTGCTACTTCTAAACTTTCACTCTCTATTGTTCTGATTCTATCCTCTATTCTGCATTGTTCAACTTTATACGCTGCCGCTTTCTCAAAATTATTTTCTTCAGCTACATCTTTTATCTTTTTCTCTACTTCCGTTAGTTCTTCTCTAAGAGATTTTAGTTCTACAAGTCCTTTATTTTTTAGATTAGCTCTTGAACTTGCTTCATCTATTACATCTATAGCCTTATCTGGAAGATATCTATCTGTTATATATCTAGCGGATAAATTAACTGCAGCATCTATTACTTCATCTTCTATTCTGACCTTATGGTAGTCCTCATAGTAACTTTTAATGCCTTTTAGTATCTCTATCGAGTCACCAATGCTAGGCTCTTCTACTATTATAGGCTGGAATCTTCTCTCTAAAGCTGAATCTTTCTCAATATACTTTCTATATTCATCTAGAGTAGTAGCACCTATTATCTGTATCTCTCCTCTTGCTAATGCTGGTTTTAAAATATTAGCAGCATTGAGTGCTCCACCTTGTGCTTCTCCAGCTCCTATAATGTTATGAACCTCATCAATTACTAAAATTACATTGCCAAGTTCTTTTGCTTCATCTATTATGGCTTTCATTCTTCCTTCAAATTGTCCCCTGAATTGAGTTCCTGCAACTACTGCTGTTAAATCCAGCAAATACACCTCAGCATCAAACAATTTTTCAGGCACTTGTTTTTCAGATATTCTAACAGCTAATCCCTCTGCTATTGCAGTTTTACCTACTCCAGGCTCACCAATTAACATTGGATTATTTTTCATTCTTCTATTTAATATCTGTATAACTCTATCAATTTCTCTATTTCTTCCTATTACTTTATCAACTTTACCTTCTTGAGCCTTCTTAGTTAAGTTAATACCAAACTTATCAAGATTTTTCCTTTTTGTTCTCTGTTTATCATGCTTTGCTTTCTTTTCAGTAAAATCATTAAAATTAAAATTCTGAGTAGGATTACTCTCTTTTTCTAGGCTCTTTATTTCTTCTTTACCTGAATCTTTTTCTGGAGTAGAAGAATCATTAAATATGTTCATCATACTATTATTAATGATATCCTCCATATCTCCGTCCTGTATCATAGAGTTCATCTGTTCACTTAAATTCTCAAGTTCCTCAGGTGATATACCCGACTGCTGCATCAACTGATCAACTACCGGAAGTCCCATTTTCTTAGCACATTCAAGACATATACCCTGTGATTCAGTCTTTCCATCCTCTATTTTAGTTGTAAATATAACCGCTATATTTTTATGACATATTGAACATTTCTTCATTATTAACCTCTCCATTTAACCATTATATTGATAATGTAAAAGTCCCCCGCTGCATCTATCTATACTAAGAAAATAAACATACTTTCTAGCCATGATATGCTATAAGAACTTCATTAATTCATATAGTAATTATTATACCTTATTTTTTTACTTTCGCCATAGTTCCTTTACTTTTTACACATTGTACATCTTAATTATATAGTCACATTACTAGTATACCATAACAGCAGCAAATCTCACATAAATTTTTTTATAACAAAACCTGAAAAATTATTCAAAAAATTAGTATAATAACACATAATAGTGTGGAAATTAAGATAAAAAGATAGTATAATATACAGAAATTCATAATTATTTATAGGGTTTATAAATTTGCATAAAAAACCCTATAAGAATGTATATACAGATAAAGCTAATGTTTCCAACAAATAAAATCTAGGAGGTTTTTTATGCGTGCAGTTATAACCGTAATTGGTAAGGATACAAAAGGGATAATAGCTGGTGTAAGCACAGAACTCGCAGATTGCGAAATAAATATACTCGATATAAGCCAGACTATTCTTCAAGAATATTTTACAATGATAATGCTTGTTGATTTAGAAGGTATGAACGTAACTTTTGATGAACTTCTTAAAAGATTGGATAAAAGAAGTAAACAGTTTGGAGTTTCAATCAAAGCACAGCACGAAGATATATTTAATTCCATGCATGAAATATAGGAGGCTTTATAAATGAATATCAACAAGATTACTCAAACTATTGAAATGATTGAAAAAGAGAAGCTTGATGTGCGAACTATAACCATGGGAATCTCTTTATTAGATTGTTGTGATAGTGATGGAAAAGCTGCTAGAGATAAAATATATGAAAAAATAACAAGGAAAGCTGAAAATTTAGTTAAAACCGGCGAAGATATAGAAAAAGAGTTTGGTATTCCAATAATACACAAAAGAATCTCAGTAACTCCAATATCGCTGATAGGCGGTGCAAGTTCTGATACAAATTATGTTGAATTCGCTAAAATACTCGACAAAGCCGCAAAAACTGTTGGAGTTAATTTTGTAGGAGGATTCTCTGCTTTAGTTCATAAGGGATATAGTAAAGGCGATAGAATCCTTATAGATTCTATACCAGAAGCATTGAGTGAAACAGACCTAGTATGTTCTTCTGTAAACATAGGCTCAACCAGATCCGGCATAAACATGAACGCAGTAAAACAGATGGGACATATAATAAAATCTACAGCGGAGCTTACTAAAAATGCTGATGGTATTGGCTGTGCAAAGTTCGTTGTATTTGCAAACGCTGTGGAAGATAATCCATTTATGGCAGGTGCTTTTCACGGTGTAGGCGAAGCTGATTGCGTAATAAATGTCGGTGTCAGCGGACCTGGTGTCGTAAAATGCGCATTAGAGAAAGTTAAAGGTGCTACCTTTGATGTTGTAGCTGAAACCATTAAGAAAACCTCATTTAAAATAACAAGGATGGGGCAGCTGGTTGCTAATGAAGCATCTAAGAGACTTGATATTCCTTTCGGAATAGTTGACCTGTCATTGGCTCCTACTCCGTTTGTAGGTGACAGTGTTGCTCATATTCTTGAAGAAATGGGACTTGAAAGCTGCGGTACTCATGGTACAACTGCAGCATTAGCATTACTAAATGATGCTGTTAAAAAAGGCGGAGTTATGGCCTGCAGTCACGTAGGAGGATTAAGTGGAGCATTCATACCTGTAAGCGAAGATATAGGAATGATCAACGCTGTGGAAAAAGGTGCTCTTTCAATTGATAAACTAGAAGCTATGACTTGCGTTTGTTCTGTAGGATTAGATATGATTGCTATTCCCGGTGATACACCAGCTGCTACTATTTCTGCTATGATAGCCGATGAGGCAGCCATAGGTGTCATTAACAATAAGACTACTGCTATAAGAGTTATTCCAGTTCCAGGAAAAGGTGTAGGCGATTCTGTAGAATTCGGAGGACTTCTAGGAAGAGCTCCTATAATGGCTGTAAATGGTTTTTCAAGCGAAGAGTTTATTAACAGAGGCGGAAGGATTCCAGCACCAATACATTCTTTTAAAAACTAATCACCGCTTAGATAGGATTATATCATTTGCATATAACTATTGACTAATTATAGATTAATCATTAATATAAATATGTACTCTTTAAATTACTATGGAGGAAATTATTATGAATACTATTATCAGAAAGGAATTAAATAGCGATTTATTTTTTTACTTTAGCTGGGGCTATTATTATTTTAGCGCTGGTCTTTGGTCATACAATAAAAAAGCTATTCTTTCTGATGAGTTTATAAAGCCTTAATATATATGCAGCAAGTTATATATGTTTTTCAAGAAGACTCATTCGAGTCTTCTTTTTTTATTCGTCAGTTGTACCACTTTTAAATATTTTTAGTTGAACATGCAAGAAATTATAAATAAAGGATGGGGGATATTAAAAATGGTAATTGTAATTAACAAAAACACACCACAAGAGAAAATAAGTATTCTAGTAAAGCAAATTGAGAAAAGAAACATAACTGTACACGTAAGTAATGGGGTTGCTTACTGTGTCTTAGGGCTTATTGGTAACACGTCCAATATAGATTCACATAGTTTTGAAGCATACGATTTTGTTGAAAAAGTAATCTCAGTCAAAGAACCTTTTAAAATGGTCAACAGACTTTTTCACCCTGAGGACTCTATAGTAAATATTGATGGAAAGACTATAGGCGGAGAGAAATTGGCTATTATAGCCGGACCTTGCTCTGTGGAAAATGAAGAACAGATAGTATCAATTGCAAAATCAGTTAAAAAGAGTGGTGCCGCATTTCTTCGAGGAGGTGCTTTCAAACCTAGAACTTCTCCCTATAGTTTCCAAGGTTTAAAACAAGAGGGGTTAGACCTTTTGCTTAAAGCTAAAGCCGCTACTGGACTTCCTATAGTTACAGAAATAATGTCTATAAGCATGTTGGATAGATTTGTACAGGATGTAGATATGATACAAGTAGGAGCCAGAAACATGCAGAATTTTGAGTTATTAAAGGAATTAGGTAAAACTAATAAACCAATTTTATTAAAAAGAGGACTAAGTGCCACTATACAAGAATGGCTTATGTCTGCTGAATATATAATGTCTGAAGGAAACGAAAATATAATTCTTTGCGAAAGAGGTATTCGCACATTTGAAACATATACTAGAAATACATTAGACTTAAGCGCAGTACTAGCCGCTAAGAAATTAAGCCACCTCCCTGTTGTTGTAGATCCTAGCCATGCTGCCGGTATGTGGTGGATGGTAGAAGCGTTATCAAAGGCGGCTGTAGCAGTAGGCGCTGATGGTTTAATAATAGAAGTGCATAATGATCCAGAAAATGCATTAAGTGACGGTGAACAATCTATAAAGCCTGAACGTTTTGACTCACTAGTAAAAGAATTAAAAAGCATTGCTTCTATAAATAGTAAAGCTATATAATAAAGAAATATTAGCTTCGTTAAAAAAATGTTCACAGTTCCACCATAATTGTGCCATATAAACTTTCTAAAATATGAATCATACTAAACAATATTTTAGGAGGTAATTTATGAGAAGAAATAAGCTATACATAACAGCACTAATGTTACTGGTATGTGGTTTTATAACTGTAATGCTGCCATCTTGCACAAAGAAAAGTAATAATACAGCTGTAACAAACAGCACACAAACTACTGAAAATGGTCAACAGCTTGGAGGCCCTGATATGGGAAATATGAAAGAACAGATACAACAAGGTATAGATGATCTTGTTTCCGCAGGAACGATAACTAAAAAACAAGGTAAAAAAATCGTTTCGGCATTAACTTCACAGATGAATAATGGTCAAAGACCTAGCAAGCCGTCCAGTAATAGTAAAAAGCCTAGCGGAAGTAAACCTTCGGGAAATTCGCCAAAGAACAGTGCTTTAAGTAAACTTGTTAAAGATAAAGTTATTACTCAAAAACAGGCTGATGCAGTACAAAAGAAAATATTCAGCAGTTTCAAAGGCGGCCAGGGTGCCCCTTCTCAAGATCAAAACAGCAACAGTGATCAGCAGAGCTAAGTACAGTTAATAAATAAATTGCGAACCAATAAAGTTGATTAGATGAAAATAATATTTAGTAGTTAGTGTATGCTTTAAATAGATAAGAGAAAAGAGTAAAGAGTAAAGAGTAGAGAGAAAAGTGAAGGAAGAAATTCTGCTGTGCAGAATTTCTGAGAATTTAAATCTGATTACCGGCAAATAACTTTCTAAAAACTAAGACTATACCTAGTATTACAAAAAAATTATCTAAATAATTAAGAGTCTCTATACGATCAAAATTCAGCTCAGCTGAATTTTAACCTTCACTTTACTCTTTTCTCTTTACTCTTTACTCTCACACCTATTTAATGCACTTTCTCTAAACTATTCCGTCTAGCGCATTTAGTTCGCAATATATTTACATTGAGATTTTTTAATATTCAACCCCTTTTCTAGCTGTAACTCCTTCATTCATGTAATGCTTTATATCTTTCATCTCTGTAATTAAATCAGCTTTCTTAGCTATGGCTTCAGGCACATTCCTGCCAGTAAGCACTAATTCCATTGTTAGCGGCTTTTTTTCTATAAGCTCTAAAACCTGAGTTTCTGTTAAAAGCTTGTTTGTTATAGCCCCCATAATCTCATCAAGTATTAAAATATCACATTTTTCATTTTCTATAACCTGTTGAACAAATTCATAAGCCTTTTGCACTTCTTTCTTTAATTCAGTTTTCTCTTCATCATTCAAAGTCCAAAAGAATCCTCTCTTTTTCTCAAATCGAAAAACTTTTATATTGTCCGCCAGTTTTTTTATAGCTTCAACTTCACCTGTAGGACTTGTTTTTAGAAATTGAACTATATATACTTTCATTCCATCTCCTACTGCCCTTATGGCAAGTCCAAAAGCCGCTGTAGTTTTACCTTTTCCATTGCCTGTATAAACCTGAACATATCCTCTTTCCATATCACTCACTCCTTACTATTTGTCAAGTGCCAGGCACTTGACAAATGCTTGGCAAAATTAATATATAATAAACGGTGCACCGCTTACAGGACTTTTTATAATTTCAACATCTATGTTATATATCTTTTTTATAAGTTTCTTCTTCATAATCTGTTCTGGACATCCCTGCTCTATAATATGCCCTTTTTTAACAAATATCATATGATCACTGAAGTATGATGCCAGATTTAAATCATGAAGCACAGCTATTATAAGTTTATGTTGCTTTATTTCTCTGAATATATTCAAAAATTCCAGCTGGTATTGTAAGTCTAGATGTGCTGTAGGCTCATCCAAAAGTATTATGTCTGTCTGCTGAGTCAAAGCTCTTGCTGCAGTTACTCGCTGCACCTCTCCTCCGCTGAGTTCTGTAATAAGTTTATCCTTCAAAATCCAAGTATTTGTCATTTCCATAGCTTCTTTTACAATTGCTTCATCTTGACTGTTATAGTCCTCAAACCTGTGTTTATATGGAGTTCTCCCCATCATTACTACATCGTATACTGTGAACTCATATTCTATATTTGAATTTTGAGGTACCACAGTAACACGTCTTGCCAGTTCTTTACTCTTAAATTTAATAATGTCTGTACCATTTATGTAAACACAACTGCTCTTAGCCGATAGTATCCCTGATATATTTTTTATAAGTGTAGTTTTACCTGAACCATTAGGTCCAAGTATTGAATATAGCTTTCCCTTCTCGAAATTTAATGTGACGTCATTTAATATATTCTCGTTATCATATGAAAAATTAAGATTACTAATAACTATAGGATAGTTCAAGCCAATCACCCTTTTCTGTTTTTGGATAGAAGATATAGAAAATACGGTGAGCCTAAAAGTGCAGTGATTGCTCCTACAGGCAGTTCTGCAGGTGCTGCTACTGTTCTTGCTAAGGTGTCTGCAAGCAAAAGAAAAATAGCTCCCCCTAAAGCAGAAAACAAAATTAAAGTCTTATTGTCCGGACCCAGTATAAGTCTTAAAATATGCGGTATTATTAGGCCAACAAAGCCTATTATGCCGCAAAAAGCAACAGCTGCAGCCACCATTAGTGAAGATATGATTATAATAAGTTTCTTTACATGCTCTATGTTTACTCCCAGCGTCTTTGCAGTTTCTTCACCAGTAAGCATTATATTTAAATCTCTAGAAAATATCAAAGTTATCAACGTTCCTATTATTATAAAGGGTGCTGCCATTGCTATTTCATTTGCGCTCGCTGCATTAAAGCTTCCCATTGACCAAAATACAATCTGCTGCAGTTCTTCACGGCTAAATACCATTATTATCGATATTATTGAAGATATCATAAAATTTACGGCTATACCCGAAAGCAGCAGCTTCGTAACTGGGAGAGACCGCCCAACTTTAGCGATATTATATACAAGAAGTGTTGTAAGAACAGCACCTAAAAAAGCAAATATAGTTATAGTACTTACTTGCCACTGATTTCCTCCTATATGCAGTACTATTCCAATAGCTGCACCGAGAGCAGCTCCTGATGATATCCCAAGTATATATGGATCCGCCATGGGATTTTTAAATACAGCCTGAAAGCTTGTTCCGACCACTGCTAAACCCATACCAACGATACTTGCCATAATAATTCTAGGCATTCTTACCTTGAATATTATGACTGTCATCGTATATGGTATCTTTGCATGAAGCATGTTTCCTATAAAAGGGATGGCTTTAAATAGTGTATAAAAAGCATCCTTTATGCTTATATCTGCAGCCCCTAATGAAATAGATAACCCCAAGATAAAAACATATGCAATAATCATTATTATGAAAAGCCCAACCCTTTTTTTCTTCATTGTAACTACCTCTTCTATTTAAATAAATCTGGATGCAAAAGCTTTGCCATCTCTTCAAGACCATCTGCAATTCTTGGTCCCTGCCTATCCAGAAGATTATTATCTATTTCTAATACCTTTCCCTTTGCTACAGCCTTTAATTTTTTATAACCATCAGCTTTTATAAATTGTGCTTTTGTATTGTACATTTTTGACACGATAACTATATCAGGATTTTTCTGTATAAGTTTTTCCTTGCTGTAAGCCCAGCCTTTAGCGTCTTTTGCTATGTTCTCTCCGCCTGCCATATTAATCATTTGTGCTATAAAGGTTTCTCCTGTAGCAGTATAGTCTCCGCTCTTTCCAAAGCTAATAACATAATAAACAGTTGGTTTCTTAGCATCTTTTATCTTATCAACTATAGAATTAACTTTAGTTTTCATTCCAGCTACGAGTTCAGCTGCTTTTTTCTTAGCATTGAGAATTTTTCCTATGGTATCTATACCATTATACACCCCATTAAAATCATTGGCATCATATATAACAACTACTTTTATTCCAAGATCCTTAAGTTTTTTCTCTACAGCAGCCTTAAAATGAGTAGCTGCTATTACCACTTCAGGTTTAAGTGCTATTATCTTTTCAACATTAGGATCAGTGATTGAACCAATATCCTGAACCTTTTTAGCCTTCTTTGGATAATCACAATAACTGCTTCTTCCCACAAGCTCATCACCTTTGCCAAGAGCGAATACTGTTTCTGTTATACTTGGCGCTACAGAAACCACCCTTTTAGGTTCTTTATCTATGGTAACCTCATCTCCGTTTGAATCTTTGACAGTAAGTGGATAAGTTGTTTTAGTCTCTGTTTTAGCCTCGTTCTTGATGTCTTTATTTTTTGTTTTTGCAGCACATCCTCCAAACGCCATTATGATTGTCATTATTAATAAAAATATTATACTTCTTTTTAGTAATTTCATTATATATCGCATCCTTTCAATTGCATTTTTACAAATTCGCTTTTCTAAGTACATTTATAAGTTTATTATTGTCACTTCTGCTTTTCACAGCCAGTCTTATAAAATATTTATCAAGTTTTCTATAGTTATCACATTTTCTTATCAGAATATGCTCTTTCAAACAGTAATTAAACATCTGCTCTGCAGTTATATTATTAAGCTTGCATAAAAGGAAATTTGCTCTGCCGTCATATACTTTAGAAATGGCAGGTAGCTGTACAAGCTGCCTTTTAAGATATTCCCTTTCGTCTTTATTCGCATTAATACTCTTTCGAATATACTCTGAATCTCTATAAATATGTTCTGCTGTTGTCTCTGCAAAGCTATTTACAGTCCAAGGTAACTGCCTTTCCCTTATTTTATCAGCTAAACCTTCATTGGCAGTTATCCCATACCCAAGCCTTATCCCAGGAAGAGCAAAGAACTTGGTTACAGCCCTTATAAGCAAAAGACACTCGTATCTGCTGCTCTCATGAATAAAGCTAGTCTTCTCGTCACCCACAAATTCAATAAATGCCTCATCAATTATGATGGTTTTATCATTCTTATCACAATAGTCTATAATCTCCATAAACTTTTCTTTATCTATAATAAAACCATTAGGATTATTGGGATTCCCGATTAGCAGTGCTTCACAGGTTTTGAGCCTTTCTAATATATCTTCATAATCAAAGGTCATATCGTCTTTTAATTCACTATAAGTTACCTGACAGCCATGTATATGTGCACATCTCTCATATTCGCTGAAGGATGGAACTACTATGCACATACTTTTAAACAGTGAAACAGCCAGATCTATTATCTCAGCAGCTCCATTTCCTGGTATAATCTTAAGCTTATCGTTATCTATATGAAGATAATCGGCTATAGTCTTTTTTAATCTTCTATATTCTATATCCGGGTATCTAGTTATGCTCTTCATTGCTTCTTTTACAGCACTTTCAAGTGACTTAGGTGTACCTAGAAAATTAATATTCGCACTGAAATCAAGTATTTTATTACCCTTAAGCAGACCCTCCGTGTATATGTCGCCTCCATGCTGTGTATAAGTCTTTTCATTCATTTATCCTCACCCCTACATAACAAGAAATATAGCTGCTATTATTACAAGAAATAATACCTCTGCCCCAAACATAAGTCTGTTTGCTTGTTCTATATGAGAAATTTGAAGTTCATATATTTTATCACCCATGGTAGGTTTCTCAACGAGTTCACCAAAGTATATGTTGTTTCCGCCAAGCATTATCTTCATTGCCCCAGCTGCTGCAGCCTCAGGATATGCACAGTTAGGACTCTTATGATTCTTTCTGTCCCTCAGCATTATTTTGAAACTTCTAACAATATTTCCATTTGTTATAGGTGCACATAAGCAAATTAAAATTCCAGTGAGTCTTGCAGGAACAAAATTAGCAAAGTCATCCGTTTTAGCAGGAAAAAAACCTATATGACGATACTTTTCATTCATATACCCAAGCATCGAATCCATGGTATTTATGCCTTTATAAAGCATAGCAAGCGGTGCTCCACCAATAACAGCATATAACATTGGAGCTATTACACCATCTGAACTATTTTCTGCTACTGTCTCTACGGCAGCTCTTACTATCTCCTTTTCCGGCAAATCACTAGTATCTCTTCCAACAATATAAGAAACATATTTCCGTGCTCCTTTAATATCACCTTCTGCTAGAGCAGTATATACCTTCTTACTTTCTGTATACAGACATCTTGCTGCTATAGTAGTCCATAGAATAAAGATATTTACAATATGAAGTACTGGTTTTATAGTCCAAGTAATATATAAAAGAATAAAGGGCACGCCAAAGCTTAGAATGCAGATTAAAAGCACTATGAGTGCTCCCAATACTTTAAGCTGCTTCTGATTTTCAGCCTTTGCTCTAAATTTCTTCTCCAGCATATTTATCATTCTTCCTATGTAAATAATCGGATGCGGAAACCAATAGGGATCACCTAATATAAAATCAATGATAACTGCTGCAACTAAATCCATTGTATTAGCTCTAATAAATTCCATCATCGCTTTATCCCCATAAAAGCGTATATACTTTTAATATCAAGACTCTCCCTCACGATATCTGCGAGCTTATCAAGTTCTCTATCTCTCACAGTTTCGTATACAGGTGATATTTCAAGAGCCATGCCCTTTTGTTTTCTTATTTTATTTAAGAGCATATTTCTTAAATTAGGGCTGTCCAATATACCATGTATATATGTTCCTATCACGTTTCCTTTTTCATTTACAGCACCTTCAGCTTCACTGACGTTTTCACCATTTTTTTCGACTATTGTTGCCAATGGTTTTACGCTCTCTGAACTGCTTTTCCCCATATGAATCTCGTAACCATATACCTGACCTTTTACTCCATTAAAATTTAATACTGCCTTTACTCTGGTCATAGTTTTCTCTGTTTCAAGTTCTGTAGTTATAGGCAGCAGTCCCATTCCTTCCACTTCACCCTTGTCTGTTTCTACATGATATGGATCTTTTATTCTCTGCCCTAGCATCTGATATCCTCCGCAGATACCAAGCAGGATACCTTTTCTGCTGTAATCTATTATCCTCTTCTCCAATCCAGCCTTTCTTATTGTAACAAGGTCGTCTATAGTGTTTTTGCTTCCCGGAATTATCAAAAGATCAGGCTCGCCAAACTCTTCTCTGCTGGTTATGAACCTTACACTTACATCCTTCTCACACTTTAAAGCATCCACATCTGTAAAATTAGATATATGAGGCAGCATTACAACAGCTGCATCTATCGGTGCAGTCTTATTCTTTTTTATCTCAGCTACTGCACCATCCTCATCTTCCAACAGTAAATTAAAATATGGTACTACTCCAAGGCAAGGTTTTTTTATGATATCATACAGCATATCAAGTCCAGGACTAAGTAAATTAATATCTCCTCTGAATTTGTTTATTATCGTTCCTTTTACTCTATCCCTTTCCTCAGGTGTAAGAAGCAGCAGTGTACCCGCCAAAGCAGCAAATACTCCTCCCTTATCTATGTCACCCACAAGCAGTACTGGTGCATCTACAAGTTCGGCCATTCCCATATTAACAATGTCATGACTGCGAAGATTTATTTCCGCTGGGCTTCCTGCCCCCTCCATTACTACAATATCAAAGTTCTTCTCAATTTTTTCAAAGTCATTTTTAAGCATTTCTTGAAAAGTTTCCTTTATATCGGTGTATTCCTGAGCAGTTTTGTTATCATAAACCTTACCATTTAAAATTATCTGACATTTCATATCTGAAGTCGGTTTTAATAGGATAGGATTCATAAAAGCTTCAGGTTCCAATCCAGCTGCATAGGCTTGAAGCACCTGAGCTCTTCCCATCTCTTTTCCATCTAAAGTGATATAGGAATTTAAGGACATATTTTGCGATTTATAAGGGCATACTGAATAGCCGTCCTGTTTAAAGATTCTGCATAAGGCTGCAGTTATGAGGCTTTTCCCTACAGATGAGGCTGTACCTTGAATCATTATTTTGCTCATGTACTATTTCTCCCCCCTTTTAAATAATTAATAAAAATTAAAAAAGCAGTGTACCTTAAAGGTAACACTGCCATTAGAATATCAAATATAACAGCATCCAAATTACAAACATCTGCTGCTGCAATACAAAACCTCTAATAACTTTCCCTCCGAAAGCGTACTTAGAATTTTTATTAGTAGTAAACTAATAAATTACAAGTTTCAGGCAGGTCTCCTGACTTATGATTCATCCTAAGCTTATCCTTCCCCTTAAAAAATAAGAGTGGCACATTATAAGCTTCATCCTCAAATACAGTAGCGGGGGCTGTTACGGATTCATACCGTATTCCCTTTTAATCCTTCACCAAATATGTAAACTCAATGAAAGAACCTTAAAACCCTATTCACTTTTGATTACGGATTAAGTCTATAATATATAATAGCCTTTGTCAATCAAAAAAATAAGGGGTGAGTGACCTCCGGCGGCTAAAAAATGCCTCCTACGGTCACTCACCCCTTAAACCAACTCTATGCATTTACTCGAACTAAAATCTCAGAAATTCTGCATATCAGAATTTCTTCCTTCACTTTTCTCTCTACTCTTTTCTCTTCAATCACTTTCCTCCTGTCTCTATTTCATTGTATAATATATCTAATTATAAAAACCGAAGCACTAGGAGGAATTCAAATGAAAATATACATAAGTGCAGATATAGAAGGCATAACTGGAACCACTAGCTGGTCAGAAACAGAAAAATCCCTGCCTAATGACTATGACATATTTGCTGATCAGATGACAAACGAAGTAAAAGCTGCCTGTGACGGAGCTATTAAAGCAGGAGCTGCAGACATATTTGTTAAAGACGCACATGATACCGGAAGAAACATTAAACATGATAAACTTCCTGAGATAGCCAAACTTATGAGAGGTTGGAGCGGTCATCCTTTCAGTATGGTATCAGGTCTGGATGAAAGTTTTGATGCTGCTATTTTCATAGGCTATCATTCAGGCGGTTATACTGGCGGCAATCCTCTCGCTCATACGATGAATAATTCAGATGTTAGTTATATAAAAATGAATGGTGAATATACCAGTGAATTTTTGATTCACGCCTATGCAGCAGCTACAGTTGGAGTACCTGTTGTGTTTGTAAGCGGTGATGCTGATCTTTCAAGAGAAATTAAAAAAGTAAATTCTAATATTGAAACATTAGCTGTAAAAGAATGTTCCGGCGGTGCTTCCATTAGTATTCACCCTGATAAAGCTATTTCAATGACGGAAAAACTTGTAACAAATGCACTAAGTAAGGATCTATCAAAATGTTTATTAAAACTTCCTGAAGAGTTTGAAATTGAAATTGCCTACAGAGATCCTGCAAAAGCTAGCAGATTATCCTATTATCCAGGAGTAAAGCAGCTTTCAGGTAATATTCTATATTATAAAACTGAGAACTATTTTGAAGTGCTTAGGATGTTTAATTTTTTGACTTAATTACAAAAGCTGGAGTCAGTGATATATCGCCGATTCCAGCTTTCTTCTCTTCTATGTTCTATCAACTCCTTACTCAACACAACTTGTCAATAAAGTTTCCAATCTCTGCAATTTACCTAATCATCTTTCAAAAATTGTTTATCCATAAATACAGATTTAAAAAATTTCAGATACGAAATAAATAACATTATTGATTTGCCACAATTTAGCCTATAATTTTAGCAATATTTTTATAATCATACTATTATTAGGTTAGTTGCATAAATCTTCATCAAAACATTGACATTTTTAATTGAAAATATTATTATTTTAAAAATAGTCATCAATATAATGTATTAAATGTAATTTCTTAGGAGAAAGGAGTTATGATTTTAACTTTCGAGTATACAGAAACATCATATTTATATGTTAATAATATTTCGGTAGTAGGTTCTTTCCATTGAAAAAGTAATAGCAAAATAAAGTTAAATTATCTCAGAAACAATATGACGCTTTAGTAGATTTTGCTTTTAATACGGGTATAAGACGTTTCAGAAAATCTACACTTGCTAAGGATATAGAAAATGGTAATACATCTTCAGCAACAATGAAAAAAGATTTTACCATGTGGAATCAAATGAACCATAAGAAATCAGAAGGAGTATATAGACGAAAATCAGACGAATGGCAGATATTTAGTAAAGGGGAATACAAAAGAGATTATCCTAAAGCACCTTGGTTATAGTGTAGTATCGTAGATGCAGAAAGTCGAACACATGGAAATCGAGATAACTACTTAAGGAATTTTATTTGAATGGAGGCTTGCATTTCTTATGAAACATCTATCGAAAATATTAATAGTAATAATTTTAACTTTTTTTATTATACCGTGTAATATTAAAGCTGATAATATAAAAGCTTATACTAAATTAGTATCATCGAACAACCAAGTTTTTTATGGTAAATGGTTAATAAAAAAAGTAGCTGCTAGTTCAAGAATTACTGAATATGGAGATAAAGATATAAAAAAAATACTAGGCAGAACAATAACATACCATAAGGATAAAATTGTTTATGGTAAGCATATCTTAAACGATCCACGTTATGAAATAACTAAGGTATCGGAAACAGATTTTTTTTATGGAGGTTACGTTGAATTATCGAAATTAGGTATAAAAAAGAAATGGGTTAAAGAGGTAGATGTATCAACTCATAGTGGTAAAACCTGGTATGCTTTTGGGGATTTATTCTTCATTAAAAATAAGAATACTTTAATTCTTGATTATGGTGGAATCTTTTTTGAACTTATTAGAAAATAGAAACCGAAAGTGTATACAGAATTATATGTTATATTAAGAAAGTTGAGGAAAAATCACATGAAGAAGATATTGACGGTATTCCTTTTGCTAGTTTTAAGCTTTTCAATTATAGACTTTAAATCAAACGCATACGATAAAAACTCTAATATATATTTAAATAAAGTACTAGATTTAAAATTAAAAAGTTCTACATCTAAAAATAAAAAGAGAATTTTTTATGGTACCTGGATAATAAAAAAGGCAATAGCATACGGAAGAGTCACTGCCTATGGAAATAAAGAGATTAAAAAAATGATTGGAAAAAAACTAACATACTTAAGGCATGAAGCAAGCTATGATAATAATGTATTAAAGCAGCCATATTATAAAATTTCGTCTATATCTAGAGATGAATTCTTTTCGTATTCATATACCGATTTATCAAAATTAGGAATAAAGAAAAAATCCATTAAAATGGTAGAAATTTTTACTAATAAGTCCGCCACTCTATCGTGGGATAGCACAGGAAATTATTGTTTTATAAAAAATAAAGATACATTAATCTTATTGGATGGTGGTGTTTATTTTAAACTTGTAAGAAAAAGTAATGAATTTTGAAGGTGCTCAAAACATTTAACTTCTTAACTTAAAGTCTCCATTTAAGTCAAGAAGTTAAATACCTAATTATAGAAGATTTTGTTCTTTAGCTGCGTCCACTGCAGCAATTCTGTTATTTACCTGAAGTTTCCCATAAATATTAATGATATGAGTTTTAACTGTAGCCAGCGAAATACTTAACTGCTGTCCTATTTCTTTATTTGATAATCCCTTTGCTAATTCCTTTAGTACATCTAGTTCCCTTTCACTAAGAATAGACTTACTATTAATATCACAAATGTCCATTATCTGTTTATAATGCAGTTTTTGATCTTCAGACATCTCGTTTCGAATATCCTTATCATAATCTGATATAAGTTTTCTTACAGTCTCCCTTTCAAAGTGGTACGGACTCAACATGCTATTCTTTGAACTATAAAATAAAGCTTCTCTAAACAAATTTATTACATCCCTTTTCTTTTCAGAATTGTTATATATAATAGAAATCTTTAACAGCGATGCCTGTACAAGTTTAAGCTTTATTCCATACCTTCTAGCATACTTTAAAATGTCATCAATAATCATTAATGCTTCTTTATCTTCTCCCCTATGGAAAAATAAATCCGCATAGAGAAGCTTACTATCAAGACTCCTTCGACTTTCTTCCATTGTCTCATAACAGAGTTTAAATTTTTCTACTGTATCTCCTGCAAATTTAATTACCCTAAACATATACCTGAGCAGCCCCGCCATATATACTGAATTTTTATAGCTGATAGTCTCCATAAGCTCATGCACTATGTTAATTGCTTCATCATTTTCTTCTTTTATGAATTTATACTCTGCTACATTGTATTTGTAACCTCTATCCACTGAAAAATTAATTTCAGGTATAAGATTTATTGCATTTTCAAGACAGCTTTTTGCCTCGACTAAATTCATCTGTTTTAAATACAGACCTGTAATGCCTACATAAAAACTAGAATTAAGCATGAAAATACTTTCATTATCAGATAGCATCTTCTGCATTCTTTTATAAAGCTCTATACATTCATTAAGATCGCCCATATCTTCTAATATTTGAGATTTTATACTAAAGCAGAAGAATACTATATATAAATTATTCTGCTTTGCAGAATAGTCCACTGCTTTATCTACATAGCTTAATGCTTCGGCATATTTGCATTTAACATATAAAAAATATGCTTCTTTAATAAATATATAAGCCTTTGTAGCCGCTAACAATGGTAACCTTTCAATATTATCTATCTGAATCGTATCTACTTCATTAATCTTGAAGGTATCTTCCACAAACATATTGGCATATTTAAATGCTGAAAAGATTAAATCATCAGACATATTCATTTTTACATTGTTATAGATCTTACTGCACTTTTCAAACTCCATATTCGCAAAATAATAAAAGAAGC
Organism: Clostridium oryzae; assembly: GCF_002029235.1. Classification (GTDB taxonomy): domain Bacteria; phylum Bacillota; class Clostridia; order Clostridiales; family Clostridiaceae; genus Clostridium_AE; species Clostridium_AE oryzae. The sequence goes on from NZ_MZGV01000011.1 coordinate 63,458, forward strand.
ACTGATACGCAAAATCAGCATTTTTTATAATAAATTTATCAGGAATCATGTCTGCATACGAAAACAAAGCCGCATTTCCCGGAAAATTAAGTATAAAGTTCATAGCAGAATTATAATCTTCTCCGATAATAAACTGAGAAATGCACTCATTATAATCATTAATATCTCGAAATGCCTCCGCTGCTTTTAAATGAAACATAATTTGCTTTTCTCTATCCAGTTCCTTAAACCTATTATTTAGATATTCTTTTAAAATATTGTGATATCTATATACACCTATTTTCTCATCAATGCATATAATCATTATATTTTTATCTTGAAGCTTACCCAATATATCTGTGAAATTCATATTTGAAAGCAATCTACTGCATATCTGTTCATTAAAGTATGGAAGTATTGAAGTTACAACAAGAAACTCTTTTTCCTCACGCTCAAGTCCATCATATATTTCTTTAGTTACATACTCATTAATAAGCTTATCTTTTATATTAAAATTTTTAATCTGGCTTTCATTTCTGCCGCTTGCAGCTGCTGCTATAAGCTGCAAGCCTCCAATCCAGCCCTCTGAAATTTCATCCATAAAATCTAATATTTTAGGACTTAACTTCAATTTCAATGTATCCTTTAAAAATTTTATCCCATGTTCATGAGAAAGCTTTAAATCGTCATCTTCTATTACCAGCAGCTTTCCCTCCATATTAAGTGCACCAAGATACAAAAGCGGTTCCTGCCTAGTAAGCAAAATCATATGAATGTTATCCGACATGTGCTTAAGAAAGAATTCTATTGATTGAAGCAAAGAACTGTCCGTAATATTATAGAAATCATCTAATACTATAAAAATATTTTCATCTATATTAAGGTCATTTATCAAAAGAGTTAATAAGCTTTCTATATTACCCTTTTGAAAGTTAAAATTAAACAATGACATAAGCTTGCTCTTGGATGCTCCGAGTTCTCCTTCTACCGCCTTAACGAAATAATTCCAAAACATAAAAATGTTATTGAAGCCTTCATCAATAGAAATCCATTTTACATTTGTCATAGCTTTCTCTTTTACAAAAGAAGATATAAGCGTGGTTTTCCCAGTACCTGCACCACCTTTTGCTACAATAACGCTATATTGATCAATATCCTTTAATTTTTCAAAAAGCTGCTGTCTAACTATATAATCCTTTCTTGGTTCAGGCATTTTTAATCTAGTAGACATCAGAATGGGTTGCTCATTCATATGGTATCACCTTTATTTACAAATTAGATTATATATATTCTACTTCAATTTCTTTTAAGTATATAGTCATTTTTAATTTTTACTATTGAGAAAATGAATAGCGCAGTAGATATGATAATTACGTAACTTAGTTGCGGAAACATATTATAAACCTTTTTGCCTTCTTCTATACCCTGAACAAAATATAAGTAATCCTTTTGCGGAATTACCCATAAAATCCTTTGTAGAAATTCATTACCTTTTTCAAAGGAATAAAAACTGCCAGCAAGAATCGTAGTAAGAACTACAACCGAATTTCCAATCATATTAGCCGTGTCAGCAGTTTTTACTAGTGAAGTAATAAACATGGCAAAAGCAATTCCAATAAAACTTATTATTAATAGAAATGCAGCATACTGAGCTAAGCTAAAGCCAATATCAAAGGCAAAACCTACTTTCATAATTATCAAAGTGATAATAGCTGGTGTGAAAATCATTATAAGTATAGAAATGAAATTTGCTGCTAGATACTTAAAAAATGATATAGGTGCTGCTGCTATCCTCTTTATTTGACCGAGTTCCATATCTTCAGCCAACATAAACATGAATAAGACGCTCTGAATTAGTAAAAACATCATAACGTAACCTATTATATTAGAACCAACACCTCTTCTACCTTTATTTTCTGATACAAAATTTTTTGGATTTTGCACTGCAGTCCTCATCATATTTTTAAAATCATTCCCCTTAACAGTTTCAAAATCAAATTTTCCATTACCTCTATCAACTATAATTCCATCATACTTGCCTAGTATTAATTGATATCTCTCAGGTTTTTGTCTCATAATTGTAAAATTAATATATTTTGATTGAATTGCTGTTGTATGACGTTGTGTTATCAACGCCAAACTTAATTTAGCATCTGCTTTTGAAGCCATGTAAACTGCTGCAACTATTGAAATAACTGTCATAATTATTGATATAAAAATGTAATGTTTCCTACTACTAATTCTATAATAATTATTTTTCAAAAATGCTATCATACATAATCCTCCGTTCTGTAAAATTTCCCGCACAGTATAACTGCCAATACACTTATTACTGATATAATCAGTATCGTTTGAACATAACCTGAAAAATCATTGCTGTAAATAATCTTAAAAATATCAGTAATAATCCACTTAACAGGTGATATAGAGCTTATCTTCTCTATATTTTTACCCAATCCATCAACTCTAAAAAATAATCCCCCAAGTATAGAAAATATATTTACTATGATACTCAGTATTTGATTTGTAGTATTCTCACTTCTAAATATACAGCAAAGCAATACACCAAGTATTGAAGAGAACAGTTCAAAAACTATTAATATTAGAATAACAAAACCAATGTTTTTGCCTCCAAGATTGACATTTAGTGTAAGTTTCAATAAAAGCAGAACTAAAACATGGCAAATTCCAGTAAATACAAATGTTGCAGCAATTTTAGAAACATATATATAGCTTTTGGGGATAGGTGAATAAATAAGTCTCATATTACCATTCTTTATTCTTTCCTCCATAAAGCTATTAGCTGCAATGGTTGAAGTATTGAATATTATATATATCATCATTGCTATACCATAATAATCATATGAGGTTACACTGCCAGTATAACTTCCACTGCCTAAAAAACCTAAAATTAGCACAAGTAAATAGGGAAACAGTGTAACGTAAAGTATCCACGCCGGATTCAACGCAAGGTTTAAGAAATCTCTTTTGAAAATTTGGTTAAATTTATACATAGCGCCCTTCCTTTCAATCTCTCAAATTTCTTCCCGTAAGATTTAGAAACACAGTCTCCAAATTAGCTGTTTCACTGGATAGATTATTAATTTTCACAGACTTGTTTACCAATATAGCAATTAACTTATCCAAATTTTCCACTCCAATAAGTGTTGTTATTACTAATTTATTTCCTTTTATAGAAACTTCCTTTACTCCTTCCACATTATAAAATTCATCAAAGTTTATTTTATCTAGTTCTTCAACTTGGATAAAATATTTTTTATAGTTCATAATTTCCTCTTTAAGTTTTTCTTTTATTCCGCAAGCTATTATCTTTCCTTTGTCCATAATTATAATTCTAGAAGATATCTCTTCAACTTCCTCCATATAGTGAGTTGTATATATAATACTCATACCTTTCTCTCTCATTTTCTTTACAGAATCTAATATATAATTTCTCGACTGTGGATCTATTCCAACTGTAGGTTCATCCATTATAAGCAATTCAGGATGGTGAGCAATAGCACAAGCTATGTTCAGCCTTCTTTTCATTCCTCCTGAAAATGAATTTACTTTATCTTTCGCTCTATCTGTAAGTCCCGCTATTTGGAGAGCCTCTTCAGTTCTTTCCTCCAACAATCTTCCTTTAAGACCATAAAGTGAAGCAAAGAATTTAATATTCTTCTCTGCTGAGATATCTTCGTACAATGCTATATCCTGCGGAACTATGCCAAGACTTTGCTTAAACTGCATATCATGACCATTAATGCATCGTCCTTTATAACTAATATCACCTTTATCGCATCCAAGTGCTCCTGTAAGAATATTAATAGTAGTACTCTTACCTGCTCCATTAGGGCCTAAAAAACAAAGTATTTCACTTTTCTTAACATCAAAAGATATCCCTTTTATAACTTTATTGTCTTTATAACTTTTCTCAAGATTTTTTACACTAATTATTTCATTCATGCTAAATCATCTCCTTCATGAACAATTCTAACTTCAATGCAAAAAAATAAAATCAACCTTTCGGTTGATTTTGAAGGTTGATTTTAATTATTTACATCATTATATACACCACTATCATCAAAGCAAAAGTAACAATCTCATTATTAGCTCCTAAAGAGTCCCCAGTGATACCTCCTATTTTGCTCTTACAATATACATTAAATAGAATTGTCACTAAGGCAGCTGTTATAAACAAAATAAGTGTCTCAATTATCCCCAGCACGCCAAAAGTTATCAACATACCAACAACAATACCCACAATAACTTCCCTTATAGTTACAGTTTCAATAAATAGATTTCCCATGCCTTCTTCCTTCGCAGGTTTTCCTATATAGCTTAAAAATGCTATAGAGGTTCTGGCTATTATAGGTATTATTAAAATATATAAACTGCTGTAAGCACTATCCGCGATTATATCCCCCAGCAGCAGAACTCTTAACAACATGTCCGCAACTATAGCTATACAGCCAAAAGTTCCTAATCGGCTGTCCTTCATAATTGATATAATTCTGTCTTTGCCTTTATACGCAAAAAAACCATCGCAGGTATCTGCAAAGCCATCCACATGGAAGCCTCCAGTTAATATTATCTCTGCCAAAGCTACAATCAACGCCATTACATAGGCAGTAACGGCAGTGTCTAAAAAGTAGCATAGTATATATTGTATTATTCCAATAAATAATCCTACTATAGGGAAAAAATTAGATGCTCTTCTAAAGTCGTTTTCTTCACAAGGTAGTGCTTTATTGATTGGAACTCTCGTGAGCAGCTGAAACAAAAGCAGCATATTTTGAATCCATTTCTTCATTCTATTATCTCCTCTCTATTTCAATTTTAAAGGAATTCCGCATGCAGTTAAATACACCTCATCGCTAAGCTGAGCAAGCCTTTGGTTTACTCTTCCTGCAATATCAGAAAAAATTCTGCCAAGCTTATACTCAGACACAAGACTCCACCCAACTTCATTAGTAATAAATATAATATATTTTTGATTGCTTCTTGCAGCCTCTACTATGCCTTCAAATTCCGATATAATAGCTATTTCGAGTTTCTCCGCATCTTCTCTTTTTATACTGTCAAAATCGGTGTGCCTGTCAAACATCATATTTGTAATCATTGTAGTCACACATTCCAACATTATGTAATCTTTATCCGTATCGCTTATTACTGATCTAAGTTCCTTATAACCCTCATAAGTACTCCAGTTTGGATTTCTTCTTTCTTTATGCTTCTTTATTCTCTCTTCCATTTCCTCATCGATAAATGCCGATGTAGCTATATATAATACATTTTCCTGACCACTCAGCATTTTTTCTCCATAACTGCTTTTACCGCTCCGGCTTCCGCCAGTTATCAATATCACTTTACTCATTAAATCTCTTCTTTCTATTTATATTCCTATACTGTCAATGTACCAATTATCATATTCATATTTAATTACTGAAACTCCTATGTTCTTAGCTGAAAACTTCCAGAATAATTCTATATTATGATTTAATATATAGCAATAGAAAAGTCTTAATATCCCTCCATGAGTTACCACTAGCACATTACTGTCTGGCTGTTGTATGCTTTCCAATCTCTTCATAAAGTTCTTCACTCTTTCAAAGCTCATAGCTACACTTTCACCCTCAGGGATAGCATAATTTTTCCAATTCCTCTCCCACTGAGTGCTTTCTTCTGGATATAGCTTCTTTATCTCATCATATTTCTTATTTTCAAATATACCGAAGTTTGTTTCATTAAGTCTCACATCATATGCTATTTTAATGTTTTTATCTTTGAGTATTATCTGTGCTGTCTCCTTTGCTCTTGTTCTATCACTGCAAAAAACGGCGTCAAAATTTATATATTGGAGCTTCTGTCTTACTGTTTCCGCCTGTTTTCTCCCTATATCGGTCAAGTTACTATCGTAATTACCGCAATATCGTCTTTCAACATTACTTTGTGATTGTCCATGACGCACTAAATATACGTTCATTTTTAGTCTCCCTTTACGCAAAAATCAGGTACCTAATACAAGCACCTGATTTTATTATAATGTAAAATTCATATACTACAATATAATATTTTGACAAAATAAACTTCTGCAAAAAGTCTGCCTTTAAAATTGAGACCTGTTGCAGAAAATATCAACACTTTACTCTTTATATAGTTCTACTTCTTCTTTATATTTTTCAGCAGCTCAGAAGTATCTAACATATTACTACTCTTAGCTTGATTTTCTTGATAGCTATTCTCACCATCGTTTCTGCCTTTTACCTTTTCCGGCTTCACTCTATCTATGCTATCATAAGTATCAACTTTTCTATCACTAGTAACACCTGCTAGATCACTAGCTGTACTTATGCTAATACTTGCTATAGTCTGCTTCAAAGGTCTCTTAATAGGACTTAACGATTTCATTTTCTGTCTGAATTTATCTATATTTATATTAAGCCTCCTAACAGCCACATCAAGCATAAATATCAAAATTGCCAAAGCTAATAGCTTCTGCGACAAATCAACTTCTCCGCTTTTTCTTATAATATCATTAGTAAACACTTGTTTAGGGTGCTTTATGATTTTTCCATTTGATGCCCTCACAAGCTTTATAAACTTACTGCCGTTTTGTCCCATTTTATATTCAGGAGAATACTGCAAAGCATATCCCGTATTTACACTGCTGATAACCCTGCCGTTTTTAGTCTGTCTTCCATTTATCATATATACTCCTGTTTTACTCAGCTTTATAGCTGCTGAATATTTACCTGGTGAAGTTTCATAGAGTTTTATACTTCTGCTTTTACCTGAAGGATCGATTATGGCAGCTTTTGTAGCTACGCTGCTTCCGTTTTTCTTATCAGTAAAACTGATTTTAGCCTGCTGTCCTTGTCTATTAACTTCCATTGAAGCTGAAGAAGAATTATAATTTTTTACTGTATAATTTATTATGTTTTGCCACAGCCTTAAATTCTTATCCCATCCAACATAATTTGCATTCCATTTTCCAGACACATCTGAATTCCAAGCTACTGTCCTTCCTAATCCACACTGCCACAAACTTAATATGGGATCGTCCCTATCGCTTTTAAGTACAACCGTAGCAGTCTCCTTTGGCGATGCTCCAATATAGCCTAAAAGTTGCGGCAAACCACCTTCTGCCGCTCCCGAAAGCACACTATGACTATTTTCTACTACAGGCGTAAATTTTCTATTATTCAGATATACCTTCGCAGCCATATATGTTTCCTTTGTAAATATTCTAGGTATATTAGTATATTCATTTGTTATATAGCACCTTCCTTCACACTTTGAAGCTATACTTTTTAGTAATTTAGCGTCCGCATCTTGACCTACCGCTACAGTAGAAACTGTTATCTTGTTTTTATTCATTTTATTCAAAAGTTCATCATAACCGGAATTCTCAGCCTCACCATCTGTAAGTAGTATTACATGCTTAATTTTAGCATTGCTGTGTTTCAATGAGTTATAAGCTGCTGAGAGAGATGGAAGTATGCTGGTGCCTCCATCTGCTCTTATTGTACCTATATCATTTATAGATTTTTTTACATTATTAATAACTTTATTTTTCACTACCCAGCTGTATCCCTCATCAAAAGCAATAACACCAAGTTCATCCTTACCAGCTCGTAACGACTTTAATGACTCTGCTGCAGCTTGTTTAGCCATAGCTACCTTGCTTATGCCAGCTTCGCTTTCAGTCATACTACCCGATTTGTCTATTACTAATACCATATCCATCTTAGGGATTTCTTTTTTGCCTTTCATATCCATATACACAGGAAGAAGCTTTTCAAGAGACGTACCTTTATACCCTCCCAAAGCAAAAGAGTTATCTCCGCCAGTAGCTATAAAGCCACCTCCAAAATCTTTAACATAACTCTCAATTGAATTCATAAAGCCTTTGCTAAGATCATCAACTGCCACATTGCAAGTTATTATTGTTTTATAATTTGTCATTTCTTGTACAGTAGATGGTGCACCAGCCGCATTTACAAGCTTATATTTTGCTGAAGAAGCCTTTAACATCCTCGCTAATTCATCTGCTTCTCTTTTTTTCCCTTCAATCAAAAGTATTTGCGGTTTTGCTTTTATCTGTGTAAAGGCGGATGCTTCATCATTTAATGCCTGGCTGTCTCGCTCTGGTTTCAGCACAACTCTGTAAAACTTTAGTCCACCGCTCTTTGCTTTATCCTTAAAAATGAATTTATTGACTCCGTTCTGAAGCCGTACAGCTTGTTCGCTGCTTTTCTGACGCCCGCTGTATAATATTAATTTTGCATTTTGAGCTATGGAGCTATTAACTGTAACCTCAATATCAAATTCTTGTCCTAAAGTTAAATTTTCAGGCACTTTCAAGTTATCTACTTCAGCGTCATATACTTCTCTTTGCTTATCAATTTTATAAAATTTAAATTCAATACCCTGGCTCATTAACGACGGTATAATCTTTTTTGCGGCTCCCAAATTTTCACAACCATCTGATAATATCACCAGCCGCTTATTGGTATCTTCAGGAAACATAGCTGCAGCTGATGAGATAGCATTTTCAATATTGGTGTAATTACTGTTGATAGCTCCCTCTATTTTTGTAAACTTCAGCTTCTTATTTATAAAAGCTTCTACCTGAGAGTTTTGTCCAAAAGAAATAACACCTACGTTATCTTTGTTTTTTTTCAGCTTTACAGCACTATTTATAAATTTCTCCATACTCTCTCTGTATTTAGCCGTTGAATCAGAAGCATCTATAAGGAAGATCGTAGTTACACTATTCATCCTCCAATAAAATGTGGTACCGCATAAACTCATTACTAAAAATATGATTACAAAGCATCTTAATGCAATTATTATCCTTTTTTTATTTTTACTAAATCTATTTAAACTTCTGGCTATATAAACTACAATTGCTATAAACACCGGAATTAACATCAAAAAATAAGGTGCTGTAAAGTTTATTCGCAAAATACTGTCCTCCCCTCTCTTTATGACCTCTTATACACAAACCACTCAACCATAATGAGTAATAATACAGCATAAATTAAATAATTTCTAAGATTTAATCCAACACCATTAACCTTCTGAACCTTTTCAATATTATCTTTACTTTGTCCTACTGCTAGACTACTTTCAGATGTAGGAAAATTCACTGCTGCTAGTCTGCTTATGTTTTTGCCAGAAGCTGACTGTATTATTTTATAGATACCTGGTTTATTGGTACTTCTATAGTTCTCCTCAGCATATTTCACATTGATTCTATGTGTTTTATTTCCCGGATCCACCACTGTGATGTGCTCAGCATCAGATTTTGGATAGAGCTTTATATCATCTCCACAAGAATACTGCTTAGCTCCTTCACTCTCCACCTTTACCATATCATTGATAACATTATTTATAAATATTGGAAAATTAGTAGTAAGAGGCATATTTGTGTTATGAAAATCAAACCCCAGCACCATTATCTTTTTTCCTTTATACTCACCTTCAAAACCAGCTTCCTCACCATGAATTTTAAATAAAGTATTAGCCCAATAAGGTGTTTTTACAGCTTTGAATTTAGATACAGCTATATCCGTTTTATCCATATATCTTGTCAGCCTATTGCTGCTGATAATAGCATTCCCACCTTTATATTCAGTACTTACATTAAATAAGCCCACACTTTTAGAAGGATTCACTATTATTATGTTTCCCTCTTCAGGCAATTTTCTAGGAAACTGATTGTCAAATATATATAAATCATATTTGCCTTTTACAGCTCCACTATTTGCTGTTTTATATAAGTCCACGTTTTTAATAGAATTTATAGCCTTTTCTATAAACATATTTCCACTGGTATTAAGTAGTATCTTAGGTGTATCAGACTGCCTTATGACAGTGTATATCCTGTTGTCCTGCTCCAGACCATCCGCTTTTTCTAATTGTGCATATATGTACTTGCTGCCTCCAGGTAGTTTTGAAAAATATACGGTCTTAAGTTGATTAGCTCTAAGCTTTACATCCTTTAATCCTATAGCCTTATGTTCTCCATATATACATATCTCCTGATTGACTTCCCTGCTGTTGTGATTCTTCACTCTTACCATCACATCAAGCTTATCGTTATCCATAGAATATGAAATATAATCAAGGCTTACATTGCTTACATTTAAACCGATATTTATTGCTTGAGCATTTAAATCTTTTAAATCCACATTCCTATCACTAAAATATATTACTTTATATTCTTTTAACTGATAAGCTATAGAATTCACCAAAGAATAGCTGGTATTTATATTTCCTTTGCTGTTTTCACATCTTATGGCTTTGATGGTATCAAGTATCTGCTGTCTGCTCTGTGAATTATTTATAAGCACTTTCGTGTTTTTTCCTGCTGTTATCAAAGTTACTTTGCTATTTCCAGCCAAATTTCGCACCATATCTTCAGCTCTCTTTTTTGCTTCTTCAATTCTCGTTGAATTATCCATAGAAGCACTCATGCTCCCCGATGTGTCAATAACTATGATTATATTCTGATAACTATTGTTACTATACGGAATAAATGGCTGACATAATGCCAAAATTAGAAATAGTAATATTAAAAGCTGAATAAAAAACAGCATATTTTTTCTCAGCTTTTGAAATGGCGTTGAGGCTTCAGCATCCTTTACTGCTTGCCTCCATAAATATAGACTTGATACCTCTTTTTCCTGAAATCGCTGCTTCAATATATAAAGCAATACAAGTAATGGTACTAAAAGCAGAAACCACAGTGCATTGAGATATAGCAATCTCATATGATTCCCTCCCTTGAGAGATCTTCAAAAACTATCTTATCCAGTTCTTCATCAGAAGTTACCTGAATAAAGCTGCCTCCGTAACTGCTAAGTTGTTCTTTTATGCTGCTCCTCATTGTTTTCAAATTTTCTTTATACCTGTCTAAGAGCTTAGGTGTAATAATTATATTTATATCCTCCCCTGATTCAATATCTACAAGCCTCACAGGTCCATTCAGCTCAGGCATAAGCTCTTCTCTACTAAGCACTTGAATAAATATAATATGCTGCTTTTTATAGGCAAGATATTTTATTGCGTTAATTATAGATCCACTGGTAAAGAAGTCAGAAATAATTACCGATATACCTCTTCCAGTAAAATTTTTCTTTTTTATAGCTCCTGATAAATTTGTACTGCCTCTATAGTCTGTTTTCTCAATAAACTGTAATGTCTCTTGAAACCTCCCTTTACCCATATAGGAAGAAGACTGTATTATATTATTGTCGTTAACCTTGTTTATAATCACTCTGTCCAAATTACTTAATGCACTGTATGTTAAAACCCCTGAAATTCTCATTGCCATAACGGCCTTTTTATTTATACCATAATCCATTGACTTACTACAGTCGATAAATATATTCAAAAGTGCTTCTCGTTCCTCCATAAAAAGCTTTAAGAATAACTTATTAAACCTACCATAAGCGTTCCAATCCACTCTTCTAAAATCATCCCCAGGTGTATATTCCCTGAAATCAGAAAACTCTACCGAATTACCTTTTACGTTGGATTTTCTTCCTCCAGCTGTACCTTGAGTCATTGCCATTCTAGTCTTTATACTTATATTCTCTAGTTTGCTAAAAAAACTGCTGTCAAATATTTTTTCGTTCATATATCATCACAACCCTAAGCATACTGAAACTGACTTGTAAGAATCTCTTCTATTACATTTTCCGAGGAAACACCATCCGCTACTGCATCAAAATTCATGAAAAATCTATGCCTCAATGCTGGCACTGCTACATATTTTATATCATCAAATGCCACATTGTATCTTCCCTCCATAGCAGCTTTCACTTTAGCTGTAGATATTATAGCCTGCGCCGCTCTTGGACTTGCTCCAAATCTTACATATTTTTTAGAAAGCTCAGGAGCTTCAGCATAATCGGCATGAGTAGCAAGTACCAATCTTAATGCGTACTCCTCCACAGGTTTAGCTATTGGAATTTGCTTTAAGAGCTCCCTAATCTTCAGTATCTCTTCGCTGCGCATAACAGTTCTGACTTCTTCACTATTTCCATTAACGGTAATATCAATTATCTCTCTAAGCTCTTCAAGATCAGGATACGGAATCATAAGCTTGAAAAGAAATCTATCCAATTGTGCCTCAGGTAAAGGATAAGTTCCTTCATTCTCGAGAGGATTCTGCGTGGCTAAGACCATAAATGGTTCTTGCAGCTTATATGTGCTGCCGCCTACTGTTACAGTATGCTCCTGCATTGCCTCAAGCATAGCTGACTGAGTCTTCGGCGTAGCACGATTAATCTCATCTGCCAGCACTAAATTAGCAAACACAGGACCTTTATGGAATTCGAAGGCACTGCTGCCTTTTTCATTTTTAGTTATTATATTTGTTCCTACCACATCTGCTGGCATCAAATCAGGTGTAAACTGTATTCTGGAAAAGGTAAGGTCCATAGTCTTTGCTATTGTCTTTACCAATTGAGTCTTTCCTAGTCCTGGTGAACCCTCAAGTAGCACATTCCCACCAGAAAAAATGACTATCAGCACCTGCTTTATTATATCTTTCTGTCCTACTATAACCTTCTCAATCTCTTTTTCCACATCCGCTATCCTGTTAATAAATCCTTCTATTTCCTTTTCCTCCATATGATGACCTCCATACTTTTTGTTAATTCGAAAGTGAATCAAAATATCCTTTTACTATCTCCTTCATACCTGCAGGGATATCAGAATTGTCAAGATTGCCCATAGCTCTCTTCTTATATTTTCCCACTACTTGTTTATATGCCTTAAATTCTCCAGCCTGAGTGTTTCCCTTTTCTGTGCTATAAGTATTACTGCTTCCTTTTCCATTTTTGCCTTTTAGCTTTTTATTACTGGTACTTTTATTAATACTGTTTGGATCGTACACCTTCTCATAATTCCTTTCACCTGCACCGCTGCCTGAAGCTTTATGGGCTATTCCGCCATTGTAAGAACTTGTACCGCCATTTCTATTACTTGTTCCCCTACCTGCACCTGCGCTTCCTTTTCCCTTTCCACTGCCATTACCTTGTGCTGCACCGCTTCCATTCTGATTTTTAGTTCCTATGCCTGCACTGCCTTTTCCTTTTGTCTTTCCCACTGATAAGCTATCAAGCAGGGATGCTATTGTATCATTTTCGTTGTCACTATCTATAGCTGCCGCTAATGCTTCTGAAAAATTGTCTAAACTACTTAAAGCCAGATTATTATTTCCACTGTTTACCGCTTCCGTTGCTTGTAAAAGCTTTTTCTTCAAATTCATATTTTTCAGTTCCTTTGCTGCCTTCATTAACGCTTGTGCTAATTTTTTTCTTTCACTTGCATTCATATTTTTCATTTTCTGCTTAAGCCTATCCAAAGCTTTTCTCGCCTTGCTACTATCACCACTCCTGATTGCATTACTTAAGTTTTTCAAATTTGAATTGCTTTTAAAGCTATCCGACAAATTTCTCATATCCTTAGAGAAACTATGCTTCTTTTTCAGCTGCAGTTTATCAGAATAATTCTTAACCAGTTTCCTTGCTGCACTAAGATTTTTCTGCTTCCTCATAGCTTTTCTCAAAGCCTCCAGCTTCTGCCTCAGTTCTTTTTTATCTTCAAACTTTAACTTTTTATTTTCATTAATTATTTTTTCACTCTTTACTATTTTTTGATTTACCGCAGCTTTATATTTTTTAAGGTTATGTAATGCTACCGCTTTTCCTCTAAGTGGATTTGGTAAGAATATGGCAACAGAAAAAATCAATAGAACTGCCATCAGTGTTATCATAATTCTCTTAGAAGGCATAAGCTTTACATTCTTCTTATAATCAATCTCACTCATGCTTTTAAAAGCATCTCTTGCCACAAAATCCTTGTATATAGAATCTGATACCTTAATCTCAATAGCAGTAGTAACTTTCTCCTTAAGACCAAATTCATCTACCATCCTAGCGATATTATAAAGGTTAGGAAGCGCTGCTACAGTGTAAATCAAAGCTGATGACGAAATAATTAATAAGATTTGTAACGCCTTCACATGAACTTCATATATAGGAATAAATCTAGAGCTAAATTCAAGTGCTATGCTTAATACACCAGCAACTATAGCTGCTGTTATCAAATTTTTTATAAGGTATTTATTGAAATATCTTAATCTCACTTGCTTTAAAATTTTCTCTATATTGCGATATATTTCTTCCATATATAATACAGCTCCCTACTTTCTGCTCTTTAATTGAAATAACCGCGTTCTAGCTGGATTAATCCTCAATGCACTAAGCCATAAGAGAAGAGCAGAAATAAGCATATCAAGCATGGCATTTATATGCCACAGAAGAATTCCTGTATGTTTTCCGTTAAGGTACAGACCATATATTCTATTAGTAACTCCTTCTCCAAGCTGTGCCGACATTAGCGATCCCCATCCAGCTGCAGGACTGAAGTACATAAGCCAATAATTATGCTCATACGGGCCAAACTTGTTTCCTTGCGGCATAAGCAGTATCCTCACATACGCCATGCTGATTAAAATTGTACCAAAGCATATAAAAAGTATAAATATATATGACATAACCGTAGCCACAGTACTTCTTTGAGTGAATGTTGAGAAAAACACACCTATACTTCCCATTAATACAGCTGTAATAATATAATATATGAATAGTTCCATAATTTCTCTAGCTCCTATGCTTCCATACAAAAATACTATAGAAAATATAGGTAGTGATGATACTATTAACAGTATCATTTGACTTAGAGAAGCAAACAATTTTCCAACTACTATGGAACCATGCTTCATTGTAGTTGATAAAAGTATATCCAGCGTTTGCTTTTCTCTCTCACCAGATATACATCCAGCTGTTAGTGCTGGAGCAATAAGGGCAATAAGCGTACATTGTATTGCGATCATAAACAAATAAACCGTAACTATGCTCTCTTCACTTATCCTCCCTAGACTATCAACTACGCCCATATTCATAAGTGTAATAACAAGCAGAATCAATACCATATCATAGAAGCATATCAATAGCGGTGCTTTCCAGGTTCTCATCTTAACCTTCATTTCTCGTACAAGCACAGGATTTATGCTAAACACCTTTTTATTCACGCTAATCCCTCCTAAGCCTCTTCATAATTTTCAATAACCTTCATAAATATATCTTCCAAATTATTTTCCACAGTATCATAAGTTACAACTGGTATATTATTACTAACTAACTTAACAAGCAGTTTATTCATGAAAGTATTGTTTCCCCTAAAATCAACTTCAAGAATCTTATCAGAAACTATTCTTATCTCATCTATCTCAGGACACTCTTTAACAAGACGCCCAGCCTCATCCATCTTGTCTAGAATCTTAATCCTAACAGTTCTAGAGTGATACACCTTCTTCTCTATGTCCTCCACACTACCGCTCAGCGCTATATGTCCCTTTTCTATAATACCTATCATAGTGCATAGTTCAGCTAACTCAGGCAGTATGTGTGAACTAATAAGTATAGTTTTTCCCATATTCTTTAACGTTCTTAAGATATCCTTCATCTCCACTCTTGCTCTAGGATCCATACCAGATGCCGGTTCATCCAAAACGAGAAGTTCTGGATTATGCACCATACACCTTGCTAAGCAAAGTCTCTGCTTCATTCCTCTTGAAAGGCTATCCACATAAAAATCTCGCTTTTCACTAAGATTCACCAAGTCCAGCAGGTCATTACACACTTTTTTTCTATCAACCCCATCTATTCCATATATGGAAGCATAAAATTCAAGGTACTCATGCACCTTAAGATCATCATATACACCAAAGAAATCCGGCATATACCCTATTTTTCTTTTTAGCTTATTGATATTTTTAGAAACATCTTCTCCATCTATTTCTACTTTTCCTGAATTTTGTTTCAAAAGTCCACATATTATTTTCATTGTAGTAGTTTTCCCAGCTCCGTTAGGTCCTACAAAACCGAATATCTCACCTTTCGGAATAAATAGGTTCAGGTCACGTACTGCCTGAAATTTACCATAGCTCTTATAAAGATTAGTAACTTTAAGCATTTACTTTACCCTCCCCGATGCAGATATTTGAGGTATAACTATATCGCCTTCCTCACTATCAGATTTCATTTCTATTTTTACCTTATTTTTATTACTGATATAATTTTTGATATTAACCCCGTCTATAGCAAGTTTATCGCCCAACTTCTCATATCTCTTTTTTACAAAGTTATATATACTATAATCAGTCTCCTTTATATCACGGTTCTTCATTGCAAAATCAGTAACTACTTTAGCCTGTTGTACTTTGATATTTTTATCTATATCATATGTTATATAAGCTTTTCCATAGCCTCTCATAAGCTTCGAGCCGCTGCTATATTCTACTCCCTGTAAAGTCTTTACCTTATATGGAACAGTACCTAAAGGATAACTTTTAATATTATTATGCTGCTTTAGATTAACTCGCATTGAAAAGAGAGTTCTTTCATTCTTAACCGCTTGTCTATTATTTACAATCATAGGCGAGTGAGTTGGTGTCTTTGAAAAAGCTAGGAGCATTATGCCATTGATGTTTTTGTTACCATATAATAGTCTTATCATAGCCGCTTCTTGATTTATGTCCATTATTTTTCTCTTTTGCTCGTCAGACAATTTTTTCGAGGCGTAACCATCATTTTCTAAAACATTATATGTAAAATCATTTATTGATTCACTTGCATTTATGATGCCTTTTACATCTACCTTCATTGAAGCACCTGAGTTTATAGCTCCAAGCTTATAATATTCTGCAGGTGTTACGATATAACAATTCTCTAAGTCTAACCCAGTGTGATTAGTTATATTTCCTCTAAATTTATCATTATCAGAAATTAAATTCACATATATTTTTCTAATATGTGTATTATTAGTAAATATCCTAAATATCTTTTTTCTAAAAATACTTACATTGTCAAACTCTATAGAGTTATTATCATCCGGATATACACTTCCTTCCATTTCACTTCCATCTATTTCATCGTCAGAACTATCCGAAACGCGCGAATCCATAAGATAAGAAAGCTCATCTCCATCTCTGTTTTGAACTCTCAATTTTTCCTTTTTTCCATCTCTCACTTCAGCATACGTATCTGATTTAATAACTCCATTTTTATTTATAAAAGCAGTAGTTACTATATTGGTAGTAACTTTGCTTGCACCTGTCCCTATACCTGAAATATATATAACAAATCCTGCACTTACTGCAAATACAGGTACTACTGCCCACATATAATTTCTTTTATCTACCTTCTTCAGATAAATATAACTTCCCGGTATGAGAATCAATACATATAAGAGTATTGTGAAGTAGTAACCCTTCATTTTTATTGATCCCATTTCCGAAAAATAGTCCATTGCGTCTCTAGCATTCGAATCAACCTCTGTTGGACTTTTGTACATAAATGTAGTTACTGAAGAATTTTCTATCTTATCGATAATCCAATTAATAAGGTTGTAATTATTGCTCCAGCTATAAATTGGTTCTTCTCCTAATGAGAATGCTGCTATTCCAACTGCACCCTCTCCTATATCCTTTCTCTGAACAAGTACTACATTCTTGTCCTTAATTACTGGCTTGCTATTTTTTATATTAATAATTGCAGCATCAAGCTGCATATCTTTTGAAGAATCACCCTTAGTAGCAGCCTTATTTACACTGTTCGTTAATACATGTTTAACAGAGCTTACGGAACCTGATATAAATGAATCTTTGAAAACAGACAATGTCTTTTCATAGTTATTTCCTGTACCAATAAGGAGTGTACCTCCTCTTTTCACCCAATTTTTTAGAGCGGAATATTGAGCACTGCTAAATGTTGAAGTATCAAAGTTGTCTATGACGATTAAATTTATATTTTCCAGTATATTAATGTTATCAGGAAAACTTTTCTCATTAAAATTTATTAGCTTTACCTGATGGAACTCATCCTTTTGTCCCTTAACATTACCCATATAATTTAGCGCATTACCATCATCACTTAGTATTCCTATGAATGCTGTTGATGAATTTAAAGCATTGTTTAGCTCTATATTTTTTTTATATACATTCTCATCACCATTAGTTATCACTACAGAATACTTTAGCCATTTGCCATCAGATAAAATATTAATTGGTACATTCATAGTAATAGTCTTAGTAGAACCTTCTTGTATATTAAGCTCCCTTATGTAACTAACATATTTAGTTGAAGAGGTCGGAACCTTTATCTGAAGTTGCCCTTGTATGCTTTTATAGTTATTTTTTATAGTAAGTTTGATGGGCGCTAAATATCCAATTTTATACATATTATTAAATCCTATTTCTGTTTTAACAGTGAGCTTATTTTTAACCTCTGCATGTACATTTGTCTGAATCTGTGCCAGTATGATAAACGAAATTATAAGCATAGCTAAGCCGCCTTTAATTTTCTTCATATTTTCCACCCTTTCCTGCTGTCACGTCTTCTTTAAACATAGAAACAATGACCTACATTACTAATTTTAATTTGAAAAATTTACAAATTAGCTATCATTTTTCTTAAAATTTTCTTAAGAATAAAATAGCCTATTTCGATATACAAGCTATCGTATATATAATAACATAGTTGCTTATCGGATTTGATACTTCTATTTAGCTCTTAACCAAAAGTGTCATTAAATTTATTTACAAAAAAAACATTTAATAAGTTATAATAATTATAGCTATGATACAATTAATTGGTGGTGATTACTAATGTTAAATCCTTATAGCAACGAAGGTATATGGCTCAAAGGGAATCTTCATACTCACACTGAAAACAGTCCCTGCGGTCATTACCCTATAAAAACTGTAATAGACATGTACACTTCTTACAAAATGGACTATGATTTTCTTGCAATCACAGATCATTTTTTCCTAACTAACCTTTCGGATTATATAAACAATGAAAAAATAATATTATTTCAAGGAGTAGAATTTAAAACATCCGGATATCAAACGCTTGGAATAAATGTAAACAAATATGATGATGACAAGGATAACTTGGATAATCATAACGACCTGTTTCTAGATGTAAAAAATCAAGGCGGACTTAATATAATTTGTCATCCTCATTTTTCCAAAGATGACTACTGGCCTGTAGATAAACTACTAGAGTTAGATAATTACATCGGTATTGAAATATATAATAATAACGTTAAATTTGACAATAAAGGTCGTGCAGTTGCAACTGATGTATGGGATAAACTTTTAAGCAGCGGAAGAAAGGTGTTAGGTTTTTCCAATGACGATATGCATGTTTTTTCCCGCTGTGGAGGAGCCTATAACATGGTCCTTGCAAAAGAACGAAGTAGGAGTGCCATATTAGATTCTATAGTATCCGGAAGCTTCTATTGCACAACTGGTGTTTTGCTAGATTATATAAGTGTTGAAGGCAGCAAGATATGTATAAAACTACAACGTAAAAATCTTCCTGTTGAATTTAGCTTTATAGGAAACAACGGTGAAATTATATATCGATGCTTCGGAAGCCATGCAGAATTTGACTGTAGCAGCTGCACAAGTTCCTATATTCGTGTAGAAATGAAGCGTGAAGATGGTGCTATAGCTTGGACTCAGCCATTCTGGCTATAATAGAAAAACTCATATTCCAAGTTGATGTGTACATAAAAAACTGACTGAAACATATTTGTCTCAGTCAGTTTTTTTACCATATATATTGTTAACCTACATTTGCACTTTCAAATTGGCTATTATACAGGTTAGCATAAAACCCGCCTTTAGCAAGAAGTTCATTATGATTTCCTTGTTCTACGATATCACCATGATCCATAACCAATATAAGATCAGCATCACGTATAGTAGATAGACGATGAGCTATTATAAAGCTTGTTCTGTTTTTCATAAGGTTATCCATAGCCTTCTGAATTCTTACTTCTGTACGGGTATCAACCGAACTTGTAGCCTCATCGAGAATTAATATCTTAGGGTCCGCAAGTATTGCACGGGCAATAGTAAGCAACTGCTTCTGCCCTTGAGATACATTTGAAGCTTCTTCATTTAACACCATATTGTAGCCATCTGGAAGTGTATGAACAAAACTGTCTACATAAGCAGCTTTTGCAGCACGTTTAACTTCATCATCATTAGCTGAAAGACGTCCATATCTTATGTTTTCCATTATTGATCCATTATATAGCCATGTATCCTGAAGAACCATTCCGAACATTGCTCTTAAATCTTCTCGTGTAAAATCTTTTATATTATGTCCATCTATTAATATTTTACCTTCACTTACATCATAGAAACGCATAAGCAATTTTACCATTGTAGTCTTTCCTGCACCTGTAGGTCCAACTATAGCTATCTTCTGCCCTGGTTTTACTTGTGCTGAAAAATCATTGATTATGATCTTTTCTGGATTATAACCAAAATGTACATCCTTGAATTCAACACCGCCTTCAACATTCTCCAGCTTAACTGGGTTCGTTGTTTCCGGAACTTCTTCTGTCTCTTCCAGAAACTCAAATACTCTCTCTGCAGCTGCAGCAGTCTGTTGAAGTATATTTGATATATTAGCTAGTTGAGAAATAGGCTGTGTAAACTGTCTGACATATTGAATAAAAGCTTGAATATCTCCTACTTCAATAGTCTTTTTAGCAGCAAGCCATCCACCTAATACACAAACTGCAACATAACCAAGGTTTCCTACAAAATTCATTATAGGCATCATAAGTCCTGAAATAAATTGAGATTTCCATGCAGCTCCATAAAGTTTATTGTTGTACTTATCAAACTGTTCAACACTCTTCTTTTCTCCATTAAAGGCCTTCATAACAACATGCCCACCATACATTTCCTCTACATGACCATTAACATTTCCCAAATAATTCTGCTGATCTTTAAAGTGTTTCTGTGAAAACTTTATTATAGTCATTATCAGCACACCTGATACTGGAATAACGCACAAAGCCACAAGTGTCATCTGCCAGCTTATGGTAAGCATCATGACTAATACCCCGATAACTGTTGTAACTGAAGTTATAATCTGTGTAAGACTTTGGTTTAATGTCTGATTTACAGTATCTACATCATTTGTTACTCTGGATAAAACTTCTCCGTGATTTGTGCCATCAAAATACTTAAGAGGCATACGGTTTATTTTTTCCGAGATAT
The DNA here is from genome assembly GCF_002029235.1 of Clostridium oryzae. Lineage (GTDB taxonomy): Bacteria > Bacillota > Clostridia > Clostridiales > Clostridiaceae > Clostridium_AE > Clostridium_AE oryzae. Next base: position 84,609 of record NZ_MZGV01000011.1, read on the forward strand.
CTTTTCTCATTTTATAGCTTACCTTCATAGACACATCAGACATTACCCATCCCTGTATATATCCAAACAATGCACTTGCTACATACAATATGATAAGAGTTATCATTATCTTTCCAATGTAATCAAAATCTACGCCTTTACTGCTTCCAGATACTTTATTCATAATACCTTCAAATAACTTTGTCGTTGCATGGCCAAGTATTTTAGGTCCAGCGATATTAAAAGCTGCACTGGCTACCGCGAATAACATAACAACTATTATAGCAATTTTAAAGCTTCCTAGATACTTTAAAAGTTTAACCATCGTTCCTTTAAAGTCATTAGCCTTTTCTCCAGGAGGCATTACTCCAGGAGGACCTCCATGCCTTTTTGCGGGTCTAGTTTTAAACTTTTTATTTTCACTCATGCTAATTCCTCCTTTGACAACTGAGACAATGCTATCTCCTGGTAAGTTGGACATTTTTCCATTAGTTCTTTGTGAGTACCGATTCCAACTACTTTACCATCATCTAAAACTATTATCTGTTCAGCATTTATGATAGTTGATATACGCTGAGCAACTATTATCACTGTGCTATCAGTAAGCTTGGTCTTTAATGCTCTTCTAAGAGCTGCATCTGTCTTAAAATCAAGAGCTGAGAAACTGTCGTCAAATATATATATCGGGGCTTTCTTAACTATAGCACGTGCTATTGAGAGTCTCTGCTTTTGACCACCTGATACATTTGAGCCGCCTTGAGAAATTTCTGTTTTATATCCTTCTTCTTTACCATTAATAAACTCAGATGCCTGTGCTATATCTGCTGCTCTCTCTAAATCCTCTTCAGTTGCATCTTCATTAGCATATTTCAAATTTGATTCTATAGTTCCGCTAAATAATGAAGCTTTCTGAGGAATGTATCCTACCTTATCCCTTAATTCATGCTGAGTAACCTCTCTTATATCCACTCCGTCAATCTTTATTGTTCCGCTTGTAACATCATAAAAACGAGGTATTAGGTTTATAAGCGTAGTCTTACCTGAACCTGTGGAGCCAATAATTGCTGTTGTCTGCCCTGGCAAAGCCTTAAAGCTTACATTCTTAATAACGTCATCTTCTGCTCCATGATATCTGAAGCATACATTATCAAACTCTACTGTTCCTTCTAAGGATCCATTAAAATGTTTAGGATCTTTAGGATCTATTATTTCTTCCTTTATAGCTAGAACCTCTGCTATACGCTGTCCCGAAACTGAGGCTCTAGGAAGCATGATGAAAATCATTGAAAGCATTAAGAATGAGAATAATATCTGCATAGCATATTGCATGAATGCCATCATATCCCCAACCTGCATCTTTGCATCTGCAATCTGGTGTGCTCCTACCCAAACGATAAGCAAAGTTATACCATTCATTATAAGCATCATCACAGGAAAAAGACTTACCATAATTCGATTTACAAATAAATTAGTATCTGTTAAATCTTTATTTGCTTTATCAAAACGCTTTTCTTCAAATCTTTGAGTATTAAAAGCTCTTATTACCATCATTCCAGAAAGATTTTCTCTTGTCACTAGATTCAATCTATCAACTAATTTCTGAATAAGTTTAAATTTAGGTATAGCTACAGCAAATATACTTGCTATCAAGCTGAGCAATACTACGACTGCAAGCGCTATTATCCATGACATTGAGGAACTCTTATTTACAGCTCTTAATATCCCCCCCACTGCCATAATTGGTGCATAGCATACAAGCCTTATGATCATAAAGATAACCATTTGCACTTGAGTTATATCATTGGTAGTTCTAGTTATTAAAGATGCTGTTGAAAATTTATCAAACTCTGCATTAGAAAAAGATTCTACCTTTCTAAATGTAGCCTGACGCAAGTCCCTTGAAACACCTGCTGAAACTTTTGAAGCTAAGTATCCTACTGCTATAGTACATATTCCTCCTAATAGAGAAACCAGCAGCATCAATGCTCCTACTCTAATTATATAGTCACTTTGAATTTTGTTAGTCTTCATTCCCAACGCTTTATATTCAGACTTAACTGCTTGAGTTGCTGCCTGAGTTACCATTTTTTCTCCCAAAGAAGTAAACTTCTTATTCATACCTTGAGTAACCTTATCAAGCTGCTCCTGAGGCATTTTTTTCAGCAATGCAAACAAGTCTGTATTTGCTGGGACTTTACTGCCATTAATAGTAATAAATCCATTTTTAGCTTTAGTTTTTACCTTTTCTACACCAGAAACCGATAAAAATGCCTTTCCAAATATTTTATTAAGTCTGTCATTTTCTTCTTTATCGATATCCTTTATAACATATATTTGAGTATTTTTTAATTTGGGATATTTTTTTAGATAATCATTATAATCACTGCTATCTTTATCAATTAATTTATAATCTTTCATTACTTTATCTTTATTTTTTTGAGTCATAAAAATCGTAAGTTTATCCATTTCACTTTTTCTTACTGCATTTGGTACAGCATTTGCTATACCGCCCTGTTGGATACCATTGTTTACAATGTTCGACATATAGTCTGGCAGTGCCAAATCACACATTGCTTGAATGAAAAGTAGTACAATAGCTACAATTATTGCTCCAACGTAAGGTTTTATATATTTTCCTAATTTTAGCATTGAGCATCCTCCCATCATTTAAATAAATTCCACATATCCCATATATCTTAAAAACCTGCATATAGCAGCTTTTATAAGTAAATGTTACAGCTCACCTTTTTGCAATAGTTTTTCTAGAGTTTGAAGACCATTTATTATAGCCTCAATCTCCTCATCACTAGCAGATGTAATCAAATTATTAAATCTATCAGTCATTTTCTTAAAATGTTCTTCAGAAGTCTTTCGAAACTTATCAGTTACGCTAACATATATGACTCTTCTATCAGCCTGACTCCTAGATCTTTTTATCAGTTCTTCATTCTCCAGTCTATCTACTATTCCCGATACAGTGCTATTCGACAACCCCATCTTTTTACTCAAATCACTTATCTTCATTTCACCGTAGTGAGATAATACACCGAGAATCATTCCCTGGGGTGCGGTCAGATTCAGCTCTTTGAAATGATGTCCCATAGTTTTATGAACACCTTTCTCCAATCGTTTCAGTATTCTTATTATCTCTATTGCCTTATTAATATCCTCCATATATTCACGGACTCTCCAGTATATTTTATTTGAACACGAAATTTTCGTATCAGAATATTTCGTGTACGAAATATATTTTACTTATATTGATTTTGTATGTCAAGCTTTATTATTAAAAAAATAAACTGCAAAAAAGTACTCCTATATAATTAAATAAAGGAGCACTTTTAAAATATTTTTTACTTGTTTTCTGTCATTTCCAAAGACTTTATATAAGAACCCGTTCCGCCTTCCACATTCACCACATTGTATCCTTCAGAAAATAATTTACTGCAAGTCTTTGAACTTCTTCCTCCAGTTTGGCAAACAATATAATATTGTTTATTTTTATCTAACCACTCAGCAGTATTTCCAAGTAACTTTTCCATAGGTATATTTTTAGCAGTTGGAATATGTCCATTAGCGTACTCATTAGAATCTCTTATGTCTATCAAATCTACCTTTCCCAGCAAATTTTCCATATCGTTGGCCTTAACAGATTTGTACTTGTTTCTCTCTAAAAATGATAACATATAACCACTTCTCCTTTGCATTAGTACTTTCTTGTACAATAATATATTGGTAAAATACTCAAACAACATTATTGTATAACAGTAGTTATATGTTTATTCATTAAGTAGTTTTCTTCTATAATTTTTTTATCCAATTAGAAATTTTACTTTCTAATTATTAATCAAGCCTTTTCTTACTATAGGTATATCCAAATACTGCAGCAGCTAGTATTATCCATACTATAATAACAAAGATCTCGAAGGCATCACCAGCGCCAATAGGTTTATTGAGAAATATTTTTTTCATAAGTACTGCCATATTATAGTTTGGTAGAAATCTAGCTATTTCCTTTATTGTGTGACTTATATTCGCTAATATAGGAATCATAAGAATTGCCATAAATATCGGCATTCCTACAGTGCTTGTTGCCATCTGATTTTCAGCTATAATACCTACTACTGCTCCAAGCTCAATCATTGTTATAGTTACCAGTGTTGTAAGTATTATATAGGATATGGTATGCTGTACTTCCATACCCATAATAAAAAACATTGCTATGTTTATGGCTACTGACATTATAAGAGTGATAATCGCCTTCCCAAGTAGAAATTCTACTGGTGAAACGCCTGACATCATCAAAGTTCTCATTGTATTTTTTTCTTTTTCTTCTGCAATAAGCATAGCTGTAACGAATCCTGCCACAAGCACCAAATTCATGTACACACATAATTCCAGAATATATGTCTTACCAAAAGCACTATTCCCCCCATTAGAAAGACCCTTAAAGACATTTGCATAAATTACAGCGAAGACTAATGGCATTATGCACATGAATAAAACATTAACATTCTTAGATATGTCTTTTATCTCTTTCTTTAGTAATGCATTCACTCTTCTCATTGAAAATTCCATTATAATTCCCTCCCTGTAAGTTTTAAAAATATCTTTTCCAAACTTGGCTCCATTGAATGTATAGACAATATTTGTCCTTCCTCCATCCATTGCTTGATTTTTGCAGCACCTTCAGCATCATTTTTAACGATAACTGCCTTATTATCTTGCTTTAATAAGACTCTTATATTATTATCTGTATATTTCAGCTTCAATGCCTCAGGTTGTCCAATATCAACTATCTCTCCATCATTTAGAAATGCAACTCTATTGCAAAGCTTATCAGCTTCCTCCATATTATGAGTTGTTAAGAATATTGTAGTCCCCTCTTCATTTATCTTTCTCAGAAGTCTGTGTATTTCCAACGTAGTTCCCGGATCCAGTGATGCAGTTGGCTCATCAAGGAATAAAAGTTTTGGGTTATGCAAAATAGCTCTTGCAAGCATTACCCTCTGCTTCATACCCCTTGATAGCTTCTTAGCAACCTTCTTTTTTGAATCAAGCATTCCTACTCTTTTAAGTACATCATCAACACAGCCTTTCGATACTCCATATATATCAGCAAACATCAGCAAATTATCCTCTACAGACAATCTCTCATATATACCGCTGTTATCTGTGAGAACTCCTATATCCTTACAATTGCTAGCCTTTTCAGTATATATATTCTTATCAAATACCTTTACTTCACCGCCGCCTGGTATAAGCTGAGAGGTAAGTATTTTTATTGTAGTCGTTTTTCCCGCTCCGCTTGGTCCTAAGAAACCAAAAACTTCCCCTTTTTTTACATTGAAACTTAAATTCTTAAGTGCTGTTACTTTTCCAAAATTCTTCTGGACATTCTTCATCGAAATAATATTCTCCATATTCATACCCCCATACTCGCTGAAAGATTAAAGTTATTAACTTCATGCATCAATAATCTCACAAATTTTCTTGTAGTGTAACAAAATTTAAGTGAACGGAGTATTTAGGGCTATGAAATGTTCATTTTGGTAAATAAAAAATCTATTTTCTAATCCCAACGGAGTATTTCAGTGCTCAAAAATACCAATGAGCAGCTAGCTATATCTTAAATATCTCCTTAAGTTCAGTTACTCTGCTTTTAGATAACGGTATTGAACTATTTACTTTATCATTTAAACTTAAGCTAAAGCTATTTCTTGTCCAGGTAACAACTTCCCTAATTCTCTGAAGATTTACAAGATAAGATCTGTGACATCGAAAAAAGCCTAGATGAATCAATCTTGATTCTAATTCAGTAAGAGATAAACCACATGGAAATTTTTCGCCTCTTATGCTAAGATTACTTACACCTTGTTCACTTTCCACATAATCAATCTCAATCGGATCAAATAACAATATCCTTTCATCTATCTTGGCTGGAATCTTTTCTATTTTATATACAGGCATCTCTTCTTCAACGTTCTTTGCATCCTCTTCAAGTATATCTGGTTCATTTTGTGCCTTCTTAATTCCATACTCATCTAATATATAGCAGTCTTTACTCAGCAGCATTATATCTTTAAAAGATATAGATGTGCTAAGCACTGTACATCCGTTATCACACAACTCTTGTATATTTTCCAATATGATCCTTATGCTCTCTTTATCCATATTAAGTATAGGTTCCTGCAGTATCAAAAACTTAGGCTGTTTCAAATACTCCCTCGCAAAACTTACTCTTCTCCGCTGATATTGATTAAGTTTTTTAATTGATACATCTCCTATATCCATTAATGACATTTTCATCATTACCTCCAGATAATTTGTATTTTTCATAATTATCTGACTGTATGATTTTAAATATTGCTTTACGGTCAATCTTTCGTATAAACCATCATCTTTTAATACAATGCCAATATTATTAAAATGTTTTTTAGCATAATCAACATTGTTTTTTCCATCTATATTTATCTGACCTCTTTCCGGTAATTCCCTTCCTACTATAAGATTAATTAATAATTTACTAATCTCATCGCTGCATTCTATACTTACAGACTCTCCCTTTGCAACATTCAAGTTTACATTCTTTAGCAAAATATAATCCTGTTTTTTGTATAAATCCTTTATTTCTAACATACTTACTTTCTCCAAATTCATTAATTAAATATAAGACGAACCAGAAAGTGAATCAAATGAAGATAATATTAAGTAGTTAGTGCATGCTTTAAATAGGTAAGAGAAAAGAGTAAAGAGTAGAGAGAAAAGTGAAGGAAGAAATTCTGCTATGCAGAATTTCTAAGAATTTAAATCTGATTATCAGCAATAACTTTTTAAAAACTAAGACTTACCTAATATTCCAAAAGTATTATTAAAATAATTAAAATTATGTATACAATCAAAATTCAGCATAGCTGAATTTTAACCTTCACTTTTCTCTTTTCTCTTTACTCTTAACTCTCATACCTATTTAATGCACTTTCTCTTAAATATTCCATCTAGAGCATTTAGTTCGTCTTATATTTATAATTAATCGCTTTACCTATATCTTATTTTTATTAAACAACCTAAAACTTCTATTTTCACATTTGCTGCAGCCAGCTGCTTTTAGACTCTCTATAGTATAATACCGTTCCGATTTTCCTACTTTAAACACCTTACCGCATTGCGTACAGCTGTACAGCCTAACCGTCTTTCTAATTTCTCCTGTGTACATAGGTTTATCAAAGCTTCCAACTACTGATGCATGGCTATTAGTAGTTGTTTTAAGTACTATCATTTGACTTGTATTGCCAATAATCTGTGCGCCTTCATATGCATTAAAGCCAGAAAGAATCTCACATACTGTTAGTCCCATATTTATAAAACATTTTTGTATTTCTAATTCAATATCAGGCGACTTATGACCATACGAAAAAAACACTGTAAGTCCTTTTTCCTTCTTTAATGCATCCATCCCTCTAGAAAGAAATAGTTTCATTCCTTCTAACGTATATGGCGGATCTGTAAAAAAGCAATCAAAATTTCCTTTATAATACTCTAAGATGGGCTGTCTAAAATCAGAGTAAACACAACTTATCGGTAATCCATTTTCATTAGCAACACCACGTATATAAGATAAAATTCTTTCATCAACGTCCATAACAAGTGTATTACTCTTCTCCGGTATTTTACCATTAAAAAGTCTCTTCAAAAGAAAACCTATCGCTACGCTAATAAAATCATCATCACCTACACACAATACTTGCTTGCCTATCAAAGAAGAATACTTTAAACAAAGTATAGCTCTCTTAATGGCAGTATCTACCGTACACTTCGACTGATCTATACTTACATCAGCTTCAGGCCTATTTATAAATATTCTGCTTAATTGTTCCTTAATATCATAAAGTTCCTTATGCTCACCCCATGGGTTCTCCATTAACTTCATATATAAATATTTATCTATACCTTCATATCCTAATTCCTTCTCTACCACAAGTTTACCTTTGCCGGTTATATGCATGCCTATATTCTGTACAGCCAAGCCAGCTTTTACAAACTCTTTCTTTACAGCTGATACCACTGGAATAGGCAGCATATTTTTTCTTGCTAACTTTTTAGTAGAAATGCCATCATTGAAATATATATCTATAAGTTGATTCTGAATTACCTGTTTTCCCTCTTCTAACTTCACATTGCTAACTACTCTATTTATAATTTCATTCATTAAGTATGCTCCTTTTAATTTACTTTTTTGATATTGATAAATTGAATAGATAAAAAAGTAAGTTAATATTCGGAATATACTTTTAATAACAATACTGCTATATAAGAATTGAAGATTAAAATAAAGCACTTATCATATTAACAAGTAATTTAGTTTCAGCTCTCCTTGGGACAGTTCTCACCCCTCTAAACTCATGCTTCTTTGTGGACCCCTGTCTTGCTTAAACAGCTTTCTAAGACTATCTTGATGAGAAAGAAAATATATTTCAGCATCCACCTAATATAAAAGACTGTTTAATTCTCAATTCATATAGCTTTACACTAACTATACAAAAAAGCCACAGTAACTCGAAGTTACTGCAGCTTTTAAAATTTCAAAACGTCTGAAATATAAAATACCTGTTAAAGCATTTAAATTTATATTGTGCAAGATGTAGTATATCCGTGTTCTAACTAACTCTCCTTAAAAACAGTAAGATTAATAAACCTATTTCTTAGGCTTGTTTACTAAATTAAGGTTATCTATTCAATTTGATTGATTAGTTAAAATTAACTCCTGACATAAAACATCATCCTTTACGTAATATAAATTAAAACATTATTTATTACATTAGAATTATATCATAGAAAAATAATTAATGTCTATATTTATTTAGCTTATTATCCAATACGATCCATACTATTTATTAATTTACTTAATGAGTCTAATAAAGCATCAACATCACTTTCTTCCATATTAGATACTGCATCCAACATAAACTTACCGCTGGCTTCCTGATCCATAGCCTTTATGACTTTTCTACCTTCCTCAGTAAGCATAACCCTACTTATACGTCTATCCTTTGAATCTTTAACCCTTTTTACGAGTCTCCTGTTCTCAAGTCTAGATATTTTCTCTGAAACAGTATTCTGAGAATTGTTAATGTTTTTTGCAATACTTCCTACAGTAGGGGCGTCATTTTCATTGCAAATATCCAGCATCAATTCATCCAATTCTACTAAGAGATGAAATTGTTCCAAGGTCAGATTATATTTTTGTACAAGCTTATGATAATTGTCATGTATTCTTTTATCTATATCATCTTTATATGTAATTATTTTTTGTATTTTTTCTAATTTATTCATCTGTTGATTCCCTCCCTAAAAACACACCCCAAATGAACTCCATAAATATTATATCACAGCATTATATGTACATAAGCAAAAAAGACCCAAAACTTATAATATAAGCTTTGAGTCTATAAAATACCATAAATTCTTATACACTATACATCGTTATGCTCTATTGACTGTCTCTTAGCATTACGATTATGATTTTGTCCTTCAGTAGCAATTGTTGTTTGTCCTTTGCTCTTGGCCTTCCTAACTTCCTTCTTATCTATCTGACTATCTTTTGCCATAGTTTTCACCACCTGTTTTTACATGGGCTTTAGCATTTCCTGTCTTGGCTTTACCTTGAATTTCGGGTACTGGATCGACTTCATTTTTAGGATCCTTAAATGTATTTCTATGCTCTGTTCCATGTGCCCACGGATCAGTTGGATCTGGATGCCTCATTCCTGCTTTAGCCATTTGCATTCGCCTCACTTCTTTAGATGATGGACTAATTTATTTGGTTATTAGAAGTAAAATATCTGAGTGAGTTCTATCAATCTGACCATCTTTCTTCAACTGCATCACCAGTTGGATCTGGATGACCTTTTACACTTCCAGGCTTAGCTGCTTTACCTTGAATTCCCGCTGCTGGATCTGCTGCATTTTTAGGAGCATTAAATGCATTGTTACTCTGTAGTCCTTGTAAAAACACATTTTTTGAATTCATGTTTTTCTTTCCTGTATTAGCCATTTGCTATCGCCTCACTTTATTTTGATGATGTACAATTTTTATTTTCTCCAAAAATGCAGCGAGTATTCATAGAAAACTTATACTGCGTGTCCACCAAAATACCTTCTATGACATCAACATTCTCCTACAACAATATTATAGAAAAAGTTTATCTAAAAATCCTGTACCTGCTTTAGTTTTAAAATATTTATTTTTTATAATTTTTATTTGATCCGCCTTAATTTCATCTTCATATATGTTCACTAAGAAGTCAGCTTCTATAAGTATGTGGTAATCTATGCCGTCAATATTGCTATAGGTATGATGATGTCCAATTAGATAACATATCCTATCTATTTCAGCTTCTTCAAAATTAAATTTTAAAAGCATTTTTCTAGCCACTGGTGGTCCTTCTATTTCCTGATAATTCCCTGCGGATGAATTATATTTTTGTTCACTTACCTTTATTCCTATGTCATGCAGCACAGCTGCTACCTCAAGGATATATTGGGTATTTTCATCCAGTTTCTCCAGTTCTCCTATAGCTTTTGCAAATGAAAATACCTTAAGAAAATGGTTTACTCTTCTTACATCTCCTGCATAATAGCTTATCATTTCATTTATTATCGTACTAACGTTTTCTTTCATGAAATTCCCTCATTTCATAATATATGTTTTTCTTTAGTATCATAATAACTGAATTTGATTATAATTTAAAGTACTAACTACCTTTTAAAAGCTATTGTAAATCCATCACCAATAGGAACAATTGTACTGTCAAGCTGTTTGCAATTTATTACCATATCGTTAAATTCTTTTATTGGCGGTATTAATGAATGCCACTTCGGATCCAAATCCAGCACAGGAAAGAGAGTATCCTCAGCAACTAGAATTCCACCTTTTCTTAAAATTCTCAAGCAATCCTTAAATAATGCCGGATATAAATTTTTATCCACATCCTGAAATATCAAATCATATTCTACATCAAGCTCAGGGACTATTTCTCTAGCATCGCCGATTTTAATCTCTATGCACTCAGCTACACCGGTATTAATAAAGTTTTGTTTAGCCTGTGCTGCTACTTTTTCGTCATATTCTATAGTAGTTATTTTCCCGCCATAGTCTTTTATTGTCTCTGCCATAGATGCAGCTGAAAAACCAATACTAGTGCCAATTTCTAAAATATTTTTAGGTTTTGTAATAGCGACAAGCAATTTAAGCATCCTCGCTACATCATCATCAACTACAGGTATAAAGTCCTTTAATTTAGTTTTCCTTATAAACTTCTGCCTATTCAGTTTTTCTTTTTCTTCATATAATCCTTTTATGTATGAACCTATAACTTCAAAATCCATCGTTTATTCCTCCTCAAGAATATATCGTATAGCGATTTAATCGTCACACGATATATTCTACACTTTATATTCTTTTTGTCAACAACATCCAAAAAAAATACAGATAAAAGCTCAGCCATGCTGAATTTTTATCTGCATTATACATTCTACAGAATTAATTAGATTATCTGAATATACTATTACTATTTTCTGCTGCTCCACTTATTACATCAGCTATAATTGGAATTCCTTTGAATATCTCTTCATCATTTACTCTGCATACACTTACCCTGAACAAGCCTCTGCTTTTAGAACTATCAATAAAACACTGGGAGCAATCCTTAATATTTATATTCATTTGTGAAAGATTATTTATTATTCTCCTGTTGCTTATATCTTTGCCCGATGCAATTCCAATAAAAAAGCCTGAATAACTGTCTGCACATGTTAACTGAGGATGAGTTCTGACTGACAACATCTTTTTTACCAAAGTCATTCTTCTAGAATATATATCTGTGAGCTTTTTCTTATGGAGATTGAATAATCCGTTTTTGATATATATATGAAGTGCTCCTTGGGAAAGAACAGGAGTGCTAAGATCACTCCATTTTTTATAATTACTGAAGGAACTTACAAGTTCATCAGGTATGATAGCTGCTCCAATTCTAAGTCCCGGCAGCAATATCTTGGAAAAGCTCTTAAGATATATAACCTTTCGCTCAGGATCTAATGAAAGCATAGAATCATTTTTTGAATCTACCTCTAGATCTGCAAGATAGTCATCCTCTATGATGTACACATTGTATTTATCCGCCAGCCTGATTATGTCACGTTTTTCCTCCATCGTGTAACTAAGCCCCAGTGGATTGCTATATCTTGGTATGGTATAAAAGCATTTTATATCCTCATTTTTAAATATGTACTCTAATTTATTTAGATCTATGGATTTAAAACTTCTCTCTATTCCTATAGCCTTTGCATTGCTTAATTTCAATGCCTGTAATGCTCCATGGTAGGTAGGCTGCTCTAATAATACATTCCTTTTCCCATTGGGAAACTTCATATTAAACAATATGTTTATAGCCTGTTGGGTTCCAGTTGTAATAAATATATTTTTTTCTCTAGTAAATATATGATAATCACAGAACTGCTTATGAAGGGTTTTTACAAGCGCTTGCAGGCCTTTTTGCGGACTATAAGAAAACAAAGTATCTTCATATAAATCTATAGCCATATTTAAGCAATGTTGGAAGTCTTTATAAGGTAATGTTTCACTGCTAGGCGCCGCAGATGAAAAGTCCATAACACTTTTGTCTGCCATCTCTTCATCCATAGTTTCTTCACTTACTGCATAATAACCACTCTGAGGCACTGAATATATTATATGTTTATTCTCAAGTTCTTGGTATGCCTTTATTACTGTGGCCTTACTGCAGTTAAAGTTTTCACTCATATCTCTTATAGAAGGAAGCTTCTGCCCCTGCTTCAAATGTCCGTCATTGAATTGCTGCTCAATATACTGCTTTATTATCAAATATTTCTTCATATTACCACCCACACCGATAAAATCTTTATTAGTACTGTATCATATATCCCAAATTTAGTAAATACAAACTGTACCGGTATAGTCTCTAACATTATCCATTGATATTATGCTATTAGGAAGCTATATTTAATTTAAAAACAAAGGAGTTAACCAAAAATGATTAGAAAAATGAATGTTGAAGATGTCAGTGAAGTGCAAAATATAGATAAACTATGCTTTAATATTGAAAAATATAGAAGCTTCGAGCTTTTAAGCTGCTATGCCAATGAGGGTGTTTCTCTAGTGTGGGAAGATAACGGCAAAGTTGCCGGATATATATTTAATCATATTTCAGGAAATTTCGCCTGGTTTGGTACCTTTGGTGTACATCCAGATTTTAGAGGAAAGAATATAGGGAAAAAATTGATAGCAGAGACTATTAACATGTTCCATAAAGATTATAATATTAAAAATATTTCTTTAGTAACAATGCCATACTCTGCATATAATGTAGGTTTTTACTCTAATCTAGGTTTCATGCCTCGAGAATTATCAGTAACCCTTTGTAAAGTTGTATCGATTCCTGCAGTCTGTAATAAAAATAACTTTTCCCTAGAAATCATTGATTTACAAGATACAGAAAAACTTAATTTTCTTAACAATACTGCAATTTCAATCTGCTCCAGCCTTTATGAAGGTCTGAATTTTACCAATGAACTCTATACTACACTTAATGCTAATATGGGGACAGGCTTTATACTTTATGGGAATAATGTTCCTGAAGGCTTTGGAATATTGAGAAATAAGAATGTATTCGGTGAAACAAATACTGAACTTCATCTTAGGCTTTTGGTTATAAAGGAAAATGTATCTGACTACAAGAAAGCGTTGGATTGTGTTTTCTCCCATATGGAAAATATCTCAGCCTCTAAAGATATTTCTAAAATAAGTGTTAGCATTAACACTGCATATTATGAAATCTATAAACACCTGCTTAGTACCCACAACTTCAAAATTGAAATGAATTCATTAAATCTTTCTATGGGAAAAGATTATTTGTACACATCTGCCAAAGGACTTATTCTTTTTAAAACAGCATCATAATTTATATACTCACCCTATATACTCATATATAGTTAATGGAATAGCATCTATATAGAATTTGTTTAAATAATAATATATATAGTTTCCAACTCTCTCTTTATACACAAGTTCTGTGTCATATAAGATTTTTAGATGTTTTGATATACAGGCTTCTGTAAGCTTCAGATCCTTAGCTAAACTTTGAGTAGAGGCCCTGCTTTCATGAAGCCTTCTTATAATTTTTAATCTTGTTTCATCAGATAAGGCCTTCATAAGCTTCAATAAATCCATAGGTACATCGTCTTTACCTTCACTAAGATGGGCATTAGCGGTAAATTGAACCATATCATCACCGTAATCCATTAGTAAGTGCGGATTAATAAAACTACTTATCCGCACCACTATTCTCTTTACGTCAGAGAATGGAATCTGATACAATTTGTATTTATGAAATAAGAAAGCCTCCTTCGTAACTTCAATTCTTCCATGAAGCTTATCTACATAAGCAACAATTCCTAACTTTGAACATTTCTCTGACTCTCTTTTTAGGCAGCGTATCAAAAGAGGCTCCATAAATCTCAATTCTCTTTCAAAATAGTTCAAATAATATTCCTTTAAAGCTAATACCATCTCTGTTTTCTCTTCTTTATTAAATAGTTCAATACGATCCTCAGCATATTTTAGGAAGAACTTATTGAAATCTTTTATATTTAAGTCTTGAAGAAAATTGATAGCAGCCATTATATTAAAATCATCACATTCATCATAAATATTGCACATGTCCATTACGACGCACCAATGTGATGTTTTCATACCAAACTTATTGAGAGTTTTATATAGTTTTGAAGGGATTTTGGCACTAATTTCTTCTGCCCAAGCTATTCTTTCGAGATGATGCTCAGGTTTTACTAACACATGAATACTGCAAAGCATCTCAAATAATGGAGAATAGATAAATTCTATATTAAAGTTTTTCTCTTTTATAATATCTATTTTCACAGCCATCACCACTCATCATTTTATATTAAAACAGAGTCATATTTCCTGTCTTCTTTGCATGTTTTTCTCCCTGTTTTAAACATATGTTTACTACTACAATTAATAATACTACTATAAATATGCTGACTGCAATAAATCCTCTGATTTCATATAAACCTTCACCATTTAGAAACACCCTTCGCATAGCATCCAAGGCATAGGTAAGCGGAAATATATAGCTTATTGCCTTAGCCCACAGCGGAAATATTGTAGTTGGAACCTTAACGCCTGAAAATATCTCCATAGGTTCTTCTAATATAGTGAATAAGAAACCAGAATCTCTTGAAAATAGGAATATGGAATTTAGAAATATCCCCCACATTACTGCCATAACCATCATTAACAAAAATGAGATAATTGCGGCTGAACCATTAATATTAAAATATTGTCTTCTCATAATAAAAATGAATACAGAAAATACTACCATAACCCATACACCTTCAAATAGTGAGGATAAAGCGTTACCAAGAATCACAGCAAATCTATTTACTGGAGAAAGATAAATAAATTCCAGTGTTCCATTTAATCTTTCAAACGAAAAATTCCAGGCCGATTGTACGAGCATTCTGAAAAAGCTCATACTCATATAACCAAGTAATATAAAGATTAGAAGATTGTGCTCATTTAAATAAGGAACTACACTTTTACCTATATTGAAAGGTTTGTAACTATAGTAGGAAGTTATAAAAAGCAGCATAGGCCATACAAATAAAGAAACATAAATCATTTTGCTGTGAAAATATACTTTATGCTGCTTAATCATTTCGGCTTTTACAGCCTTAGAGAATTCTTTCATGCCACTAAGCCTCCTTTGCCAGCCTTATTATTGCATCTTCAAGCTTGGGTTCTTGTTCGTAAAGCTCACTTATAATAATCTTATTATCTATACAAAACTTAGATATACTAACTTTCATATCAATGCTTGATTCTATTGTAAATTCATTGGTTAAAGGGTTATATTCCACACTTGACGAACTGTCACTAAGAAGGCATATATTATTAATTTTTTTCTGTATATCGCTACTATAGTCATTTACCTTTAAATTTAAGGTTCTGCTTTGGAGTCCAAGCTGAGCCAATTCCTTGGAGGTGCCCTGTTGTATTATTTTACCCCTATTTAGTACATAAATATAGTCACATAATTCTTCTATCTCCTCCATATAATGCGATGTCAATAGTATTCCTTTTCCTTCCTCATGAGCAACGGTACTGATATGCTGTCTTAATTCTCTTGAAATTACTGCATCTAAACCCAATGTAGGTTCATCCATAAATATATAATCAGGGTTATTGATTAATCCTCTTGCAATCTGAAGCCTCTGTTTCATACCTTTAGAATAATTTTCCACAGGAATATCCTTTTTTTCTGTTATACCTACTAAATCTAATAACTTGTCTATTCTCTCTGAAAGGATTTTATTATCAATACCATAAAGCTGTCCATAGTACCACAGATTTTCTCTTCCAGTAAGCCTCCAATATATCATTCTTTCGCCGCCTGCTACCATGTTGATTCTTTTTTTGACCTCCAGCGGTCTCTTAACAGCATCTATTCCATCAACATTTATTTCACCAGAAGTAGGCAGCAGCAAAGTTGACATCATTTTTATAGTTGTGGTTTTCCCAGCTCCATTTATACCGAGTAACCCTACTATTTTCCCCTTTTCTAAATTTATATTTATTCCTTTTACTGCCTCAAAGTGAGTCTTCTCCGTTTTTAAAAAACCTTTCCTAATTTTGGTTTCATATACTTTTCTAAGATTTTCAACCCTTATCATTACTCCATCCCCCTATGCTTGTATTTTTTCCAATGCTATATATTCGATTCTTTTCATAAGCTTAAAACCTAAAAAGCAATAAACAATACTGATAAACAGTACATATAGTATTCTAGGCATCTGCGCACTCAGTCCTAAGCCTGAAAGCGCCGAACCTCTAATTAATGTAATTGCATCGGTCACTGGTATAAGTTTTGATATTATCTGGAGTACGCTAGGCAGGTATTGCAGCGGAAAAGTAACTCCACACAACAGAAATATCAACGTAAAAAGCGTGTTTTGAGATATATAG
The DNA here is from genome assembly GCF_002029235.1 of Clostridium oryzae. Taxonomy (GTDB): domain Bacteria; phylum Bacillota; class Clostridia; order Clostridiales; family Clostridiaceae; genus Clostridium_AE; species Clostridium_AE oryzae. The sequence goes on from NZ_MZGV01000011.1 coordinate 101,671, forward strand.
GTATCTCTAAAATATAACATTACGCAAGCCAAAAGCATGGATATAGAAAAAAAGGAAAATAAGCTGATGACCGCTGCAACAATAAATGAAATACCATTAAAATGCGAGAATCTAAGACCAAAAAACATGCCTATTATTATTGTAATAATTATTTCAATTGTTGTCGTAATCGTCTGCTGAAGCATATTTCCAACAAAGTATTGTATTCTGTTAAATGGGGCGACCATTATGCTCTCTAAAGTTCCCTCCCTAAGTTCTGTTATGAGACTTCTGCTTACATTAAGACATGTTCTTACCACGTATAGATAAACTGCAGTACCAACTATAACATAGCTTATATAGTCTCCTGTCCCTGCATAACCTTTAAAGGAAGAACTCATATTTCCTTTAAAAAGCAAATGATACATGAAGACTGCAGCAAGAGAAGTATAGACACCAGTTAGCATATTTCCTATAAAAAAATCTTTAGGGTATGCTCTAAGCTGAATAATAAAATTTCTGATAAAAGTTCCATGTAGTGCTTTGAGATTCATTTTACACTCCAATTCTAATTAACTAATTAGCTAATCAAATCACATTATTCCTTAAGGTGAATAGAGTATAATTACGAGTCACATGTTTGTCAAGAAAAAAAGGCAAGTAACCACGTAGGTCACTCACCTTGAATCAAGCTCTGCAGCTTCAATTTTATATATTTGTGTAACTGGTAAACTTCACATCTCCGTTTTATGAAAGTGTACATTAAAATTACATTTATCTCCTCTAGTATATGTCCGGCTAAACTCGATTACTCTATCCATCTCATCATAACTGGTACATTCAAACAGCATAACAGATAAGCCTGCATCTATGGAAAGAAAGCGGGCATCCCTCTGTTCAAGCTTTGTTAAATCTAAGGTCTGCCATGCTCTTGCTATTTTTATACCATAGAAATCATATACCTCATATATTGAAAACACTCCCAAATCTATACCTTCAAGTTTAGGAACAACATATTTAGGGATGAATATTTCTTCTAGTGAAATAGGCTCATCATCAGCTAAACAAACTCGTTTTATATAATATATATCATCCTCAGGTTTGATATTAAAAATCATTGCATATTTTTCTCCGGCCTTACGCAATGTTTTATTAAGCACCTTCGTATAAGGCTTTGTTTCCTTTTCTCTCATCGTCTGAGTAAATCCGCCTATTGTTTCTAAATCACGTTCAACCTTATTACCTACTACATATACCCCTTTTCCCTGAACTCTTTTTAACATACCTTCATTTACAAGAGCCTCTATTCCATTTCTAACCGTCATTCTGTTAATTCCATAAGTTTCGGCTAATTCGTTTTCTGATGGGATTGCCATTCCTGGGTTATACTCTCCATCTTCGATTTTATTTCTTATAACCTCTCGCAGTTGTAAATATATAGGGGACTGGTAATTTATCTCTTCATTACTCAAACGACATACCTCCAAACACTACATAAGAATTAAATAATAAATAAACTATTAAACATATTATCTATTACCATGCACCGCTGTACTGCAATGTAACAGCCGAATTTTCAGCGCCCATATGCATACATTCTTTTATGTCTTTATGCAGCAAAATCCCTCTTAGAAATCCTGCAATATAGGAATCTCCTGCGCCCATGGTATCTTTCACGTCGCAGCGTACTATTCCATAAGTAATAAATTCGTTTCCGTCATAACAAATACTTCCCTTTTCTCCAAGTGTAACAGTAACAAGCTTAGGACCTTTAGAATGCATCTTTTTCATGTAATCTCTAATAAATTCATCGTCACCATTATCGTATGCGAAAAATGCATAATCAACATCATAAATAGCTTTTTCGATAACAGGATCCTGAAGCTTAGTTGCAAAGTCAAAAGCTACTGGTACTCCCTTGGCTTTAATCTTATAAATATCATTTTCCACCATACCCCAGAGACCTGTTACAACCATGTCATGGCTGCACAAAAAGTCTATATCCTCATCGGACAATTTAAACTGAGCCAAAACTCCTTCTTCATAATCTCCTAAAATACGTTCTCCGTCTTTAATTTCAACATGTGTAATCGCTGTACCTCCATGTAAAACTCTTAAATGTGAGGTATCTACATTTTTTTCATTTAACGCATCTATCATCATCTTGCCATATTTATCATCGCCAACAACACCTGTATATGATGCTTTTCCTCCTAATCTAACGGAATATACAGCCACATTCACTGGATTTCCGCCTAGAAAAGCCTGATTTAAATTATCATACACATCCATACAATTGTCTCCAACTGCTGCAATTTTCATATTTATTCATCCTCTCTCTGTCTTAACACACTGGCGAATTTGACTTTATCAGCTCTTACGATAGATTTAAAGTACTCAACAGGCTCTTGATCTTCATTGTAGGAAACTCCTGTTAAATAAAATACTGCCTGACCAGGTTCAACTCCAAGAAGCTCAGCCTCATAATCCGTAGCATAAGCTATCCCAACTCTTTCTTCTCCATGAGCAATAGATATACCATACTCATTTTCTATTACCGAATACAAGGATTCCTTTTCGAAATCATGATTCATAATATTGGAGAACTTTTCATAATCCATGAAGCAGCTTTCTATAGTAACAGGTTCTTCATCTACATATCTAAGTCTTGTTAACGCATACACTTTATGTCCAAGTGGTAAATGAAGCTTTTTTGTGGTTTGCTTATTGCTTTCTATTACTTCAACAGATAACAATTTGTTGGTTAAAATCCCGCCGTTCTCTCTTACCAAAGTTGATAATGACCTTAAATCTTGAAGATTTCTAACTAATTTCGGATCAGCTACATAAGTACCTGAACCCTTTTTCTGATAAAGCCTTCCCTCAGTTATTAATCTTTGTATGGCTGAACGCAGGGTTGTTCTATTAAAGTTCCACATATCACACATATCTCTTTCAGATGGTAATTTTTCATGTGGAACCAGCTCATTCTTCATTATATAATACTCTATTTTTTCCATTGCCTCGTCACGAGAGCGGTTCCCTTGCCTATTTCTCAAAAAAATTCCTCCCCAGTAGGAAATTTTTATTTGTCATTGATTAAGTATTGTCTTGTAATAGTATACCATATTTATGCGAATTGGCAATATGAAAACCTAATAGAATAACCTTGTTAAGCCATTTTTTAATAGATTTCTACTGGAGGAACTTCCAGTAGGGAATATAATATTAAAAATTTCATTTGCTACTCTGATTTTCAGCTATAGCTTTATTTCTTTTTTCCCAGTAATAATATACCGGCAAACCTGTTACAACTATCATTACTGCTGCAACAATGCCTTGTACTGGTGCCCACATAAATGTAGATGCAATAAGAGTAAATGTCATGAACATAGCTACTGAAGCCATAAGTCTCCATGCAGGCATTTTCCATAATGGTTTATATGTTGCTTTCTTCCTATGAACAAACACTGTTCCAAATGTCATAAAGTTCTTAAGAAGTGCTACCAAAGTAAAGTATCCTAACAGATTACTTATATTTGAAGCAAATATAAGTATTATTCCAACGGCACATTGTACAATGATTGAGAAATAAGGAGTTTCCCATTTAGGATGTACTTTTCCAAATGATTTAAAGAACAAACCATCTTTAGCCATAGCATATTCAATACGAGGCTGAAACATTATACAACTTGATAAAGAACCTATTATAACAATTATTGCCATTATGGCTGTAATTGTCCCAGCTTGGCTACCTATAAAAGGTATTTTAGATGCAGCTAAAGCTACTGGAGCATCAGCTTTTGCCAAATCACTTATTGGAAGCAATCCTGTAACTACTGTACTTAAAAATGTATATAGAACAATTACTATGGATACTGTAATGATTAGTGCTCTAGGCATTGTCTTTTTAGGATCTTTTATTTCTCCCGTCATATAGCAAACTGCTCCCATACCGTCGTAAGACCATGTAGTTGCTGATATTCCTGCTAATAATGCCAATATTCCGGTCTTGGCTCCTGCATGTGCAGGTTCTACCAACATACCTCCATTAATATAAAATAGACCAATTCCTATAAGAAGTACAAATGGTAATATTTTAAATGCTGTGATAAAGGTTTGAAATCTTCCACCTCCTTCAACTGAACGGAGATGAAGAGCCATAAAAATAAGAACTAAAGCTGTAGCAACAAATTTAACTGTCAATCCTGAAAAACCTGTGAAAAATGCCAAATAATTTGCAATAGCTAATGCCATAATTGAAATTGATGGAGGATCTGTAGCCCAAAAGCTTATCCAGCCACAGAAGAAAGCTAGCGGTCTTGAGCCTGCTTCTCTGAAATATACATATTGCCCTCCATCCTCTGGATACGCTGTAGCAAGCTCTGCATAAACTAAGTTTGCTGGGATATTAATGATTCCGCCAATCAGAAATGCCAGAATAGTAAATGCTGCACATCCCGCTGCACTAGCAACACTTCCTACTGATGAAAAAATACCTGATCCTACTGTCGTTCCTACACCAAGTGCCACTGCTGCACCTAGTCCAAGTTTTCTTTTGAGCTCAACACTAGAGTCTAAATTAGGAGCTTTGTTAATTTCCATTGACATGATAATTTCCCCCTTTATTTTTTATTTTGTCATATCCACTGATGCACAAAAGTTTTGCTGCTATTTACTACCAGCATGAATTAGTTATAAATGCATATTATATACAAATAGCATATTTTATATACCACTTGTGAGCAAATTATACTATATTTGATATTGTAAATCAACAATTTAATAATATTTTTATACCACTTAATCGTTTGCAATGTGTTTTTCTGTTAAAAAATTGCATCATAAATTATCTTTCTATCAATTTTTATATAAAATTGCATCATATATAACATTATCTGCAGTCATAGTTCCATCAAACTTTATATACTTAAGTTCCTCCATTAATTCCTTTAATGGCATTTTGCCTTCTCCAGGCATAATATATGAATCACTTGCTCCATCACTGTCTACAATATGCATATGATGCATTTTACTGCCCAGCTTATCAAAATAATCCATTATACTTTCGTTTTGGACATAGGGAGCAACTACGTCACACATCCTCTATAGGATTGCGCTGATAACCGGAAGTAAACATTCCTATCTTCATAAACAACACTCCTTCACAATTCATATTGCTATACAAACGTTATCATAATTATGTATAAAAATTTTATGCTTTCTCACGGAAATAGATATAACATAGTATTCGATAGTAAATACTAAAAATTTTATAAAATTTACTTACCTATGCGACATGTCCCACAGGTAAGTAAATATAAATTTAATCAGTTTATATATTTTAGTATTCTACAAGACCACCATAGTAACGTCTATCATCAGGATTATGGTCTTTGCTTATTGATAGGTAATAGTAGAAGTATTCAAGTGGAACAAATAAAACCATAGGAGCTAACATAGGATGTAAATCACAATTCAAATCTGCATAATCAAAAACTATGTAATCATCTGTAATTTTCTTAACAAAATTAATTGTCCTCTGTGTAGTATGTCTTGATTCATCAGTTCCAAGCATAAACACATATGGTACTCCTTTTTCAACAACTTCTAAAGGTCCATGTCTAAATTCAGCAGCATTGAGCATGGCTCCGTGAGTCCATGTAAACTCAAGCATAGTAATAACACCTTCCTTGTAAGCTAAAGGACATAACGGGCCTGCTGCTACAGTGTATATGAATGGCCATTTACCTGCTTTTATACCTAGTTCTTTAGACTTGTCTTCTGCAGAAACCACAAGTTCAGCAAGCACACCAGGTAATTTTTTCATATCGTCTAATATCTTACTTACTTCACTGTTTTCTTTTACTGCATTAATATATTTGCATGCTATATAGTAAGTAGATAGCAAATGAATTTCCCAGATACATTCTGCTCCATACCCTATAACGTATTCAGCAGTAGAAGATAATGGTGTGTTAGAAGGGTCTCTGGTTATACCTACAGTAATAGCCCCAGCTTCTTTTGCACGTGCGATTGAATTTACCACTTCCTCAGTCTTGCCATAATGCGAAACTCCAACTACTACTGTTCTTTCATCTAATTTTGCTGGAGTGTTATCTAAAAAGTCAAAGCCGCTATAAGCTTCACATGGAATATCAGAATACTTTTGAAATAACATCTTAGCAGTCTGACATGCACAAAGTGGTGATCCACAAGCTACGAAGTAAACTCTATCAACTTTTCTCTCAACCATCTTAGCAACAACTTTATCAAGTTTAGGGAAATGATTAGCCATAAGATTTTCTACTTCTTTAACCATATTGTCAGTTACTAAAAAATCAACGGTACTCTTGTCAATATTTAACATAATCTCATCCTCTTTTCTTCTTTATTTAATAGTAGAAATATTTTAACAACATAGCTGTGAGAGCTAAATTATTATTATCATTTTGTTTATTTTAGAGCTCAGCTTTCAAAAACTTGAATAGCTCTAGCTGAAGCCTTGGAGACTATTAGGCAGCATCTACATGTCCTTTGCTCAAAATTGCATATAGAAATACTTGTATAAATAGTTTTCCGGTTTCATACATGTTTGCATTATTTTAAAACCAATTTTAGTATAGCATCGGCTAAAATGCTTGTCAATGCATAACATATAATTATTTTTACATTTACATGCCAAATATAATAAATTCATCTCCTAAAAATTTAATAATATCAAACATGTAGTTTATAATTTTATACAGCTTATGTTATAGCTATTATGATATAC
>NZ_MZGV01000012.1 GCF_002029235.1 Clostridium oryzae
ATATTTATGTCAAATATTTTATTCTTATCTACAAATTTATTATCATATATTATCTACCAATTGTCAATATATTTAGCAAAAAATAAATTGATTTATAATATTATAAATCAATCGCTTATATCCTCCTAATATTATGCATTTTAAAATACTATTTATATATCTATAAATTCGTTTTTTAATATGGAATAGTATTTACAATCCACCAAATTTCCTCTGCCATCCTTAATTATTTGCCTTAACGTTCCCTCATATCTAAATCCGCATTTTTCCATAACTCTGCCAGAAGCGGCATTATCAATATGATGTCTTCCTGTAATTCTATTTACTTTCATTTGCTTAAATGCAAATGAAAGCACAGCCCTCAGAGCCTCTGTTGCTATCCCCTTATTCCAAAATCTCTTTCCTATACAATATCCAATTTCACAACTATCATTGCTATAATCGACATTATTTAAACTTATACTTCCAATAACGCTTTGTGGTTCTTTCGATTGTATGGCCCAATGATAATAATTGTTTTCACTATAATTATTTATCCATCTTTTAATTACTATTTCGGTAACTTCAATAGCAGCATGCGTTGGCCAAGTCAACATCTTTGTCACTTCTGGATCTGAAGCCCAATTATTATACATATCAAATTTATCCACTTCTTTAAACTTTCTTAAAATTAATCTTTTAGTTTCTATTTTTCGTGTTCCTATATTCCTCATTATTTGCTCCCCTGGTCTCGTAATAATTAATACAAATAATTTTACCACAATTTTAAATTATTATATATTTGATATATAATTTTTAATATGTAACTTGAGAGTTACTAGCTTAAAGCATATTCTAATTTCTAATATTCTGTTATAATATGTCTATAGATAATAAATATCTCAGCTATTAAAACATTAATTGCAAGGAGTGTTATATATGTTTCAATTTAAACCTCATGAATTATTGAGAAATCCGTTTCTTAATAAAGGAACTGCTTTTACACTGGATGAAAGAAAAAAGTATAATCTTACTGGTTTGCTTCCAAGTTATGTATTGACTATTGATGAACAGGAGCAAAGTGTATATAAAAAAATATGTTCCATTAGTGATAATTTAGATAAACATCGTTTTTTAATGAACCTTTATGATACAAATCGTACTCTTTTTTATTATGTTGTAAAAAAGCATATAGTGGAACTATTACCTATAATATATACGCCTACAATTGGTGATGCAGTAATAAATTATTCAAAAATATTCGATACACCTAAAGATGCTGTCTTTCTATCTGTTGACGATGCCGCCGGAATAAAACCTTCAATGCAAGCAGCAATCTCGGATCTAGATAAGATAAAGCTTATTGTTGTAACAGACGGAGAAGGAGTACTAGGTATTGGCGACTGGGGAGTGCAGGGTGTAGCAATATCCATAGGAAAGTTAGCAGTATACACCGTTGCAGCTGGAGTTAACCCCAAAAATGTACTTCCTGTAGTAATCGATGCTGGAACAAATAATGAAAGCTTACTTAATGATCCATGCTACTTAGGTGCAAGACATAAAAGAATAACCGGTGAAAAATATTATGATTTTATAGATAAATTCGTTAATGTTTCTACTGAACTTTTTCCTGAAGTTCTTATGCATTGGGAAGATTTCGGTCGAGGTAATGCAAGAAACATCCTTCAAAAATACAGGGATAAAATATGCACATTCAACGATGATATTCAGGGTACTGGTGTAATGATGGTATCAGCTATGAACGCTATAGCGCGAGTTACAAACATTCCCGTAAGTGAGCATAGAATACTTGTCTTTGGAGGCGGTACTGCTGGAATAGGAGTATCAGATCAGATTTTATTAGAAAAAATACATAGTGGACTTTCAGAAGAAGAAGCTTTGAAACATTTTTATATAGTTGACCGTCAAGGTCTATTAACGGAGGATATGGATGATTTAACAGAAGGACAGAAAAGGTATGCAAGAAAAAAAGGTGAATTTCAAAAAACTCTTACGGATCTAGCTGAAATAGTTAATGCAGTTAAGCCAACCGTTCTCATTGGGACTTCAGGTGTGCATGGTGCATTTACGGAAGCTGTAATTAAAAACATGGCAAAGCTCAATGAAAGACCTGCAATAATGCCAATTTCAAATCCAACAAAACTTTGCGAAGCTAAAGCTGAAGATGTTATAAAATGGTCTGATGGACGAGCTTTGGTAGTCACTGGCAGTCCTTCAGCTCCTGTAGAATATAAAGGTGTAAAATATATGATAGGTCAAGCAAATAATGCCTTACTTTACCCTGGTTTGGGTCTTGGTATTATCGTTGCAAAATCTAAGGTTGTATCTGATGGAATGTTGTCTGCAGCTGCTCACGCTATTGGTTCACTTCAAGACCTTTCACAGGTTGGTGCTCCAATCCTTCCTCCAGTATCAAAGCTTAGGGAAGCCTCAAAACTTGTTGCAACAGCCGTAGTTCAACAAGCTGTTAATGAACATATAAATCGAGCAGCTATATCAGATGCCTCTGAAGCTGTTCAATCTCAAATCTGGGAACCTAGTTATTAAAGAACTATTTGTTAATATATTAAAGGAAGCTGCATTGCATATGAAGCTTCCTTTAAATTTCTATCACTTTTTAAATATGTAATCAATATATCCTTGTCTAATTTGTTTTCCTTCATATATCCTGTGAAAAACTCGTTTTTCTTTGTATATTATGTTCATATCTCTAAGATATTTCTCTGCTTCTTCATCATCAAAGTAGGAATGTATAACATCTGAACCATCTTCATCCTGAATATACTCTCCGTATCCAATCTTTTCTCCCTGTTCATATCTAAAATCATCTTTTGAAAGAAAGTTAACAAAACATAGTCCTCCTGGTTTTAATACTCTCTTAATTTCATTAATTGATCTTGCTATATCATTCTTACTCATATGAAAAATTGATCCCCAGGAATACACATAACTCATAGAATCATCTCCAAAAGATAACTTTCTCATATCTCCTTTAATTATGTTAAGTTTTAGACCATTTTCTTTTTCAAATTCTTTAGCTTTTTCTAACTGAGAATCAGATAGTTCGATTCCATAGGTTTTATAGCCATGATCCGCAAACAAAGCTAATGGCGGACAATTGCCTCCTGCTCCACAATCTAAAACAATCTTATCCATATTAGTTTCGTTGCAATACTGTAAAAACTTATATAGTTGAACTTGTCTAAATACTATTTTCATTATCTTCACCGCCCAAATATAAATTGATGCATATGATATCATATTACCACTTATCTTAAGTTCAGTAAATCGATATAACTTCGTCTATAAATTTAACTTAGAACTGTTACAATTTTATATGATCAATTTTTTTACATTAGTAAATCCTTTTTCGAATGTTTTCCTAGGATTTATATTTTTTTATTTATAACTGCAAGTATATATTACACGAACATTTTTTAGACAGTTTTGAAATTAATATACAGAATAATAATCATAGTTCAGCTAAAATTCTATATTTACCGCAAAACTCTACTCCTGCATTTATACAGCTATCTTCAAAAATTATCTGTTTTTTCCTTTCATCATATATAGTTAAATTGATTTTCCCTTGCAGCGTTTCAGCAGCAATTGGTATCATCCTCTCGTCTCTTGGTGCAAATAAATTAACAAAATCTCCTTTATTATAGGATGCATCAATCTCAATTGAGTATTCCCTATTGTGCGACTGTAAAATCAACTTATCTTTTTCATAACCAATAGAAAGTTTGCTTCTGTTTATTGTAGTGAACTTATAAAAGGTTCCTTTCACATAGATTCCTATAAGAAAACCTGTGAAGCTTGTTACAAAAAAAGGAATATGACCTATGGAGCAGGTAATTGACACCTCTCTACCTGTAAAGCAATTTCCCTGAGCCCATATATATGAATAGGGAAATGCGCTGCCCCAATTTTTTTCTATATACACTTTACCACCGGTAAAATCTACATTTTCACCGTTGATATTAAGACTTCCTTCAACCATTCCGTCCATTGCACATACCTGAGTGTAACACTGCATAAAGGTCAAATAATTATAAAAGCCCATACTCCCGGGGTTTAAAATAGTATCTGGCCATTCGATTATATGACTAAAGTTTAATTTACCTTTTATCTTTTCTCCGTCCCTATTTATATTCAATGAAATCCTATTTAAACTAAACATATTCTCACCTATACTTATTTCAAATCTATCCTTACAAGCTATAAAATCTTCCTTATGAAACTTTATATACTTAAAATTTATATCATGCCCATTTATAATTTGAATAAAACTATGGTGCTGCACTTTATTTCCTTCCATAAATATTCCTGGAATAAAGCAGTATGTAAGATTTCGGGTAGGATGTTCTATCTTAAAATACCAACCTTCAAAAAAATTAGATTTATGATTATTTCCATGATAAATATTCGGATTTATTGTAGATTTTAGCATTTTAATTCTCCTTTTACATAATGATATATGTATTATTTCCTCCTTTTGATAATTTTATAAAAAGGTGGCTGTAGCACTAAGCAATTAAAAATTGCTAATGTGACAGCCACCTTCAATTAATTTATATTATTTCATTATTTCGCTTTTTCTTCTTGGGTCCTTCTTACCCAATATTTCATAAATTCTCTTCGATGCTTTTTATACAATATATAATGTTCTTCTGATGTTCCAGTAAATGTTGTTGGGGATACGGAAGAAACTAATTTAATAACCTCGTCTGTAAAATCTGCATATTTTTTATATATAGGAACTTTATATTGTTCACCAGTTGAAAAAATAAATACTATATCCTGCTTATTCCATAAAAATCTGCTCTTATTTTTTTTAAAAATCCAAACTACTTCTTTTATAGGAAAGGCAAACACTATTTTGTTTGAGTTTACTATGATATATTTTTGTGTTATTGTAAAAATTCCTTTTGTCAATACATCTGGTCTCGTCAATTCTTCATCTACATTTGAATAAAAAGCTTTTATTTTACCTTTTGAATATATCTGAGTACTTAAGCATACTCTTCTATTAGTCCATAAATATTTCATTGATCTAAAAAATAAAATAAGTAAAACAATGATTTCAATTGGCAGTCTAGTATATAAATTATGGTACGGTGAAACAAATTTTAAATAGTTCTTAGATAGCAGGCTATTTAGTTGAGTTTCACTAAAACCTTTAGCTTTCAAACCTCTTTTTAAATTTTTATATTCTTCATCACTATATGTTTGTATCTCTCCAGAAACTGAGTATATACCATCCGTGCTCTTAATAACTTTTGCATCACTCACCTGGGTAACTACCAAAGTTACAATTTTCCCATCGAACAATATACCATATATCTTATAATTGTCCATCTCGAAAGATAGATTATATATATGCTTTGTTTTAAGCTTTGCATAAATATTATTACTACTTGCTTTTTTTAAATCACTACTGCCATTTATTGTTTTAGGATTGTGAGCATTTGTTGAAGATATATGGAATTCTATAAGAAATGCACTTAAGCATAATACCATACAAATAATCACTGCTGCCATATTAAATAAGTATCTTTTCTTGTATAACTTAGTATAACTTTCTAACGCCATCAATTTTGCCTCCCAGTCTTGGTAACGATTTACTATTTTTATTAGTACCTTTAACTAATAGTATTATATCACAATTCATTTTATAAGCATTTTGTATTGCGAAATATATCCACATTTTTCTTATTTAATTAATACTTCTCTATTAAATAAATAATAAATAGTGTATAATAAATAAAAGTTAAGTCTACATTATGGAGGTAAAAGATGCTGGAATATAAAAAACAATTTATCGAATTTATACTTGAAAGTGGAGTGCTTACCTTTGGAGATTTCGTTACAAAAAGCGGAAGAAAAACTCCATTTTTTATTAATGCTGGAAACTTTAGAACAGGTGAACAGCTAAAAAAATTGGGCGAGTTCTACGCTAAAGCAATAAAAGAAAATTTTGGAACAGATTTTGATATACTATTTGGACCAGCCTATAAGGGGATACCTCTAAGCGTATCAGCTTGTATTGCTCTTAACAATCTATATGGTGCAGATGTTTCCTACTGTTCAAACAGAAAAGAAATCAAAGATCATGGTGACAAAGGGATACTTTTGGGAAGCAAAATCAAAGATAGGCAAAAAGTATTAATTATTGAGGATGTAACAACTGCTGGCACTTCTATATATGAAACAATGCCAATAATAAAAGCCCAAGGCGACGTTGATGTAGTTGGCCTAATCATTTCCGTTGATAGAATGGAGAGAGGTAAAGGCGCTAAATCTGCCTTAGTAGAGCTTAAAGAAGAATTTAATTTTAAAACCTGCTCCATTGTCACTATGGAAGAAATCGTATCATATTTATATAATCGTGAAATTAACGGTAAAGTGGTTATTAGTGATGAAATCAAAAATAGAATTGATGAGTATTATGCTACATACGGGGTAAAATAAGGGATCAGTGACCTCTGTCGGCTGAAAAATGCCTCCTCCGGTCACTCATCCCTTTAATTCATTCTCTGTCTGAAATTATCGCAAACATTTGATGATCTTCCCATTTGCCATTTATTTTAACATTCTTTATAGCTATCCCTTCTTTATGAAACCCTGCCTTTTCCAATACTCTCATGGAGCCTATATTATCCTGCCTAACCCCAGCTTCTATACGGTGAAGTTTTAATTCATCAAACGCGAATCTAACCACCAGTGAAACTGCCTCAGTCATATATCCTCTGCCATTATATTCTTTATCAAGCGAATAGCCTAAAAGACAGCTTTGAAGCGCGCCTCGAAAGACTTGGAACAGGTCAACTGTACCAACGAGTTTTTTATACTCGTTATCAAATATTCCCCAAGAATACATTTTATCGTTTTTTCGCATTTCTATAGAAGTTTCTATTGATTGTATCTTCCACTCCAGTGTATAAAATTCCTCACTATAAGCAGGTGAATACTTCTGAAAAAAATCCCTGTTTCTCAAATGTAGATTAAGTAAAGCTTCAGCATCTCCTTTTTCAAGAAATCTTATAAAAATATTTTTACCTTTAAAATTCATGGCTTACCTCTTTTAACTAAAATTTTTCGAATATATAAATAAATCTGAACGTTTATCCCAGCCAAGCTTTTTCATCTAAATTTGTCCCTATGTTATTTCTATCCAGTATCTCTGTACTAATTCTCCGTCCTCAATAATTTCATTTTCTAAAACCCCACCATTTTTAATTATTGTTCTGGCAGAACCTAAATTACTTTTATCACAGGTTACAAGTGCTTTGTTTATGCCAAATTCTTTTGCCGTTTGTAATGCTAATGAAAGCATCTTAGCCGCATACCCTTTTTGTCTTTCTGAAGGTCTAATACCATATCCGATATGCCCGCCGATTTTTAGTAAATAATCATTTAGTTCATGCCGGATATGTATAGATCCATAGATTTTTCCGTTCTCATCTACCATAAAATATAACGATGCCGGTACAAACCCATTAGAGTATGCTTTATTCGTTTTTTGTTCTCTCCATTTTATAATTAGTTCTTCATAATTCTTGCCGTCTCTCCTTGAAGCTGCAGGTACTATCTCTTCCTCGGCATTTTCCCATTCAGATATATAGGAAATATACTCATCTTTCATAAGATCATTTGGTTCAACTAATTTAAACATTGCCCATCTCCTCCACTACTTTTAGCATTCTTTCATCCGATACAGCTTGCTTTTTTACTACTTTCTCATAATATTTTAACATAATTTCCCAGGTAATATTCTCAGGATTCGTGACATTATATGCTTTACAGATACTCTCATTATTCCTTGCACTCTTAAATATCCTAATTAAATTCTCAATATGTATAAACTCAGTTTTAGAATTATTTCCTTAGATTTTTAAATGTTAAACTAAATTATAACATATTTATAAAAATCATGTTAGAAATAAATTCAATTGTCACTGTTTCATAAATATGCTTGTATTATTCCTTAATAATTCTTTTGATGTTATATTTATCACCAATTCTTCAATTGCAGATAAACTTGCAATAGCACATACCACATACCCTAAAATAGTTATATCAACAAACCTAAATAAATATGGGCAGCAGAACAAAAAGAGCCCAGTAGCCTTATTTGCATATGTATGAAGAATAGCAAAAGTATGATATTTAAAGTACACTATGAGCAATGAGACAATTCTAGCAAAAGTAATCAGCATTATCCATATTAATATTTTAATTGGAATCAACAATATTGGTAATAAAGCAATAATTACAGAGCTCATAAAAATAATATCAGCAATGCTATCTAGTATCGAACCAAATCTACTTGCAGAATTAGTTTTTCTTGCAATATATCCATCAATAATATCACTAAATCCGCAAATAGAATATATAAGCAGGAACAGTAAGGTTAGTGGTTTCAAAACAAATAGAGTTGCAGATAACAAAATTCTTAATATAGATATTATGTTTGGTATATTTTTCATTACACTCCCCCGCAAAATATAATTATCATTTATTATTACCTGTCTCCTCACAGCTATATTGATATCGCATAAATATGCAATAGTTATAATTTCCCGTCGTTAGATATATGCTATTGTATCATATCATGGTATAATTTCAAATTTATCATAAACTATATAAGTTGCAATAAAGTTCTTACATTATGGTTTCTAAAATATCACTGCTGAATCGGTTCGACCCTAGGATCTTTTAGAAGTCAGAATGTATTAGAACTTTCACAACTTATATAGTAAATCAAAAATCATATTTTTTAAGCATAATTTGAAGTCTCTTCTTAACAAAGTCTCTTAATTCAACAGGTGCTAATATTTCAGCACAACCTATAATGTCCAGTACCTCTCCAATTGCAAATTCATACTTATGCATATTTACTATAGCTTCAATACATTCATCCTTTTTCTCAACTTTATAAACTTGAAAATTATCCAGTTTATCTTCAAAACATTTACCTAAACGTATGGTAACAGGATACTGCTCTTTTTCTTTACATTCATTAACAAATTGTTTATGATTTCTTTTCCAGAATTCTTCTACAGAAAAGTTTGTAGGAAAAATAAAATCATCATCCAAGGTTTTACATGCTGTTATCCTTTCACATTTAAACGTTCTTATATCCTTATTCATCTCACAATATGCAACTAAATACCAATCCGCCTGTTTTACTACAATTCCATAGGGCATTATATTTCTGTTAGAAACTTCACCATTATGTTTTGTATAAGTTATTGACAGTTTTGTATTCTGCCAAAGTGACTGAAGAAGTATATCTATATTGCCTAACGAACGTTTTTCGCCCCACCAGGGTGTATCATCTACATAAAATCTCTTCTTAATTTTATTTAGATTTTCATTTATTCCAGGAGATAAATTTTTCTGCAGCTTTAATAATGCTGTGTTAACCTTCATAGCCATATCACTCTTTTTATCTGCCTTAACTCCCATTCCACCTAAATACAGATTTATAATCTCATCGGGTTGCATATTCTTTATCCCTACTCTATATCCTTCTACAAAATGTATCCCCCCATTTGGACCTGTGTCTGTGGTAAGCGGCACGCCAGCTTCACAGAGGGAATCAATGTCTCTATAGACAGTTCTCACTGAAATTTCAAGCTCTGCAGCCAGTTCTTTAGCCTTGACTTTCCCTTTCGCTTCAACTAGCAGTAATATTGAAATCATTCTATGTAATCTCATTAAAATTCCTTCTTCATAAATATTTATGACACACTATTGTCAACAATTGATTGCTATACTTATTTTACCAAATGTAGATAAACAACTTCAACTATAAACTTGCAAACATGCAAAGATTAATAAACTTTCGGTGTTTGCAGGAAAAGTTTTAGTATTGTTTTTCTATAAATTGAAAGTGAGGAATATTTATGAAAATAGGAATTTTAGGTACAGGCTTTGGCGCTTATCATGCAAGGCTTTATAAGAACATATCAAGCGTTGATTCAATCATCATCTATGGAAGGGATAAGGAAAAACTTGAAAAAATAAGTATTGAAACGGGAATAGAAGCAACTAATGATCTGGAAAGTATAATTTCAGACAAAAGTATTGATCTAATTGATGTATGTATGCCAAGTATCATACATAGAGAATATGTTATTGGCGCTTTGAAAAATGGAAAAGATGTATTTTGTGAAACTCCAGTCGCTCTAAATTTAGAAGACGCATTGGCTATGAAAAAAGCCTCAAATAGGTATGGAAAGAAGGTTTACGTTGATAACTTCATTAAATTCGAACCACCCTACAGGTATCTTTATAATCTTGTAAAATATAATAAACTTGGCAAATTAAAAGTTTTGCATATTAAACGAAAGACACCTCCAATATGGGGCAAATTAGGCCTAGACAAGATAGTTACAAATCTTATGATACATGAATTTGATTTTATAAGTTGGCTGCTTGGCAATCCCGAAAACATTTCTTCATATGGAATTGAACCTAAAGATGGCGAAGCTCATGTAGAAGCTATTCTAACTTATAATAGTAATACAATTGTCAACATCCAAGCTTCATCACTGATTCCAAAATACCATGCTTTTACCGTTGGCTATGAGGCTGATTTTGAGTATGGAACTATAGAATATTTTGAAAATGGATATGCTGATAGAACAGAAAGTTCTCTAAAACTATTCACTGATAAAAAAGAAGAAAATGTAGACCTCGAGAGTAAAAATTGTTATGAAGAAGCCTTTAAACATGTATTAGAGTGCAGCAAAAGTAACATTTACGGAATACTTTGGTTAGATGATGCAATCAAATCCTTGAGGTTAGCCTTAGAAGTTAAGGATAAAATGATTACATTTTAGCATGTCAATTGGCAAGTCAGATAAGTTTGACTGGCTTGCTAATTTGGAGTTATTATATTAAATT
This sequence comes from Clostridium oryzae, assembly GCF_002029235.1. Taxonomy (GTDB): domain Bacteria; phylum Bacillota; class Clostridia; order Clostridiales; family Clostridiaceae; genus Clostridium_AE; species Clostridium_AE oryzae. The sequence goes on from NZ_MZGV01000012.1 coordinate 10,918, forward strand.
GCTTTTTATTATAAGCACAGCACCACTTATTATAAGCAGAGCTATCACAGAGTTTTTTACTGTATCTTCTTTCATCATTGAATAAACTTTCATTCCTGCCATCATTCCAATTATCACTGCAGGTGAAAGAAGCAGTGAAAGGATTATTACATGCATATTCAATATTCCAGTATAGCTGTATATAAATAATCTAATTATATTATCCGTGAGAAAAACGCAGCAGATATTTGCACGAAAGGCACTCTTGTTATCTGTTGTTCTGTTTATATATGCAACCAGAAGCGCTCCGATGCCATAAAGGCCTGCCAAAATACCCGAAAGTACTCCGATAATGATTAATATTAATGGATTAGTCCTATTTATTTTTCTTTTAGAATATTTTCTAGTAATCATCTCTATTGCCATTCCAATTACTACTACTCCCAAAATCGCTTTCAGCATTTTGTCGTTTCCCGTTTTTAATAAGAAAGTCCCAGGAATAATACCTACAAAAAGCATAATGGACAAAGGCAGAACGATTTTTAAGGATATGTTCTTTCTTTCCTTCCAGGCTATATATGTATTTGTAGGTATACTAAATATAAGGTCTACCGGTGTAGTTACCCTGTTTGATACTACAAAAGAGAATAGCGGACTCATAACTAGAGTATTTCCAAAACCAGTTATTCCTTTTACAAAGTAAGCTATAAATGTAGCCATAAGAAGAAATAAATCTTTCATTTTAAGCCTCCAAAAATAAGTGCTATTGACGAGATTAACTAATCAACATCAATAGCATTATAGTGCATAAACCATATTTAGTACAATAAAAACATATTATAAAACATATTAATTTATTAAGAAATCTACTTTTTTGCTACAATGATGGCTGTTCCTTCTTCTCTCCATTTCAGTTCAGCCTCTTTAAACCCAGCCTTTTCCATCAGAATGATTATATTCTCTACTGTACATGGTGTATCATAATGATAGAACCCTTCTGTTATCTTATTTTCTTCTTTTATCCTTTTTAATTCATTAAAGAAATAATCTTCATACTCCTGATCTTTAGCAACATAATCTGTTTCTACATATACGCCTCCATCTATAAGACTGTCGTATATCTTTTTATATATTTTGAGTTTCTCCTGATGTGCAAAGTGATGTAAAGTCTCTACCGAAACAACTGCGCCGTAAGCTTCTTTTCCATATTCTATATCAACATACGATTCGTTAATTAAACTTATCTGCTCCTGTTTTTCTTCATACTTTTCTTTCAATTTTGCTAACATCTTCTTTGAAAGATCGATTCCAGTTACATTAACAGTTGGATTTATTTTAAATATCTCCTTTAATTCAAGCCCTGTACCACAACCTAAGTCTAAAAGTTTCAAATTGCTACAATGCGGTATATATTTTGCTGTTTCAATATAATACTGATCTGAACCATCCACTTCGTTTTTCATATGTTCATCATAGGTATCTACTCTCTTGTCAAAGAAACTAGCCATTTCTTCTAATTCGATTCGTTTATTTTCAATTGAATCCATTTCTATTCCTCCTTAATTTAATCCCTCTTTATGTATAGTATCATAATTTTCCATTATTGAGTTTCTCTAATTCTTTTATGAAACAAATTAGTAAAAAATGGTTACACCCTATGTCGGCTAGTTCCGCTCGTTAAGCAATTTCACCGCATCTTTTAGTCAAATTTCCTAATGGTTCATAACTCGGCTGCGCCTCAAACAATTCGCCATCTTAACGGAAATTGACTAAAAGACACGGATAATTGCTAAACTCACTCCAAATGCCTCCGTTGAGTGTAACCATTTTTAATGCCCTAACTCTTAATGTTCACAAAATGCTTTTATTATATTGCTTTTGTTGCCTTGTTCTCCTAATTCATTAACTTCAAAATATAGTACCGTTTCTTTTTATTGCTTCGTAACCATAACATAACATTTCATTATTTAGTGATCATCTTTTTTGTTTTATATAAAAGTGTCTTAGCATTAGCCAAAAGTTATCCATAATTGGTAAAAAGCATAAATTCCTAGAGAGTAAAAAAAGAAATGTTGTGGCACTACGGAGATTGATCCGTTCATTAAGCACTTGTAACACAAATTTTATGTAAATTTTCTAATTTGGGCAAACTCGGCTACGCCTCAAACACTACCCAAATCTTAACGAAAATTTGCATAAAATTTGCTGACAATTGCTAAATTCACTCTATATCTCCGTTGGTTAAAGGCCTAAATGGCCTTTAACGGGTTATCTGCGAATGATAATGAGCGTGCTTAGATAACCCCGACTGTAAACATTTCCTATGCCCTGACTCTTAATATTCACAGAATACTCTTATTATACTGCTTCTATTACCTTTCTATCTTAATTCACTAACTTCAAAATATATTACTGTCTCTTTTTAACTTCTTCGTAAACACGCTGTACCGTTTTTTTATTTAGCAACCACTTTTTCTACTATTTAGTGGTGTATCTTGATACTAATTAAAAGTTATCCACAATTGGAAAAATACATAAATTCCTAAAAGTAAAAAATAATGTACCTGGTAGATTAACCTTTAGGCACATTACTTTTTACTTTTTTCATAATTAATATTTAAATTTATATTCTCCTACATTTACCACTTCTTTTGCAGTCTCGCCTCTTCTTTTCTTTCTTACTTCTACTAAATTTAAAACATCGTACCCCCTCTTAGCTAAAAAAGGAATTATTCTATGATTATTTGGGTGAACCCAATTATATAACGTGTCCCCTCCAAGACTTTCAGCAATTTCTTCCGCTTTATCATATAATTTTGAAGCTATACCGTTTCTTCTTGCATTACTGCATACAAATAAAGATTCAACCCATACGACTATATCTTCAATTTTAAGAACCATGTATCCAATAAGTTCTTCGTTATCATCTTGAGCAATAAAGGTCTTATATCTGCTGTTTAAATATCCTCTGAATTCTTCTACAGCCTCGTTTTCATTTGCTGTAGTCTCAATACCTTTTAACTTTCTTAACTCAACTCTAAACTCAGCTATTAATATTGCTATTTTTCTTTCATCATCTATTTGAGCAGGTCTAATAATCATTTTGTATTTCCCCTTTATTTATATGAATTCTCTATATATATAATATCACATAAATTAGGAAACTTAGCCACAAATTGCTTGTCGAGTATTGTCGTGAATCAGCCGATAAATGAAATATACAAGAAAGGGGTGCTATACTTGAAATCTTATAAAAAACTACTGTCTATCTTCACTCTAACCTTTATCTTAATACTAAGCAACAGTCTGGTATTGGCAAAAACTGCTGTAAAAAAAGGTACTGCACCATCTTCCCCGACTTCATTAATATACTCGGGACTTACTGCTAACGAAGTAACCTTAAGTTGGGCATCTGTATCAAACGCCTCAGGTTATAAGGTGTACAGAGCCACTACTATTGATTCAAACTATGCATTAATTGCTACTGTCTCTGCAACCAGCTATAAAAGCATATCACTTACTTCCAACACAAAGTACTGGTATTTTGTAAGAGCGTATAATTCCTATGGTACATCTGTAGACTCACCCCATATAAGTCTTACAACCTTACAGTCATCAACGACTACAAGTGCTAAAAAACTTGTACTAGGATTTTCAACTTATTACTATTCAGGGGATAGTTCCTCCTATAACTCTATGACTGCAAATACATCAACTATCGATGAAATTGCCACCCATACTTATATAACCGATAGCACTGGAAATATTTCTGGTCTTGTACCAGCAAACCAGATAAGCTATGCAAATTCTAATGGTATTAAAGCAATGGCTATGGTATCAAACAACTTTGACGGAAATATAGCTAAAACATTATTAGAGAGTTCAACAAATAGACAAGCTTTGATAAATAATATCCTAACCTCGTTAAAAAGCAATGGTTACAAAGGGGTAAATATTGACTTTGAAGGCGTATACTATTACGACAGAACTTATCTTACAACCTTTATGAAGGAGCTTAATAATACGCTGAAGCCACAAGGTTTCTCTGTAACCATGTCTGTTCCAGCCAAAATCAGTGACAGTCCCACAGCATCCTGGAACGGAGCATTTGACTATGCAGCCTTAGCTGCTTACTCTGATAAAATCGTATTAATGACATACGACGAGCACTATCCTGGAGGTTCACCAGGTGCTATTGCTTCCATAGGTTGGGTTGAAAATGTAATTAAATATGCATCAACTGTTATTCCAAAAGAAAAACTGCTTTTAGGAACTGCTGGCTATGGATATGATTGGTCCTCAAGCGGAACTAAAGCCTATGGTATTTCCTCCATTTATAACTTAGCATCTACTCATGGAGCTGCAATAAAGTGGGATTCAACTTCACAATCTCCTTATTTTAATTATTCAGATTCATCTGGAATAAGTCATACAGTATGGTTTGAGAATGCTCAAAGCTTAAATTATAAGTTGAATTTAGTAAATTCATATAATCTATCTGGTATTGGAATATGGAGACTTGGACTTGAGAATGCTGATTATTGGACAAGCATTAAAACCAAGTTCGGAAGATAGGATAAGGGAGAAAGTGATTTCCGTCGGCTGGAAAATGCCTCCTCCAACCACTTCCTCCCCTATGCCAGCTCTATGCATTTACAAAGTATTATAAGGGTTTCTACTTCAACTATTAACTTATACATGGCGAATGATCGTTAAAGCGTTCGATAATTCGCCATGTATAAGTTAAGTTTACGTATAGAAACCCTATATTTTCTAAATTACTTCTTCCAAATTATTTTTCTTGTTTATTTATTTTTTAGTATTTTCTTAAAAGTTATCTTCATATCACTTCGCATATTATATAATTACATCTTTTGGACAAACAGCTTAACTCCCAAAAACGTAAACTAAATAAAATATACGATATCATATAATGAAATTGACTCCTTAAGGACGCGATTTCTTCCTTCTCTTTACTCTTTAGTGGCCTATCTTAACATTATTTTATTTCTGTTCCTCCCCATTCAACAACAGTAAATCCTTTTCTCTCAAATGGCTTTATCTTTGGCTTTTTTACAGCAATCTGCTTTGTTAATGGCTTGAACACCATAAAAACCCTTAGCAAAGAATCAGGCTGGGGATTAATATTAAGTTTAGCTAAATCAGTATATTGTTTATTTTGAAAGGTTATTAAATTATACTTGTTACTTTGCATACGTGGCAGCCAGTATACTATAAATTCATTATATTCCTTCGAATTAAGACCTAACTTTGAAAGTTTATTCTGAAGAAATTTTTCTGTATCTTTTCCTTTAACAACATATCCTTTAGATAAATCCCATTCAGTTTTTGATGGAACACCTTCCCAAAACAAATAGTTATATTCTTTTCCATCTTGTTTGTTAATTATTTTCCCGCTTGGCTCAGCAGTGACTTTCCATCCATCCTTGTAATCTGGATAAGTTGTAGTAAGTTTTCCTTTGTAATCTAGTTTTACAGTCACATCCTGGTTTTCAGTCGGATATAGGTATATGGCTGGTTTTTCTGTTCTTTCTTCGAATCCACCACAACCTAATAACATAATAGTAAAAACACATGATATTAATATTCCTAATATTACTCTTGACTTTTTCATACCATCGTCCCCCTAATTATTATTTTTCTTTATAATCAGCTAAACTAAACCGCCGCCTGTATATCTATAGCACTAAGGATCTCATTAAAATCTTGTACGTAATAATCAGCAAACTGTTTGATTTTTCTATATTCTTCTTCCTCTTTTTCTATTAAATATCTTGTGAATATAGTTTTTATGCCGAGTTCCTTTGCGCCCTTTAATTCATCAGAACCCCCATCTCCTACAAATATGGATCTTTCGGGTATTGTATTCATACTTTTAAGTGCTAAATTGTATATTTCAGCCTGCGGTTTAAGATATCCTACTTCGTATGAAAAAATAGCTTCATCAAATAGATTACTTAGAGGCGACTGCTTCCAGTACATTACATCAATCGTATCGGCATTGCTTATTAAACACAGTTTTATCCCTTTTTTCTTTATATCTTTAAGAACATCTAGAATTGCAGTGTCTATATTCAGTAGGGATCGTTCAAATTTCCGTTTTCTAAGTTCTAAAATCTCATCAATTTCATCATCTTTAACTTCCAAACCCATTTTATCAATTATACTCTCTATTATTTTTCTAGGATCTTTTTCCTTTCCAGTTGCCCTAAGAAAATATAACTCCTTATCTTCAGCATACTTTTCCCATTCATCTTTTGATATGTTTAGCACATCATATTCATTCCTAGAATTATTACCATCCAGTGTTACTAACGTATGAAACAAATCGAAAAATATTGTATCTAACATTTTTTTACGTCCCCCCTTCCTAAGCTTACTTCTTAAAATATAGTTTCTAAATACATTCTACCATACCATTGTTTTGAAACACATAATATTGAAGGATATTAAGTTATATTCTATAATAAAACATATACGATAAAACTCATTGCAATTTTACACAAATTATTTGAAAAATTCTTATGATTCATTTTGGAGGACATATGAAAAGTTCAAATGAACAGCTTAAAAGTCGAGGATATGTAACCGATGAAGATGTAGCTCACTATGTTGATTTCAGTAAAAGTGAATTGCTGGAATTGTTAAACATCAGAAATGAAGCAGTAAGGTCGTTTGCTCTTATTAACAAAAATTTATCTCAACAATAATAAATAGCCGCTCATCTTTCAACATTGAGCGGCTATACGTATAATTTAAAAACCTAATTCTTCTGCTACCATAATAACTGTAATTCTCCCTGATTCCTTACGGCCATTTTCAATAATTCCAGTATAATTGCATACAGATTGTTGAACTTCACAATTCATACATTTTCCTGTTTGAACGCAGGGAGCTTTGTGCCCCACTCTTATGGCATTCAGTGGTGCTATCTCTCTGATTCGTTTGAAAGCATCATCTAGATTATCAACGACTTTATTAGCTCCCATAACTATGATTACTTTCTTAGGCCCAATAATCATTGCTGCAACCCGGTTTCCTGAGGAATCAGTACTTACAATTTGTCCGTTTCTTGTTATGGCATTAGCACTGCTCACAAAATAATCCGATAATAGGGATTGTCTGTAAATTTCATAGGTCTCTTCATAGGATTTCGTTTTGTATCTATCGAAAAATTTATATTTTTCACTTCTGAAATCTTCAATGATATCCATAGCTCCAAGCGTTTCAGAGCCACCTACTGATATGCTTGAGCCTTCTGGTATTAGGTCTGAAATTAACTTTTTAGCCTCATCCTTATCTTCTGCATAATAGCTTGTATATCCTTTTTGTTCTAAAATTTCCGCCATTTCTTTAGCTATCAGCTGACATTTAATTTTTCTATACTTATCCATGATCATAATCTCCTATTTATTTTCTGTGCTTAGTACAAAGGAACTAGATTTTAATCTTCTCTAGTTCCTAATATCTTAATTTGCTGAATTATTTACTCTAATATGCTTCTGATATAGTCTCCAATTTCCTCGCACTTGCAGTTATCAAAGAAATATTCTTTAAATCTTTCGCCGCTTACAGCACCTTTTAAGAGCTCCTGATCTATCTCTTTTAAAATAGTTACCATATCTTTATATGTAACCTTTTTAATTTGATCCAGAATCTTTTTGTTTCTTTGTTCTGGTATCGCTCTCTCTTTTGGATATCCTTGGCCAATTTCACCTTGGAATAATTTTTCGAAGATATATTCAAGGTTTAATTCTGCTCCCCATCCAAAACCCTTTGCAAAAGGAAGTGCTATTGCATTTCCTGCGTTGATCTGTGAAAACATATATGCATCTGATGGATCTACAATATGACCACATAATACTCCTGGAAAGGAATTGCATGCCAGCATTGCGCCTTCTCCTGTACCACATCCGGTTACTACATAATCTGCTGCACCGGAATTGATTAATATAGCTGTAAGAATACCGTTTTGAACATAAGTAAGCTGTGCTTTATCATCAGCACCATACATTCCATAGTTAAATACTTCATGTCCCATCGGTTCAACAACTTTTTTTAAAGTTTCATATATTAACTGATTTTTTGCTGCTTGACTATTCTCATTAATTAATGCAATCTTCATTTTCATTTCCTCCTGCTATTGTGGCTGCTTGCCAATATAAGCTAAAATTCCACCGTCAACATATAGAATGTGACCATTTACAAAGTCTGAAGCATCAGAAGCTAAAAATATAGCCGGTCCCATTAAATCTTCAGTGGTACCCCAACGAGCTGCTGGAGTTTTTGAAATTATAAATTTGTTAAATGGATGCTCTGGTGTTCTAAGAGGAGCTGTTTGAGGTGTTTCTATATAACCTGGTCCAATTCCGTTACATTGAATATTATATTCACCATATTCGGAAGCAATGTTTCTAGTCAGCATTTTAAGTCCACCTTTGGCTGCTGCATAAGCCGAAACTGTTTCTCTTCCTAATTCACTCATCATTGAACATATGTTAATGATTTTCCCATGGCCTTTTTTTATCATTCCTGGTATTACTGCCTTTGATACTATAAATGGAGCATTCAAATCCACATCGATAACTTTTCTAAAATCCTCGGCCTTCATTTCAAGCATTGGTATACGCTTAATTATTCCTGCATTATTGACCAAAATATCAATTACTCCTATTTCTTTTTCTACATTGCTAACAAACTCATTTACCTTCTGTTCATCTGTAACATCACACACATATCCATGAGCATTAATTCCTACTTCTTCGTAGGATTTCAAACCTTTGTCAACTAATTCCTGATTAATATCATTGAATACTATTGTTGCTCCAGCTTGAGCGTATGCTGTTGCAATAGCAAATCCTATTCCGTAAGATGCTCCTGTTACTAATGCTATTTTTCCCTTTAATGAAAATTTCTCCGTAATATTCATTAGATATTCCTCCCCAATTGATCATATTTATTTGATAACTTAATTATACTATTATACTTTAACTATTTCTTGTGCTATTTTTTTAGAAATATTGCAAATCTTGAAGTAACAAGTATAATTAAATTAATGATGATTTATGGCGGTGAATTTCTATGAAAGAATATAAATCCTGTAAGGAAGCAGTTAGCGATTGCATAAAAAATAAATATTTCTCAATTGCACATTTACATACAGAAGAAGAAACTATGTCTATTCATATACATGATTGCTACGAAATTTATTATTCTATTTCCGGAGGTCAACAATTCCTCATTGCTAATAAACTATATGATATTAAACCTGGTGACTTATTTGTAATAAATCAGTTTGAAAGTCACTATGTTTCCCAAATAAATAAACAGGTTCATGAACGAATAGTTATTTCTATTCATCCTGATTTTCTGAAATCCGTCTCCAGCAGTAAAACTGACCTAGAGTATTGTTTTACACACCGGAATGTAGAAAATTTCAGTCACAAAATAGAGTTAGATAAAGGACAGCAAAATAGATTTATTTATTTTATAAGCAAAATTCTGAGCGCAGAAGGTTTTGGCTCAGATAGAATTGAGTATTCCTGTTTTATTGAACTTGTTACCTATTTAACTAAAATGTTTGTTGATAATAAAAATTCAACTCTATCATATTATAAATATAACAACCAAGCTCAGGAAATCATCTCTTATATAAATGATAATGTCTTAAAAGACATCACGGTTAAGCATCTAGCAGAACACTTTTTTCTGAGTGAGTCCTACATATGCAGAATATTCAAACAGACTACTGGCACCACTATAAACAAATATATAACAGCTAGAAGAATATCTATAGCAAAATCAAAACTTTCAAACGGTACGGCCATAAGTGATGTCTATCTTCAATGTGGTTTTAACGACTATAGTAATTTCTTAAAATCCTTTAAAAAAGCCGTTGGAGTTTCTCCAAAAAAATATTCAACCTTTAGTATGGACTAAGACAATTACCTATCTCTTACATGTTTAGGCATAATTGAAATTTCAAAGCTTCTAATGTATAATATTGCGCATATGAACTTTGGGTACTTCTATTTCAGTGCCTCAAAGTTTTTTATTAAGTATATGGAAAGGATGATTAATATGAAATCGATGCTGAAGAATTGGGATAAATATAGAAGGAGAGGTATAACAGGATAGCTCTCCTAAAATATCGGAGGGAGAATATGAATTTAAATTTTTTAGATGTATACAATATAACTTCTTAATTTTTCTTCACCATAAATGGCAGATGCATATCACCTCTTTAATTTCCTATTTGTTGGTGTAATATATTTCTCAAGCAATTTCATAGCCTCTAAATAGTTGTCATTATTATATCCTCCAAGGCCACTTTCTGAAGTAATTTTAAATCCTGGGTGAACAGCCTTCCAATGTATCCAAGGGTCCTGCCTTGTTTCACTATAATTCCACCAACAAGTAATTGTTGCAACTTTTATTCTATCTTCGTTTTCAATAAATATACATCTTCGCTCCAATTCAGCTAAATATGTAATATAAGTATCTTTGAAATAGTTTAGAGCTTGTACAGTATCTTCAAATTCTCCAACAGAAGTTTCGATTTAAGTGACCATTCAAGACAAATTCTTGGTCATTCATAGTAACAGTATATTGCCCACAAACACATACCATATATTCATCAAACTCATGTTCATGTTCTTTAGATGTTCTATCAGAATAACATGTCCAAAAAGCCATCTGACTACCATCTTCCCCTTCAAAAAAATATCCATCAATATCCTTTGTATTTTGCTGATTGTTACTAATATGGTTCTTCTCACTTTTCATAAACTCTGGAAAATCTTTCACTGCTACTACCTCCGCATTAAATAAATAATGTTCTCGTAATTTACGATTACACGTGTACCACAGTGTAATTATAACATATTTTACATATATTATTATGGCATAGTGGGCAAATTGCATTTGAGAAATATATCTGAACCGCTCAATATTAACTGTACTTGTATGTCGAATTTCAAAAGTTAGATAGCAATTTTTTCTCACATTGCTATCTATATTTAAATATATAACATCATTATGGTATAATATTCCTATTATATAATCAGGAGGTGTTTCATGAGTGCTGGTGAAATATTTCTTACCATAGTGTTCAGTCTTCCAATTATTTTTGTATTTCTATACACAGCTGCATTTCCAAGAGATAGCCTACTATTTGGCGAAAAATGGAAGTATAAGAATCAGAATCTTGAACCTAGTGAAGATGCAATAAAATATACAAAGAAAAAGGCAATAATAGGACTTATTGTGTTTGTATTATTTATATTACTTCTAATAACCAGTAGCTATTATTAGAAACTTTTCATGTGAGGAAGTGATAAATTGAAAACCTATGAGGAGCTAAAAGGCATCGATTTCTATTCAACCTGGAGAATAATCGATAAAATAAATAAAGGCTGGTCAGACGATGATAAATATTATATCAAAGACGATTGCGGAAAAGAATTTTTACTTAGGACTTCCGATATAGCAACTCTTGAAAATAAAAAAAGAGAATATGAAATTCTAAGTAAAATTTCCGAATGTAATATTAATATGAGTATGCCAATCAGTTTTGGAACATATGCAAACAACGCAAAAGTATACTCGCTTTTAACTTGGGTAGCTGGAAACGATGCCGAATCCGTTTTACCAGAATTAAATGAAACAGAGCAGTATAAACTTGGCATAGAAGCAGGGCAGATTCTAAAAGCCATTCATACTATACCTGCACCTAAAAATCAGCAAAAATGGAGCGATAGATTTAATAAAAAAATAGATAGGAATATAAACAACTATATAAATTGCGACATAAGAGTGTCTCACGCTGACAAACTTATTAAATACATAAATGACAATAGATATTTATTAGAAAACAGAAAACAGACAATGCAACATGGTGACTTTCATGTTGGTAATTTAGTTATTAATGAAAGTTTGCACATAGGAGTAATAGATTTTAACCGATATGATTATGGAGACCCCTGGGAGGAGTATAAACGCACGGCATTTTCGCTCAGTATTAGTGAACCTTTTGTTATAGGTCAAATTCATGGATACTTTTCTAATGATGTGCCAGAAGTTTTTTTTAGGCTGCTAGCTTTATATCAAGCTTCTAACTCACTCTCTTCAGTGCCTTGGGCAATAAAATTCGGCAGAAAAGAAGTGGATGTTATGCTTAGAAATATAACTAAGATGCTTGAATACTACGACTATTTTAATACCTATATGCCTCGCTGGTACAAGCAAATTTAACAGCTAATATTTTTTATATTTATCTGTGCTTTATCCTTTATGTATATAGAATATAATAGGACTCAGCTGCAAAAATAAAGCTTTGCAACCGAATCCTATAAAAATACATATTCTATTTATCTTACTATTATTTCTTCTCTCTTCGGTCCGTTAGATATATATTTAATCGGATAGCCTACCTGCTGCTCAATAAATTCAATATACTTTCTAGCATTTTCAGGAAGATCAGCATATTTTTTTATCCCTCGTATATCACATTTCCAGCCATCTAAGTATGTGTAAACAGGCTTTGCCTTATTTAAAAGTGGAGTTACAGGAAAATCGGTTACCGTTTCGCCGTCTATCTCATAAGCTACGCATACAGGTATCTTGTCTAAATATCCCAAAGTATCAACAACTGTAAATGCTATTTCCGTAGTCCCCTGAAGCATGCAGCCATATTTAGTAGCCACAGCGTCAAACCACCCCATTCTACGTGGTCTGCCAGTGGTTGCACCAAATTCGCCTGAGTCTCCTCCTAGTTTTCTAAGCTCATCTGCCTCTTCACCAAAGATTTCACTAACAAAGGCACCCGCTCCAACACTTGAGGAGTACGCTTTAACCACTGTCACAATATCTTTTATCTCATAAGGTGGGATTCCAGCTCCTACTGAAGCAAAACCAGCCAGCGGTGAAGAAGATGTAGTAAATGGATATATTCCATTGTCTGGATCTTTTAGAGAACCTAGCTGGCCCTCAAGCAAAATCTTTTTCCCCTGCTTTATAGCATTATTTAATAATACCGCAACATCGCATACCATAGGTTTCAATCTTTCCCTATAGCTTATAAGTTCATTATATATAGCTTCTTTATCTAGTTTTGGAGCGTTGTATAAGCTCTCCAAAAGGACATCTTTTTTATCGCAATTCTTCTTTATATTTTCCTTAAGCAATTCATCATCAAAAAGCTCACATACCTGTATTCCTGTCTTAAGATACTTATCTGAATAAAACGGAGCTATACCCGATTTTGTAGAACCAAAACTGTGAGAGCCAAGTCTCTCCTCCTCCAATTTATCGAAAAGTATATGATAAGGCATAACTATTTGTGCTCTGTCAGATATCTTTATATCAGGCATAGGAACTCCTCTTTCAAGAAGACTATCAAGTTCACTAAAGAATCTTTCCATGTTAAAAGCTACCCCTTGAGCAATTACATTTGTAACCTGCTGTCTGAATACTCCTGATGGCAATATATGCAGCGCAAATCTTCCATAATTATTTATTATCGTGTGTCCCGCATTAGCTCCGCCTTGAAATCTAACAACAATATCAGACTCCTCAGCTAACATATCAGTGACCTTTCCTTTTCCTTCGTCTCCCCAGTTAGCACCAACTACTGCTTTAACCATAATCTAACCCTCCTGAAATATAAAGACAAACTTTGTTTTTGCTTAATCAGCAAGTTACAAGGAATAACTTGTTATGTTAACATCAAATTTAAGACTCAACTTGCTTGTCTAATCAATTAATCAATCTTTTTACAGTATAATGCTAACATACATTTAAATATAAATGAAATTGATATTACTTATACTTGCCATAAGTTTTACTTATGGCATTAGTAGTTCTAAAAGTTTTTTGCCTGATGGAGATATGGGCAACTTATCCTGAGTGATTATGCAGATATTTCTTTTAGGGATTGATTTATTTAAATTCAACTGAAACAGCTGTCCATTTTCTATCAGTTCTTCAGCAAAATTCTTAACAACGCAGCCAATACCCAAGCCTCTTTCAGCAAATTGAACAATGAGGTCACTGGTAGCAAGCTCAAATTCTGGATTTAAAACTATTTCATTGTTTTTTAAAAATTCATCTACATATTTTCTTGTACTAGTTCCATTCTCTAAGCATATGATAGGATATTTATCAAGTTCTTCCAGTGATATAGTCCTATCCTTAAGTTCTACAAATCTGTTATTTGCAACAAAAATGTCTGCTATAGCTGTTACTGGTATTACATCAATTCCCTTATGATCATTTACAGGCTGACTAACTATCCCAAAATCAATTTTACCTGCATAAAGATACTCCACCGTCTGAGGTGTTGGTACATTTGTTACTTTAACTTTCACTTTAGGATACAGTTTATGGAACTCCTCTAGATATGGCAGCAGATAATATTTCAACGTCATATCACTAGCTCCTATTCGTATCTCCCCTGTTTCAAAGTTAATAAATTCCTTGAATTTACGTTCTCCTAAAGCCATATATTCAAAACCTTGAGATATATAAGTAAATAGCACTTTGCCTTCTGCTGTAAGGTGTACTCCCTTTGAAGTTCTGTAAAACAAATTGCCCTCCAAAGAATTTTCCAACTGTTTTATTATCTGGCTTACTGCCGGCTGTGATATAAAGAGTTCCTCAGCTGCTCTGGTGATACTGCTATATTTAGCTACGTAATAAAATACTTTATAATATTCAAAATTAATCATGTTATAATCACACCTTATTTCATCAATAAATAATATAAAACATAATTATATGTAAATGTCAAGTGCCAGGCACTTGACATTTCAGAAATGATGAATATTAAAAGATTAATTCTTCATAATCCACTTCATCTATAAGTTTTTCAATTCGTATTATTCTATTGTTATCAAGCATTTGAAGAAATTCGCAGAAATACTTTTCCCATTGTATATCCTTATCACTTTTTTTATTAATAAGAAGCGATATATTTCTATCACCATCCCTAAGCTCCTCGAAAAAAACTATTTTAACCAAAATAGTTAATTCAATTTCTCCTAGCTTAGAAAATAGATAAGTATAATCATCTTCAAACAGACAATCTCCATTCAATAAATCTATATAATCCTGAAGTGAAAAAACTGATGAATAAATAATTTCAGCCTTTTCTGCTCCATTTGAACAATTTAAAATTCTATCAAGCATTATTTTAAACTCTTTTGTATTCATCCGCTTTCCTTCATCAAAAACAACTCCATATTGTTTATCCTTATGGTGATCGACTACGATGACGCTATCTAAACAATTATGTTCTAATGCATTAAAAATTCTACATTCTAAAAAAAGCAAATAGTTATTCAAATATCTAATAAGATTAGTGTTGTGAATATTTAAATTATTTATTAAGTCCTCTAATGAACTAATAATAAGCTCCTTTATCAGGCTTGTTTCCATTCCTTTAAGTTGTATGTATAATTTAGTGTACTGCTGTTCTGAAATCGAGAGGATTCCCATCTTATTACTGCAAATATTAGAAAATATCGCATTGTTTATTACAACCTCGAATATATTAATAAATTCTATTCTGTGATTTAGTTTGCACATTTTTCCATAATTCATTAAAAGTTTATTTATCTCTTCATCCTGATAATTTCTGCAAAACTCATTCTCAAGCTCTAAATTTTTAAGATAGTTTTTTATATACGCAATACCTTTAACCTGCATATCATCGAATATAAGTGGATAATCTACACTCACTATTGTGTTTTGTGCTCCAAAGATTACATTATATTTTTCAAAAAAGATTGGTATTCCTTCATCTATAGTTGAATTGTATGCTTCTATATCTACATTAAGTCTGTGTTTTTTTACTTTTTCATATAGTCTCTTGGTTTCCCTTAAACAGCAATTTAATAATTCGATTCCACTTTTGAAAATTTCGCTGATACTGTTGCTCTTAAGTTCTAACAATGCTCTTTCAGCATTACCTATGCTGATCAAATAAAAATCTATAGTATAAAGGATTGAATTTAGTAAACCTTCTGCTGTCGCTTCACTCACCGAAGAGTTTTCTCCTCCTGTATATCTGATGATCTGTTCCTTCAATAGATCCATTATGCTGCGCTGAATTTTAATCGCAGCTTCGCCTTTCAAAATTCCTAACTTTACACTTTTTCTAAGAAGTGATATGGTATATTGTCTATTACCTAATGTACTTAAATCAATTCTTATTTTATCTGTTGATGATAATCTGCTTCTAAACTCTCTAGAGAATTCCTCTATTCTACTAACTAACAGTTGTATTGAACCTTCGCAACTATTTTCAAAAAAATCTTTCATTAGTTCAAGTATTTTTTGATCTGAAATTCTATCCTCTGTTTCATTTCTCAGATAATAAAATAAATCCTGAAGTTCAATTAATATTTGCACATAATTTTCTACGTTTGCGAAAGAAGATATATCAAAAGTTCCAATTATCTTCTTTGTAACTTCAAAATTCAAATCAACTCTTCCATAGTTTTTTAATGCGTTGCTTCTTTCGTTAATTATTTTCTTTGCGTCTTCAATAGTTAATAATAAGCCGCTTTCTTTACTAGCTTCTATCAATTCTTCAACATACGTGTTCTTTAGCAAACCTTGCCTGGCGTTAAAAAGATTTGGCAGATTCATAAAAACCCTCCCAATTGTATTATGGTAGCAAAAATATTTCTTGACTTTTATCTAATTATGTGGTATGATATAAGATGTATAGTTATAATAATTATATCTAACAATATACATATGTCAATATTTTTTAATATTTATTTGCTAAACACGTTTAAAAATCAAATGATAGAATATAGCACTGGTGTCTGATTGGCAGCAGTTTTTTACGTTTTAGAAAACGCACATACAGGATGCACTCCTTTTTATAGTGCTTTTTTGAAACATATACTATTCGAATTTCCTTCATATTGTCCAAAATTATCTATTACTGTATATCCACTACTTTCATACAAACCAATAGCCTCATTTTGTTTTACTCCTGTCTCTAAAACAGCATATTTAAATCCCTTTTCAATTCCAAACTGTTCTAATTTAGCTAATAATAGTTTTGATAGCCCCTGTCCGCGATAAGCTTCCTTTACAAATATTCTTTTAATCTCAATTGTTCTGTCATTATATTTTTTAAATGCTCCACAGCCTGCTGCAATGTTATCTTTATAAATAACAACTACGTCTTTTATGTAATCTAATTTATTAAATTTATCATACTGCTTTTGCAATTTTCCATAACGTTTATTAAGTTCTTCATCCAACTATGCTGTCCATTTTATAGCAAAAGTAATTTCTCATATAATATTTCTCTATAATATAGTTATTGACTCTCCCCTCACTGTACACTTTATAATTAATATAGAAAGTATATTTTATCTTCTATAAAGAGAGGTGAAGTTTAAATGTCACAATCTGTCCTTGTTAACAGAGTAAGTCTTTTATGGCCTGATGAAGAAACTAGAAAAAAGAGTAAGAAAATAATATCTCTAAGCGATGATAGTTGTACCGATATCGGACTTGATAAATTAATTGATGAATTTGGAGTGACAGGAGCTTACAGAGCTTTCATTAAATCAGTATTTACTAACATGTGTGAGGACACAAATGTTATTAATTATCGTTTGGACATTATTGATGATATTATAAATAATCCAGAAATTGAACTATGCCTAACAAACATATTTTCCATAGCCTGTGAAGTTGAAAGAATTTCGGTTCCCGAGAGTGCTGATAGTCCCTACGTTCAAAAATTAGTAAAAAGTTTTAGAGAAACAGATCTCTATGGAAACTGCCTTTGCAGATGTAAAGCTTCTATATTAAAAGTATCAAAAAAGTTAAAAGCTCAAGGATTATGTAAATTGAGAGATATAGTAATGTATCTTTCCGAAAAATTTGAATATGACGATAATATTTGTGTAGCGGAACAAGAAGATGAATTCATTAAGCCTGCAAGTATAACACTGGGAATAAATTTAGATACAAATCTAAGACCAATGGAAGCCGCAATTTTATCAGTAAATAATTACAAATATACGAAAGCTCCTTTTCTGAATCGGCTAATTGACGGTAGCAATGATTTTCATACTAATTATAATTTTCATCCAAATGGTGAAAGTGGGATAAAAAATACTATAATAAAAGGTTTAGAAGAAGCCAGTGAGTCCGTTGTACGAATAGATAGTTCTGCTTTACAATTAAGCCTGATTTCAGATCTTGATAGAATGATGAAGAATACTATAAATGCATTGAGAACAATTATTCACAGATATATAAATACCTACTCTCAATTTTTTGTTGATTTAAAATATGAGCTTTTATTCTTCTTAGGTGCGGTAAGGATTATCAAAAAAATTAACTGTATTGGAATGAAAATGGTAAGACCAAAAGCTTATCCAAAGGACATGAAGGTATGTAATATAAAAAAACTGTACAATATAAACCTTGCTTTCAGATCTGAACAAAGTAAACCAATTACAATAGTGCAAAACGATATAGCCTTTTCTGAAAATAGTAATATATTTATATTAACTGGTCCAAACAGCGGAGGTAAAACCACTTATATTAACGCGCTATCACTTATTCAGGTTTTATTTCAAGCAGGAATGTATATACCAGCACAAGAAGCAAGTTTAAGTCCAGTGGACAATATATATACCCATTTTTCTTCAGAAGAAAAAAAAGACACAGATTATGGACGTTTAGGAGAAGAAGCTCATCGCCTAGATTATATATTTAAGCATGCTACAAACTATAGTTTTATAGTATTAAATGAATCATTAGCAAGCACCAGTCCTAGTGAATGTCTGATAATGAGCAAGGATATTGTATATGGCCTCAAACTTTTAAATGTAAGAGCAATATTTGCTACCCATCTGCACGAACTCGCTTCAACTATTGACGAAATTAATACTACTTGTGAAGGCAAAGGAGCTGTTTGCAGTTTAGTTGCAGGTGCTGAAAGGAAACATTCTTTGACCAACGCCGATTGCTTTCAGCGTACCTACAAAGTCATTAAAGCTCCTCCCGAAGGCCTAAGCTATGCAAAAGATATTGCTGAAAGTTTTGGCATTAGTTATGCGCAAATAAAAAAAACTCTTCATCAGCGGTTGATGATATAATATTTATATTAGATTTTTTAGAAGGTGTTAATAAATGTTAAGAATAGGACAAATATCAAACTTTTCTAATATATCGATTAAAACACTGAGGTATTATGATAGGATTGGTCTTTTTAAGCCTATGTATATCGACCCTTCAACTAACTATCGGTATTATGATGAAACACAAATCAATAAATTAAATATGATAATAGATTTAAAAATGATAGGGTTATCATTACATGATATTGTGCGAGTAATGAAAAATAGTTTTGATAAATTGCTTTTATTGGACTTGCTTTCAAAGAGGCGAAAACAATGTGAAGACAATATAAAATTTGAAGAGTTAAAAATTGAAAATATCAATACAATCACAGAAAAAATCCAGCAGCATGATAAACTCAATAACTATCTTGTAGCAGAAAAAGAGATTTACGACGAAAAACTCGAGAGACTTATCTCTTTGGATAGTGCTGACTCTGCCGAAAGACATGCAATAGAGGAAGCGATATGGCTTTAAAAAATGGGTAGGAAGTGATTTCCGTCGGCTTGAAAATGCCTCCTCCAACTACTTCCTACCCTCCTATGCTAACTCTATGCATTTACAAAGTATTATTTTCTAAAGTGTAAAAAGCCCCGCTAAAAGATAAGCTATCGTAGTCATCGCAGCTCCAGCTAGAAGATATGGAAATGACGTAACAAGATGATCACCATATGAAATATTCGCCATTCTTGCAGATAATGGTGATATGACTTCAGATACTGCTCCTCCAGCCCAAACTGTACCTATTATCATAGAGATATTTATGCCAGAATTTATGGAAAAGTTAATTGCAACAGGCATAATTAACGCCCAAGTAGCCCATGAAGATCCAATAACATAGGAAATCGTACCTGTTAGTAAAAAAATCATAGCGGGTATAAGCATTTTAGGAATGCTTTTCACTAAGTTCTCATCTATTAGTCTGTTAAATCCTAAATCTTGTGTAACTGACGTAAGTGCCCAACTTAGTACTAATATTATAACAAGAGATAAAATATTTTCCCCACCTTTAACTATATGAGCTTCTATCTCTGCAAGGCTAATCTTCTGAATCAAAAAATATATGGATGTAATAAATATAGTAAATATAACCCCTGAAAGAATTGATACACTGAAATTAGCAGAGCTTATTGCTCCAATAAAACCATCTGATGATTTAGATTTTCCTGTCCACCAAAAAAAGAATATTGTACTAATTAGTAAAATCAAGACTGGTATAATCAGATTTCTGCTGTTTTTGGGATATTCCTCAGTATATCTATTCAATAATTTTTCATTTTCAATATGTATTTTAGTAAATTCTTTATTTTCATCTTCCGCCTTCCCTATTCTAAACCTTCCAAAGCCCAAGCCAAATATAGTTATCCCTGCAGCAATAAATATCATGATCCATGCAAAAAAGTTCCATAGAAAACTTTTTATAACTAAAGTATACGCATTTTCTGTAATGCCTCTATCTTTTATATTATTTGCAACCAGTGTTACCATATATCCCAGATAAGCTGTGGCTATTGGTACTAACAATATTATCTGACGGCTAGTAATTGATAAAATGAATGCAAACCTTTCTTTAGAGCCTTTCACTTTTTCAAGTATGGGAGACATTACCGAGCCTACTGCAATCGTATGAAAAGAGCAGTCAAAAAAAGTTATTAATGTTAATGCCCATGCCCATCCTAAGATTCCTCTTTCAGTCTTTACCCATTTACCTACTTTCTCACTAAAACCAGAAATTCCCCCTGACATTTCAATAAGTTCAGCCAGTGACCCAAAAGCAATCAGAAAAAATAAGGTATAGCAGCTTTCTTTATTAGTCACAGCTTCTACCATATATTTGCCTACCTCTGCAATCCCTCCTATTATTCCGCTATTTATGAATGTTCCAGATAAAACTCCAACGAATAATGAAGGTATGAGTTTCTTAGTCTTGAATGTAAGTATTATAGTAATAATTGCAGGGACTAAAGATAACCATCTCATATATTCTCACCTCAATATTAGTTTAAGCAATATAGAATATAATATGCTGCATCAACAAAACCTATTTTTCCATATTTCTTTTTAATTAAACATGATTTTATGCTATAATATGGTGTATACATGAAATATTTAAGTTAGTTTGGAGGATTTTATGAAACCTAAAAACAAGATAGTAATAACGGACGAAAAAAAGAAAGAAATGATTTCTTCTATTAAGGAATACTTTCTTGATGATCGTGACGAGGAAATAGGCGATTTAGCTGCTGGAATGATATTAAATTTTATAATAGATGAATTGGCACCAGAATTTTATAATCAGGGTGTGTTTGATTCCTATAAATATATGAACGAAAGGATAGAGGATTTATTATCAATCCAAAAATATTGATAAGGAGGCTACCTATGGTAAAATGGAAAGCGGTGTTATCTGTTCTGACTATATTAACTTCAACTTTATCTATATCAACTTTAAATGTTAATGCTGTGACGCTACCTTCAATATCAAGGGATAAAGCAGAAAAGAGAGCATTGAAAATTATCAATTTATCATGGAACTATACTGCAGCAAAAAATAGCAAAATCAATTCTAAATATGCTAAAAATGTTATGCTTCCAAAACAGTTCCAAGGTGTAAAAAAAACAGAAGCAAAAGGTATACCATACAATTGGGGCGGCATGGATGGTGTTGATACCCATTCCTATAATGCTCCTTGGACAAACTTTATAGATGCAGTTACCAAGGGTGCCTTCACAGGTAATATAGATACCGATTCGAGACTTGGATATATATCTGGAACAGCAGGAATGGATTGTTCTGGTTTTGTGCAATCTGTTTTTGATATTACAGGCTCTAGACAATCCTCGAGTACGCTATTAAATACATATTTTGAGAAAATTAATTTAGACGACATAAAACATATGGATATTTTGGACAAGCCTGGCACTCACGTAGTTATATTTGATAAGTGGGGCACTCAAAATGGAGTATATGGTGCTTTTACATATGAATCAACACCTGATCAGACCTACGGTGGTATTCAAGGTACAAAAAAATATTTTATGAGCTTGAATACAATTACTAAGAAAGGTTACATACCTGGAAGATACATAAATATTACCGAAGATCAAAATACTGAAGGAAAATTTAAAACAGGTGGATATGCTATTGTCTCGAGCGCAAATATCTCAGCAGATTTAAGATCGACTTTTAACAAAAATTATAAAGTATTAACTACTATTCCAAAAAGTACGGCACTATATTTAGTAAGTTACTCAAATGGTTATTATAAAGTTTCCTACAATAATAATATAGGTTGGATTAAAGAAAACGTATTGGTTAAAGTTCCTAAAAATAAATATGTTACAGTGACCGGAGCGTCTGGACTAAATATAAGAAAAAATACTACTACAAAATCTGAAATAGTTGGAATCTTATCAGAGAATCAATATGCTGAAAAAATTACTCAGTCAAAAGACGGTAACTGGTACAAGGTGCGTGTTAATGGGATTACTGGCTGGTGCTATGCTAAATATCTAACCTATCTGCAGTAAAATATGATAGGAAGTGGTTTTTGTTGGCTGGAAAATGCCTCCTCCAACCACTTCCTACTCTATTATGCATTTAAATATATTATTTTGCCGTTGCTCTATAATCGCTAATTTTTATATTCTTTTACTGCTTCATAGGCATCATCTATACCACTTTTATAATCATTATAAGATTGTTTAATTGATATGTCCGGTATAAAATTAGACTTATATCTATCCGTCAAATCAAA
Organism: Clostridium oryzae; assembly: GCF_002029235.1. Classification (GTDB taxonomy): domain Bacteria; phylum Bacillota; class Clostridia; order Clostridiales; family Clostridiaceae; genus Clostridium_AE; species Clostridium_AE oryzae. The sequence continues at coordinate 33,834 of NZ_MZGV01000012.1, forward strand.
ATACTTTGTTGAATATGATATTGATAGTTTTGAATTGGGCAAACTAATGATTAGGACTTCCCCATACCCATTTACATTTCCGCCTGTTGGTTCACCCAAAATAATAGCATTAGTATAGCGTTTTAAATCTATTGCGGCAAACACACCAGATGAAAATGTTTGTTTTCCTATTATAACAAATACTTGTATGCTTTTATGCAATTTTTTTCTTAATTCATTTGCAAATTTAGTCATGAGGAGTGAACTTCCTCCCCCATTGTACCTTAAATCTATGATCAGTTTATCAATTTTCTTCTTCTCTATTGTTCTCATAACCTTATCTGTAAATTTATCGAAATCAGGATATGATTTGTAATCTTTATATGAATCTCTGATGCCGATAAGCTTAACTATCTTTTGTGCTATCTTTCTATCCATACATTGATTATACTGAAAATAGAGTATTTTATCGGTCGGTATATATTCATACCAGAACGGATTAGGCTTTAATTTTTTAACTTTATATTGATATTCTACAGGGACATGAGTCATAAAGTTTTCAACTTGCACCATATTATCTTCCGAATATGATGGTTTAATTGTAATTGTAGTGATTTTATTACCATCAAACGAAAAATCGGTGGTTCCATTAGAAGTTATATTCAAATATTTTAAAACATCATAATATGTAACATATTCTACATTATTAACTTTTAGCCATTGTGAGTTCTCATGCGATATTAGCGTATTAACTTTTTTTATAACTTTATTAATTTTGATACCATTAATAGCAATAAGCTTTTTACCCAAAATACTTTTATATTTTTTATTAATTTTAACTACCCTTAATTCATTGCCAAACCAACTTAATCCTATGGGATACCTCTTAATTTTAGTATCCATGACTAAATGTGTATGAGCATCTCCAATAGACGCTACCATATGTGCAATTCTATATTTGATTTGATAGTTTTTCAGTTTGGGTACATCATTCTCTAAATTGAATACTTCCTTGTCAAAATCTTTTTTCTTTATGTGATGATACAAATTCGCATGATCTTTAAGTAGCGCTCGATTTAAATATTCTATATCCTCTATCCACTTTTTATCTCTACTACTAAGTGAATTTTGTTTATTACTAATGTTACAGCCTGAAATTACAATTAATAGAATAATAGCAGCTAACATAAACTCCATTTTCCGTTTTGTGAATATACGCATTTTGAATCTCCTCCATTCCATAGCTCGATATTCATTAATGTGCAAATTAATTAAATATATAATACCATATATTCAATTGATTTACATATAAGATAAATAAGCATTTATGTACTAATATAAAAATAAAGACATGTGCAGCTATATAAATTCTTATGCATGCCGTTAAGAAATATAATTACCACTATATTACATTGATAACTATCGATTGCTGCTTGTCCATGTTTTGATTGTTGATGGTATTGCATACCTCAAATATAATTATATTATAAAAACGTTTTCTTGGCAGATGTAATAAAATCATTGCATCTGAAATTCGTTATCTGCAAAAACGATAATTAAGGGGTGGAAAAATGAAAAAAACTTGGACAAGCTTTTTGGTTTCAATAGTTACTCTGTCATCATTAATTGCTATACCAACTTATAAAGCAAAAGCTACAATACAAACTGCTATATCTAGAAGTCAGGTTGAGCAAAGGGCTGTAAAACTTATTGATTTAACCTGGACCTATAATGCAAGTAAAAATAGTAATATTGATCCAAAATACGCTTCCGGTGTAACTCTTCCAAAACAATTTCAAGGTGTGACTACAGCGCAATACAAAGGAATACCTTACGATTGGGGCGGAATTGATGGATTTGATACACGATCCTACAGCGCTCCCTGGACAAACTTCCTAGATGCTATTGATAAAGGAGCCTTTGCGGGTAACGTTAACACTAGTCTCGGAACTGGATATATCCAAGGAACTGCAGGAATGGATTGCTCAGGATTTGTACAAGCTGCATTTAATATAGTAGATTATAAACAATCTACTACAACTTTGCTCAATAATTATTTTAAACAAATTCCATTGAGTGATATTAAACATATGGACATCTTAGACAGGCCTGGTAATCATGTAGTAATTTTTGATAAATGGGGAATATTAAACGGAGTAAATGGTGCCTTCACATATGAAGCCACTCCAGATCAAACCTATGGGGGAATTCAAGGCACAAAAAGATATTTTCTAAGCATGAATTCAATATTGAACAAAGGATATATACCTGCAAGATATATAAATATACTTGAGGATACCGTCACCCAAACTACACAAACTACGCAGACGGCAGAAACCATAGCTCCAAAATTCACAATCGGCGGTTATGCTCAGGTCGCTAATGTAACTAGTTATGCTAATTTTAGAGAAAACGCCGGAACAAATTATTCAGTTGTGGGAACTATTCCTAAGAACGCCATTTTAAATCTAATCAGCTATTCAAACGGTTGGTATAAAATTAGCTATAGCGGAAAAACTGGATGGGTGTGGCAGAATACTTTAGCATCACTACCCTCAGGAAAATATGTAACTCTTACCGGCGCATATCAATTAAGTGTAAGAAAAGGTCCTTCTACAACTTATCAGATAATTAAGACACTTTCACAGGGTCAATATCCAGAAAAGTTAGGTGTGTCAACTGATGGTTACTGGTACAAAATCAGAATTAATGGAATTGAAGGATGGGCATCGAAGAAGTATTTAACCATTTTACAATAAATAGGAATCCGTTTGCAAGTTTTTAGGCCTCTAGGTACCTATAAATATAGGTACCTTGCATTTATATAATAATATTTACAATCCTGCTTCTGTGAATCTATGTAGCAATAGTCTACGTGACGTACTTTCTCAACTTCAAAATTAGCAAATAAGTCTAAAATATCATCAAGATCAGCATAGAAATGCGGTACATCTTTTTCTGGCCCCTCTTCTTTATTTATTACTGTGTTTTCATCTAGCTTAGGATATCCAGACTTTTTGAAATCCCAGGATTCCTTTGAGCACATTGACGTATAGATTTCTCCTCCTGGCTTTAATACACGTTCTATTTCATTAATAACCCTCTTTGCTCCAGCCGTGTCTGTATGAGAAATAACATGATATGCAAATACACCGTCAAACGAATTATCATCATATGGTAAATCAGTCATATCTCCAACCTTTATATGAATATCAAGGTTTTCTTTATCAGCCCACTGTTTTAAATTATTCACACCATAATCTGATAAATCTATAGCAGAAACATTAAAGCCGTATTTTGCAAAAAGTATTGAATGCCTTCCTAGTCCTGACCCTAAGTCCAACACATTTTTAAACCTTAATTGCAACCACTTATTAGCTATATAGTAACTATCTTCACACGGTTTTAGCCAAGGCGACTGATTAGCTTTCTCCCATTCCCATCCTTTTGAATCTACCATCTAAAACCCCTCTTTCAAATTCACATCAATATAATGAATCAAATGGATCTTCAACAATTTTCCATTTAAGTATATACCATATATAGCTGGCAATCAAACCCAATATATACTTATTGGACAAAGTATTCTATAATTCTTTTATTAATTGTCTCCGATATTTCGTGATTTATACCATGTCCAACGCCTTTAAAAAACTGATATTCTAATTTATGTTTTTCAAGTTTTTCTCTTACCTTTTCCAAATCCCCTAAAGGGTCTGCTTCACCAATTAGAAATAAGCACTTTCCAGATAGTCTGCTTATTTGATCGTCATTAAAGGAATCTATCCTATGTTTACTCATTGCCATATTATTAAAACCTTTAAGAAGGTTTAGATAATGTTCCATAATATCATCATTATCAGTAAACACTTCACTATGCTCACCTGAAAGTTTTTTTATCAATCTAATCATGTTCTTTTGCGTCGGGAATAATGCTTCTGGTAAAAAAACCTTCATCATTCTTTTAATAGGATGAGGGCTGCCTACAGTAGATACAGATCCTGCCATGCAAACCATTCGAATTACTTTTTTCGGTCTCATAATACCATAATGATGAGTCATGTAGCTGCCATTTGATACCCCTGCAACATATGCTTTTTCTATATTAAGTTTGATAAAAACTTCATCTATCCATAAAATTTCATCGAAGCTTTTATTGTAGTTTTCATTTGGGCAGCTTTTTCCAGGTCCACCCATAGTATCTACGGCATAGATACGAAAATGCTTTGAAAGTTCTTTAGCATTGTAAATCCACATTAATGCAGAATCATCGCCAACTCCATGAAACAATACTAAAGGCGGATTATCTTCATCACCGCATGTAATTACATGCGTAGTCCCATACTTTGTATCGATATTTTTTTCCTCTACATCAACTCCCCACATGGTCAACAGCTTATTATAAGTTTCTAATATCTTTCTTTTTGCTTTTTCATTTTTATAAATTTTCATAATAATCTCCATTTCGCCGATGCCGCAGTCAACACAAATAATAATGAAAAATTGTGTATTTTCTTGCTGGCGCTTTGTGTTCAAATCTTAATATATCTTTCATAAAATGCTTTTATATACTTAATCACGTCTTTTTTAGCTCTTTTAACTTTTTCTTCTGTTATTTCTCCATTGCTAAAATATCTTTGAAAGGTAAAATATATAGGAGCATAATATTCTGCAGCAAGAAGTTCAGTATCCTCCTGAATGCACTATCATTATCTGCTTAAAAAATATATAATAAAGCTCTATTATCATATAGCCACTTAAGCATTTTTTGATTAATTTTAGCCAGTTCTTCATATTTATCAAATCTGCTGAAATATGCTGTACTTATGATTTGTGTTGAGTAAATAACATAGGGTATAGCCTTTCTTCTTCTGAAAGTTTGCAGACACTTTTATTTTCTTGTCTGTTATCATAACTTGCTCCTGTTTCAAATTTATTCTATATGGTTTCATTACTTTGTGATTTTTTAAATATTCAGTTAGAGAGCAATCATATTCCCGTTTAAAGGCTTTAAAAAAGCCAGCATGGGTATCAAACCCATAAGTCAGTGCAGCCTCTACCATTTTTTTACCCAGACGTATTTCATAAATAGCATTTATAAGTTTTCGCATCGTTACATACTGCATAACAGGCATTCCAACAATCTTGTTAAATATTCTATAATAATGAAATATGGAAAAACCCGCGCTGTTAGCCAGCTCCGAAACAGATATATCCGTTCTGATGTTTTTCTCAATAAAATCTAAACTGTTTTGAATTATGTTAATATTATTCATAATTAAGCTATATTACGACATCGCATTTTCTTATATATATATCCTAATATTAATTTGTATAAAAATTTTGTATTTCCATGTAGAAACAAATAGACTATAATTATAGTTGATTAATGTTTAATAAATTTTTATACGATGGAGAAGATTCACATGAATAAAACAGAAAATATAACAGATTCAGAAATAATCGTAATGAAAGTTATTTGGAAAAAAGAAAGATGTACCGCTGCTAAAATTATCGCTGAAGTGTCTAAAAACTCTGATTGGCATTTTAGAACAATAAAAACACTACTTAGAAATCTTGTAAAAAAAGAAGTTGTTGGTTATGACATAGACGAGCATGACAGTAGAATTTATCATTATTTTCCTCTTATAAGTGAGGAGGATTACTTAAGACAGGAAAGAGAAAACTTTACAGATTTATACTATGACGGTAATGTCGGTGCCGTTGTCGCAGGCTTTCTAAAAGACACGAAGCTATCAAAATATGAATTACAGGATTTAAAGAGAATTTTAAACAACTGCCTTGGTGGAGAAAAGAGTAAAAATGAATGATTTTATTGGAATTCAACTTCTGTTTTTTAAAGTTTTAGAAAATTCTATATCCGCTTCTATGATAGTAATCATAATTTTTCTGATAAGAAAGTTTACAAAGAAAGTACTAAACGCAAGATTCATCAGTTGTATATGGATTGTATTCATACTCAAACTAGTACTGCCTTTCACAGTTTTAAATTTTACAAATATAGAAAATTTCACAGAGCCCTACATCTATGGAAATTTGTATAATAATGCTATTAATATAACCGCAAATAGTATATCTGAAATTCAAAAAGCTTCTGGGTTAGGAAATTACAAGCAAATTAAAAAACAATTACCTGTATATACAAATGGTACACGTTCAAAACAAATACTTCTTATAACAGATAAAAATACAGTACACGCTTTCAAACACTCTAATAACACAAAACTAGTACTCAATATATTATCATTTACATGGTTTATTGGCTGCATCATTTATTTGTGCTCAATGGTTTATAAAGATATGAATTTTAAAAAGGCATTTGTTAAATCTATTTATCATGATGATAAAAATGTAATAGATACATTCTTGCAATGTAAAAATGATCTTAAGATTAAAAAGGACATAAAATTGATTAAATCTGGTATTTCTATGCCTGTTATTCACGGGATTTTTAAACCTGCTATTCTTCTTCCGTATGATACTACTGCGTTATTCACCACCAGTGAATTAAGATATATTTTGCTGCATGAACTTATTCATTATAAGAAAAAAGATCTGTTATTATTCTGGCTTATAAATATATTATCTGCCATTAACTGGTTTAATCCATTAATACATATAGCTATTAATAAAATTGAAGATGATTGTGAATTTAAATGTGATTTAAAGGTACTTAGTATGTTAGAATCTTCTCAATATAAACAATATGGCATGCTTCTCATAAAACAAGCTGAATTTAATATGAATAGACGCTCAATTAATAGTTTCTGCCCTAGTTTATTTAGAAAGAATTCCCAATTAAAATTTAGGATTAAAAATATTGTGAATTATAATAATAATTATTATAAGCCGTTAACCTACATCTCAGCCATATGCATTGCTTTATTTTTTCTCTTTATACTCTTCCCGCATGATAGTTTATATAGAGAAAGATTAAAATACATAAAAACCCCTCCAACTTTATATGCATTTTGGATAAAAGATACTAATACTTTAACAAACATTAATTCTATTCAGAGTATGACAGCTCAAATGGTCAGCATAGGTACTGAAGACAATAATGTTAAATTGATAGGCAAATTTAAATTAAACAATAGAATAAAGTATAAACTTTTTCTTCAGGCAACCTGTCCATTACCGGTTTTTTTTAAAAAAGACTATGTTGAAATTGATACAAAATCAATTCTAAAAGAAGCTAAAGAAAGAAAGCTTAATATTGGTAAAATATATCTTATAGCACAATATCAGATATCCACCGCAAAACCTTTTACATCAGCGATATGTAAGCAGGTATTGCTTGATTTAGATACTCTTCATAAACTTAAAAAATTAAAATTAAATTAGCAATGTAGAAAAAAGACTATAAAGCTAGTCTTTTTTCTACCGATATATAACTATACTACTCTAATTATTTGTAGCTCAAAAGATTATGTTTATAGTCTTTTAAGCTACAAATAAATTTTAAAATAGGAAGGAGATATCGTATGTATCAAATAAATCCGATATCATTATTAAACGAATATAGCACCTTATACAGTAACCCATTAGCTGCAAATTTAAGTTTTAGCAAAGTTCTATCAAACATTACCAACGCAAATACAATAAGTTCAACTTTAAATAATAGATTAAATTATAAAACTTCTAATGATACTAATATAAGCAATCTAAATTCTGCATCTAAAAACACTGAAAATTGTAATACATATAATAATACATTAAATGAATTAACTAATTTGTTTACATATCAATTAATGAGCAACATAATGCTTTCAACTTTAAACACAAACAGCCTAAACAACAGTGTACTTGGCGGCTTATCTTCCAGTATGCTATAGAAAAGCCAGAACTCTATATAATATTGCTTTACACTAGGATAGAATAAGGAGGATTTCTATGAATATTGATTTTAATGCAACTGTCAAGGTAAGTCAACCATACAAGTCAAAAGTTGACAATTCACAAAAAACACGCACAGTAAAAACTGAAGATAAAAAAGAAGCTAAGGATTCAGCCTACTATGTTAACAAAATAAAAGGAAGCGTGCCAGGTACAGAAGTTATAGTTAAGTCAATGACCTCATCGGATGTTAAAAAGTACTATGAAGCATGGAAGAATGCACCAATTTCTTCAAACGAGCTAGGCCATCAGATTACAGTATCCCCTAAAGTGTTAGAGAAAATGGAGAAGGATCCTGTATATGCAAAGAGTATGATGTCAAAAATACAAAGTGCAGCTACACCGCAAGGATTTGAGGGAGCACAGCTACTTGAATATAAAGTTTTTGTTAAAGATGATGGTGAAATCGAAGTAATGGCGTGTGCAGATTGGCCAAATCAAAATAAAAACAAAGTATCAGACGATGATGAAGAAAAGAAAAAAAGGGCTAAGAAAAAACTTGAAGAGCTACAATATAATACATATTCATTTGATAATGGCAGACTAAACTCTACATCACAAGAAACTATTGATAAAAATCTGATGCTTTATGATAATTATCTTTATCAAAATGCTATAATATCAAAGTTTAAGAATAACCTACTATAATTACCTACAAAAATAAGAGCAGTCAATGTCAGTAAACTACACCCACATTGATTGCTCCCTTTATAATAAGTTCTATATAGCAAATATATTTAACCAAATTTATATTTTTCAAGTTTCTCTCTTGCGTTTTCCATATTTCCTAATAGATCTATTGGGCTAGTTAAATTAAACATATCTTGTTTATCTGTTTAATTATAACACCATGTTATCTAAGCATAAGCCTATTTGCATTGAGATGCTTAACAAAACTTTCCTTCACATTATTTACTTCTTCAAGCTTCAATGTTCTATCAGGATTCAATACTTCAAGCCGTACTGTTGTACTCTTCATATTTTCCGGGATATTATCTCCTAAATATGTGTCGATATATTCGATTCTCGTAACTAGTTTGTGATTGAAATTCTTTATATTTTTATCTATATCTGCATATGGCATACTTGTTGAAGTTAATATGCTGAAATCAAGATAGGTTCCAGGGAATTTAGGAATAGCTTTATATTTGATTTCCTTCTTTTTTATACTGTTTAGTGCCTCCAAATCGATATCTAAAACATTTATAGAATGGTTACCATCAAATGCTTTTAGTGCTGCATTAGAAACTGAATATATATATCCCAAATTTATATCTGCATAGCTAATACAGAGACAATTCTGTTTATACTCGTTGAATTCTGGTATATAATTAGGTTCAACATTTTTTATCACTTTTATCAAATAGCTGCTGATTCCTTTCGTATATCTGTAGCTAGACTCTTCACACTCATCACTATAAAATGCTGCTGTCATATGCCGAGACTGATTTAAATTCTCACCATCCAAGATAAAAATTCTTCCTATCTCGAAGATTTTTATTTGTTCATAACTCTTCCTGTTTTCATAAATGATTTTTATGATATTAGGACAAAGATCACTCCTCAGCTTATCAAACTGTTTAATAGTTGAATTAGCCATTTTCAACGTATTACTATAGGTGTAACCAAGCTTTTTCAACCACTTATTATCATACCAAGAGTACGTTTGAACTTCACTAAAACTGAACTTTCTGACTAATATATCCTTTATCAGATATTCCATATCTCTTACAGAGTTTTTCACACTTACTGAGGAAACCATTTTATTTGGAGCTGCCTTAATGTTACTATATCCATACACTCTCAGAATTTCCTCTATTATATCAGCTTTACAGGTAATGTCCTTAGTAGCTCTAAACGTAGGAACCTTAACTTTGTATAACCCGTCTGCTTCTTGAACTTCAAATTGTAGACTGGTCAATATATCTATTACAACAGATTTTTCTATATTGTTTCCTAAATAAGTTTCAATATATTTATGCTGTATATCTATTATTAATGCTTTTGTCTCCTTAATGCAGTTATCATATAGTGAAGTTTCCAACGTAACTTGAGGCTGATACTCTTTCAAAAGTTTTAAATATCTACCTATTGCAATAGGTGTAAGTGAAGTATCTAAGAACTTTTCATACCTTGCACTGGCATCTGTCCTTATACCAAGTGCTGTTGCCGTCTTTCTAACAGCTACTCCGTCATAGGTTGCTGATTCTAACACTACATCTTTTGTATTCTCAGAAACAGCTGAGCCCTCACCGCCTATTATTCCTGCTATTGCTATCGGTTTATCATCACCATATATCATCAAAGTATCTTTCCTAACTTCCCGCTTTTGATCATCTAAAGTTTTAAGCTTAACTGGCTGCTTTATGGAGTATACATTAACTGTATCAATAGTACCAGCATCAAAGGTGTGCATTGGCTGACCTATATCCATCATAACATAGTTTGCAATATCCACTATAATGTTGATAGGTCTTATACCACAGTTTTCTAATCTAGTTGTAATAATTTCAGGTGACCTTCCTTGGATTATATTACCTATTTTTATGCCTGAATACCTTAAACATTTATCTTTTTCTTCAATTTTAACCTTTAATTTATTTAGCTCTTTACTTTTGAGTTCCTCTTCGTTAACATAATCAATGTCTTTTAGTTTTTTTCTTGTTATTGCTGCAATCTCTCTTGCCATGCCGTAATGACACCATAAGTCAGGTCTATTTGTAAGAGATTTGTTATCTATTTCGATTATTACATCTTCATTTATTCTCTCAACTCCTTCAATTTCAGCTGTCGTAATAGTCAGTTTATTTATTAGATAATCAACATCGACATCTCCTAAATCCACATAATCATTAATCCAGTTTAGTGACATTTTCATTCTTACCCCTCCTATTTATTTGAACTGCTTCAATATTTTTAAATTGCCTGAGTTAAATACCCTGATATCAGGAATACCATATTTCATCATCGCAAGTCTTGTTAGACCTAGCCCGAAAGCAAAACCGGTGTACTTTTCATTATCTATACCGCCATATTTCAATACATTTGGGTGTATCATACCACAGGGCAGCAATTCCAGCCATCCAGAATGCTTACAGGTCGGACATCCTTTTCCTCCACAAATCTGACACTTAATATCTAGTTCAAAGCCTGGTTCTACAAAGGGGAAATATCCTGGTCTAAGTCTTACTTCCGTTTTTCTACCGAATACTTCACTAAGCATAATCTCCATAGTGTACATAAGATTAGCTACAGATATATCCTTATCAATCACAATTCCTTCCAATTGATAGAAAGTATTCTCGTGAGAGGCATCGATATCCTCATTTCTGAAACACCTTCCAGGAATTATAGCTCTTATTGGCGGCTTATATTCGTGCATTATATGCTGCTGTCCGGCTGAAGTTTGAGACCTGAGTACCATGCCATTTTCCAACCAATAGGTATCTTGCATATCTCTTGCTGGGTGGTACTTAGGTATATTTAACGCTTCGAAGTTATAATAGTCTGTTTCAACCTCATCGGTATCTGCAATCATAAATCCCATGCCCTTAAAAATCTCCTCTATTTCCCTTTGAACAATCGTAATAGGGTGATAGGTGCCTTCTTCAAAATCCGAAGCTGGTAGTGTTATATCAAACTTGCTCTTCAAATCGCTTTTTTCAAATTTATCTTTCAGCTCTTCCACCTTTTCAGTAATATAATTTTTAAGTTTATTTCCTTTTGCTCCAATAAGCTTTCGTTCATCAATTGAATATTTGCTCAAGGACTTCAATATATTTGTCAATTCACCCTTCTTGCCAAGAAAAGAAATTCTTACCTGTTCAGCTTCTTCTATTGTGTTTACCTGCTGTAATGCTTTATCCACAGCATCCTTTAATTGTATAATTATATCTTCCATTTCTATACTCTCCCTCCTGATTAATGTAGTAATGTTCATTAAATTCTATATATCCGGATAAAATAAAAAGCCCCTCATCCTAATAAGGACGAGAGGCTGAGCTCACGTGGTACCACCCTAATTATCAATAATATTATAGTAATCTGCTAAATTTTAGTGTTGCAAAGATACTATAAGAAAATTGATATCTCATAGAGATACAGGAATCAAGTTCCGATATCCTCTTTCTTTTAACGGCGAAAGCTCCGTTTTGCCTAATTCTACTTCAGCTCCAAACTCAAGAGGGAACTTCAAAACACTCTTCACTGCAGGTTCTCATCTACTCCTGCTCTCTGTAAGCTTCAAGTACATTTACTTTCCTCTGTCATCGTTATATCTTTATAAATTTTATGTAATATTACCACAAATCTATTTTTATGTCAATACGATATAAAAAATGAAATGTTGTGGCACTACGGAGATTGATCCGTTCACTAAACACTTATAACACAAATTTTATGCAAATTTCCTAATTGGGGCAAAGTGAATGTTATAACAAAATTTCGTATAAAATTAGTATTCCCTAGTTTTTATATGATAATTTACATATGGTTTTCTAAATATAATCACCCATAGTATAAGCGCAGCTCATAAGTGACGATGCTGCTCCAGTATCTCCCTGTAGTTACTCTATAAGGATATTAATTTTTGCTGGTCCGATAACACTTCCAAAATGTTTTAATATTATTACGAACACTATCTTTTTTCAATGTATAATATTATGAATTTGCAGTTTAATTTTATGATATCCGATAGCTTTTTGTGGGCAAGCTGCTGCACATCTGCCGCATTGTAAGCAATCTGAATGGCTTAATCTGCTCCCCCTATACATATATGGTTTCAAACCTAACGGACATTTTTTCTCGCATATTTTACAAGAAACACATGAAGAAGATACATATAATACGACTTTTCTCTTACTAAGTGCTGATATTGCTGAAGCTAAAGTACCCATGGGGCAGAAATTACACCAAGTTCTATGATTGTAAAATAAAGACATAGCAACTCCAATTGTTGTGGTTACTATGATTAGTCTATAAAACACCCGGCCCACACCATAAATATCTCCAGAAGTTTTGCATAATCGTGAAATAAATACTGTCATCATTAATGTAAGAACTATAATTCTAAAGAAATAGGATTTTAAACACCTCGGAGTTTTTTTATCATTACTAAATTTGCAAACAACATTATCAAAAAAACTTCCTCTAGGGCATATATTTCCGCACCAAAATCTACCCTTAAAAAAAGAAAGGATTATCGGTCCTATCATGCAAATTGCCGCTATCACTGCAAACCTCATGTCAAATAAGCCTACTATTATAAATGCAATTAAGATTATAAAGGAGAACCTTTTCCATACCCTTAAAAATATATTCATCCATACTACCTCCATACCTTATCATAAAATCGTAAAAAGAAAGACAATAAGCATAATCAATGACTATATTTATTGTCTTTCTTACTTATATCTTTATTTCTGGTAGGCATAATATATTCTTAAAATTTATTTTATTTTCAGCTCCTCATCTACTTGTTTCTGAACTCTTCCAAAGGATATTTCCTTATCCTCTCCATCTAATTTAAGAAAGGATTTAGATAAATCTTCAACAGTAGATTCCAATAAATTCATAAAGCGCGAATACGCAAAATTGAATTTGGGATCTTCCTCATCTTGTCCAAACACCAAGTACACTAAGCCTTCAAGCATTTGATCCATACCCCATAACTTCAAATGCAATAGTTCATGAATAATTAATGCTTCAAGGTTAGTTTGTTTAGGATTGAAACAATTAATTAATAAAATAGCTTTTTTATCATCAGCATCTATCTTAATATCTCCTGTCTTTCTCCATTCCTTATTTACAGCTTCATATTTTATATCCCAATCCCTAAGCCTTAGCGTATCCTGCCATTTTGTTAAATACTTCTTAATATCTTCTTCTTTAAATTTCATTTTTCTGACTCTTTATCTATTATAATAATTATTTCTTAAATCTCTTACCATACTTAATCCATAAATAGACTATTACTAATATTATAGCAATCAATATTATCATTCCGCTTGGATGACCATAAAATCCACTATGATAATAATGATGATAGTGATTATGATGTAATATACTATGCATAATCGAATGTCCTACACTATGATGATAACCATGACTATGAAAATGAAAGTGCATTAACTAGCTCACACCCCTCTATTTTTAATTCTAAATTCTTCATCTTGCTCAATTAATACTTTAAGTTTATTTTTTCATGTTATTTGACCTTACTGTTAACTCATTGTATCATTATACCATAAACACCCATATTGTACGAATAATTCTAGAAAGGAGCCTAAATATGGTTATTACTTGTATTTCTGCCTCAAACATAAAACATGCTGTTAAAAACAGCACCTCATTAAAAACCTGTAAAATTATAAAAGATTTGTTGAAAATGAAAGTTTCAGATCATGTAGATGTTGAAATTATTCCATTGGTTAATTATGAACTTGAGTCCTGCATTGGGTGCGGCTCATGTTTTCAAAAAGATGTCTGCGTTCATGATGAAAGTTTTAATAGAATTTATCAAATATTAGTTAAATCTGACGCATTATTTATTGTTTCCGCACACTACGCCCCAATACCATCGAAACTTTCTATGCTTCTTGAAAAAATAGAACAATTAGCCTTTCTAAAAAGGTTTAATAATGAAAATTATCGATCTCCTTTGTTTAATAAACCCGTTGGAATAGTTGCACACGGCGGTGGAACTGAAGAAATTATTAAATATTATAAAGAACCCGTTCTAGATTCTATTTGGAATGCCTTATCTTATCCTGTTGAAATGAATATTGTTGAAACAGATGATGAACATAGCAATGGTGTAATACTTCCAGTTAAGAGCGTAAAAAGAATTGACACCTCCATCTTTCCTATGCAGGAATATGATTGGAGCGATATAAAAGAGAGATTGTCTCCCTTAGTAAGTAACGTTCTTGATGCCGTATTAAAATAACTGCCTAATAGAAATGTTGTGACACTACCGAGATTGATCCGTTCATTAAGCACTTGTAGCACGAATTTATGTAAATTTTCTAAAAATACTAGGCAGCTATTGCAATCAGCAGCCTAGTATCTTCTGACAAATTAATAAAGCTTAACACTTAATTCATCATTAAATTCAAATTCTATATTTTCAGCCCATGTACAGGCTTTTATATCCTTAATGGTTTTAGTAAGGTACAGGCCCTCACTTTCTGGTATTTGAAGCTTAAGAGTTTCTATTCTATCTTTTAAGGATAGGTTCTTTTCCGATTTATACCTTCTTACTTCATTTATTATAATCTTAATATGCTCTCCAAATTGCAATATGCTTCCATCGCCATAATTAGGACTCATATTCCAAATCATACTGTGAATTGAATTTACCTTCTCAAACTGTTTAAAATAGGACTGATATATTTCTTCTGTTATATGAGGGACATAGATTGCATAGAGCTTAAGCAGCTCTAAGAGTACGTTGTAAAGGGCATATTGAGCAGAATATCTTTCCTTCTCTCCATGAACTTCTGGTTTATAGAGTCTATCCTTTACTATTTCCAGATAGTCATCACAAAAATCCTGCCAAAAAAAATCGTCTATAGTATGCTTAGCAATTCCAATTTCATAGTGCTTTAAGCTTTCCGCTGCAGCTTCTTCAACTTGCTTAATCCTATCAATTATCCATCTATCGATTGGCAAAAGTTCCTCGGGTTTATTACCATTATAGTCCTGAAGATGGATTATGCAAAAACTGGCTGCATTCCAAAGCTTCGTAAGAAACCTTCTTGAAAGCTTAAGTTCCTCCTCTGAGAACATCGTATCCGTTCCAAGCTTAGCCCCTGCTGCCCAGTATCTTAATGCATCTGCAGAGTGTCTTTCTATAAGCTGCTTGGGAGATGATCCTGCATTATTTTTTGATTTGCTTATCTTCTCTCCTTTTTTCGCTAGAACAAAACCACATATCATAATATCCCTCCACGGAAGCTTTCCGGTATGAAAAAGGCTCCTTACTATTGTATAAAACGCCCATGTTCTTATTATTTCATGAGCCTGAGTTCTCATGGACATTGGGATAAGCTTGTTGTGCATATCTTCTTCTGAGTTCCATTTTGAATTTATCAAAGGACTTAAGGATGAGGTAGCCCAAGTATCAAGTACTGCCGTTTCAGGTACGAATTTGCTGCTGCCGCATGTACAGGTTTTAATTGGTTTTGACTCCATCGGATTTACCGGAAGTTCTTCCTCTTCAGCGTATATAGGTTTTCCGCATTTACTGCAGTACCATAAAGGAAATGGAATACCAAAGTATCTCTGTCTGGATATGCACCAGTCCCATTTTAAATTTTCAACCCAATTAATATATTTACTCTTCATATAGGATGGATACCAATTTATCTCATCAGCTGCCTTTAAATATTTTTCCTTTTCACTTAAGATGTCTATATACCACTGTTTTGAATTGATAATTTCTATTGGTCTGCCGCATCTTTCATGAATAGAAACAGTGTGAGTTAAGGTCTCGTTTTTTTTCAGAAGTCCTCTTTCGTTAAGAAGCTTAATTATTTTTTCTCTTGCAGCTATAACCTTAAGTCCGCCTATAAATGGTACATCATCATACAGCTTTCCATCAGGCCTGATAACCTTTTTATATTTAAGCTCGTGCTTTTCATACCATTCCACATCTGTAGTGTCTCCAAATGTTGCACACATTACTAGCCCTGTGCCTTTATCAAGGCTTACTTTTTCATCCGTTAATATCGGTATTTCATAATTATATAATGGAACTCTTGCAGCTTTTCCAACATACTTTTCATACCTCTCATCCTCCGGATTTACAAATAAACATACACAACCATAAAGTAGTTCTGGTCTTGTAGTAGCAACTATCAGTTCCTCACCTTCAACTACAAATGGTATATAATTGAAGGTGGTTTCTATATCCTTGCTCTCTAGCTCTGCCTGAGCTATAGAAGTTTGACAGGTAGTACACCATAATACTGGTGATTCCTTTATATATGCTTTACCTGCCTTTGCCATATCTAAAAATGCCTTTTGAGATATCGTTTGTACCCTGCTGTTTATCGTCGAATATTGCAGGTCCCAATCAACACTGAACCCCATAGCCATCCAAAGTTCCTTGAATTCCTGTTCATATTTTTGGGTGGTATCAAGACATTTTTCTATAAATTCGCTTCTTGGCAATGATGCTGCTCTTATCTTTTCTTCCTTCTCTACAAGTCTTTCTGTTGGTAAACCATTATCATCAAATCCAAAAGGATAAAATACATTCTTTCCCTGCATTCTTTGAAATCTAGCTATCATTTCAGCTTGAGTATAGGAAAATATATGACCTATATGCAAACTTCCGCTTATTGTCGGCGGTGGAGTATCTATAGAAAAAGTCTGTTTGCTGATGTTAAAGTCATATTTGTATATATTATTTTGCTGCCAATATTTCTGCCATTTCTTTTCTGCTTCTTCTGCATTATATTTTTTATTCATTGTGATTCCTCCTAATTTTTTAATATTTTCTGTAACTGCGCAATTACAGAAAATAAAAAAACCTTCCATCCTAACAATAGGACGAAAGGTTATATTCGCGGTACCACCTAATTTTGTACATAAGTACACTCTTTAATATAGTACGGGCATAAGTCTGCCGATACTACTTCCCTTTTAACAGCGGGAACTCCCGTTAAAACCTACTAGCAAAAGCGTTCAGTTCAAAGCTCCAAGGCTACCTTCGTCATATCCATCCCGGGATATTTCCACCGCCAATCCCTCTCTATACTTCAAGATTGTGACTACTCTTCCTCATCAAAGCTTTTAAATATAGTACTATTATATTAATATAATTTATCATAGTTCCTATATATTGTCAATTAGATTGTTAAATGTCTGGTGTTTTACATTTAGTTGTAAAAATAATGCTTCGGTACTCTTTCAGTAATTCTTTGAAGCTGTTCATCCATACGTGTATTAATGCTGCTGCAGGCATCTACCCAAGAAATACTTTCATTCCCCTGAGTTCCTACTATAATTACTTTATCAAATTCCTTTGTTATGTTGACAACATCAGTAATATCAACTAATATTCCATCCATAAAATAATTTACGACAGGTACCTTTCTTTCAGCAATCAAAACTTCCTTCCAGCCTCTTGATATACCATCACCGTAGCCCATTCCTACCACAGCAACATAGCTATCCCTTTTGGCTACAAAACTATTTCCATAACCTCCTGAATGTCCTGCTTTTATTTTTTCTATTTTTAGGATTCTGCTTTCAAGTGACATAATTGATTTTACACCTTCAGGCAGACTGCTGTCACCTTCCTTATGTTCAAGTCCATAAAGTATAAGACCGCATCTAACCATATCAAAATGAGATTCAGGATACATCAAAATACCAGCTGAACCAGCAGAATGAGCAATATCGGGGCGCAAGCCTTCTCTTTCCAAACTGTTAAGAACATTATTAAACTTATGAATTTGCTCATTAGTAAATTGTGAATTAGTCTCTGGATCTTTAAAATGCGTATATATACCACTGATTTTTATACGAGGATATTTATTATGTATCATCGTTATAAAGCCTAAAACATCTTTGGGCTCTATTCCATATCTATTCAAACCAGTATTTACTTTAACATGTACCTCAGCCATTTTACTCTGCTTTGCCGCATACTCATCCAGCGAACTAATTGTTTTTTCATTATCCACCATTATCGTTATATGTTGATCCACAACGCAATTTACTTGAGAAGGCATTATAGGTGCTAGAATTATAATAGGAATCTTAATATTCGCTTCTCTTAATGCTACAGCTTCTGTAAGTCTTACAACACCTATGGCATCACAATTACATAACTGTAATTCCTCAGCAATCGTTACTAGACCATGTCCATATGCATCACCCTTAACAACACCCATAAATTTTACACCAGGCTTTAGCTTACTGCGAATGATCTCTAAGTTCCTCCTTAGCTGAGAAAGATTAATATTTGCTCTGTTTATCTCCTCAAGTACTGTTCTTGAAGATTTACCCTCTGAAGTTTTCATAAATTCTCTCTCTTCTGTCTTCATGCTCGTATCCTCTTAACGTAAAAATTTATAATTATTATATCGATTTATAATGAAACTAAAGTTTATAGATGAGTTAAGAAGTAAAAGTGAAAAAGTAAAAGTTTCAGAAACCTTCTTTAGGGAAAGATTTTTACTTCTTAACTATCACTCTTACCGCTTACCTTATTACAAATTAAAAGCTATGCGTTTAGGTATTTAAGCATTTGCTGTATATCTATTGTTGGTGCATTACAAACTGAATTTCTACAAATGTAAGCCGTAGCCTTTCTTTCTATAGATTCTAAATCTTTAACGTGTTCAGCTAAATGTGATATATCTGGTTCTTCTTCATCTATTGGATATAATATCACCGTCATATTAGGAATATATCTACTATTTAGTTCTGAAAGCATTTTTATTGTATCTTTGGAAGTTTTATCTCCACATATAACAACATCATAAGATGGTCCAATTAAATAATCTATTCCTACAAGCATTTGAGTATATGATATTGGTGATTCTTTAACCGTATTAGAAAATGCCTTCTGAAGTTTATCAGCATACTGTTCTAATGTGTAATCTCCAGTAATCCTAGACAATTTTATTAAATCTAACAAGGCTACCGAATTCCCTGATGGAACAGCACCGTCATATACCTCTTTTGTCCTCATTAAGATATCATCATCATCATTTGGAGTAAAATAAAAACCTCCATTTTCTTTGTCCCAGAAATATTCAAGCATTTGATCATTAAGCGTCACTGCTTGCCTTAAATATTCCGTATCAAACGTAGTCTCGAAAAGCTCTAATAATGCATGGATAAAGAAAGCATAATCATCTATATTACCTTTATAGTCCCAATCGCCGGCTTTAAATCTGTGCATAAGCCTTCCGTTTTCCTGAACGCACTCCACCAAAAAGTCCGCCGCTATACAAGCAATCTGAGTATAATTCTTATTACCAAACACTCTGCCAGCCTTTGCTAGCGCAGCTATTATAAGTGAATTCCAATCAGTAAGTATTTTATCATCCTTAAAAGGTCTCACTCTTTTCTGTCTTTCTTGCTGCAGCTTCTTTGTGATTTGTTCAAATTTCTGTTCAAATTGTTCTACAGGCATATTAAGTTTATTACTTAAACTTTGATTATTTTCATTAATGTTTAAATGAAGTATGTTCGTACCTATTGATGTTCCCATAGCTTCATCCTTAAAATTTCCATCCGGCTTCATATTGAAAACTTTAATTGCAATTTCTGCTTCATCTTTGTCCAAAATACTTTTTATCTGTTCAATAGACCATACGTAAAATTTTCCCTCTTCCCCTTCACTATCAGCATCCTCCGCTGAATAGAAGCATCCTTCGTCAGATTTCATGTCCCTGATTAAATATGCAAAAATCTTTTCTGCCATATCTTTATATTTTTTATAGACTGTAAGTTGATATGCTTCAACACATACATATGCTATCAGTGCCTGATCATATAGCATTTTTTCAAAATGAGGAAGCAGCCACCGCCTATCTGTAGAATACCTATGAAACCCGTAGCCAATCTGATCAAATATTCCTCCTGAATACATGGCATCCAGCGTTTTCAACACCATATCCAATGCACGCTTCTCTCCAGTTTTTTTATAGTACCTAAGCAGAAAAAGCATATTATGCGGAGTTGGAAACTTAGGTGCTCTCCCAAAGCCTCCATAGCTGTCATCGAACATCGAACTTAGCTGTTCATAACACCTATCTAGGACATTACTGCCAATGCTGTCTCCTGTTTCATGCATCTGTGAATTATCTATGGCTTTCATAATATGATCACCATATTCAATAAGTCTGCTGCGATCCTGTCTCCATAAAGTATTTACTTTATCTATAATTTCCAGCATTCCTGTACTAGCGTATCTGCTTTCTTTAGGTATATAAGTCCCTGCAAAAAATGGTTTCTTATCATATGTCATAAAAATGGTAAGCGGCCACCCTCCTGATCCAGTCACAGCCTGACATACAGACATATATAAATTATCTATTTCAGGTCTTTCTTCCCTATCAACTTTTATACATACAAATGTATCATTCATTAGTTTAGCTACCTGTTCATCTTCAAAGCTTTCTCTTTCCATAACATGACACCAATGACAGGTAGAATAGCCTATGCTTAAAAATATTGGCTTGTTCTCAGTCTTAGCTTTTTCAAAAGCTTCATCACACCAGGGATACCAGTCCACCGGATTGTGTGCATGCTGCAGTAAATAAGGTGACTTCTCGTTTATCAATCTATTGGGTGCAATAGTATTACTAGGCATTAAACCACCTTCTTTCTATTAAATAATATTTCTTATTATGCCCTAAAAATAAAAGGATACTACTTTTTATTTAATAATATGCATTTAATAATATGATAAAATTGGAAACAGTACTGGCTAGTTTTTCTTATATACAAAGCAAATAAAACATGTTATCATATAACCTGACTATCTTAAAGGAGTATGAAGAATGGTTTTCAAACTTGACTTGATTCAAACACTTGCATTAGCAGTATTTATATTAATTATTGGAGATTTATTGAGAAAAAAAATTAAATTACTTGATCACTTTTGCATTCCTGCGCCAGTGGTTGGAGGCATTCTATTTTCTCTAATTTCATTATTAGGCTACACCTCTAAGACTTTTACATTTGAATTTGATGAGACCTTAAAAGATGTATTTTTAATAGGATTCTTTACTACAATTGGGTTCACTGCAAGTCTTAGGTTATTGAAAAAAGGCGGTATACAAGCATTCATTTTTTTACTTGTGAGTATAGTTCTAGTTATTGTACAAAATGTACTAGGAATTGGATTAGCTAAGCTATTTAATTTGCATCCTTACATTGGTTTGGCTACCGGATCAACTCCACTTGTAGGCGGCCCGGGAACATCCGGTGCTTTTGGTCCTTTATTTGAGCAAGCTGGTGTGAAAGGAGCTGCAACAATTGCTATGGCAGCAGCTACCTTTGGTCTAGTAATGGGATCATTAACTGGTGGTCCTATTGGAAAAGCTCTGATTGATAGAAATAAGCTTGCAGGCAAAAATGAAAAAGATTGTCAAGATGAAACTGTCATAGATAAACTGATAAATCTTGATTCAGACTCATTGTTGAAATCAGCTATAATTATTGTAGTAGCAATGGGTATCGGAACGATAATTTCAAAATGGTTTGTTGATATAGGTTTAACATTTCCACCATATATTGGAGGTATGCTAGCAGCAGCCATTATTAGAAACATCTATGATTTTACTAATAAGGAGTTAGTCCTTGAAGAAATTGAGTCTCTAGGAAACATTTGCTTAGCTTTCTTTTTATCCATGGCACTTATGTCACTTAAGTTATGGCAATTAGCAGATTTAGCGCTGCCAATGATGGTTATATTATTAGCTCAAGTAGCATTAATGTCATTGTTTGCGTACTTTGTTGTATTTAGAATAATGGGCAAAGATTATGATGCTGCAATTATTGCCTCAGGAACTTGTGGATTTGGACTTGGAGCAACAGCAAATGCGATGGCAAATATGGAAACTCTTACAGAAAAATATAATAAAAGTGCACCAAGGGCGTTTTTTGCAGTACCGCTTGTGGGCTCTCTATTTATAGATTTTTTCAATGCTTTTGCAATAACTTTCTTCATGAACATATTCAAATAGCTAAGTGATTCTTCTAAAAAACTATTATAGTTTTGTGCTCATTTATTTCGTAATTTACGTTAACTCTAAGATTAATATTTATAAGCATTCAATCCGCATAGGATTGGATGCTCTTTATTTTATTAAACACAATATTTGATAAAATCTAGTTAGCATAAAAGTCCTAAACGCTATAACTTCCCAACCTGATTATGTCAATAGCATTTCTGATAGAGTTATTTTTAAGTACCCTAATTCAATATATGCTTCTCCTTTTATCCTATCTTATTAGCTATTATACATTGAAAGGCATGTTAAATTATGTTATATTGTTAATAAAATATAGCGGATATTAGGAGGAACTGTAATGGAAAAAATTTTTGAATCATTGATTCATGCTGCGCCGATTATAAGTGAAGCATTTGAAAAAAATGTAATAATCACAATTTGGGATAAAAAAGAGTGTATATACTCTCTAGATAGTAAGAGCACAAAATCATCTGCAAATGTTGGGGACAAGTACGATAGTAGCTTTACTGAAAAAATTGGTGCTAATGATACTATTTTTAACAAAAAAGAGACATTTAAAACTGTACTTAATAAAAGTGAGCATGGAATCGATTCTAAGTTAGTTCTAATTCCAGCTATTAGTGAAAAAGGTGAAGTTGTTGGTTTTTTAAGTTTGTCAACAAATATAGAAAATCTCTCGAAAATTAAAAGCTCTACAATGGAATTAAAAAGTTCCCTTCAAGAAATAAATTCTACCATATCGGAAATTACTAATGGCGCAACACAGCTATCCGAAAAGTTAAACTATATGATAGAGAATACTAAAGTAACAGAAAAATTAATAATTGAAAGCAACGAAGCTGTAGCTTTAATCGAAAGTATAGCTAAACAGTCTAATCTTCTTGGACTTAATGCTGCAATAGAATCTTCAAGAGCAGGAGAATATGGAAAAGGCTTCTCAGTAGTAGCAGATGAAATGAGGAAATTAGCATCAAATAGTAATGAGTCCTCTAAAAAAATTCTATCTGCACTTGCCGAAATGAGTAATAATATGAAAGTAATAATAGATACAATAAATGAAACAGGTCAAATAGCGACAAATCAGGCTGCTTCTCTAGAAGAAGTATCTGCAACAGTAGAGCAAATTACTTCAAATTCACAAATATTAGTTAATAACATGAAGTTGGATTAATTTATAGGCAAATTTCTAGATAAATTGGTGGTTCTTCTTTTATTATTTACATTATTCTTTATCTTATATATATGTCTTGCTTTTTAATTGACATTAAATTGCACAAAAAATTACTATAGAATTAAGTTTCTATAGTAATTTCCAGTCTACCTTATTTTTTTAATATATCATCCTCATATTATCACCAACGTAATTTAAGAGTAATTTGTTTCTTCCCAACCTAAATTGAAGTTATTATACTGTGAATTTGGCTGTATTCTGGTTTAATTTAGTGGCAACCTCATTTAGTTGTTGCGCAAATCTCGCAATATCCTCTAAAGATCCTAATAACTCTTCCGAGGAAGCAGCAATTTCTTCTGCTGAAGCAGAAGTTTCTTGAGATACTGCGGCAACAGAATCAATCTTGGAAACAACCAATTCCTTTGAATTTATTGTACTTGCCAAAGAAGTATAGGTGTCCTCAACTAAAGGAGCTATGCTTGCTATGGAATCAAGAATCTCTTTAAAAGCAGACAAAGTCATTTCGGCAGTTGAAGACTGATTATTCACTAGTCCTTCAACCTCATAAGTAGTTTTAAGAACATCTTCTGTTTCAATACTTATGGATGAAATAAGCCTTTGAATTTCTTCCGTAGAACTTTTAGACTGCTCAGCTAATTTTCGTACTTCCTCTGCAACCACAGCAAAACCTCTACCGCTTTCGCCTGCTCTTGCTGCCTCAATTGCAGCATTCAATGCTAATAGATTGGTTTGCTCAGAAATACCATCAATCACCTGAGTAATGCTTCCAACCTGTGACACACTGTTATTTAAACTATTAACCTTTCTAGAAACTTCTTCAAAAGATTTATGAATATCATCGATTGAGCTAAATAGTTTATTAATTTGTTCTTGTCCTATGACTGCCTTCTCCTCAGATGCTCTGGACTTATCCTTTACCAAAGTGACCTTTTCATTTATATTGTTTAGCTCTTCCGCCAACGAATCGCTGACTGTCGACACCTCGCCCATATTTAATGTTTGCTCTGATGCGCCCTTTGCTACTTCATTGATCGCATTTGCTACTTCTTGTGTTGTAGTTACCATAGCATTGGAATTATCTTGTAATGAATTGGACATATCATTAATTATATTAGACTGCTTTCCTATAATGCCAATAGTTTCCTTCAAATTTTTAATCATGTCATTAAATCCAGAAGATAATATTCCAATTTCATCTTTACTCTTAACTTTAGCCAAAACCGCTAAATTACCAGTAGCTATTTGTTTTGATACATTAACAAGCTGATTTATTGGCTTGGTTATGCTGTTTGCCAGTAAAAATAAAATGTTAGCAATAATTATAAAAATAATTATTGATATTACTACATTCGTAATAATAATATTTCTAACAGTCAGATTTACATTTGCCATAGAAAGTCCAATATCTATTGCCCCCATAATTTTACCTTCTCTTTTTAAAGGTACTATGACATCGTAAACCCACGTATTATCGGTTTTATAGAAAAAAGTTGAAGAATAAGGCTTACCGTCAACAGTAGCAGTTTTGCTTCCCACGTCTGTAAGCCTTATATTTATTCTGCTTTTATCACTATGAGCAACAGCTTTTCTATCTTTACTAATGTACAACGCATATTCTATACCTTTTTCTTTTGCCAAATCTTCTACTAAAGTTTGCATATCAGTTGAAGAGCTATATTTTTGCAAGCTATTAGCAAGCAGGCCTATTTGAACAAATCCACCACCAGGCATTGCCTCATAACCATATTTGTAATAATTATTGCCTACTGAACTTTTCCTGATGTTTTCAATTAACTCGGTCTTTTCTCCTGACAATACTGTCTTGGCAGTACTCTTGTCATCAAAGGTATAACTTAAATTATCCTTCAAATTTGAATAGATTATTTTGCCGCTTTTGTCTGCAACATTTATTTCATCAATATGCATATTTTTAGATAATTTGGTTAAAAAAGCATTGCTTACCTTACGTTTATCCATTATAACAAATTTTGCATTATTTCTAATCTTGTTATCAATATCTTCATTCATTAAATTTTTAGCTGTTGTAGATGACTTTATCTGATTGGCCACTTGCTTTGTAAGACTCATCCCATCTTCCTTCATCTGTGCAACTAACCTGGATTTTGAAATATAGATTGATGTACTTGCTATCGTTGCAATTACAATAAACAAAATAATTAAAGGTATGAATAGAATTTTAAATCTTATTGAAATGTTTCGACTAGTTTTCACAAATTATCCTCCTCTGTTTTAATTTCTTGTCGCAAACATTATTATACATTAAATAAAAATTAATGAAAATAAATTTCTTGTTAAATATGCTATATTACGCCAACTATGGTTTCTATTGTTACGATTTACTAATAAATTCTACATATATCTTAAATTTAATGATCTGACTCCTATTATTTATATTCTCAAAAAGAGCTCGCTTATTGCGAGCTCTTTCTCTAACTGATATAATCTCATTTTACTAATTTTACATGCAAGTCATGTACTAGAGCATAATAATATGCTTCTGAACCACTCTTACAGCCAATAATTAAAGGAAGATCATCATTCCACCAATAAAATATTTTATTACCATCAAATTTAATGAGACTTTCCGGCATATCAATCTCTTCTATTGTACAAGCTTCCTGAAAGGCATGGTTACCTAACTCCTGAACTCCATCTTCAAATACAACTGTTTTCACTCTACTATCCGCAAATGCATATTCTCCGATAACTTTTACTGTCCCAGGTACTGTTACCTTATCTACAGTCTTATAGCTAAAAGCAAGGGGTGCAATACTTGTCACATTATCAGGTAATGTAATATCACTTTTCGTTCCTTTATATGCAAGTAAAGTTCCATCACTGGTTACAATATAGTCTCCATCATAATTATTTTGCCAGGGAGTATCTTCAAACACGCCATAGTTAGGATTTTCATAATCATCTTCATAGCTAATAGTGATAGGATAATCTATATGTGAAGAAGGTAAGGTTACATCTTTTAATGCAGTACAATCTGCAAAAGCACCTTCTCCCATTTTATTTAACGATTCAGGCAAAGAAATTGAAGCAAGTTTAGCACATTTATAAAAAGCATATTCTTCTATATCCTTTATACCACTTTTAAAAGTTACATTTGTTAAATTGCTGCAACCGCTAAATGCACTGCTGCCTATCGACTTAACATTTGAGGGGATATTTAACTTCGTTATTTTAGTGTTATTTTCAAAAGCACCACTTTCAATTCTGGAAATGCCCTTAGGAACTGCGATTTTAGTATTTTTACCTCTATAGGCTAAAAGAATTCCATTTATAGTTGCAAAATCGCCTGAATAATTAGATAACCAGCTTGTGTTCTTAAAAGCATCATAACCAACAGAAGTTACTCCTTTACCTCCCGTTATGCTCTTGAGTCTCTTACAATTTTCAAAAGCTTCCTGATCAATAGTCTGCACCGATGCTGGAACAGAAATATTCATAAGATTAGTACATCCAATAAACGCATCATTTCCAATTGAAGCTATAGAGGATGAAAATACAACCTTTTTCAGGCTAATACATTTTTCAAACGTATAATCACCTATAGTTTCCACTTTACTAGTTAAATCAACAGTCTTTAATTTTGTACACCCAGTAAATGCACCTTCACCTAAATTCTTTACGCCGTTTGCCATGATAAAGCTTCCAAGTCCTTTGCAATCTCTAAAGGCATAATCACCTATATCAGTAAGTTTCTTTGCAGATGAAAGTGTAACTTTACTCAAACTTATACAACCATCAAAGACACCTTCCCCAATAGTTCTCAACTTTTCAGGTAACATTATGCTTGTAAGCTTAATACACTTTTCAAATGCATAGTTATCTATCTGACTGCATTCTGAATTTTTTATAAAACTTACATTACTAAGTGATGAGCAATTTGAAAAGCTCATAAATCCTATGGTTTTTAAGCTACTTGGGAATACTATATTACCAAGCTGAGTACAACTGTAAAACGCTGAGTTGCCAATCTCTATAAGACCATTAGGTAGCACTACCTTTTTTAGTCTAGTATCTCCTTGAAAAGCGCTATCAGCAATTTTTTTTACTTTTGCAGGAACCGTTAAGCTCTTATCTGTACCAGTGTACTTCAGAAGAATTTGATCACCTACAATCAAAAACTTGTCTTTATTATTCTTTAACCATTTTGTATACGCAAAAGCTTCATCATCAATAGAAGTTACTGTACTTGGTATAGTTACAGTTGTTAAATTACTACAACCGCTAAATGCATCGTGTTTTATAGTCTTAAGTCCTGCTTGCATAGTTACTGAGGTTATGCTTGAATTATCTTCAAAAGTTTGATTTGCTATAGTTTTTACGTTTTGAGGAATAGTAAGTTTCGAATCTGAGCCTTTATAGCGTACAAGTACACCATCACCTACTATAACATAATCACCTTTATAGTTAGTAATCCATGCTGTATCTGCAAATGCACTAGAATCAACATCATTAACAGACGTAGGTGTAGAAATTGAGCTAAGGCTTGTGCAATGTGAAAATGCATATCCTTCTATGCTCTTAACCCCATTTTCCATGGTAACACTTTTTAAAGCAGAGCAACTATCAAAAGCTTGGATTCCAACAGTCTCCACTGAAGATGGAATTGTAACTTGTTCAATAGCTGGATTGTCTTGAAAAGCATTTGAGCCTATTTCCTTAACTGTGCTAGGAATAACTACATTCTTTTCATGACCAGTGTACTCAGTCAGTACTGCATCTTTAATTATAAACTCATCATTTCCTTCAGCCTTTACTGGAGTTGGCATAACTGTCATAAAAGAAAAGATAGTCAAACACAAAACCATTGAAATTTTTTTCATCCACATTTTAAAATCCCCCTTTATATTATAAAGAAAACATATCTTGTATTCTTTAATAATAAAATTTATATGTTATAATCTTATTCCAAAGTTGTTATGAAGTTGTAAAAAAAATATATTATTCTCATGACTACAAATACGTAAACTATTACTTTTGTAGGCCACAATCCATAGCTTTCGCAGTATATCATGAAAAGCAGGCATACTTTCTCTGCCTGCTTTTCCACTCTTTATTTCTATTTAGATTAATAAACTTCTGCATTTCTCTTACATTCTAATGATTTTATTATTTTAACTCAACATTTATCTTATTTAGCAAAGCATAATAATAAACTTCTGAGTTATTGCTG
This sequence comes from Clostridium oryzae, assembly GCF_002029235.1. Taxonomy (GTDB): domain Bacteria; phylum Bacillota; class Clostridia; order Clostridiales; family Clostridiaceae; genus Clostridium_AE; species Clostridium_AE oryzae. The sequence continues at coordinate 62,854 of NZ_MZGV01000012.1, forward strand.
CAAACTATAGTTAAGTCAACATCCCTACTATTGTAGCAATCAAATATATGATAGCCAAACTTTGTAACACTTTCAGGTATATCAACTTCACCTAATGAGGTAGTATCTCCAAAGGCACTGCTGCTTAACTCTTGGACTCCATCTTCAAGTACCACTTTCTTTACGCCACTATCAGAAAATGCACATATCCCTATAACCTTAACTGTTCCAGGTACTGTTACACTTTCTACTGATTTATTATAGGAAAATGCAAATGGCGCAATACTAGTCACGTTTGCAGGCAAAGTAATATCCTTTTCTGTTCCAGTATATGCCACTAAAGTTCCGTCACCAGATATAATATAAGCTCCATCGTGATTCTTCACCCAAGGCGTATTACAAAATATAGCTTGATTATCTTCAGGATCAACATTATCACTGGTTTCATATTCAACATGCGGTTTAGGAAGTGTCACATTTTTCAATGCAGTACAATTTTCAAAGGCCCCTGCTCCAAGCTTTTTTAAGGAGTCTGGTAAAGAAATAGAGGCTAGTTTAGTACATGTTGTAAATGCAAATTCTCCTATATCCTCTAATCCCTTTGAGAAAGTTACACTTGCTAAACTGCTGCACCCTCCAAAGGCATTATGGTCTATTGCTTTTACATTTGACGGAATAGATACTGCTGTTATTTTCGTATTACCTCCAAAAACAGCAGGCGCAATCCTCGTAATATTTTTAGGAATTTTTATTTTAGTTCCACTGCCTTTATATTTCACAAGAATTCCATTTATATTCACAAAATCACCTGAATGGCTAGTTAACCACGCAGTGTTTTCGAAAACATCAAGATCAACAAAAGTTATTCCTTTAGCCCCAGTTATACTTTTGAGTTTTTTACAATTTTTAAAAGCATTACAATCAATAGTCTTGATTGATTTAGGAATATTAATGTTTTTAAGCATACTACAATTTTCAAACATATATCTACTTATAGTTTTCATATTACTAGATAATTTTACGGTTTTTAATCCCTTGCAATTATTAAATATACCATTACCTGTACTCTTTACTCCTCTCGGCATGGTAAAACTTACAAGTTTAGTACAGTAACTAAATGTATACTCTCCAATTTTAGTACACTTGGTTTTTGCAGCAAAATTTATTTTGTTAAGAGCTGTACATTTTAAGAAAGCATAGTCACCAATGGTTTTCACACTAGCTGGTAACGACATTTGTTTAAGTTTAGTACACCACCCAAATGCATCATCTGCAATTTCAGCGCATGACGAATTTTTAGAAAAACTTACACTACTAAGTGATGAACATTTCCAAAAACTTTGAGATCCTATAACTTTTAGCTTACTTGGAAATACTATTTTCTTAAGCTTAATACAGTTAGCAAATGCATCCACGCCAATTTCAGTAAGCTTACTTGGCAAAGTTATATTTTCTAATTTTTTGTTTCCTGCAAAAGCTGACTCTGCAATCACCTTGACTTTGGATGGAAGAGTTATAGTTTTATAAGAGCCAGTATATTTCAAAAGTATTCCGTCACCTACAATTAAAAATTTATCTTTGTTTTCATTTAACCATTTTGTAGATGTAAAAGCATCATCACCAATTGAACTTACTGTACTAGGCACCTTTACATCTGCTAGGTTGCTGCAATCATAAAAGGCCTGATCATTTATAGTTTTAAGCCCTGCTTGCATAGTTACTGAAGTTATGTTACTGTTGTCCTCAAAAGTGTCAGATGCTATTGTTTTTACATTTTGTGGAACGGTAAGATTTGTACTTGAGCCTTTGTAGTTAATAAGAACACCGTCTCCTACTATAACATAATCATCCTTATAGTTTTTCAGCCATGCTGTGTCCTCAAATGCATAAGTATTAACGTTCTTTACTGAAACAGGTACATTAACAGAACTAAGATTTTTACATTCTCCAAATGCTCCCGCACCTATGCTCTGTATACCATCTTCCATAACAACACTCTTCAGAGCTGAACAATTAGCAAATGCATAATCGCCGATACTTTTTACTGAAGATGGAATGGTAACTTTTTCAATTAATGAGTTATCTCGAAAAGCATCCGAACTTATTTCCTTAACGTTACTAGGAATAGCTACCTCCTTTTCATGACCCTTGTACTCAGTCAGTACTCCACCATTAATTACAAATGCATAGTTTGTTTCTGCCTTTACGGGAACGGACAGCATTGTCATCGTTGAAAAGACAATCCCGCAGAGAATAATTCCTATTTTTTTTACTCTCATTTAAAGTTCCTCCATTTGTATATTTATTAAAAGATTTCCTTTATATCTTCATAATAGAATTTCTATGTTATGGTTTTATATTAAAGTTGTTATAGAGTTGTAAAAATACGAAAAATAATTGCACACTATGTCAGCCGTTTTTTTCATTTTACCGCTTCTGTGTCTTCTTCTCTTAATCTGCTAACTTCAAAATATATTACTGTTTCTTTTAAATTGCTTCGTAAACATGATATAACGTTTTTTTTAGCGCTCATTTTTTTACTCTATAGGAGTATAACTTAATATTAATTAAAAGTTATCATAATTGGCAAAAAACATAAATTTCTAAAGAGTAACAAACGATTTTCATCGCCTAGAAAATGTAGGCAATTTAATTTCTTAAATTAACACCATAGTTATTCACTAAAGCAAAATAATAGGCTTCTGAGTTTTTCTTACACTTTATAGTTATTTCAACGCTTTCTTCATCACTAAAATAAAATATGTCCTGTCCAAATTTAGTAACGCTTTCCGGTATATCTATGTCATCTAATAAGCGTGCTCCATGAAAAGCATTGTCACATATCTGCTGTACTCCATCTTCTACTACTACATTTTTAACTGAACTAAAAGAAAATGCATTTTCTCCTATTACCTTAACTGTTTTCGGCACCGTTACCTTATCAACACTGCCATAAGAAAAAGCGAAGGGAGCTATGCTTGTCACATTATCTGGAATAATGATTTCTTTTTTAGTTCCTTTATAAGCAAGTAGAGTTCCATCGTTAGTTATAATAAAATCTCCATCATAATAATCAAGCCAAGGAGTAGCCTTGAATACACCATATGAATCTCCTGGCCATGCAGGAGGATCAGATACATCGTCTGGAAGCCAGTAAACAGGCTCGTAGTCCACGTGTGAATCTGGTAGTTTTACTTCTCTCAAAGCAGTACATTCCTCAAAAGCTCCTTGACCATACTTTTTTAGTGATTCTGGTAAAGAAATAGATTTAAGAGCAGCACATTGATGAAAAGCATATTTCCCTATATCCTGTAAACCTTCTGCAAAGGACACCGTCCTAAGATGAATGCATCCAGCAAAAGCATCTTGTCCTATGACCTTAACACTTGAAGGAATGGTTACATCTGTTATTTTATCATTTTTTGCAAAGGCACCAGCACCAATTGTGGAAATACTATCCGGAATGGAAACTGCAGTAGCCTTACCTTTATATGCTATAAGAATATCTTGTAATTTTATAAAACTTCCGGAATACTTATTAACCCAACTTGTATTATTAAATGCTTTGTATCCAACTGAAGTTAATCCTTCCCCTCCAGTTACTGTTTTAAGTTTTGTACAATCTTCAAAGACCTCATCATCAATAGTCTGTACTCCAGCAGGAATATCTATAGCCGTCAAACTGCTGCATCCATAAAAAGCCTTTCTACCCATTGAAGTTATAGAGCTAGGCAGTTTCACAGATGCCAAGCTTGCACAATTATTAAAAGTATAATCACCTATAGCTTGTATATTGCAAGGCAACGTAACAGTTTTTAATTTTTTACAATCACTAAGGGCCTCATAACCTATATTTTTCACTGCAGCTGGCATTGCAATGGTTGTAAGCTTTTTACAGCCACTAAAAGTATCTTCACCTATAGTTGTTAGCTTCTTTGCATTTGATAGCGATATCTTACTCAAGCCAGTACAGCCTGCAAAGGCACTATTTTCTATTGTTGTACAGGCAGATTTGCTAGAGAAACTAATTTGCTTAAGTGCTTTGCAGTTTATAAAGCTCCCCTCTGATACAACCTTGAGCTTAGCTGGAAATGTTATCTTACTAAGCTTACTACAATCCTTAAAAGCATTATTTCCAATATCAGTACAAACTGAATTTTTCTGAAAGCTCACAGCAGTAAGGGATTTACAGCCTAAGAAACTTGAAGCTCCAATAGTCTTAAGTTTACTTGGGAAAGTTACCTTACTGAGCTTACTGCAGCCCCAAAAAGCTGAGCCATTTATACTTGTAAGATTTTTAGATAATGTCACGTTTTCTAGCCTTATATTGTTTCCGAAAACTCCATTGGCTATTACTTTTACCTTATTGGACAGTGTTATACTCTTACTTTTACCGTTATATTTAAGAAGAATTCCATCTCCTGTAATTACAAATTTTTCTTTGTTATCCTTCAGCCATTTTGTATCAGAAAAAGCATCGTAGCCAATGGAGGTCACGGTACTTGGTATTGTCACAGTTTTTAATGCAGTGCAACCTGCGAACCCATCATCTTGTATAGTTTTCAAACCTTTTTTCATAATGACTTTAGTTATTTTATTATTGTGTATAGCTGATTCTGCTATTGTTTTTACACTATCAGGTATTGTGAGACTTGTACTTGTACCTTTATAATCGATAAGCACTCCGTCTCCAACTATTACATAGTCGCCTTTATAATTATTAAGCCAAGGTGTTTCAGAAAATGCATCTGCATCAACACTTTCTACAGAGTCAGGTATATCCACTGAGTTTAACTCTTTACAATATTGAAATGCTGCACCGTCTATGTTATGTACCCCTTCTTCCATAATAACACTTTTCAGAGCATCGCAACTTTCAAAGGCTCTATAATCAATGTTTTTTACCGTTCCTGGAATTGTAACCTGTTTAATTATGGGATTGTCATAAAAAGCAAGTGCATCTATTTCCTTTACCGTATCAGGAACTACTACATTTTTATCATGACCATAGTACTTCACTAGCACACCATCTTTAATAGCAAACTTATCATTCTCTACAGCCTTTACATACGTAGGTATTACTACCGTAACAGCTAGTGCAATAGTAAATATCAACCCAGCAAGTTTTATCTTTTTCATCGTAATATCATCCTTCAAATAAATTTTGAAATATATTCACAATAAATATTACCATAATTATACTTCTATAGAGTTTATACGTAAATAAATACATAATGGTGCATAATTCTCCAAAAACATTACAAAAATAATGATTTTCCCATCTTATGTAAAATTCCTAAAAAGCAAAAAACCAGGCGAGAATACATTCCACCTGGTTAAGCCATAATAATTATTTTTTTGCATTGAACTAATTCAAACTAATTTTGAGAACTCCTCATGCATTTTAGCTTTTAATTCAATTCCAAGACTTAAGAGAGTATAATTAAGCGCTCTAAGCGTTATAAATACTTTATCTACTTCGCAGTTTTCTCCCATATGTCCTATTCTAAAAACCTTATCCTTTAAAATATCAAAGGCCCCTGCAATTAAAATACCGTGTTCATTCAGCATAATCTTAAAAATATCGTTAAAATTTGTTTCCTCGGGAATTATTACCGAGGTTACCGTATTAGAATATCCTTCCAAAGGGTAAAGCTGAAGACCAGCTGAAACTAAACTTTGTCTTACTGCTTCTGCTATCTTACTATGTCTTTCGTATCTGCTGTCTCCTTCAGCAAGCACATTGTCAATAGCAGTATCCAGCGCATACAAATCGCTTATAGGCTGCGTATATGGAAATAATTTTTCATTATACCAGTTTTTCCACAGAGCCAAATTCACATAGAAACCTGCAATTGGCTGCTTTCGCTTTAATATTTTCTGCCATGTCTTTTCACTTATGCTCATAAAGCTTAGTCCAGGAGTAGCCGAGAGACATTTTTGCGACCCGCCCAATACGATATCAATATTCCAATTATCTACTTCTCCACCTATTCCAGATGCAGAATCCACTACTGAAATGATTTCAAACTCATTAAAGATTCAGCTGCCTAGTTTTATTTAAGGACAGGATGGCCAATGAACTGTCCGTATTAAATTTTTACGATTTATAATAGCATACTTTATGCAAGTATGCAAATACTCTTTTTGAAAATAATTAATGTATTCTTTCTATTCCTCTGCATACTCAGTATTTATACTATGATTTATAAATGGATTAACAGCAATTGCACTATTATACTGATAAGGATAAAATTGTTTTAAATGCTTAAGATAACTTGTCCATTGTAAGCTCAAGATTTTATATACTCTAGATATATCTGTTTCAAGATGCCTCTTATCCTCATCAGTTAATTCTCTGTCACCCATAAATGTTATTTCATCTCTTAAATGCATAATTGTCATAAGCAAATCCGAGAACATCTCATGTTCAGAAATATTTTCGTTACTTATAAGCGTAGACAATATATCTCTTCCGTTTATTACAGTATCTTTTAACCTATTATAATCAATTCGATTAAAATCAATATCATGCCTATACAGCCTGAACTTTTTCTTACAATCCTTTAAATCATTAAAATCAAGCCTAAGGTATTTAAGTTTTTCGTCCGACGCTACTATTAAATTCAAAAGATCGAAACCTATATCACTGAAAAACACACCAATTAGCATATTTAATTTACTTAGGCGTTCAACTTTTGAATGTTTTTCTATTAGTTCTTCGAAGACGAAAGTTACTATAAGTACATTTACTGGAATAAAACAAATGTTCATTAATGAATAGTATAGAGTATTGAATAATCTGCCAAACATCAAATAAAGTAATAAAAACATCACTATTGATATAATAAAGAGTATTAATGAAATTTTTAAATGCTGCTTTAAATTCTTCATATTTTCGCCTCATAAGTTGAATATAAACCTATTATATCATATGTTTTCAAATGATAGAGAAAAAAGCAAAAATAATCAGAAGATTACTTTTGCTTAAATCTCTAAATATATTTATGCTACATTTTTCTTAACTGATGAAAGAATCAAAGCTGATACAACTGTGCCTACTACTATTGAAGCTATATATGGCAGCAGTTGTGTAACTACATGAGGTATAAATAGCACCCATACTCCGCCATGAGGCACTGCCAATGTTGCTCCAAACATCATTGATAACGCACCCGTAATTGCAGAACCAATCATTATTGATGGAATTACTCTTAATGGATCTGCTGCAGCAAAAGGTATTGCTCCCTCTGTTATAAAAGATAATCCTAATGCCCACGCTGCCTTACCTGCTTCCCGTTCCTGTTCGCTGAATTTTCTCTTAGCGATTACTGTTGCTAATGCTATACCTAGTGGTGGTACCATACCAGCTGCCATTACAGCTGCCATTATTGTAGTTCCTCCAGTTGCTAATGTTCCAGTTCCAAACAGATATGCTGCTTTATTGAATGGTCCTCCCATATCAAACGCCATGAAGCACCCTAGTACCGCTCCTAAAAGAGCTGCGTTCGCACCTTGTAAACTCTTTAACCAAGCAACTAATCCATTGTTTATTGCAGCCATAGGTTTTCCTAATATGAATGTCATAATTACTGCTATAACTATTGTTGATAATAGTGGTATTATTAATACTGGCATCAAGCCTTCTACCGTTTTAGGAAGCTTTACGTACTTTTTAATTAATGCAACTATATATCCTGCTAATAATCCAGCTACTAGAGCTCCGATAAATCCTGCCCCGATATTACTAGCTAATGCTCCGCCTACAAATCCAGGAACAAGACCAGGTCTATCAGCTATCGAATAAGCTATATAACCAGCTAAAACTGGAAGCATAAATGCAAATGCCTGCTTTCCTGTACTAAATAGTGTTTCAGCCAATGTTCCCGGAGTTTTATAAACGTATATTCCGCCTAATGCAAATCCTATAGCTATTAGCAAGCCTCCTGCTACCACAAAAGGTATCATAAACGAAACACCAGTCATCAGATGCTTATAGATCCCTTTTCTTTCTTTTCTATCTACAGTTTTATTTTCCTCAACCTTTTTGGTAGTAGTAGCCTTTGCACTAATAGCTTGTTTTATAAGCCCTTCAGCATCTTTTATGGCATCCTTTACAGAAACTACAACCATAGGCATTCCTTCAAACCTACCCTTATCTACGTTAGTATCAGCTGCAATAATAACTGCATCGGCTTCCTTTAAGTCCTGATCTGTAATTACGTTCTCAGCTCCAACGGATCCCTGAGTTTCAACCTTTATCTCATACCCTAAATCCTTTGCGGCCATTTGCAAAGCTTCTGCTGCCATGTAAGTATGTGCAATTCCTGTAGGACAAGATGTTACTGCCACCAATTTCATAGTAATTCCTCCTTGTTATTTAAATTATTTTATCTTTATGTTATTCAAATACCTTTATAAATTCTTCAAAGTTAGCTGCACTCATTAGGTTTTGTCTTACTTCCTTATGCATAAGCTTCCTTGATATCTCATTAAGAGCCTTTAAATGTACATCATTAGACTTCTCTGGCACCGCTATTAGAAAAAATAAATATGCAGGTTCATCATCCATCGATTGATAATCTATTCCTTTTTCACTTCTTCCGAAAACTATAGAAGCTTCTTTTACTGCATCACTTTTTCCATGCGGTATAGCAACTCCCATTCCTATTCCCGTCGAAAATTCTTCTTCTCTTTTTAACACAGCTTCCTTGAACTTTTGTTTATCCTCTATTTTTCCATCCTCATATAAAACCTCTATCAATTCGTTTATTACCTCGTCTTTAGTAGCAGCATTTAATGAAAACTTTACTCTGCTGCTAGAAAACATATCCTTTACCGACATTAGTAACACCTCCATATTTTGTAAACGTTTTATCTATTTATATACTTAGAGTAAACACTCTTAGCAATTTCTATCCATCTCTTTTAATAGTATTTCAACTCCAGCTTCTTCAAAACTTTTTATAATGTCTTCCTCTACAGCTCCGCTTGTTATAATTGAAGAAACTGCTCTAGTAGGTGAAATAACAGAAAAACATACTTTATTGAACTTTGAACCGTCTGCTACAATTATAACTTTATTAGCTACATTCATCATTGCCTTTTTAGTTTGAGCTTCTGCAAAATTAGGTGTTGTTATTCCTTCCTCTATGGATATACCATTTGCTCCAATAAAGGCTATATCAACTCTAAAATTCTTAAGCACATACTCTGTTATATGACCAACCATAGCTCTTGTTGTAGCTCTCATACTGCCACCAGTAACTACCAGTTCAATATTTTCATTGTTTGATAGTACAGCTGCTATATCTATAGAGTTTGTTATTACTGTAATCCGTTCAGCCTGAATATGTTTTGCAATTTCTAGCGTAGTTGTTCCTGAGTCAAGTATAATAGTATCCCCATCTTTTATCATCGATGCTGCTATTCTGCCTATATTAATTTTTTCTTCACGTCCCTCAGCCTCTTTTTCTCTAAAAGATGGTTCAAAATTAGTGCCTTGAATTCCTACAGCACCTCCATGCGTTCTTGTTAATAGCCCCCTTTCTTCCATTTCCTGAAGGTCTCTTCTTATAGTAGATTCCGAAACATTGAATATTTCAGCTAGTGCATTGACTCGTAAACTACTTTTCTCTTTAAGCAATTCAGAAATCTTCTGCTGTCTCTCCTCTGAAAACATTTTGCATCTCGCCTTTCTAAAATTCCCCTTACTCTTTTTAATCAAATGTGATTAATTTTAAGTATTTGTATTCGTTTTCTAATATTATTGTAATCGTTTATGCTTACTTTGTCAATGTATATGCTCATTTCTTTCAAAAATAGCTTTTATATGCTCATTTTATGCGCAATAAAAGCTATTTGTATCTGTCAACTAGTCACACTCATTAAGGAACCACTCCATGCAGCTGCACTTTGCAATAAAATCAAACTAACTCTAGTTTTAAGTTCGACAAATTGTTTTACAATCCATATTATAATAGAGTTAAATAAGTGCACAATATAATATTTATTGTATTTCTATGTAGTTACGAATTGAATTTGATCATCACATAAAATATAATAATATCTATAAGTTATATATAATGCATTAAAATGCTAGATGTGTATCGTCCTTAAATCCTTTTAGAACTTATAATTGTATTTTTTTGATTATCACGATGTTTTACGTTTGTGTGTTATATATATATTTACACATTTATATAGAGAAGAGGAAAATTAACATGAATCCAATAAAGAACATATTAACGGATTTTCCATTGATCATTCTAGATGGTGCTTTGGCAACAGAACTTGAAAATAGAGGATGTAATATTAATGATTCACTTTGGTCTGCAAAAATCCTTGCTGAAAATCCTGATATTATTGAACAAATACATTTAGATTATTTTTCTGCTGGAGCAGACTGTGCAATAACAGCAAGCTACCAAGCTACGATTGAAGGATTTGTAAAAAAAGGCTTTACAGAGTCACAAGCAGTTGCACTAATAAAAAAATCTGTTGAAGTTGCTAAAAGAGCTAGAGATAGTTTCTGGGAAGATCCATCAAACAGAACTAACAGGCCTTTTCCGTTTGTCGCAGGTTCAGTTGGACCTTATGGAGCATATCTTGCAGATGGATCAGAGTATAGAGGAGATTATAAAATTTCTTGCGACGATCTAATTGATTTTCACAGGCCCCGAATCAACATTCTTATAGAAGAAGGTGTTGACATACTAGCTTGTGAAACTTTTCCAAGTCTTGAAGAAGCAAAAGCAATAGTGAAATTACTCGAAGAATTTCCTGATACATATTGTTGGATAAGCTTTACTGGAAAAAACGATTTTGAAATAAGCGATGGAACATTAATTTCGGAATGTGCTAAATACTTAGATACATGTAGGCAAGTGGTAGCTACTGGTATCAACTGTACGTCTCCAAAATTCATTCCATCATTAATCAACGAGATAAAAGCTAATACTTCAAAACCTATAGTTGTATACCCTAATTCTGGAGAAGAGTATGATGCTGCCGATAAATGTTGGCATGGGCATACTTCCAGTGAAGAATATGCCAGTGATGCAAAGGTTTGGTTTGAGCATGGTGCTAAACTAATAGGAGGATGCTGCAGAACAAAACCTGCTGATATAAAAGCTATTGCTTCATGGGCTAGGTAAAAAATGGTAGGAAGTGATTTCCGTCGGCTGGAAAATGCCTCCTCCAACCACTTCCTACCCTATACCGACTATATGCATTTACAAAGTATTATTTTCTATATTACTTCTCCCAAATTATTTTTCTTGTTTATCTATTTTTTATTATTTTTTTAAGTGCTATCTTTATATTACTTCGTATATTATATAGTTACATTATTTCGGTAACACATACATTCCTTGCAAATTTTCTAATTTGGGCAAACTCGGGTGCGCCTCAAACACTGCCCAAATCTTAACGAAAATTTGCATAAAATTTGCTGACAATTGCTAAATTCACTCTATATCTCCGTTGGTTAAAGGCCTAAATGGCCTTTAACGGGTTATCTGCGAATGATAATGAGCGTGCTTAGATAACCCCGACTGTAAACATTTCCTATGCCCTGACTCTTAATATTCACAAAATACTTTTATTATATTCCTTCTGTTGCCTTCTTTTCTTAATTCACTAGCTTCAGAATATTTTACTGTTTTTTAATTTCTTCGTAAACATGATTTAACGTTTTTGCGTTTAGTTCTCTTCTTTTTTTGCTTTATACAAGAGTATCTTAGCATTATCTAAAAGTATTCATACGACTGCCTATAAACAAATTTTATCATCTGGATTTTATGATGCTTCCAAAGCTGAAGAAGTCATCTCATATGGACCGCCATTTACTTATCATCGTTTCATGATGAACCAATATACTACAGATTTGCCGCGTTTGCAGCAAGAAAACAGCCGTATTTTTTGCACAATAGACCATGTTTTCTATCATGGAAAATTTGAGATTCAGCGTTACGGCATCCTTGCAGATAATCAGTCTGGCATTTATCCTTCAGATCATTTTCCTGTATTATGTGATTTTAGCTTCATAGATAAAAAAGATGTGCCAATTTAGTTTAAAGCAGCTGTTAATCATGTTATCGATATCTCCCGTTTGAATTTTCTATTATTTAAATATTTCTTTATTCAACGAAAAAAGGTAATGGATAGTAGAACTTATCCACTGCCTTTTTATTATATACACCCTTATCTCACATAACAATTTTTCTGTAATCGCGCTGTTTCAAACCTATACAATAACCCCAATAAATGCTAGTCTGAAATTGGTTCCTTTGCATTCGTTTCTATTTCCATGCACTACTTCTATCTCAATATGATGTTTACCATATTTTAAATCTTGTGCAAGAGTATTTGTTAAATATTGACCACTTTCAGGCATCCACCATTCTCTCTCTCGATTTGTTTCAATCCATTCTTGTCCATCAATACTATATTTAAATTCTGATGCAGTTGTACCAAAATCAAATGCCAGCATAAGTCCTGTACCTTCAAAATCAAATTGCATCTTTGCTCCTACTGCAGACGTAGATAAAACTTGGTCAGTCCAAGCCATTTTTGACCATCTTCTTATCATCCATGGCCCTCTTGTCTCAACTTCCGAGAACGGTAGGATGTATGCATTTTCCCAATTTTTTTTATTAAAAGGTTCTTTTATATTTTTTCCTGCTGCTAAAGCCTTATAATTAGGATTCGATACAAGTTCCTGTTCAAGAAAATTAGTTACACTTTGAGCATAACTTAAGCTTCCTCTAAAATCAGGATGAAGGCCATCCGGAAGCCATTCCTCCCATCTCATTCTTCCCTTTTTCACTTCTTCTAATGCGTACAAGCCCATCCAAACCGAACTTATATCGTAATGTGCTGCTAACTGTTCAAATTCATCTACTGTAGCAGGAACCTTTCCATCCATCATATCTGTATACATATCTTGCATATATGTATATGTAATAAGCAGATCTCTGTCCTCTTTCAATAACTTTCTTATAAGTCCTTCCCTTGACCTCATTCGCTTTTCAGTTTCTTGTTCATTATCATTAACTGCATATTCAACGAATACGATATCACAATTTCTATCAATAAGATCCCTATCAGCTCTAAATACAGCCAAATCACTGCCTGTACCTCCGATTGCAGCATTCTCTATATAAAATCTAACATTAGGAAACCTTTCAACAAACCAGCTGCAGACATATTCGGGCCATCTCGTGGCACTGCTTTGATCGGTTATAGACCCGCCTATAAACCCTATTATTACCTCACCCTTTTTTATAGCTTTTAAAAGTCTAGGAAATCCGCTTCTTTTTTGATAAATATTTAACTCCATACTTCCATCCCTCTTCAATACAATATATAGATATTCTTAATCAAGTACACTAATCATATCTATTCACTTCTAAAATACTAACACATTCGCATTGTTTTGTAAAGTAACAAGTGACTGTGAGTTGCGAAACAAAAGTAACAAATTAAATTTTCATAAATATTTTTATCATATTTCTTTATTCTATTGAATAACATTATAAATGAATATTTCTTTATGAGATGATATAGATGGAAGCAAATCTAATTTTAATTTTATTACTAGCAGCTTCAGTTATTGGCAGAGCTAATTCCGTATCTATAGCAATAGCTCTGCTTTTAACAATACGCTTACTTAATATTGGAAACTTAGTCTTTCCTTTATTGCAAAAACACGGCATGTTTATAGGGTTGGTATGCTTAACAGCTGCCATATTAATTCCTATTGCAAATGGAAGTGTATCCTCTCTTAATATCAGAAATAACATCTTTTCTGTTGTAGGCCTGCTCGCTCTGCTGCTTTCATTCTTCACGACTTATCTCAGCGGTGTTGGATTAAAATATCTTGCTATAGAAGGTCATAGCAATGTAATGCCGGCATTAATCCTTGGTGCTGTCATCGCAGCAGCTTTTCTTGACGGAGTTCCTGTTGGACCATTAATTACTTCTGGTATGTTAGCACTTATTATGAAATTAGTCCATAAATCATAAATAGCCTGTTTTTGCAGGCTATTTACCCATATTATATTAAATCCAAGCTAGACGATTAATAAATTAGCCTGTTCTTTAGATGTATTACTTTGTGCTATTAGAGCCTCAATGCTTCTACTTAATATGTTATTTTTAGCAAACTCCATTATTCCTTTTGCCATATCTAAATCTGCTATTCTAGATTGTGCTTCTGTTAGATTCAATTCCTGATTTTGTGCCAAGCTGTAGGCTTTATCCAATGTATTCTCATAAGCTCCATATCTGCTGCGTTCATGTGATATTATTCCTATTGCTTTATCCAGTACATCTAAGCTATAGTTAGCGCTTGTTCTAGAGGTCACACATACGTCTTGAGAACCAATTGCATCAGTATTAACTCTTCTCCTGTTTATTGTCATAGATTGTCCTGCATTAGCTCCAGTTTGTATTTTTATACCATCATAAGGTACTGCACTAAAAAAATTTGGCTTCTTAAGCCCATAAAATGTATTAACGCTCCTCTGTGCTCCATTAGCTATATCTTTCTCATTCCACCATATACTGTAATCGCTATCGCCAATATTTCTGCCCGTTGGAGTAAAGTTCCAATCGTCTACGGTAGGATAATTGGCCAGTACAAGCTTGTCAGGTGTCTCAATAATACCTATACCATCAAATTGACCGTTTATTATTGCCTTAGATTCTAAGTATCTATTAGTAGTGTGATTATAAACGTCAAATTCATTAGGTAATTCTTGACCAGTGTACGCTCTTTCAGTGACAACTGGTTTACCATCAATTCTATAGGGAGCATAATCATCACTTCCAAGCATCGTGTCTAAATTAAATAGAAAACCTACTTTTTTATTGGCACCAGAGTTATTAACAATATCATATCTAATCTCAAACATATTCTTATCAGTTCCAACAATGGTAACTGATTGTTTTATCTGTATGCCTTGTACTGTATATCCTGTCTCATAAGTATCACCATTTTGAATAGTAGGTGATGTTAAATTACCATCCCTCAAACTATACTGTTTTCCATCAATAACAACTATTGGTCTGCTTGTACTTCCATGTCCATATATAAGAATTTGGTTGTCATCCTCTACAGCATTTGAATATCCCTGTACAGTTTGAAGTCCAAATTGTCCATCATGTGCTACAATAAGTGAAAGAGGTGTTCCATCACTATATGTGACTTCCTTTCCATCATCATCTACATTAAGTAAATTCAGATCATTAAACTTAGTACTATTTGCAATACGATCAATTTCAGCGTTTAATTGATCTATCTCGTCTTGTATGCTCTTTCGATCGCCAAATGATTGCACATCATTAGCAGCATAAACACATAATTCCCTCTCTCTTTGTAAAATACTTTGAATTTCATTTAGACCGCCTTCTGCTGTTTTTACTAATGAAATTCCATCTTCAATATTATTTTGAGCCTGACTTAACCCTCTAATCTGTGCCTTCATCTTCTCACTTATACTTGACCCAGCCGCATCATCAGCAGCTCTATTTATTCTAAGACCAGAAGATAATTTTTCAATATTCTTACTAAGTTCGCTGCCATTTTTCTTTTCTTCATTTAAAATGTGCTTATCATTTCTGTTATTTTCAGATACATATTCCTTGGATTTATTTAACAGCATATCTACATCATTTTGTGAGTTGTTAATAACACTTTTAACCAAACTGTTTGATATTTGGCTTAATATGTTTTGTTTAGAATACATGGTCATTTGTGACGCCATATCTGTGTCTCTAATTTTACTTTCTGCCGACTGCATATTCTCTCTTATATCACTATCAACATTCGAAAAGAACTCCAATCCATTACTTATTGCACCAAGACGTGCTCTTTTATTTGAAACAAACTTTATTGCATCATCTAGTTTCTGTATTGAAGCTGAAGCTTCACTAATAGCGTTTATACTATCTATACCTAGAGATGATGTAGTTACATTCACTAATTTTATTTCCATTGATTCCTGTGCATTTGCTCCAATTTGAACCATAAAATTACCAGATTCAGTTTTATCAGGCCACACTACATTAAAAAATTGCAGAGGCTGATCTTTGACTGAATCTGCGGATTCATCTATAACATCTTCGGCATTTAGCGATATCCCTCCAAAATCACTACCTTCTATAGAACCTGTATCAGTTTCCTGAGTTCCCCAATTGAGAACTTCTTT
Source organism: Clostridium oryzae (assembly GCF_002029235.1). Taxonomy (GTDB): domain Bacteria; phylum Bacillota; class Clostridia; order Clostridiales; family Clostridiaceae; genus Clostridium_AE; species Clostridium_AE oryzae. Next base: position 79,047 of record NZ_MZGV01000012.1, read on the forward strand.
ATTGTTAATAAAATATCTAGCTCCATCTGCCCCTACACTACCGAATTTATTTACAAAATCTGCATATGACGTGAAACGGGAGCTGTAAGTAACTATAGAATTTTTTAATGCATCGGTGGCTGAGCCCGAATAATTCATTATTACGTTCATAATGTCTTTAAAAGTTCCTGTTGTTAAATTACTATTTATATATTTAACTATAATATATCCTGCAGAGTAATCTACATCATCTCCATGCCACTCAGCACCATTTAATAGCTCCACAGCCCTATCTACTAGATTACTTACTTTTCCATCATCTATCCCTGTTTGCATAGAATTTCCGACTACCTGCTTTAACCTCTCATCTGCTCCCGGAATAAATTCAGCAGTACCTTCAACAAACCAAACTGCATTGTTGTAATGAAAATCGTTCATCTTATTCACACCTAAAGCATCATCCATGACAGCATGAGTAAATTCATGTGCGATAACACGATCCGCATAGAATCCAGGTCCAGCAACAGTGTTACCACTATCACCATCTGCTGGGTTGAAATCTTCAATATCTATATGTAATTCTAAATTTCCACTGGCACCGCCAACATGGGCTAATTCACCATAAGGAGCCCCTTCATCTAAAACTATATTCAAATTGGAACTTCCAGATGCATGTAATCCGTATGCTGAATATATTTTTTTCTCGGCTTCCTCAAGCCACCCATTCTTTAGTCCATTAAATATATTATTCACCTGTGGCTTGTCCATGCTAGAAACTCCCGAGCTATTCAAAAGACTTATATCATTAAATCGGGTACTGTTAGCTATATTATCTATTTCTTTATTTATTTGATCAACTTCATCTTGAATAGATGTCCTATCTTCCGTTTGCAAAGTATCATTATTAGCTTGTACCATCAACTCTCTGCTTCTTTGCAATAAACTATGAATTTCATTTAATCCCCCATCAGCTACTTGAAGAAGTGACATCGTGTCTTGTATATTTCTGCCTGCTTGGTCAAGCCCTCTGATAAGTGCACGCATTTTTTCTGAAATACTAAGTCCAGCAGCATCATCAGCAGCTCTATTAACTTTCGTTCCAGTAATGAGTTTTTCCATAGATTTTTTCTTATCTAGTTCGTTTTTCTTAATAAGTCCATATTGACTATTGATATTATTAATTATCATTTATCTATACCGCCTTTAGATGTATAAGTTCCTCCTTAAAATGACACATTATTTATTTATCGTAAGTTTAACTTAGTTATTTATGAAAATTATAGAATTATGACCATGTTTATACATAAATATTGCGAATAATTTACATAAATAATATGAGCCAACCTAATATTATATTAAGTTGGCTCATATAAAACTATCTTTATTTATTTTTCTTATCAGTTAATGGATATTTTCGAACTATAAATATTTCCACTCTCCTGTTTTTAGCTCTGCCCGCTTCAGTCGCATTACTATATTTAGGCTTGTATTCACCATAGGCTTGTATTGAAGATCTACTAGCTTTAATTTTTCCCCTATCAACCATATAATTCATTACATTAATTGCTCTTACTGCACTCAATTCCCAGTTAGATCTATATTCAGAATTATCAATTGGTACGTTGTCCGTATGTCCCGCAAACCTAATGTCATTATCCAAATTTTTTATCATCTTTGAAATATCTAAAAGGAGAGGCCGCACGCCCTTTAAAATACGAGCTTTTCCTGAATCGAAAAGCACTGCATCCTGAATAGATATCTGTAATCCTTCTTCATTCAAACTAGTATTAACTTTATTTTCATATCCCTTTTCTTTGATTTCTGCTTCTAAAGTACTTTTTATACGCTCCATCGTATCCTGCTCAACTTTATTACCACCAGATTCCTCCATTGGGATAGCTGTTTTCCCTCCTTCTGATAATGCATCTCCTCCCCCTGAAAAGATTACACTAAATTGTTCACTCACCTTCTGAAGCTTAGCTTTATCAACATTGCTCATAGCAAACATAACAATGAAAAGTGCCAGAAGGAGCGTAAGCATATCTGAATACGGAAGAAGCCATGTTTCGTCAACATGTTCATCATCATGCTGTTTTTTCTTCTTACTCATTATTCTATCTCCTTATTTTTCACCGTCTTCTAGTTCTAGGCTTGCTCTCTTCTTAGGATCCAGCATTCCTGTTAATTTCAATTCTATGCTCTTTGGATTTTTTCCCGACTGAATTGCAAGAATACCTTCAAGCATAATATACATTGTACTAATTTCTTCAGCAGATTTTCTTTTAAGTCTTGATGAAAAAGGATGCCATATAACATATCCCGTAAATATTCCGTAAAGTGTTGCTACGAATGCACCAGCAATACTTTCACAAAGTTTTTCTGTATCACTTATATCTCCAAGGGCACCCATCAGTCCTATAACAGCACCCATAACTCCTAGAGTAGGAGCTGTACCACCAGCAGTTGCAAAAACCTGAGCTCCTACTTTATGTCGCTCTTCCATACTTTCAATTTCAGTATTTAAAACTTCAGCCACATATTCTGGTTCCATACCATCAACTACCATCTCTAGTCCCTTTTTCATGAATTTATTTTCCATGTTTTGCGTGCGGGATTCAAGTGCCAGTAACCCATTCTTTCTTGTTTCTTGAGCCATTTCCACTAGTTCCTTAATTACTTCTACAGGATCATCTCCTGCCTTGTTGCTAAAAAGCACCTTAAAAAGTTTAGGTATATTAGCAAATTCCTTTGGTGGATAAGAATTCATTATAGCTATAGCTGTACCTGCTAATATTACCAAAAATGCTTCTGGACTTATTAGTATAGATACTGTAGCTCCTTTCATAAGCAAGCCTGTTACAATTACAATAAGTCCCCCAATCATTCCTATTACTAGAAAAATATCCATTTTAGTCCATCCCATCTTTCTTAGTGTTTTTGTATCATTTGTTCTAATTATAATAGCTACTAAGATATAATAGCATAATATTCGACATATTTAAATATTATTTTTAAATTTGTGAATATATAGTTAAATAGTGTTACTGCAATTTCACTTTATTGATATTGTTTTCATAATATTAACACAATTATTTAATTATATATAATTTTCGTTAATAACTTTTATAACTTTATAAGCATTACTAATTATTATCTAATCTATTGCATTGACATATACAGTTCAACTGTATATAATAAATATATAGTTGAACTGTATAACGTCAGACTTAATAGAGGAGAAAGTTATGAATAGAGATAAAAATCTTCCGCTTACAGAAACAACCTATTATGTTCTATTATCACTATTACAGCCAGCTCATGGTTATCTTATCATGCAGAAGGTAGAGCAACTTAGTAATGGTCAAGTAAGACTGGCAGCGGGTACACTTTATGGAGCTATAGAGAACCTGCTTAAGCAAAAATTTATACAATCAGTAAAAAGTGACGATAGTCGCCGTAAGGTTTATTTAATATCCGATAAAGGCAAAGAAATACTCAAATTAGATTTTGAAAGAATGAAACATATGATTTCAGTAACTAGCAACCTGCTATAAAAATAACATGAGGTATAATAAATGAAAGTTAAGGAAAAGTTATCATTATTAATAAGTTTTGTGCTAATTTTCACACTTGGCTGTAGCCCTAAAACTACTACTAAAAAAGAAGATAATCAGAGTGGTAGTAAAATAGCAAAGAACAGCTCAAACATACATCATGTGCATAAATATAAAAAGAGTGATTTAATAAAAGACAAGATTAATAGAATGACATTAGATGAAAAAATTGGACAGCTAGTTATTTCAGGTATAGATGGCACCTCATTAAATAAATATTCAAAAGCTTTAATTACTAATTACCACGTTGGAGGATTTATCCTATTTAGCAGCAATATTAAGAATATAGAGCAGACACATAAGTTAATTAACTCTTTAAAAACTACTAATTCCAAACACAGTAATATACCTTTGTTTTTAGGAATAGATGAAGAAGGCGGAAGAGTCTCGAGGATGCCTCTGGCCTTTAAAAAACTACCCACGAGCAAAGCAGTCGGCACAGTCAACAACGCTAAATTTTCATATAATATTGGAAAACTGTTGGGCCGAGAACTAAACTTTTTTGGTTTTAACATTGATTTTGCACCAGTTATGGATATAAACAGTAATCCTAGAAATCCAGTAATTGGTGATCGTTCATTTGGAAATAATGCTGCTATTGTTTCGAAACTTGGAATAGCCACCATGAAAGGTATAAAATCACAAAAAATCATTTCCACAATAAAGCATTTTCCAGGTCATGGAGATACATCCGTAGATTCACATTTAGGGCTTCCTATCGTACAAAATAGCTATAATAAGCTCAAGAATCGTGAGCTTATCCCATTTTCAAGTGCCATAAAAAATGGAGCTGATATGGTTATGGTAGCTCATATACTGCTTACTAAAATTGATAATAAATACCCAGCTTCGCTTTCAAAAAACATTTTGACTGGCCTATTAAGAAAAAAGCTTGAATTTAATGGTGTAATAATAACAGATGACATGACTATGGGGGCTATAGAAAAAAATTATTCTATAGAGAAAGCAGCTGTAAATTCACTAAAAGCCGGCACTGATATTATTTTAGTCTGCCATGGTTATAACAATGAAGTTAAGGTTATTAAGCAGATAAAAACTGCAGCAAAAAATAAAACCCTTTCAATAAAGTCTATAAATGAAAAAGTTTATAGAATCTTAAAATTGAAAAACAAGTTTAAGTTGAAGGATACTAGATCAACCGCTAAAGATGTTAATAACATTAATTCAGCTATAACACTTCTGCTAAACAAATATACGAAGTAATATGAAGATAACTCTAAAGAAAATATTATTAAACAGATAAACAAGAAAAGAATTTGGAAGAAGCAATATATAATAATATTTTGTAAATGCATAGGGCAGGAAGTGGTTGGAGGAGGCATTTTCCAGCCGACGGAAATCACTTCCTACCCTTTATTTTCATCGTCCTGAAAAACTTTTAGAATTAATGTAACTCCCCAAAAAATCACTATACCTATGGCTATTGAGTGAATCACATCTACTACTTGGTTGAAAGTCGTATTAGCGATGTCAAAATTAAAATCCCATAATGCATGAACTATTATCTGCGGCAGAATTAAATCTGTCTTATATCTTACAACCGCTACAATAAATCCAAAGCCTACAGCGAATATTATCTGAAGAACTGTTTCTACAAAGCCCGCTCCATAAAATAGATTTAGTAAGTGAGCCAACCCAAATAACAGTGAAGATGTTAAAATCGATACTTTACTTCCTCTCGGTTTTAAAACTCCGAATACTATTCCCCTAAATTCTAATTCTTCAATAACACCTATCAAAACAGCTGTTATCAGGATTACACTAAGTTCAAAACAGTTTTCTACATTAAAACCATTTAAGAGCGGTGTGAAGGAGAGAATAATTACTGGCAGCAGCAGTATTACAGATTTCTTTGATATTTTTGATATTATCCCTACACTTTTCCATAGTTTCAATGAAGTAATAAAAATAATTACTGTCGCGGCCTGAAGTAATTTTCTCAAAAGCGTGGCTAGATTCTGATCTAATGTTGGTAAAAAAGCCGAAATCAATAACTTATAAGTCCCCATTATCAATACTATCAATATAGTGGCTATAACAATCCTTATATCTTTTTTCATAGTTCACTTCCCGATCACATCATATTAACTATATACTATCATAATACTATTTAACAAACCACTATATGATTTTTTAGAGACTGAAAAAGCTGATAAATAACTGACTATATGTCAATTATTTATCAGCTGCTGTTATAGCTTATGCTGCCAGATTTTTATCTATATATTCGTTAACTCTTTCACCTTTTCTTATAAATATGACGCTTATAACCATTGATACTAATCCAAAGATTAAAGTTATCAACGTATCTTTAGCTACTATCGACATATTTATATTAGCGGCATATAAAACTTCTCTTATACCTTCTACTGTATAAGTGAATGGTAAAAATGGATTTATTCCTCTAAAGAATTTTGGTAATGTTTCAATAGGGAACGTACCTGCGTCGGAACATAGTTGAAGTACCAATAGTACTATTGCTATAGCTTCTCCTGCAATACCAAACAGGTTAATGAAGTTATATATTATTGCATCAAAGGCCAATGCCGATACTATGAGGAATCCGAACAGCAGCAGTGTACTTGCTGGTTTAATTCCAAGAAGTAATACTATTGCACCAAGGGCTAAAGCTTGAATTATACCAATTATAGCATATGGAATGTATTTGCCTACAGTTAATTCCAAATTGTTCATTTCCTTATACTCACTTATTTTGATCTTTAATATCAGCAGCATTATTACTGCACCTATCCACAAAGATATTGGTAAAAAATAAGGAGCTAGTCCTGACCCATAATTATTTACAGGGTTAATATTAGTGTCTTTTACATGAACAGGGTTTCCTATAAAGTTTCCTAAATCGCTGCTTGATGATTTAACATTGTCATTTACTTTATCAACGCCTTTATCCAAGCCTTTCTTTAGCTTATTCTCGCCATTTTTAAGCTTCTTCATGCTGCTGTTTAACTTTTTACTTCCATCAGCTAATTTTTTACTTCCACTCACTAATTGGTTACTTCCATCAACCAGCTTTTTAATTCCTGTACCTAATGCCGGCACCTGATTATTCAGCGTAGATAAACCATTGCTAAGTTGCCCTGACCCGTTATATAATTTACCTACTCCATCTGATAGTGCTGGGAGCTTATCATCAAGCCGTTTAATTCCACCATTCAAAGCCTTTGAACCTTTTTTCAAACTGCCAGTACCTTTTTGTAATGTAGTCATGCTTTTCTTCAATGTTGATAATCCATTTCTAAAACTGCCTGAGTTTTTAGTCTTCATACCATCATTGAGCTTTTTCATTCCTTTATCGAGTTTACTAGAACCTTTTGCTGCTTTATCAATATAGCTTGTCGTTTTCTGTACATTTCCAGCAAATTCTGAAACACCTTTAGTGTAGGTATCAACTCCATCAGCATATGCTTTCAATTGAGTGCCCTGGTCAGCTGAATTCTTCTGTAAGCCTTGCAAAGTTTGAAGTGCCTTTTGCACATTTGGATCCTTTGCTACTTCAGGATTAGTCTTTGCTGCTGTCATAATATATTGTCCTACTGAAGTCATAGCAGCTGAAGACTGACTCACTGAATCTGTTAATTTTTTTGTATTATCATTTAAATCTTTTGATTTTTCTATTAATTGACCAGCAGGATCATTTAATCTTGAAGCTCCTTTATCTAATTCATTAAGCGAACTAGATAGCTCTGAAGTTCCCTTTTGAAGTTTTTCCACTGAAGGCAGTAAGGTATTTTCATAACCATCGTAAAGTTTGTTTACACCAACAGCTAATTGATCAATTCCACCATTTAACTGATCTGCACCATCTGCAAGTTCTTCTGAACCATTATATAGTTTATCTACTCCTGTTTTTAATGAAGGTACCTGATTTTTTAAACTGTTCAATCCGGAAGATAGGTCCTTGGAGCCTTTATAAAGCTTCTTAACTCCACTAGACAATTTGGGAACATTTGAATTAAGCTTATCAAGCCCATTAGCTAGTTTAACATTGCCATCCTTAAAACTGTTCGTTCCAGTAACAAATGTTCCTGTTCCTTTAATAATCTTTTCTGTTCCATCAACAAGTTTATCAGTTCCCTTTGAAGCATCCTTCAATCCATCTCTAAGTTCATAGACTGTCTTAAACGCTGTCTTACCATATTCCTTTGATACACTCTTCTTTAATTTATTAAGTATTTTCTCCTTTACGGACTCTGATATTTTAGTTCCGATATAATTCTTTTTATTATTAGAAACATACTTAATTACGGGAGCAATTGCTTGTCCATCTTTTGCATTGACAATCTTTTCTGAAAAATCACTCGGGATTTCTATTACTGCAAAATATTTATTATTATTAATTCCATTTTCTGCTGTGTTTCTATCAACAAATTTAAATCCCACATCATCATTTTTCTTTAATTTTTTAACTAAATCTTTGCCATAATTTTTCTTCTTATCATCCAAAGTAGCCCCGTTATCATTATTAACAATAGCTACAGTGTAATTTTTGAGACTTCCGTAAGGATCCCAATAAGCTTTAAGGTATAAGAAGCTATATAATAGAGGAATCGCTATAACAGCTATTAATGCTACAATCTTTATCTTCTTATCAAAATAGCTCTTAAATTCATCTTTACAAATTTTAAATAAGTTCATATTTTACCTCCTCCTGCGTTTAGAAAATTAAGATTAGTGAAAAATAACTGCTTAATAAATATATGAAATTTTATATAGCCGCTTAATTTTTGTACCGACCAGTCAGTTATATTTTAATAACTTTTTCTTTATATTGTCAATTCCCTATTTGGGCTAAAATATTTCCTTTTCGACAAATAATAAAAACTGTACTAGATTTCCTTCATATATCTAGTACAGTCTCTAGTTACAATCCTTTTCACTATATTTGTTCGTTTTGCTTACTTGTGGGCATATAGCTTAACCTGTTTAACAATGTCATTGTTAACATTTTCTAGAGCATATTGTTCATCATTTTCCTAATTTGTTTATTTCATATTCAATCACTTTTTTATCTATCCTATCGAAAAGTATCCTTGTATCCTCTATTTTTTGATTAGCTTTTGCTTTTACATATGACCAGCTAGCTTCTCTAACGCCTATCCATCTCCTTACTTTAAATGATGAAAATGGCAAAAACGGCTCCAATAAATTACTTAAATTTGCTATGGCCTCTGTACAATTATATATAACATTGCCACAGGAAGCTACATCCTCCTTTACAGTAATCCAAGGTTTTTGAGCATCAAAATATTTATTCATACTTCTTACAAATTCAAATATGTCCTCCAGCGCTGATTTAAACTCTCCACTCTCTATCTTTTCTCCACATTTTTTATACATCAAAGTAAGCTCATTTAATATATTTTCATTTATATTTCCTTCTGGTATCGTATTATTAAAATACTTCTGTATAAATACCAGTGTCCTATTAACCAGGTTTCCATATGCTCCCACCAGTTCTCCGTTATTACTATTTACGAACTCCCTCCAGGAGAAATCGGTATCTCGTTTTTCCGGTGCATTTATAATAAGAAAATATCTTATCGCATCAGGATTATAATTTTGCAGCATATCCTTAACCCATACTGCCCAATTATTACTAGTTGATAATTTTTTACCTTCTATCGTCAAATACTCACTTGAAATGATTTTATCAGGAAGTTTATAATCTTTTGCTCCCTTAAGCAGAGCAGGTAATATTATTGTATGAAAAGGAATATTATCCTTTCCATGCACATAATACGCAAAAGAACTATTATTCCAGAATTTCTTCCAATCTTTATTATTTATCTGTGCCCAATGTTTACTAGCTGTTAGATATCCTAGGACAGCATCTACCCAAACATAAAGTTTTTTGTCTTCAAAACCCTTTATTGGTATATCTATTCCCCATGGCAGATCTCTCGATACAGCTCTATCCCGAAGTCCCTCTTTTAAATATCTTTCTGTCATATTTATTGCATTTAATCTCCACCCTTTTGCTGAATTAAGATATTCCTCCAATATCTTTTGAAAGGCTGAGAGTTTAAAGAACAGCTGTTTAGTTTTTCTTACTACAGGCTCATTACCACAGTTTTTACACCGTCTTTCTTTAAGTTCCAACGGATCCAATAGTGTTGAACAGTTATCACATTGATCTCCCCTAGCCTTACTGCCGCAGTGAGGACATATACCTTCTACAAACCTATCAGGTAAAAATTGATTACAGTTTGCACAAAATAGCTGCTTCTGCTCCTTCTCATAGATATACCCATTTTCATATAATAAAGTAAATATTCTTTTTACCTCTTCTTTATGAAATTGATCGTCAGTTCTAGTATATAAATCATAGGTAAATCCTAATTTATTAAAACAGTCTGCAAACTCTTCATGGTATTTATGAGCTATATCTTTAGGTTCTACCCCTTCTTTTTTTGCTCTTATTGAGATTGGAGTTCCATGACAGTCACTTCCTGAAACATACAATACATCCTCGCCTTTTGACCTATAGTATCTTGCTAGTATATCTCCAGGTAATAATGCAGTTACGTGCCCGAGATGTAGTGATCCATTTGCATAAGGCCATGCTCCTCCAATAAAAATACTCATACTATCAACCTTCTTTACAAAAATAATCTTTGATTCAAGAAAACCTTAGAATATGTGTGATTAAATCTCAGTATAGCTGAATCTTCACATTCATTCTTGGTTCCTAGTCCTAACAATTAAGTAAATAAAAAACTCCCGTCTCTTAGACTCTAAAGCCTAAGGGACGAGAGTATAACTTCGTGGTACCACCCTTTTTTATTCATATAAATGAACCTTTTTTCAGATACGTCACCATGCATTGTGATTATATCCTAGCACTATAACAGGTGCCCCTGCTGCACTCTAAGCTCCTAAGAGGTTCGATGCAAAGCTCCGAGACCATGTTCAACTTATTATCCTTTGCTCATTTTCACCATACAGAGTTCTCTTTAAAAGGCATTATAAATCTACTCTTCTCTTCAACGCTTTAAATTTAATATTAAATTATTAGTAGTGTAGCATATATTATAAAAGTTGTCAAAATATATATTTCGTTATATACTACTTGATGTGATATATCTATGAGAGAGGTAACCTTATATGGAAAAGCTAATTAATTTATGGCAATTTATTAAACCAAAAATCAGATATATTTTTTTAATTATGATAGCCATATCTATTTATAATTATTATAATCTATCAAAAAATACTGCTTACCTTTTATTATATTTAGTGAATATACTTTTATTTATCTTATCATTTTTACTATTTGAAAAATCCAACTTAGATGATGGAAGCATAAAATTTTTTATTATGTGTATTTTATGTAGTGCTTTTATATTTGTAACAGTAAAAAGCAACTTTTATTACTTCATGCTTATGGATGATCTATTTGACATCAAAAACAAAGATAAACGGAAAATCTTGATTTTCATTCATTTTTCTTCATTCATAGTAAGTTTGTTAATTATGTATTCAGTAATTAAAAGAATAGCTCTGTTGGATAGTATTATCTCCATTTTATTACTGATACTTTATTATTGCATCGCTCTTCTAATTCTCTTTATTATCCATAAATACAAGGATGAAAGGGACAAGTTAAAGTTATTGAATTCAAAGCTAATAGAATATTCTTTTAAAGAAAAGGATTTTGCTATATCATCTGAAAGAGATCGGATATCACAGGAATTGCATGATTCTTTAGGTCATTTACTTATGGCTCTATCTATGAATGTAAAGTATGTTAAGTCTAAAGTCTCTAAAGAAAAAGATGTAGACTATCATGAAATTGAACAAATCGAAGATTTAGTCCAAGAGAGCATAAAAACTTTAAGAGGTACTGTATATAGCCTTAGAAAACTTAATGGTAATTTCAATCTAAAGGAAGAGTTAAATAAGGTTATAGGTAAATTCGATAATTTAAATATGGTATCCATTTTATTTGATTACGATGATGAGATTGAAAATTGTTCGGTAAACATAAAAAATATTCTTATTGCAACCATTAAAGAAGCTATTACCAACAGTGTAAAGCATGGAAATTCTTCACAGATTCATATTTCAATCTCACTTGAACATTATACCTTAAAACTTGCTATTGAAGATAATGGCTCTGGCTGTAGTAATATAGTAAAATCTAATGGTCTTAATGGAATCTCTAATAGATTTAAATCTGCTGGCGGCAATGTCACTTTTTCAAGTAAAAAACAAAAGGGATTTAAAATAGTAGCAACTATAGAAGGGAGTGCTAGTGTTGATTAAAGTTATGATTGCAGATGACCAAGTCATCGTTAGAGAAGGAATAAAGAAAATATTAAGCTTAGATGATGATATAGAAGTAGTTTGCGAAGCTGCTAATGGTTACGAAGTACTAAACAATCTAAGGAAACACATTATTGACGTAATTTTAATGGATGTCCGAATGCCTGAAATGGATGGTATCAAAACCTCAAGTATTGTAAAAAAGCAGTACCCAAATATGAAAATAATTATCCTTACCACCTTCAATGAAGATGAATATTTATTCAGCGGAATCAAAAACGGAATAAGCGGATATTTATTAAAGGACAGCGAAATTGATTTCATAATAAAGAGCATAAAAGAATCTTATAATGATAATATGGTATTTGCTCCACAAGTGACTCCAAAATTGATCAATGCTCTGAATTCTAAAAATGACGATGACAAGTTAGATACTTCCAAACTTAATAGTTTAACTGAAAGAGAACAAGAAATAGTCCAACTTATAGTTCAAGGAAAAAGCAACTTGGAAATTTCACATGAGCTTTTCATATCAGAAGGGACTGTAAAAAACAGCATATCTAAGATATTGAAAAAACTAAGTCTCCAAAGGCGAACTCAACTTTCGGCACTTTTCCTAAATGGGCATTTTTGAAATTCTGCAAAACTGGACTTCTTTCTTTATCCTAATACAAATATATTCTATAACTCCCAATTTACGCCTTTCACCCAATTAAAATTATGTAAGAATAATTATATACTTACATAGCTAAAAAGCAGGAGATATGTATTACTAAAGTCACATACATCTCCTGTTTTTTAGCTAATTGTTACCAAATTCACATTTAAAAGCTTGCCTCAAAGTATTAGATTATAACTGTAAAATATAGTTCAGGAGGTAAAATTAATGAATGTATTTGGTAAATATATACTAAAATCTATAATAGAAAAGAAAGGACGAATGCTATTAATAGTTCTGTCTATTTTATTAAGTTCTGCTCTTCTATTAGCCTCAGCTGGTTCTGTAAACACAATGATAAAAATGTTTACCAGTCAAGCTAAAGCAGCTTATGAAAATTTCAATATAGCAATACATGCTGACAGTAACTCTTCCTCTTCAATCTTTAAAGCTTCAGACTTGAATATGAAAAATATAAACGAAAGCTTTAACGGTATCAGATTAGGGGGATACTTCAATGAATATACAAACAAAAATTTCAATCTTATTGGCACAGATTTAACAAACTTTCGCAAATTCAAAAGTATAAAACTTATTAATAAAAAACTTTTATACCCATTTATTGGACGAAAATTGATACTATCTAAAATGGCAAGTCAAAAACTTCATTTAAAAGTTGGAGGCACAGTTAAATTAAGCATACTAGGAAATAATTATGCTTATAAAGTTTGCGCCATAGCTTCAAACAACGGCTTATTCTTATCTGACACTCAAGAAAATAATAGTTTTATAATTATAGTTCCAAGAGAAAGTCTAACTCCCATACTAAAAACTGATAGCAAAGATTGTAATTTTGTTTATACTCAAGTAAAAAACACAAATCTAAGCAAGTGGATAAATAACTTTAATGTTACCTATAAGAACACATTTATTGCAAAACCCTTAATTGATCAAAAATCACTTGAAGCTAGTACAAATGATATAAAAGTTCCTCTAATATTCATGTTGTGCATAGTTCTTATAATGTCTATATTTATAATCTACAGTTCCTTTAAGCTTGTAGTAATAGAAAGACTCCCTACTATAGGAACATTTTTAAGTCAAGGCTGTTCATTTTTCCAAATTGTAAGAATGTTAATTGCCGAAAGTCTACTCTATGGAATTTTAGGTGGGATTTTAGGAGATATATTGGGTACATTTATAATAACCATCATAGAAGATATCAGTAATCCCTTAAAAGCTTATGGAATAAAAGCCGATTTTCACCTAAGTCTATTTTATTATGCATTCGCACTAGGGTTTGCAATAATATTATCTTTAATTTCATCCATTATTCCGATTTTGTCTATAAGAAAGATGTCAATAAAAGACATTATCTTAAACAAAGTTAATCTTCAATACAAATCAACTGCAAAAAGTCTAATAGCAGGGATAATTTGTATAGCATTTTCAGTAATAGCCCATATGGCGGGTCCCTATATACAGCATCCACGCCCATATGCCCTGTCTCTATTTGCATTTTTTACTGCTATGATAGGAATAATGCTGTTCTTACCCAAATTTTTAGATTTGATTTTATATCCTGTTGTTAACATTTTAAGAAGGTTTAACGCTATAAGTATGCTTTCAATAAATAATATAAGAACATCAAATCTCCTCATAAACAATATTAAGCTTATTACGATTTCTATTATTGCCGTCATGTTAATCTTGTGCTCTAAAAGTTCTCTCGGAGATATCCTTACTAGCTATTATTCAAAAAACAATTATGATATACAGGTATCAGTAAATTCTAATTCCGATGATCCTGGGAATCTTAAAACTGTATATAAAGTAATAAAAAATTGTCCTTATGTTTCTCAGATAAATGAAACAGCTTCAATAAATGCTACGCTAGATAATGATACATCAAAAGATATAGAATTAAAAGCCATAGATCCAAAACATTTTGCTCATTTTGATAAATATGTTACCTTTTACAATAAAGAAAAATCTATAAAAGATTTATCTACCCATATTAATAACATTATACTTTCTTCAAAAATAGCCACAAGATATCATATCAAAAAAGGTTCTATGATAAAACTTGCTGTAAATGATAAAATCGAAAAATTTAAAGTACTTTCATTTGCTGATGTTGGAATCAATAATATGGGAAATATTAATTTTATATCTATGAAATCTGCAAATAAACACTTTTATATTAACTATGCAGATAATTATGAAATTACCACCACAACCTCTGTTTCAAAAGTTAAAAAGTACCTTGTAAAACTTCTAAAAGGTACAGGCACAGATATAACTACTAAAAGGGAAGACATAAAAAATGAGTCCAAAAAAGATAGTCAGATGTTAATGATTCTAAGCTTATTCTCTTGCATCACAATGCTGATTGGATCTTTTGGAATATTGAGCAATCTAAGCATAAGTTTTATCCAAAGAAAAAAAGAAATGGCTATACTAAGCTCTATAGGTCTAGCAAATGGCAGTAGCTACATTTTACTATTTACTGAGAACCTAATACAAGGTTTGTTAGCCATAGTAGTATCACTGCTTGCGTCTATCGGAATAGTTGAGCTGCTTAAGGATATATTTAGATACTTAGTTATTAACTTAAATATTCAATATTCCTTCTCGGCTTTGGGTTCGATAACTAAATTAACGATTATTCTAATGATAATTACAACACTTCCAGCAGTGTTCAAAAACAAAAAATTGCAAGTAATAAAGGAGTTAAAATATGAATAATTTAATTGAAGCAAATAATGTATGTAAATCATTTAAGATTGGTAAGGAAAATTTATATATACTTAAAAATATTAACCTTGACATTGAAGAAGGCGAATTTGTTTCCATCATGGGGCCCTCTGGATGCGGAAAGTCAACTCTTTTGTATCTTTTAGGTGGATTAGATTCCCCTACATCCGGAACAATATATCTAAAAGGCAAAAATTATAGCCATATGAGTTCTAAAAAGAAAAGCATATTAAGAAGAAGAAATATCGGCTTCGTTTTTCAATTCTATAATCTAGTTCCTAATCTTAACGTAGAGGACAATATACTTCTTCCACTATTATTGGATGGAAAAAATCCAAAAGATTATAGACGAAAATTGGACGATATTCTTGAAATAATGAATATGAGCACAAGAAGAAAGCATACACCTAGAGAGCTTTCTGGTGGTCAACAGCAAAGAGTTGCTATAGCAAGAGCGTTGATATTTGACTCTGATATAATTCTCGCAGATGAACCCATTGGTAATCTAGATTCTAAATCGGGTACAGAAATAATGAAACTTTTTAGATCTATAAATTCCGAAATGAAAAAAACAATTGTTCAAGTTACTCATTCAGAAGAATCTTCACTATATGGAACCAGAGTAATAAATCTAAAGGATGGAGAAATAGTTTCCTCTTAAAACTAAATTTATTGATGAAAAGTTAAATAAAGATATATGAAACTCTATACGAATTACTATATAAGGATTTTGATGTGAAACATTAGTTTTCACATCTTTTTTAATTTTACAACATACATAGATAAAAATAACCAATCATATAGAAATACATGAAATATCTTTTCATCGAACATGATTATCAATAGTTTTATGATCTATATTATTTTCTAAATATAGTTCATTTATACTAGGGGATACTCTAATGGAATGAGTACAACTACTGATTTGTTTCTCGTCAGTGCTTGTACTATATTCTTTTTGCACTGCCTTTAAAATCAATCATATTTCTAATTTCCTGCATTCGATGATCCATCTGATTAATTACATCTGCACATTTTTTTAATTCCAATGCTATTTTCTCAGGATTTTGTACATTCTTTTTATACTTTAATTTATGATCCAAACTAGCCCAAAAGTCCATAGCAATAGTCCTAAATTGAACCTCTACCTTCATATGTTTCTTTTCGCTAGATAAAAAAATAGGTACATCTACAATCAGATGTAAACTTCTATAACCATTTTCTTTAGGATTTTTAATATAATCCTTTTTCTTTATTAAAATAATATCATCCTGTTGAATTAATAAGTTCGCTAATATATAGATGTCCTCTGGAAAAGAACAAATTATACGAACACCAGCTATATCGAAAATGTTCTGTTCGATACTTTCTAATGACAATTCTACCCCTTTACGTTTCACCTTATTTATAATACTAATTGGATTTTTGATTCTAGATGTGATTGATTCAAAGGGATTTCTATTATATTGAAGCGAAAATTCCTCATTTAGCACTTTAAATTTCGTTTCAATTTCCATTAATGCACATCTATACCTCATCATCAGTTTCTCAAAAGGCAGCATCTCCTCTAATAACACCTCAGGATTATTTTCTTCAAGTATTTCATTTAACTCCGCACTATGTAGTTCTTTCACAATAACCTCTCCTTAGTAATTTTTGTTAATATAATTGATAAGTATCTAATTCTCCTTCATATCCACAAACTCCCATACGCGGTGAATTTGTAATGCGAAATATGAATAAATCATCATCTTCAAACTTATCAACACAATCTTCACAAAGATATGTAAAATCACCATATTCATTTTCCATACAAGCATACTCTGCTTTTTTGCCGCAGTTACTACATCTATAATCTTCTATTTCATTTCTTGCAGGTAAAGTTATCGGATCTTTTGCGCTTGCGCCTCTATATTTATCCATAACCGTAAGCTTTAATGTAGTTGTACTGCCAAAATCATATTCATGTTTAAAAAACATACCTACTGTTAAAACTTCTTTTGCTTTAACTTCACTCATAGATTTTGATTTATCATACATTTCAATAAGTGATTTTTAATTGCAGTTTTTCCAAATTCTTTTTTACAAATATAACATCTTCCTTTTTTAGAAGCAACGTTTGACATTTCCACATTTCCTTTCTATATAAAATCTCTGTGTTTTATATTGACTAATTTCTTATAGTATAACATATAAGTATCAATATAAAAACTTTATATATTCCTGATATTATTTCTAAATAGCAGGCAGCGCTTTACACTATATTAAAGCTGAAAAAAGAAAGTGAGCCTGATTTGCTCACTTTCTTAAAATTATCTATGAGTATTTTCTCCTTTTGATTTACTTTTCTGCATATCCTCTTCATGGATTACTTCCGATCTTCTGCTTTTTTTATTCTGTTTCTTCGTTTCCTTTTTAGTTTCAGTATGTGTCATATCTATTATAGCCTCCTTATATAAAGTTAAATATAATCAGTATGAATGTGTCCCTTATCTTCGAAAGCATATCTTGCACTCTCTGCCTGTGGATCATGTTTTATATTCTTCTTCTTAAACTTTCTATCTTCTTTCTTGTTATTATTATCAACTTTCATTTTATTTTTTTCATCCATTAAAACTCCTCCCTTCATTCATATCATTTCCTGAAACTGCGGTGATTTATTCTTTGAATAGAACTATAAATTACTTATAATTAGCATATGTATTGTTTACCTTAAAATTAAATAGCAAATTAATAATTTTTATATTTTATAATTAGGACATTATATTTTACCTCTAAACACACTAATCATATAATCTTCTTCTGGAAAATCTCCCACATATCTAAAGCCATTATCAGAGTAAAAACTCCTGAGTTTACTATTTCCTGCCCAGCAGTCTAGACAAATAGCTTGTCCTCGTTTCTTCGCAAATTTAAGAGCATATTGTACCATGCCCTTACCTATATTTTTGTTTTGGAACCAAGGTGCCACGGCTATTCTATATAAATAAAGACTTTGTTCTCCACCTCTGAACCATTTCTTTACATTCATAGATTTTATAGAAAATGTACCTATTATTTCATCGTTTTGAACTGTAACATACGTATGTTGGCTTTCTATATCCTGTTGTACTGTCTCTACATTCCAAGGATACTCCCACTGATTTATGCCTTTTTTATGAAGCTTAAGAGTTGCCTCATTCAGCAGCCCTATTATGACCTCAGCATCTTTTTTATCCGCTAACTTAATTTTTAAACACATCAAAACACCTCAGTTATTTATTATTTTTTAAATGTCAAGTGCCAAGCACTTGACATTTTAGATTATCCTCTCTGTTTTATACCAAAATATTTTTTACCTAAAAGGAGGGCTACATCAACAAGCCCTATCATCACAGGCACCTCAATAAGCGGACCTATTACAGCAGTGAAAGCTTCTTTCGATTGAATGCCAAATACAGCTACTGCTACAGCGATTGCAAGCTCAAAATTATTACTTGCAGCAGTAAATGATAGGCTTACTGTTTTATGATAGTCAATTTTTGATTTATAGCTTATATAGAACGATACCAAAAACATAATAATGAAATATATAATAAGCGGGATAGCTATCCTAATAACATCTACAGGTAAATCAATTATATATTTTCCCTTAAATGTAAACATGACAACTATCGTAAAAAGTAAAGCTAATAGTGCTAACGGACTTATCTTTGGTACAAAAGTTTTTGTGTACCACTCAGTTCCTTTTCTAGGTTCTAGCAGCAACCTAGTAAGTAGTCCTGCAATAAACGGAATACCAAGATAGATTATTACTGATGAGGCCACCTCTCCCATTGATATGTGAACCTTCATGCCTTGTAAACCTATAGCTTTGGGAAGTATTGTAATAAAAATGTAGGCATATATTGAATAGAATACTACCTGAAAAATTGAGTTAAATGCAACTAATGCAGCAGCATATTCATTATCACCATCAGCTAAACTATTCCATACGATTACCATAGCGATACACCTTGCCAGCCCTATAAGTATTAATCCCGTCATAAAGGAAGGGTAATTTCGAAGAAATATTACCGCTAGTGCGAACATTAGAACAGGACCAATAATCCAATTTTGAACTAAAGAGAGCGTTAATACCTTTGGGTTTCTAAAAACTTTTCCCAGCTCCTTATAGTTTACTTTAGCAAGCGGCGGATACATCATCACTATAAGTCCTATAGCAATAGGAATTGACGTTGTACCTACTGATAATTTTGATAATGCGTCAGCAGTCCCTGGGAATGCCCATCCTAAAAACACTCCCAATCCCATTGCAATAAAAATCCATATTGTTAAATATCGATCAAGCCATGACAGCTTAGATGATTTATTACTCATAATTAAGTCTCCTTCATCCTTTTCTATAAAATCAACTCAAATAATTTTTTGTCTTTTATCTCATCTGCTTTCCACTCTACAACTGCAAAATTACCATCAGAAATATCATTAACTTTGTTTATCCATCGTATTTCATCATTGGCCTTAGCCTTAATAGTATCATTTGTAGTTTCCAGCGCAAGAAAGCTTGAATTTATAACCCACCATTTACTGTTTATTCCTGCCCTGACTAAATCCTCTTTCAGTCTTGCAGCCTCATAGACAGGAGTAGCTTCAGCCAGTGTTACTATAATAGCGTCAGTTTCAGCGCCATTTTTTAACCTTGGTAAAAGATTTTTTACCGATTCAGGTATATCTCCTTTTGAACGCTGTATCTCTTTATTATAGCTTTCAGTTGACTCTAATAATAGCAAGGTATGACCCGTTGGTGCAGTGTCAATAACTACCACTTCATTTTGTGATTTCTGCACAATATCAGCGAAGGCCCTAAATACGGCTATCTCCTGAGTACAAGGTGATCTTAAGTCCTCTTCAACATAAGCAATATCTTTTTCGTCCATAGTTTCTCTAGCTTCACTTAGCACTTCTTCCTGATACTTTTTTAGCTCTTTCTTTTCATCAATACGGCTTACAGTTATTCCATAATCCTGGTCTAAAACAAAATTTATATGTGCTGCAGGATCTGTAGTAGTTAAATGCACCTTTTTTCCCTTTTTAGTAAGTCCTAAAGCAATGGCCGCAGCTATTGTGGTTTTCCCTACTCCGCCTTTTCCCATTGTAAAAATAACCTTTTTATCTGAAGCATACAAATCATCAACAACCACTTTCAAATTAGATATTCTTCTGTTAATTAACTTTTCATTACTGTATTCTATTTTATCTTCCTTTAGAAATGCTCTAACACTGCTAATACCTGTTACATTATAAGGTCTTAATGGAATTTGATAGATTTCTAAATTTCTCAAGCTCTTTGGAATATCTTTTAAAGCTTTCTGCTGCTTAACATAAATTGCTTTAGATACGGTATCATTACTACATTTAAGAACTCCATTGATAATTAGCATCTGGTTTTCTATTCCTATATCCCGAAGTTCATTTGATGCTCTTTCTGCCTCTTTTAGCGTCAACGATTCAGGTCTTGCTACGAGTATTAATGTCGTTTTCTTATTATTAGATAGATTATTTACAGCTTTTCGATAGATCTCTTTTTTGCTTTCAAGTCCTGAAAGCTGGCCAAGACAGGAAGCCCCATGTGTACTTTCATCGATAAAATTGCTCCAAGCAGAAGGCAGCTGCAGCATTCGAAGAGTATGTCCGGTAGGTGCTGTATCAAATATAATATGGTCATACTTGTCTGCTGCTTTTTCATCGGTTATAAAGCCTGCAAATTCATTAAATGCAGCTATTTCAACCGTACAGGAGCCAGAAAGCTGTTCCTCCATATTTTTCAAGACTACCTCTGGCAGCTTTCCGCGATAGAGCTTTATTACACTTTCTCTATATTCTGCAGCAGCTTTTTCAGGTTCGAAATTAGCAATAGTTAAATTAGGAACTTCTTTTATGATTACTCCTTTATTATCTAATTCTGTTTCAAAAACATCCTGTAGATTAGATGCTGGATCTGTGCTAATAAGCATGATTTTCTTACCCTTATCTGCTAGCGCAACAGCAACAGCACAGGCTGTTGAAGTCTTTCCTACCCCACCTTTACCTGTAAAGAACAGATATTTTGTTAAAGCTATCTTGGTTATTTCAAAATCATTAAACACTGTCATTTCTCACTCCTTAACAACATCCACCTTTGCAGCCGCAGTCTTTAACTTTAGATGGTTTTTTTATTGTGAGTTTTAAATAAGCTTCTGGAAGTCCAAAAAAACTGCAAAATTCTCTATTAGTGGGATAAGCTCCAGTTTTAACAACTTCGCCATCTACCATAGTTATTGGTAAAACATCGATGCCTGACTTATTTAGTAATTCATTTATAATCTTATTATCAATAAATATCTGAGGATTATTCGCAAGATTATGTCTCTCTACAATAATTCCTTTATCCTTTAATTTATTGATAGCTGTAGCCACTCTAAGCAGCTCCTTATCGATGGATGACCCGCATACACCTGTTGTGCAGCACATTGCCGGATCAAAAATAATCATTTTTTTCATTATACTTCACTCCTTCATTTACAATTACATTTCGTATTATCTTTGCATATACAATCCTCAGTATCAGTCATAAGGTTCATAAGAAACAACATTAATTTATTACAATTGGTACTATTCAATGAATAATAGCTCCACAACCCTTCTTTTCTGCAATTAATAAGCTCGCAATCCATCAGAACCTTCATATGGTGCGAAAGAGTTGGCTGAGTAAAATCAAAATGTTCTAATATATCACAGGCGCACTTTTCGCCGCAGGACAACATATCAATTATTTTCAATCGATTTGCATCTGCTAATGCTTTTATTATCTTAGCGTTTTCATCGTAGTTCATTTTCATATGTTCGCTCCTTATATAGATATTCATCTATGTAAAATATAATTAATCTTTTCTAACTTGTCAATATTGCATATGTTAATTTATAAATTTTTTGTATATATAAATTGTTTTCTATATGCAAATTAAGTTTTACAGTTCTAAATACAAGGAATAGAAAAATTTTTCTATATAATCAAATACTAATAAATCATCAAAAAATAACGAATCCAGCAATACCTGATAGTATAGCCAGAATAATTGGATCCATTTTGAATTTATAGTTTAGTACAAACGCTGCAGCAAATATAAACATGCTTTGTACATTCACAAATACATCTCTATTTTTTCAATTCCTGCAATACCAGAACTGCTGCCCCAACAGCTATAGATTTATTTTCATAATAACCTTCTCTACTAAAGATAATATCACTATTTAACATACCAATCTTTTTTAATGCAATCTCCCTAGAGATATCATAAAACAATTTAGAATTATAAATAAGAGGACCGCTTAATATAACTAACTGAGGGTTCAAAAGTCTTATAAAATTAGCTAAACCTATGCCAAAATGTATTGCGGCATCCTTTATAATATTAGCAGCTATTTCATCATTCTTATCCGCCATCTCACATATATCCCTATAATTCACTTGTTCTAACTCTTTATAAAGTGTTAGCTTTTTATCCTTTTTTACCTCAGAAATGAATTTTGCTGTTATATTTAGTATAGAAACATAAGCCTCTATGCAGCCATAGTTTCCACAGGTGCAAAGCTCACCATCGAGATCTACAATCATATGACCAAATGCATCTTCAGCATTATTAATTGTTCTAATTAATGTACCTGATGATATAATACCTGTTCTAACTCCCACTCCACAGTTTATATAGCAGATATTGTTCATATCCTTACCTTTACCAAAGTAATATTCACCTATAACTGCGGCATTGGCTCCATTATCAACAAATACAGGAACATCAAGCTTTCCAGCTAAGTTACTAAGCAATGGGTCAATATCAAAATTTTTTACTATTCCTATACCTATTCCAATAATCTGTGATTTATCTATTTCTAATTCCCGCATCATATCTTCTAAACTATCTGTTATGAATTCAATAACTTTGCTTGTATTTTTAAAATCATACATTGTCTTTTCAGAAATAATTTGAATTTTTAAATTTGTTATTACCACTTTTACATATGTTCTTGAAATATCTATTCCTACTGCATAAAAGCTCCTGTGATTTATATCATATAATACAGGTTTTCGTCCACCGGTAGATTCTCCAATATCAGTTTCGGTAATCAGCTTATTATTTATTAGTATTTCAACCTCTCTATTTAGTGTACTTAATTTCATTTTGGTTAAATCAATAAGTGTTTTTTTGGTAACAGGGCCTTTTCTCTGTATAATATCAAGTACACTTTTGCATCTATAATTTAACTTTTTTATGTTATTGTAAGCATTAACCATTTTATCCTCCCTTTCATACATCATTAACACAATAGCACCTTTCGTCCATTTGAGCAATTATAATGACTATAAATAAATTTTCAAATTAGTGATATAATTTATATATTAACTAATCACTCTTTAGACTATAAATTATACATAATACAAGCTAAAAATATACTTTAATGAAGTAAATAGTAAAACTAGCTTTATTGTTATAAGGATAATTTTAAAGCTTTATTTAAATAAGACAAAGCTTGTGTTCCTTGCAAGCCATGCCGCAATTAATAGGTTTTCGGCAATCAGTTCATTAAAATACTTTTGTTGGTTCTCATTATATTTATTTAGGAGGTAACTATATTATGAATTTAAGAATAAGAGAAGCAAATTTAAATGATTATGATAACGTATGTGCTTTAACCTTGGAAGTACATAAGCTTCATCTAAAAAATAGACCTGATGTATATAGAGATGTTGATACCCCTTTTAAAAAAGATTATTATTGTGAGCTTCTAACTGATAAAGACGCTAAGATATTTGTCGTTGAAAATTCTGAAAGTAACGAACTTGTTGCTTATAGTATAATTAAAATTTTGCCCACAGCAAACGTACCTGTAATTCTGCCTCAAAAGTTTGCCTATATAGACGATTTTTGCGTCAAATCAGACCATAATAAAAAAGGAATTGGAAGAATGCTTTTCGATTACTTAGTAAGCTACGCAAAGGATAAAAAAGTATCCTCACTGCAATTAAATGTATGGGAGTTTAATGATAATGCGATTAAGTTTTATGAGGCTATGGGAATGAATACAAGAAACAGGAGAATGGAACTAAATATATAAAAAATGGTTACACCCTATGTCGGCCGGTTACGTTCATTAAGCAATTACACCACATCTTTTAGACAAATTTCCTAATGGCTCATAACCCGGCTGCGCCTCAAACAATTCGCCATCTTAACGGAAATTTGCCTAAAAGACATGGATAATTGCTAAATTCACTCCAAATGCCGACGTTTGCTCTATTTTTTATTATAAAACCTAATAGCCTCTTCCAAATGTTTAAATTTAAAATCCGGCCAATAATCATCAGTGATCCAAATTTTAGTGTTTGCTGCCTGCCACAATGTAAAATTGCTTATCCGATTTTCACCACTGGTTCTGATTATCAAGTCTACATCTGGTTGCCCAACTTTAAACATATAACTGCTAATTAACTTCTCATCAATTTCATCCTCGTTAATTTTTCCACTACTTACATCTTTAACAATTCTCTTTACTGCATTGATAATCTCAGATCTCCCACCATAATTTAGTGCTATGTTCAGTACCATCTTCTTGTTATTTTGAGTTAAATTCTCTGTATTTACAATTTCTTTAATCAAGTCATGAGGAATGTTTTCTTTAAGCCCAATATGCTTAACTCGTATCTTATCCTCTGCCGCCTTACGCAATTTTATAAAAAACTCTATAAAAAGCTGAATGAGAAAGTTCACCTCCTGAACAGAACGGTTCCAGTTTTCAGTTGAAAAAACATATAGCGTCAGTGTTCCAACACCTAAATTTGCACAATTCGTTATTACGTCCTCAACAGATTCAGCTCCAGCCTTATGCCCTGCAGATCTTGGCAAACCCTTGCTCTTTCCCCATCTTCCACTTCCATCGCAAACTACAGCAATATGCTTTGGAATTATGATATTTTTATCATTAATCATCACTTCGATATTTTCTTGTGTCATAATTTCATCTCCTTCACCAGCTCTATAAAGGCTTCTAATTGTATGAACATCCATTTATTTGTATTATAAATCACCTGAGTAAATAGCTCAAATTTAGAATTCCTCCATGCCAGCAGTGCTAATAGGTTTTCTAGTGATGCAAGTAGCACCTTAGATTCTGTGATTTTTATTAGAGTATACTTATAAATCTTGGTGCTTCTGTATGTAGTATTACTAATATACGATAGCTTCACTTCTTTAGTATATAGCTATATCAAAAAAAGAAATCACTAAAGGAATAAATCCCCATAGTAATTTCCATTAATTAAAAATACTTTCCTAAATTATTTCCACCCTATGCCAACTCTATAATCTGCAAATTTTATTTATTACTTCCTACAAAATATTTTTCTTGTTTATTTATTAAATAGCATTTTCGTCAAAGTCACCTTTGTTATCCTGCTTTTCTTTTGTAGTACCTTTCGGCTTATCTTGCGCATCATCATTTTGTATATTTATCTTAACATCACTATCAATGTCTGCTCCATTTTCTTTATTGCCATCTTCACTAGTTCCTTTAGCCCTATCATCTTTATTACTGTTTTCCAATTGTTTTCGATATTCTTTTATTCCCTTATCAATAAGCTTTCTGCTTTTAGCCGTTTCTTCAAGTTCAGATGATGCATATGATAGAGCTTTCTCAGCTGCTACTTCATCCCCATGATCTTTTTTATCTACATATACAGAATAACAGGTTTTTGCTGTCTTCTGATGCGTAGACGCAGAAACCATGCCTCTCATCACATCTTTACTTATAGCTTGAGTATTCTCTTCCTCATTTTCCTGTTCATTATTATTACTATTACTATTTTCATCAACCTTTTTAGAATCCGTTGTCTTTTCCTGAAGTATCTGTTTATCTATTTCCTCTAACTTAGTTTTAAGCTTATTGATAGCATCATTTTTTTCCTTATCGGATAGTTTACTTTGCTCAATCTTTGATATTTGATCTTGTATTTGTTGTTTCTGTTTTTCTAGTGGGCTAGTTGAATCACCTGAATTATTCTTTAATATATCATTATTATATTTTAATGAATTATTAATTGTACTTGAAATTCCACCTATCTGCATATATTTGTCTCCTTTACATAAAAATATAATTAAATAAAGAGATAATATAATTTTATTCTGACTTTTAAACGATCTAAAAATCGGATAAAATCCTGAAAACCTTCTAAAAGTCATGTAATATAAATTCATTGCTCCTTATTTACTTAGTTTTTCGATAAATATACGTATTAGCTGATACTGATGTTGTGAATATAATTTTTTTTGTAGTAAACAAAGATATAAACTTATGTCGTCTGAAGCATTATGTTTAGACTGAATTTATTTACACTGTTTTTTGTGTATACCCCACCTGAATACTTTTCTGCTACACCTTTAATGTTTAGCAGTCCAAATCCATGGCTTGAACTGTCCTTTTTATCTGTATGGATACTTCTATTTTTTATATAACCCTGCATGCTATTTTCTGCCTCAAAGACTATAAATGACTTACTCATAGTGCTCTTTAAATATATGTATTTTTTTATTTTATCATCAGTTATTTTACTACAGGCTTCAATAGCATTATCTAAAGCATTCCCCAGTATTACACATAAGTCTAATGGGTCTATATTGATGCTCTCAGAAAGATTTAAATTGCAACTAAACTCTATGTTTTTTTCAAGCATATTATTACATTTTTCACTTATCACTGCATCCGCAAATGGATTTCCCGTATTTACTTTTACATTTAGCTTATCCAAAGCGTGAGTCATTTTCTCTAAATATTTTTTTGCATCATTCATATCTCCTTCAGCCATTAGATTCTTTATACAGATTAGATGATTGTTTATATCATGTTTAAATGCTCTAGTCTTTTCATACTGAAGTTGCAAATATCTATAATGATCAGACTGCATATTAAAATGTTGAGCTAATAAAGCCTGTCTATTCTTTAGTTCACCTTCCTCTGCTAATTTGTTTAAAATTATTACAGTGAAAACCAAGCATATTAGCGATAGAAGTGCTATCCCAAGCATCTTAATATTTCCCAGTAATGCAGTATGAAATCTACTGTCGTTATAGTAAATTTTAAAATATTCACACATTAAATATACTATGAACAAATTAGGTACTGCAAATGACACCATGTATCCTTTATTCTTAAACCCGTTATTTACTGTATATTTTTTCAATATAAAAATCAGAATGAAAATATATACTAATCTATAACCGATCATCATTAATTCGTTTAGAATTTTCTGAGAAGCAAAATCAGGTATCATCACAAGTAAAGGCACTGTTATATATTGCGTCAATTCATCTAAACATATATAAAATATAGTTATAATGAGTTTTTTTGCATGCGTACCTGTACAAAAAATAACTGCGAAAAGAAAAAAATATATAATTTCAGGAATCCATTGATAGATACTTTCTATATTTAATCTATTAATAATATAATACGGGATATTAACAGTAATCAGCATAACTGCTATTACATATTGCCATTTCAGCTTTAAACCTAAAAAGTTTTCTAAAACTATGTACATTATAGA
>NZ_MZGV01000013.1 GCF_002029235.1 Clostridium oryzae
AAATATTAATTGTATAGATGAAAATAGGATGAGGGAGAATTCCTCAAAGATGTCTCCTACCTCTATACTACAAAAAAGATAAGTTTATAACCAGTTTTACTTGGCTATAAACATATTATACGAGGTGATACATCTTGAAGGGTTATAAAAAGTATTACTTTAACAAAATAATGTGGTATCTGTTGACTCTTATTATTGCAGTATTGTTAAACTTCCTTTTGCCGCGTCTAATGCCAGGAAATCCGGTATCAGCCATAGCGGCAAGAACGGCAAATGGTATGACCGACCAAACGGCAGTACAAAAAGTTTATGAGGATTATGTAAAGACGTTTGGAATAAATAAACCGATGTATGTACAGTTTTTTCAATTTATTAAAAATCTATTTAAGGGAGACCTTGGAGTTTCCTTTATATATTATCCAAGGACTGTATCAGATCTGTTAGCAAAGTCTGTATGGTGGACAATATGCTTGCAGCTGCCTGCAATTATTGTAGGTTGGCTCCTGGGTAATGTTTTGGGTGCTATAGCAGCATACATAAAAGGAGCCTGGGATAAAGCTATACTTCCTGCTTTTTTGTTTTTAAGTAATATGCCAGCATTTGGCATGGCTATTTTGTTACAATTCTTTTTTGCAGTTTACTTAAAATGGTTTCCTGCTTCATTGGGATATGGATATGATTTAAACCCTAATATGAGTTTTCATTTTATAGGTTCTGTTATCTACCATTATCAACTGCCATTCTGGTCAATTGTGCTTATAACAATCGGAGGACAGGCTATAGGTATGCGTTCAATGTCAATTTATGAACTTAATGCTGACTATGTTAAATATAGTAGGTTTCTAGGTATAAAGGATAGAAAGATCGTAAAATATGTGTTCAGAAATGCTATGCTTCCTCAGATTACAGGACTTGCATTATCCTTAGGCACTATGGTGGGCGGCGCATTAGTGGCTGAAATGATTTTTAGTTACCCGGGGATTGGTACTACTCTGATGGCAGCGATAACTGGCAGAGATTATCCTGTTATTTCCGGATGTACCTTGATTATTACGATTATGGTGCTTATTGCTAATCTCCTTGTAGAAATACTTTATGGATTCATAGACCCAAGAGTCAAGGCTGTACAGCAGGACTAATGAGAGGGGAGATATAGTTATGAAAAATATGATAAGACAGGTATTTCATTCTCCAAAATTTGTTGTAGGTTTTGTAATCTTTATTGTGTTATTGCTCACAATTATATTCTATCCATTGTTTGTAAGCGCAGACCCGCTAAATATGGTAGGCGGATTATTTTACAAACCTGGCACGTACATCTCTGTGAAAGACTCAGTTCAGGCAAAACAATATACCCTAAAGATAAACACTGCTTCAGCAAATTTAAATTCTATATCAACTGAGGACAGAAAAAGTATGGCTAATTGGCTTGTTAAGTTTGGAAATGTGAAAAAATCTCAGGTGGATATCAGAAATGTCTCACAGCTCGTTAAACTTTGGAATAAAAATTATAGTGTCAGTGCAGATCAGACAGGATTGCTTGCTGCTGAAAAGCAGCAATATATAAGGCTTGATACTAAAATAAAAAAATTAGTAAGCAGCATTCCAATATATATTGCAACTAAAAACAAAAATGGAGAGTTGGAGGCACCATCATCACTTAGTTCTCATGCTTTTGTAAATACAAAGGACCTTTTGAATAAGAAAACTTTTGTTTTAGGGACTGATAACTTTGGAAGAGATGTACTTACAGAGCTTGTAGCAGCTATGGGCACATCACTAAAAATAGGATTGGTAGCAGGAACTATAGCTACACTAATTGGATTGCTGCTAGGATTATTAGCTGGGTACGTAGGAGGAACATTGGACGACTTTATCATGTTCATAACCAATATATTTACTGTTGTTCCATCCTTCATTCTTCTTATATTAATATCGTTTAGTGTGGGGCAAAGTGCAAGAGGGGTTATGCTGACAGCAGCTATTATTGGCTTTACTTCCTGGCCATGGACTACAAGGTCTGTACGTTCGCAGGTAATTTCATTAAGAAATAGAGACCATGTAAACCTATCCAAACTATCAGGACACAGTCTTCCAAGGATTATCTTGACGGATATTCTGCCTTATGTAGCTTCTTATGTGGTTATGGCGTTTATACTTCAGATATCCTCTGGAATTCTTTCTGAAGCGCAGCTTTCTATGCTTGGATTAGGACCTGCTACAACTAAGGTTTCTACACTTGGACTTATGATGAATTGGGCTATGGCATATAAAGCTATTCTTACTGGAGCATGGTGGGCTTTCATACCAGTCATTCTGGCAATAACATTAATATCATTTTCACTTAACTTGATGAATACAGGTCTTGACCAGGTATTCAATCCACAGCTAAGAGATTAAGGAGTCAGTTATGGGAAAAATAATGTTAGAAGTTAATAAATTAAATACAAAATATATAACCAGACTAAGAGAAGATGTCTACGCAGTTAACGATGTTTCATTAAAGATTGAAGAAGGTAAATCCCTTGGTATAGCTGGTGAATCTGGTTGCGGTAAATCTACGCTAGCCCTCAGTTTAATGGGATATTACTTCGCTCCGCTTCATTACATTAGCGGAGATATTATCATTGATGGAAAAAATATTTCCAATATGAAGCCAGATGAGGTGCGTAAGCAAATTTTAGGAAATGAAATTGCATATATTCCTCAGGCAGCCATGAACGCACTAAACCCAACGCAGAAAATAATAAGTTTAATTGAAGATGTTATCAGGGCACATAATCCTAAGACACCAAAGAAAGATATTTATGACCTTGCTAGGGAAAGATTTGAGCTTCTAGGACTTCCTGCTGAAGTGCTGCAAAAACATGCTGTGGAATTATCAGGGGGGATGAAGCAGCGTACAGTCATTGCAATTTCAACTATTCTTTCTCCTAAGGTTCTTATTGCCGACGAACCATCATCAGCACTTGATGTTACCTCTCAAAAGATGGTTATCAAGATGCTGAGAAACTTAATGGAAAAAGGTTTTATTAAGTCAATGATCTTTATTACTCATGAGCTTCCGCTGCTTTATAATGTAACCAATGATATCATGGTTATGTATGCAGGGCAGATTGTAGAGAAAGGAAATGCTAAGGAAATGGTATTTGATCCTATGCACCCGTATTCTAATGGACTTATGGGATCAATCATAGTACCAGAGATGGGAATAAAGAACAATAAGCTTACGGTAATACCGGGAACTCCTCCAAATTTGAAGCACCCGCCGGAAGGCTGTAGATTTGCAGAGCGCTGTAAATATGCTGATTCGGATTGCAGACAAAAGAAAATTCCTGAACGCGAGTTTGGTAATGGGAGAATGTATCGATGTATTCATTCAATAGAGGAGCTTAAGGAGGTTTATGCAGATGAGTAGTGAAAAAAATGTTTCCTGTTTAAGCGGCAAAGGATTGACTAAGATATTTGGTAATAGCAGAACGAGGACTGTGGCTGTAGATCATGTAGATTTTGATTTTTCTAAAGGAGAGGTTATTTCTATTGTAGGTGAGAGTGGAAGCGGTAAGACTACTTTCTCTAAAATGATTCTAGGCCTCACCAGTATCTCAGAAGGAGAAATTTATTTCGATGGAAAGATAAGAGATATATCGTCACGCAAAAAGAGAGAGAATTATTGGAAAGAGATACAAGCTGTATTTCAAGATCCTTTTGCATCTTTTAACATGTTTTACAAGATAGATTCAGTACTTTTAGACTGCATTAACATGAGAGGCGGCAAGCACTTGCCCAAAGAGAAAAAGCGCGAGCTTATGACGGAGGCTTGCAGCTTTGTAAATTTAAAGTTTGATGAGCTTACAAATAAATATCCGTTTGAATTATCAGGCGGTCAGATGCAGCGTCTTATGATCGCGAGAATTTTTCTGCTTAAGCCTAAAATTCTTATTGCAGATGAACCTACATCCATGGTAGATGCATGTTCTAGGGCAACTATACTCGATATGCTGTTAAAACTACGTAGCGAGAACAATATGACAATTGTATTCATTACACATGATATTGGTTTAGCATACTATGTATCTGATACTGTGTATATAATGGAACATGGTAAATTTGTAGAGCATGGTAATGCAGACGATGTTATTTTAAAACCTAAAGAAAAGTACACAAAGCGACTTATAAGTGATGTACCTAAGATTTATGAGAAATGGGATTTGTCAACGGTGGGGTAGATTAGTTTTCTGCAATTTGAAAAGTAGTAAAAATTAAATGCAATATTGTTATGATTTTATAAGAGTAAAGAGAAAGGAGTAGAATGAAGGCGGAAATTTCATCCTTCTCTTTTCTCTCTTTTATACAAGTTTTTCTTTAGTTTGTCTAACCATGTTAGCTATATTCATATATGCCTGTTGCGTTCCTTTGGTTACTATTGGTCTTCCAAACCATATCCAATGCAGTTTTCTTGAAGTATATCCGCCTATGTTCATAAGAAGATTCACAGTAGGTTTTGTGTCTACTATATATAAGCCTTCTGTACTTCCATTAATCATCGAATACATATCAGAAACTGCTGGTATTACCAGTTGGGGTACATACTGTCTTGCCAGTGTATAAATCTTATTCTTCTTTTCATCTTCACCTATAAATATTAAGCGTCCCATCTGATTCTTTTCAATTTTATCGAAGGTTGGCAGTGCTAATAATTCTTCTTTACTTGGCACTCTGTCCATTGGTAGTTTGTTGATATGTATATTGGCAGCTACTGCTGTAGAGTGTGCACCTCCAACGTCGTGATATATTACTATCATTACTTCACCTACTTTATATTTATAGAACATAAAGGACAATAGCTAGTCAAACAATTTTGTTTAATTTCAAGTATTCTCCTATGCTTCTAAAAATATTATTAGACATAATAGAAAATATATTCATAATATTTGTGTTACAAGTGCTTAATGAACGGATCAATCTCCGTAGTGCCACAACATTTCATTTTTTATTTACCTCTTAGGCTTGAGGGGGTTATGCTTTTTATTGATTTAAAGGCTCTATTAAAGCTGCGTATGCTGTTAAATCCGCTTTCCAAGGCAATATCTGTAAGCGATTTATCCGTATTTAATATCATATTTTCCGCCTTCAATACCCTTAACGTATTAAGGTAAGTTTTTAGATTAGTTCCCGTTACGTTATTAAAAGTCTTACTCAAGTTGTAGGGGTCTATATTACAATGTGCTGCTATATCTCTCAGTGAAATATCTGATGAGAAATTCTCTTCTATATATATTAATACTTGCTGCAATATTTCTAGATTTTTAGAATAATTGTTTTCATTTTTGCTGCTGCTATCAGTATTTAGGTTTCTTAAAAGAATACCACAGATTTCATTAAGGTAGGCTTTAATAAAGAATTCCGAGTAAGGATTGATGTTTGCATTTTTTTCGGCATTAATTTTCATAAGGATATTTTCTATTTTTGATAGATTGCACTTCCTAATTACGTCTTTCTTAATCAAAGGAGATTTAAAATGTCCTTTGGGAGGCCATTTAGCAGGCAAGCCGATAAATTCCATGCTAAACACCAACAGCATAATTTTCGAACAACGGTTGGTACTGTCGTAATAATGAATGTCGCCACTGCTTAAAATAAGCATATCTCCTGATTCTAAGAAGTACTTTTCATTGTTAACTCCAGCCATTATACTGCCTTCTTTAACATAGGCTAGCTCAAAATCGTTATGCCAATGGGCAGCATAGCTAAAATCAGTATTCTCGTAAATGGACATCTGAATACTGTCATATAGCACATTTAATCTATTTTCATAATAAAATTGCATAACGCCACCTACTTACATAATGTTTTAATGAGGAATGAAAAATTAGAAATAAAGGTTAAAATTCACCTATGCAGAATTTCCTCCAAATATATCTATTGTTTGAGCTTATTATATTTTATTAACCAATTTTTGTCTAGCTGTTATAAGCTTTATAATCAGTATTGAAATATATTAAAGCAGAGAAAAATGAAGCTAAAAATAAAAGCTTTAGGTTGGCTCTATAAAAATAAAGTGCTATTGCTGTTTAGCAATAGCACTTTTATGATTCTGAATAATTAATAGTGAAGAATCAATTAAAATTGAAGCCGCTATAAAATTTCTATTCTTCTAGCCATAATATGCTTGTGACCCCTCTTGGATAATACTTACTGCCGGTAGCTACGCCGGAAATCATTTGGTCGCTCCAGCAATAGAAACTTTCTTTGGGGTGTAAAAGCCAATTTACATGAGCAGCATCTGCCTCAGCTGATCCTGTGTAGTCGAAATGAAGTATTTCCCGTGCAATAAACTGACATAAATAAATCTTACTAAGCCAGGAATTATTGCTAGTAGAAGAAAGCTTCCAGCCACCATCTTCAAATAGGCAAGTTCCCTTTACAAGTATTATTTTAAGATGTTTCTTTAAAGCTTTTATATACGCTCCAAATTTTCCGTTTTCATCCAAAGCCTCTTTATTTCCTGTAAAATAAGGGAAGACAAGGCCTTCAATAGCTGGAATGATTTTTGAGTCATTACTATTTTCAAGTACAGCAGGTATGTAGCCGCCTTCTGTAACATGGGCAACCAATGTTGCAGCGCATCTTTCAGCCTGCTTACCAGCTTCTTCTGAAAGATCAGATAAATTATTTTCAGCAAATATTTTTTCTAGAGCTACATAAGATGCCCAACACTTGCCTGCCAAGTAAATATTATTTCTTGCCTGTCCCAAAGAGACATCTAAACTATCGTAAGTTGTAATCTCTGCTCCTCCCATTACTCTGCTCGAATCAAGTTTCATTATTCCTGTTCTCTTTTCTGCGTCTGGATGATCTCTATTTACCATACTCTTAAAGCATTCCGTCAACAGATTTAGATTTTGTTTTAGCCATTCCTTATCCTTTGTATTCTCCAAATAAACGGCGGCACAGCATACCCAGTTGGTGAGCTGCTCATGAGTCATATGAGAAAAGCATCCGCTTATTCCGTATTTTTCATATGAGGAATAATTCTTTCTAGAGAATACATTGGTTATTCCCATGTCGTGAGTAAAACTTATTCCACCTGGATATTGTTTATCGTCATCAGGGAAGCTAACTGTATCATAATAACTGTAGCGTTTTGAGAACATATCGAGTTCGTTTTTAACCGTCCAAGGATTAAATTTTAATTCATAGAACAGCTGATCCACGGTAAGATCGAAGGTATTCATCATTCTGTATTCACCTTCATTAACTACCCAGATAGCCTTACTTTCATGCTCCAATAATTCTGTACTCCCATAGTAACTTCTTATGGAGTGGCTGAGCATGAACTTTTGATCCTCAGATAGTTTTGAATCATATACCAGGGCATTGCCTTTTTTGCAGTTTTCAACTAATTCATCAAAATTATCTAAGGAATAAGTTAATACTTCTTCGATATTTTTGAAATAACGAGTGTAATAATAGCTTGTGTCCATGCCGGAGGTAGCTATCCCTTGACGATAGAAGCTGACAGCAAACTTAAAGGTACGTTTCTCTCCTGGAAGCACTTCCATTACTAATGCACCTAGTGAACCTAAGCCAAAGGTCCAATTTTCCGTTAGCTTTTCCGAAAGCAAGTCCTTTATGTTAAAACTCAAAGCAGATTTTACACTTTTGTCTTTAGTACCAATACCTGTGATTCTACCCTGAGCCACACCTATAATATTATCTTCAGTGGTATAATCAACCTTTCGCATACCACTATAGATATCATTACCTTCATAGCCAAAGACTGCTCTTCTCTTTTTATCATGGTTACTGTTATCTATTGTTATCTCCACAAATACAGAGGGAACAATAACTTTCTTCAATTCCTCTTCTGAAGCTGAGCTAGGATCAGGCACTGAAGTAACTGGGGAATATATAGTAAACTTTAAATCACCTGCTTCAAAAGAATCGGTGCATAATTTAAAGTCTCTTATAATATCTTTATCAGCGTAAGTCGAAATAAAGCTTTTCTTATCTTCCTCTTCAGTCTTTTCTAAATCATAACGTTTAGATTCGTCTTCTGATTCCTCAAAGAAAGGCAGAAAATTATAACTTCCTCCTTCAACTGTTTCAAGTCCAATAAATATGTTTTGCTTAGCAGGCCCTGCAAGCTCTAGACCAAGGCCACCGCCGTTACCCTTGAAACCCAAAGTGAAGCTGGAGAAGGCACCTATGGGTGAATGGTGTGCATTAAAAAATATATTGCTCATATAAATTCCTCCTGAATAAAAATAATCATGCTTGTATGAAAAAAGTATATACTAATTAACACTATAAATCTCGTCACAATTACTTTATATACAGGACAAAAATTGGTGAAATAAATTTGATGTATAGAAATTAATTTTTATCAGCTGGAATTAGGTTCTAGAGCTGAAAATTGAAATTATAAATGATATATCCCCAAGATTGGAGAAAATAATCCTGTATACTACTAAAATGGTATCTCTAACATAGTGAAAAATTGGATGAACAGTAAATATACATAAATAATTGTCAACCAATAATTGGTAACAATGTATAGACATGCATATTTCGTGATGCTAAAATATATACATATTAAATTCCGGCGCTGTTGAGCATACTTAAGCATATTTATGCAGATACATACAATTTTATACTCGGAAATAAAGAAACACATCCTCTATCTGGGCACCTTGGATGTGCGGAGTTAATGGTGCAACCGGCCAGTATATACATAGATGGTCGGTTTTTGTTTTGTAATAATATTAATATCTATTTTGGGGGAAAATTAAAAATGAGAACGATAATAATATCAAATTACGCATTAATACGAGAAGGGTTATGCTCTATTATTTCTAGGTATGACAATGTAAACATTGATGCCGTGGCGGAGAAGATGAGTCAGGTGATTGGCTCAGTAAGGACAAATGATATAGATATAATATTTCTTGATTTGCATATCTATAATTCAACTGAATTGGACATAATCAAAGAATTAAAACAACAAGGTATTAGAACGAAAGTTGTAATAATAGACTTTAACAACAGCAAAGAGCTATTTGTAAAAGCGATAAAAATCGGAGTTGAAGGCTACATTTTGGGAAAATCAAGTGAATCTGAAATATTACATATTGTTGGGCAGATAAATAAAGGCAAAAAGTACTATGATGCATTTTTTATAGATAGTATGATTAACGAAGAAAAACTAGAAACAGATGATCTAGAACAGTTGACTATTAGAGAAAAAGAGATATTGGGTGAGATAGGAAAAGGGATGACTAATCGCAGGATATCTGAAAGGCTGCATATTTCAGAAAACACCGTAAAAAAGCACATTTATCACATATTTGAGAAACTCAATATAAAGGACAGAACTCAAGCTGCATTGTTTGCTAATAATTGCGGTATAGTAGATAAAAGTGCATGTTAATAAGAAAATAATTAAATAGGTATTAGTAGTTTTGAGAAAGATAATCTTAATTTGGAAGATTATCTTTTTATTTTTTGCTTCAGCAATAGTGAAGATATTATCAGGAGTACTACTTGAAAGGTATTGGTGTATCATACTCAGTACCTAAAAGGAGTTAAAAAAAATTAGACTCAAAGACCATAGAAAATCATTTAATAAATGGTAAAATTAGTCATTAGGAGGTAATTATATATTGAACCTTTGATGTTCAGTATAAATTATTACTTATGAATAATGTCACGTTGTAAATAGAGTAATCTTATTAAAATCTTTTTTAGCTTATTTATACGTGGAATGGTCTGATTAATTTTTGCATATATAGGATTATTGGCTAAATTAATAACATGAGTTAAGTATTTTTAGGGGGTGTTAAATTTTATGGAGCCGGTCCGGGTCGACAGCAATTATATTTATTTTAAAAATGAGACAGAATACAGGAAGGGAAGGGGGTATACAATTGTAAAGCTCATAATTGATACTATAGGTGCATTTTTCGGGTTAGTATGTTTAAGTCCTATATTGATTATCACTGCGCTTGCTATAAAAATCGATTCAAAAGGTCCTGTTATTTTCTCGCAGCGGCGAGTTGGCAAAAATGGTAAGGAATTTAAAATGTATAAGTTCAGATCTATGGTAGTAAATGCAGAGGAACTTTTAGGCGATTTGAAAGAAAGAAATGAGATGTCTGGACCAATGTTTAAAATGAAGGATGATCCTAGAATAACGAGGGTAGGAAGGTTCATTAGAAAAACTAGCATAGATGAATTACCACAATTATTCAATGTGTTAAAAGGGAATATGTCATTGGTTGGCCCAAGGCCTAATTTACCCAGAGAAGTTGATCAGTTTTCGTCATATCAGAAATTAAAATTATTGGCCAAGCCGGGGCTTACATGTTATTGGCAGGTAATGGGGAGAAATGAGATTGATTTTGATGAATGGATGGAGCTGGACATAAAATATTTGAAGGATAGAAATTTATGGGTAGACATAAAGCTTATTTTTAGAACGTTTTTTGTATTATTTGGAGATAAGAATGCCAGGTAGGGAGGGGAATAACAATGCTTTGTGCACTTATTATGGCTGGAGGTAAGGGAACTAGGTTTTGGCCGTTATCAACTGAAGAAAAGCCCAAACAATTTTTAAATTTGTTTGGAAATAACACAATGATACAGATGACCGTGAATAGGATAGCTAAAATTGTACCTAAAGAGAGAATATTTATAGTAACAGCTAAACAATATGTGGATTTAGTGAGAGTGCAGCTGCCTAAGATAGATGAAAGAAATATTATCGTGGAACCTGTAGGCAAGAATACAGCACCGTGTATTGCACTCTCAGCTTTCATTATAAAAAAATATTACAGGAATGCCACAATTGCTGTTTTGCCATCAGATCATCTAATTAGAAATGAAGATAAATTTATAAATACATTGAATGCTGCAGAGAAGTTTATTGAACACCATAAAAGTGCTATCGTCACACTTGGAATGAAACCGGATAGGCCTGAAACAGGATACGGATATATAAAGTGTTCAGAGGTTAAAAGTTCAATTAATAATGTTGATATTTTGAAAGTAGCAAGTTTTGTTGAGAAGCCGGATTTGATAAAAGCAGAAAAATACATAGATAGTAATAACTATCTATGGAATGGCGGGATCTTTATATGGAAAGCAGAAAATATTCTTAAACTTACTAAGAAGTATATACGGCATACGTATGATGTATTAAATCAGATATCATCTGCTAGAAAGGGAGAATTCTTAAATGCATTAAGCAGCAGATACAATGAAGTTGAAAGTGTATCAGTGGACTATGCAATAATGGAGAATGCAGATAGCGTGTATGTAATTCCAAGTGATATTGGGTGGGACGATATTGGTAATTGGAGCAGTATTGAAAGGTATAATCCCAAAGATGAAGAGGGAAATGTTAGAGATAATAACATTAAAGTGTATAAGTCCAAAAGTAATATAGTCATGACTAAAAAGAAGACTCTGCTTAATAATGTTAAGAATCTTATAGTAGTAGAAACCGATGAGTATATACTGATATCTTCCAAGGACAGTGAGCAGGAAATAAAATTAGCAAAGGAATTAATCTCTTAGTTTATTGGCATAGTATATAAAAATGTTTGCCCTGCATTTTTAAAATATTTTAATAGGCTGTGAAAGTAATAAAAAAATTTTTATTAGATTTACAG
This sequence comes from Clostridium oryzae, assembly GCF_002029235.1. Lineage (GTDB taxonomy): Bacteria > Bacillota > Clostridia > Clostridiales > Clostridiaceae > Clostridium_AE > Clostridium_AE oryzae. The sequence continues at coordinate 11,676 of NZ_MZGV01000013.1, forward strand.
TTTTTTTTAAATTAAATTAGGTCCTATAGAGAGTATTTAGATACTACTGCTGCCAAACTGATATTAGTTAATATACCACTAAAGTGGAAAGAATGTGTTATACGGTAGTATGAATAGAACACAAAAAAATCAAACTAAAGTGGGATGAAAAGTAATGGATGTAGTGGTAGCATTATTACTGTAAAATATTTACATTAGCATCACTAAAATGCAGGCTATGAACTTCAATGAAAGAGGAACAGATATATTATGAGAACAATAATTATATCGAACTGTGATGTTATAAGGGAAGGAATAATAGCTCTTATATCAAAGTATGAGTATATTTTATCCATAGATTTTGTATGTCAAACAATAAGGGAGGCAATACCCTTTATTAAAGATGGTGATATACATATCGTGATTATGACTATTGATTCAACTGAGGAACTTGAATTAATAGAGGAGGCTAAAAAAGCAGCTGTGAATACAAAATTTATGGTATTGGATTTTGGAGGTGATAGTGAGTTATTTGTTAATTCATTAAAGTATGGAGTTCATGGGTATATTCTTGGAAAATCTAATGAAAGCGAGATAATGTATGGGATAAAACAGGTTGTAAAGGGTAAGAAGTACTATGATTCCTATTTTGTAGATTATTTAATTGATAGTAAAAGAAATACACTTGATAAAATAGGACTTCTAACTGTTAGGGAAAAGGAAATATTGGTGGAAATAGCGAAGGGGCTAAATAACCATGAAATCTCAGAGAAATTTTGTATAACTGAGTACACAGTTAAAAAGCATATTAATCATATATATGAAAAGCTGAAAATTAATGACAGAACAGAGGCAGCACTTTATGCAAATAAATATGGAATTATAAAAAAATAGGAGGGTGAAAAACTTGGATAATGTAGATAGCACAGAATATTTATCTATAGTTGATATAATGAAAATCTTAAGAAAAAAAATTGTCTTTATTATTTTGCTCACAGGAATATGTACGAGCATAATGATGATAAAGGTGGCGTTTCTCACTAAGCCTATATATATGGCTTCTACAACAGCTGTAATAGTTAAAGGTGATACGAGCGTTGTAAAGAGTAGTCATAAAGCCCAGTATTATACTGAAAATGATATTTCCCTATATCAAAAGATGGTGGATACCTATGTACAAATAGCTCAATCTAATCTAGTATTAAGCAAATCCGCTCAAGAATTAGGAACTTATCAAGCAGCAGAACTATCAAAGATGATAACAGCTGCACCAATATCTACTTCGTCTGGAGAAACACAAATAATCAAGCTAACGGCAGTAAGCAGCAATAAAAATGATGTTGCTAACATTGCAAACATATACTGCAAAAATTTTATTAATGAAAGCATGAATATATTGCCAGTAGGAGAAATTAAAGTATTAGATTCAGCAGAAACTCCTGATAGCCCGATTCCTCAAAATAAACTTATGAACATTGGAGTTGGGTTCCTATTTGGGCTCATATTATCTGTTGGAATAGTACTTTTTAAGAATTATATTTATAGTCTCAAGATATCTAATGAAAAACAAGTCAATGATTTATTAAACATACCAGTATTAGTAACAGTGGAATAGAAGTAGGTGGAAAAATGAAAAAGAGTAAAGAAAAAATTATAGAAAAGTATAGAATATTACTTAATTTGTTTGAGAACTATCGTGAAGAAAACATCAGATGCTTAGCTATTATTAGTAACAGTAACTTAGAAGGTAAAGAAGTTGTAGCAAAGAATATCGCAATGGTATTAGCTAAGAGCGGTAGGAAAACATTATTTATTGATTGCAGTTTATCCAAGAATTCAAGAACTAAATACAATAATTCTGATAATGCAAGGGGATTTGTTAGTGTAGTGGAAGCTATTAGTGGTTCACGCATAAATGGTTTAGAGATTAAAAATTGTATTGAAAAAACTGAGAGTGACTATTTGTCAGTCTTAGAATTAGGTACAAACAATTTGGAAAAGTATAGTCCAATATTGAAAAAGGAATATCTGAAAAGAACCATTGATGTCCTTAAACAGGGCTTTGATTGCATAGTTGTCGATGCACCATCATTTGAAAATTTAAGTTTCACACAAATCATTACCAGTGCTGCAGACGGATGTATGTTTGTATTAAAAGATAAGGTTAATGAATTGAATGAAGCAAGAAATATCAAGGAGAAACTTAATACTATGGGATGTAAAGTTCTTGGCTGCATATTAGAAAAAGAGAAGAAACCGACAAAGTTATTTAAGGATAAATATAATGACTTTTTCAGAACAGATAATAAGACTAAAAAAATAGTAGAATCAGCTAATAGCAGTGTTAGTCCAAATATTTAGAAAGATATAAAGTGGGGGGTAAATAACATGGATATTGTCATAGCAGGGACTGGATATGTCGGACTTGTAACTGGAGCTTGTCTTGCACATTCTGGACATAATGTTACATGTGTAGATGTAAATAAAGAAAAAGTGGCATTAATGGAACAGGGAGTTTCGCCCATATATGAACCCGGTTTAGATGAAATCATGAGAGAAAGTATAAATTTAGGAAAATTACACTTTACTACGGAATATGAAAAAGCATACAGAAATGCAGAAGTTATATTTATAGGAGTTGGTACACCTGAGAGAGCGGATGGATCTGCAAATCTTAAATATGTGTATAAAGTTGCAGATCAGATAGCATATTCCATAGAGAGAGATTGTCTTATAGTAATAAAATCTACAGTGCCGATAGGTACGAACGAAAAGGTAGAAGTTTTTATAAGGGAAAGGTTGAGGAATAAAGTCAATGTAGAGGTTGCTTCCAATCCAGAGTTTTTATCGCAAGGCACTGCAGTTAAAGATACTTTGAAAGCAAAAAGAATAATAATTGGAGTCGAGACAAAAAAGGCTGAGAAAACATTGAGAGGTATATATGAAAGATTTGGTATTCCAATTGTAGTAACTAATAGAAAATCAGCTGAAATGGTGAAGTATGCATCAAATGATTTTCTTGCACTGAAGATTTCTTTTATAAATGAAATTGCGAATCTTTGTGAGATTGTAGGAGCCGATGTGGGAGATGTGGCAAAAGGAATGAGTTATGACAGCAGAATAGGAGATAAGTTTTTAAAAGCGGGAATAGGCTATGGGGGATCATGTTTTCCTAAGGACACAAAAGCTTTGCACTGGTTAGCATCGGATAATGGTTATGAATTCAAAACAGTAAAAGCTGCCATTGAAATAAATGAAAATCAAAAATTTAGGCTTATTAGAAAGGCAAAAAAAGAGTTTAAGAGTTTTGAAGGACTTAAGATAGCAGTACTGGGTCTGACTTTTAAGCCGGGAACTGATGATTTAAGAGAAGCACCCTCAATACCTAATGTAAAGATGATGTTAGAAGAGGGTGCAAATGTGTACGCATATGATCCTATAGGAGTAAATAATTTCAGAAAGTTGTTCCCAACGGGAGTTGAATATGTGAAATGTCCAGAAATAGCATTAGAAAATGCCGATTTGGCATTCATATTTACAGAATGGAAGGAAATAACTTCAATTAAACTTGATCAATACAAAATGTTAATGAAAAATCCAGTAATTTTTGATGGACGTAATTGTTATAGTGTTGAGGAAGCGGAACAAGCTAAGATTGATTATTATTCCATAGGAAGAAGGAATGTAAGTATAAACAGAAATCTAAATAAATCCGAATTAAGATTGAAAAGTATCAACGACCTAATAAATGTTCCAGACGATGTTGCATGTACGGATAGTAGCAGGTTGTGAGCAAGGAAAGAGTATAAGAAAAGTTTCAAAAAATTAGGTAATAATAAGTTAGGAGAATTCGTATGGGCAAGAAAATATTGATCACAGGCATAACTGGACAAGATGGATCTTATTTAGCAGAATTTTTATTAGAAAAAGGTTATGAAGTACATGGAATTATAAGAAGACATAGTACTATAAATACAAAAAGGATAGATCACTTATATGACAATCCGGGGATAGGGAATAAAAGGTTATTTCTGCATTATGGTGATCTAAGTGACTCGAGTAATTTAAACAGGTTGATATATAAGATACAACCACAGGAAATCTATAATCTGGGAGCTCAAAGTCACGTTCAGGTGTCTTTTGAAGTCCCAGAATACACTGCTGAGGCAGATGCCATAGGAACACTGAGAATCCTTGACGCAATAAGAGAAACTGGAGTAAATTGTAGGTTTTATCAGGCATCTACGTCAGAGTTATTTGGAGGTATTCCTAATACTGCACCTCAGAGTGAAAAAACACCTTTTTATCCTAAGAGTCCGTATGGAGCGGCAAAACTTTATGCATATTGGATTACGGTAAATTATAGAGAATCCTACGGATTGTATGCTTGTAACGGAATATTATTCAATCATGAATCACCAAGGAGAGGTGAAACATTTGTTACAAGGAAGATAACAAGAGCTATAGCAAGTATAGTAATAGGAAAACAGGAAAAGTTGTCTCTTGGTAATTTGGAGGCAAAACGTGACTGGGGCTTTGCTGGCGACTATATTCAGGCTATGTGGCTGATGCTTCAACAGAAAAAGCCAAAAGATTATGTTATTGCATCGAATGAAACACACACTGTAAGAGAATTTACAGAACTTGCGTTTAAACAAGTTGGAATAGATATAGAGTGGGTTGGATCTGGAGTTGATGAGAAAGGAATTGATAAGGCTACTGGTAAAGTACTTGTAGACATTAACCCTAGATATTTCAGGCCTGCAGAAGTTGAATTACTTTGGGGAGATTGTTCAAGGGCTGAAAAAGAGCTTGGCTGGAGAAGAAAAACAAGTTTTAAAGAGTTAGTGAAGATGATGGTGGAATCGGATATGAAGGAAATTGCTGGAATGAATATAGATGAATATTTATCAAAACTTGAAGTAGCGACTACAGATTAGTGAGGTTTAATTTGATATTGGGGGGATTCATGTGGAAAAAAACTCAAGAATATATGTAGCAGGACATAGGGGATTAGTAGGATCGGCAATAGTCAGAAACCTTAAGCAAAAAGGCTATACAAACTTGATATATAAAACTCACAGTGAACTTGATTTAACTAATCAGGCTGCTGTAAGGAAATTTTTTAAGCAAGAAAAACCAGAATATGTTTTTCTTGCTGCTGCGAAGGTTGGAGGTATAAATGCCAATAATAAATACCCAGCAGACTTTATATTTCAGAACTTAGAAATACAGAATAATGTGATAGGAGCTTCCTTTGATTTTAACGTAAAAAAACTATTATTTTTAGGAAGTTCATGTATTTACCCTAAAATGTGTCCTCAACCGATAAACGAGGAATATCTTCTTTCAGGTTATCTTGAATCAACTAATGAGGCGTATGCTTTAGCTAAAATATCTGGCCTTAAAATGTGCCAATTCTTTAAGAGACAATATGGAGCTAATTTTATAAGCTGTATGCCTACTAATCTATATGGACCTAATGATAATTTTGACTTAAATAGTTCCCATGTTATGCCTGCATTGATTAGAAAATTTTATGAAGCAAAGGTTAATGATCAATCTTATGTGGAAGTTTGGGGAAGTGGTAAGCCTCTAAGAGAATTTTTACATGTTGATGATATGGCAGATGGATGTGTATTTTTGATGGAAAATTATGATGGAGAACAACATATGAACATAGGTACTGGAAAGGAAGTTACAATAGCTGAATTGGCAGAGACTATTAAAGATATTGTTGGATTTGAAGGTGAAATAAAGTTTAACACTGATAAACTAGATGGTACCCCAAGGAAACTCTTGGATATAAGCAAGCTGGAGAGTCTAGGATGGAAATATAAAATTGAGCTAAGGGAAGGAATTAAGGCAACTTATAAATGGTTTAAAGAAAATTATATGTTTTCTTAAAAATATTTTACTGAAGCTATGTGAGGAATGATTATGAATAAAAAGATAATTAAGGACAAAGTAACTTTAGATAACAATGCTAAGCGGTTAAGTATTGCAATGATTGGACATAAGCGTGTACCTTCTCGAGAAGGCGGAGTAGAAATTGTAGTTGAACAACTATCTATCCGTATGGCAGCATTAGGTCACAAAGTAACAGTATATAACCGAAAAGGACATCATGTAGGAGGAAAAGAATATGATACTCCAAGTAATTCGGAAACGATGAAGAGATATAAAGAATTGACGGTTGTGTCGGTACCGACAATTGAAGGAAGAGGACTTGCGGCATTGACTTCGTCCTTCTTTGGCACAGTGATGGCATTGTTTAAGCATTATGATTGCATTCATTATCATGCCGAAGGACCTGCAGCAATGGTTATTATACCTCATATTTTTGGCATCAGGACGGTGGTAACAATTCATGGCCTTGATTGGAAGAGAGCCAAATGGGGCGGGTTTGCTACAAAGTATCTTAAATTTGGTGAAAAAATAGCAGTTAAATATGCTAGTCAAATAATAGTGCTTAGTAGGAATGTAGAACGATATTTTAGAGAACAATACCATCGAGAAACTGTTTTTATTCCGAATGGAATAGAACGTCCACAGATAAAGCAAGTACAATTGATTAAAGAAAAATGGAATCTGGATAAAGATAGTTATATTCTTTTTTTAGGACGTATAGTTCCAGAAAAAGGAATATTGTATTTGATAGATGCATACAAACAATTAAATACAGCTAAGAAACTTGTGATTGCTGGCGGGTCATCTGATACTAACCAGTTTATGAGTGAAGTTACTCGAGCTGTAGAAAATGATAGACAAGTTATATTAACTGGATTTGTACAGGGGCAAGAGCTTGAGGAATTATTTAGTAATGCGTACATTTATGTTCTTCCTTCGGATCTTGAAGGAATGCCTATAAGTTTACTGGAAGCTATGAGTTATGGAAATTGCTGTGTTGTAAGTGATATTCCTGAATGTACAGAAGTGGTGGAAGATAAAGCAGTTGTATTTAAAAAATCTGATGCTCAGGATTTGAAAAATAAGCTGGAGAATCTTATTAATGAACCAGCTATAGTTGAAAAATATAGAGTTAAAGCATCAGAGTTTATTTGTAACAAGTATAACTGGAGTAATGTGGTGGCTAGGACATTAGCGCTATACAGTTAAGTGGGATAAGGACAGGCTTTACTATTTACAAAATGGTGAGAGAGGAATGATTTTTTTGAATGCAAGGAATATCGCATTAATTGATAGTAATTTACAGGAAACAGAGGAGTTTATATGTGGCTTAAAAGAATCTACTGGACTCGAATGGAAACCTATAATTTGTACTAGTAATCAGGGAAGAAAGAATAAGTTTGATAATTTAAAGAGATATTTTAAATACTTTTGGTTCCCGCTCAAGATATTTATACAAAGAAAGAAGTATGATAACATCATTGGTTGGCAAGAGTTTTACGGACTTATATATGCTTTTTATTGTCGATTGTTTCATGTTAAAAAGAGTAATTTTCTTGTAATAGAAAATTTTATATACAAGCCGAAGAAAGGGATTATAGGTAAAATTTATTTTAGGTTTATGAGATATATTGCTACGGGAAAATATGTTGACATATTTACAAGTGCTTCTGACACAAATTGTAAATTTTGCTCTGATGTATTTAATTTGAGACGCGATAAATTTGTGTTTTTACCTTTTGGAGTTAATGATATGACAAAAGCGATTGATACATCATTGAAACCTACATGTGACTTTGTTTTATCTATTGGTAGAAGTAATAGGGATTGGGATGTATTAATTAAGAGTTTTAAAGAAACGAAATATCCATTAAGAATTGTTTGTGATGAATTAAGAGTAGATTCTCCATCTGGGAATATTAAAATTTATAATAATATTTGGAATGAAGAATCATATAAATTTTTTTATAATTGCAAATGTGTTGTAATTACTATTGATAAAGGCGAAATAGCGTCGGGAGATACTGTTTTATTGTTAGCTATGTCTTTTTCAAAGCCAATAATTATTACTAGGCCAAGCTGTCTGGCAAACGATTATGTTATAGATGAATATAATGGGTTGGTTGTAGATAAAGATCCTCAAACTATTATCAAAGCTGTAGAAAGAATATATTCGGATAAGGAATTATATGAAAAATTATCACAGAATGCACGTGTATTATATGAGAAAAAATACACTTTATATAAATATGGAATAAATGTGGGCAATACAATTAAAAAATCCAGATGTTTTTAGAATATGAGGGTAAATAGTATGAAAATATTAATGGTAAATAAGTTTCTTTATCCTAATGGAGGTTCTGAAACTTATGTTTTTAAACTGGGTAACTATTTAAAGTTACTAGGACATGAAGTGCAATACTTTGGTATGGAACATGAAGGACGCTGTGTAGGTAATAATGTTAATTCTTATACTTCTAGCATGGACTTTCATGGTGGAAGTAAGCTGATGAAACTTACATATCCATTCAAAACTATTTATTCAAGTGAGGCTAGGGAAAAAATAAGATTAGTACTTGACAATTTTAGACCAGATGTCGTGCACCTGAATAATTTTAATTTTCAACTTACACCGTCAATAATATTGGAAATTAAGAAATTTGAGAAAGCTAATGGATGTAAGGTTAGAATTGTGTTTACAGCACACGATTATCAGCTTATTTGCCCTAATCATATGATGAATAATCCTATTACACATGAAAACTGTGAGAAATGTGTTGGATTTAAATTTATTAATTGTACTAGAGGAAAATGTATTCACGGATCTACTGCTAAAAGTTTTATAGGATCGTTGGAAGGACATTTTTGGAAATGGAGAAAGGTTTATAGATATATAGATACAATAATTTGTCCTACAAAATTTATGAAATCTAAAATGGATACTAATCCTTTATTCAAAAGTAAAACTATAGTGTTGCAAAACTTTATTGATGCTGTGGAATGGAAAAATATAAAGAAAGAAAATTATGCCTTGTACTTTGGACGTTATTCAAGCGAAAAAGGTGTTAAGACACTAGTTGATATTAGCAAACAGCTTCCGAATGTTCAGCTTGTTTTTGCAGGAGGAGGCCCTCTTGAGAAGGAGATAAATGGAGCATCCAATATTATAAATGAAGGGTTTAAAACCGGTGAAGAGTTAGAAATGTTGATTCGTAGAGCTAGATTTAGTATTTATCCGTCCGAATGGTACGAGAATTGTCCATTTTCAGTTATGGAATCGCAGATGTATGGTACACCTGTACTAGGTGCTGACATTGGAGGAATACCTGAGATAATTGAGGTTGGAAAAACTGGTGAATTGTTTAGAAGCGGAGATAAGAAGGAATTGAAAGCCAAAATACAAAAGTTATGGAGTGATAAAAAGCTAACAGATAAATTCAGTCAAAACTGTAGAACTATTAAATTTGATACCTTAGAACAATACTACCATAAAATTATGAAAGTCTATCAGCATAAATTTTAGAATAGGAGTCATGAATTATGAAGAAGTTAAATGGAACTGTTATTGTTACATATCGCTGTAATGCACGTTGTAATATGTGCAATCGCTATAAACGACCCTCTAAGCCAGAAGAGGAGCTTGGTATTGAAACAATTAAAAAGCTTCCTCAGATGTATTTTACAAACATAACTGGTGGTGAACCTTTTATTCGTAGCGATTTAAAGGAAATCATATATGAGCTGTATAAAAAATCTGATCGAATTGTAATTTCTACAAATGGTTTTTTTACAGATCGAATAATTGATCTTTGCAAAGAGTTTCCTAATGTGGGCATACGTATATCTATCGAGGGACTTGAGGAAACTAATAACAAAATCAGAGGTCTTCAGGACGGATTCAATCGTGGTTATACGACATTAAAAAAACTAGTTGAGATGAAACATCCAGATGTTGGGTTCGGCATGACAGTTCAGGATGCTAATGCAAAAGATTTAGTTGCTCTTTACAGATTATCAGATGAACTGAATATCGAGTTTGCTACAGCCTCTTTGCACAATTCTTTCTATTTTGTGGAAGCTAAAAATATTATCAGAGATAGGCTGATGGTTGCACAGAATTTTGAAAATTTGATAAATGAACTTTTAAAATCCAATCAACCTAAAAAGTGGTTTAGAGCCTATTTTAACCATGGACTTATTAATTACATATTTGGGCAAAAGCGTCTGCTTAAATGTGATATGGCTTTTGATACATTTTTTATCGATCCTTACAGTGATGTTATGCCGTGCAATGGAACTAAGGAAAAGGAAGTCATGGGCAATCTAAATGAACAGTCTTGGGATGAACTTTGGAATAGCACGAGGGCTGATACTGTGCGGGCTAAGGTTAGAAAATGTGATCGTAATTGTTGGATGATAGGATCTGTTTCTCCAGCAATGCATAAATATATTTGGATACCAGCCTGGTGGGTAATCAATCATAAATTTTTACGTTATTGGAAAAGTAGTAAATATTCTATGTACGAGAATAAGATTGTATGTGATTATCGAGATGGTAAAGTTACTAAAGAGGAATTAGATGCATGCTCAACTTGTGATAAAAACTGTATAGCTAATGATGGGTTGACTTGTGTATCAAGGGAAGCATTAGTTGGAACTACAGGTGAAGAAATTGTCAATAAGGATATTCAGGCGCAGATGAAGCTGTAAAGGTCATATTGCAGTTGACATATAGAAGGGGATGAGTTGAATCTTGAATAATGATAAACCGCTTATTAGCGTGATTTTACCAGCATATAATGTTGAGAAATATATTAAACAATGTCTTATGTCAATAAGTAAACAAACTTATAGTAATCTTGAAATTATTGTAGTTGTCGATGGTGCTACAGATAATACTCTATCTATAGCGAATGGCTATAGTAAGCTTGAAAATAGGCTTAAGGTAATTTGGCAGGAGAATCAAGGTTCTGGTCCGGCAAGAAATAACGGATTATCCCATGCAAGTGGTAAGTTTATTATGTTTGTAGATCCGGATGACTGGATAGGTGATAAGCTAATTGAGAATATGTATGTGGTACAAAAAGAGCAGGATGTAGATCTTGTATTAAGTGGATTTACGGATGTCGTAATCTGTGGACAACAAGAAAAAAATGATAGAATTCATAGATACGATAATGAAACATTATTAACACAAAAATCTGTCAGAGAGAATTATATTAGGCTTTTTAGTATAGGGGCGTTAGGTGCACCTACAAGAAAACTCTTTAAAACTGATATCATTAAAAATAATGATATCAAGTTTCCAGATTTAAGAAGGTCTCAAGATATTGTATTTAATTATAGGTATTATGATTTTGTTCAGAAGCTATCTATATGTGATGAAATTTCATACTTTTATAGAAGAGATCCTTCAATCTATGTTTTGAAATTGAAAGATAATTATTATAGAACGATTATACTGATTTACAAAGATATTCTAGCATTGCACAAAAAATGGAATATTAATTTGAATAGTAATACCTTGTCAAATGTTATGTTTACTTTCATCATAGCTGCAATAGAGTCTAATTTCAGAAATGGAGCAGATGTTCGGGAAATACTTGATTCACCTGAAATTATAGAAATAGTAATTAATTCGAATAGTAAAAGAATAGACAGAGTTTTGACGAGGCAAGCAATTTTAAGAAAATACATATTGATGGTTAAAATTCTTGTATATGTAAAAGCAAAATTAAAAAATAAATTAAAGTAAAATTTGTAAAGGTTGAGGTTTGTTATGGTAGGCATGGCAATATCTGAAGTATTTCTAATTTATACATTGTTCAATATACAAAACCCAAAGAAAATTATATTTTCTCAGTTTATCTATATTCTTATAGTACAATATCTAACTAATAATGAAGGCGCTTCAAGAATTGTATTATACCTAGGAGATGTTAATACATTAATATTATTTATTCAAGTATTACAGCACCGTAAATTTAATTATTTATTTGATAGAAAAAATAGAATTGTAACTTTTGAAATATTAGCCTTTTTTATATTTGCATTAATTTCAGTTTTAGTAAATCAATCCTCGATATTGTTGGCAGTATGGGCAACAAGAAATTACATGAGATTTTTTACTTTTTTCTTTGCTTGCTATACTTTTTTAGGCCAAGCAGATGTCAAAAAAATATTGAAAATATTATATTATTTACTAATTATAAACTTTTTACTAAGTGTATATCAGTATTCTATACTCGGATATAAGGGGGATAATTTAGGCGGAATATTTGGAACTGCTGCAGGTTGTAATGCATATTCAAATATCCTATTCGTAATCATGATAACCTATGGCTTTGGAATGTATATGCAAAGAAAAATAAGTTTAATTAAGATTATAATAATACTATTTTGTTGTTTTGCATGTTCTATCATGGCTGAATTGAAATTCTTTTTTTATGAATTTTTTATTATTGTTATATTAAATGTGGTTTTAAGAAAGCCTAGTTTAAAAACAATTTTAATTATTTGTATCTCATGTACAACTTTTGTTCTTGGTACATCTTATTTTAATAAATATAATAATCGGTTCAAGGAATATCAATTCTATAAGATTAGCTCATTAACTACGTATGCAACAATCGGCAGCTATAGTTATACATCGTCTTCCATAAATCGTTTGACTGGACTATCTATTATATCTCAAAATTACTTAACTGGTATATTGCATAAAATATTTGGCGTTGGTTTTGGAAATGCTGATTATTCATCGTACTTTATCAGCCCATATTATTCACTTTATTGGCGCACCAACTATGCTTGGTTCCTGCATACATTTTTATTACTTGAAGTAGGTTGGATGGGGCTTTCACTTTATATTTTAATCTTTGTTTTTATAATAATATCAGCGATGAAACAAAAGAATGATAATTACAAATTAATTTCAATATCAACCACAATAATAGCCATACTTTCAATAATTCTTATGTGGTATAATTCATCGCTAAGAATGGATGTTGCTTATATATTATTTGGAGTATTAGCCTTTGGTTTTATAAAAGATGGTAGTAATGAATACAGTAAGCAACTAATTAAGTTAGGGAATCAAACAGAAATTACGGAATGAATAAAGGATGTGAAATGACATAATTATGTTAATAAAAAAAATATTATCTATACCTAAGACGTTATGGTTGAACTTAAAATTGTTTGACATAAAAACTGCACTTAAGCTACCGGTTTTTTGTACGTACAACTCCCAAATATTACATCCACGTAAGGGTTCAGTTTTATTTCCAAGTGGAGTTGTAAAACATGGCTCTATGAGAATAGGATTCTCGGATGGTTCATTTCAAAAAGGTCGTGGTATTCCAACTTATGTTAATTTCAATGAAGCAGGAGTAATTAATGTTACAGACACTGCCATTATTCCAGCTGCATCAATTGTTAATGTAGCCGGAATTTTGAATTTAGGGAGCAATTTTGAAAGTAACAGTGGCCTATTAATATCTTGCGAGAAAGAGATTACTATTGGAGGTAATACCGCGATAGGATGGGATGTCACGATTATAGATGGTGATGGTCATGACATTATAAGTTGTAAGAATAAGATTAATGGAGCAGAAGAAGTAATTATTGGAGATCATGTATGGATATGTTCAAGGACTACTATTTTAAAAGGAACAATAATATCCAAAGATTCAGTTGTTGGATATGGAGCTATAGTCAGTGGCAGCTTTGGTAAAGAGGTGATAATAGGGGGAATTCCAGGAAAAGTAATTAAAGAAAATATTACATGGAGAAGGTAAGCAATGAAAGTTATGAAGATTTTCATGTACTTTTAAATAATATGAATTTTGAGGATTGGGTTATGAATAAATTAAAAATCGCTGTGATTTTTACATGTTACAACAGAATAGAGAAAACGAAAAACTGTTTAGAAAAAATTACGAAACAAGGAAAAAAACTATCGAATAAAATCGAGCTCGAAATATTTTGCTGTGATGATAATTCGACTGATGGAACCTATGAAATGATTCATTCAAGGTTTAATTCCGTGAATCTTATATTAGGAACTGGTAATTTATTCTGGGCAAAGGGTATGGCTAAAGCAATAGAAGAAGCAGAAAAGAGCAATCCTGATTTTTATCTTATGATTAATGATGATGTCGATTTTTTTGAAGATGCTTTAGAAATTATGCTTTCAAGCTATGACAGTGTACAAGATAGGTACGCATCGATTGTAGGATCAACTAAGGACAAGCTTACGGGTAAGCTAACTTATGGTGGGATTAAATGGGACAAAAAAGTAATTCATGAAAAAGAAACACGTATAGAACCTAGATTTCCTTGCGTTAAATGCGAACAAACAAATTGGAACTGTTTTTTAATTCCTTCATGTGTCTATAACATGGTGGGAACAATTGACGATTATTTCGAGCATTCTATGGCTGATTATGATTATTCTAATAGAATTTGCCGTAAAGGATTCCCGATATATGTTGCAAAAGAATATATAGGATACTGTTCTAGAAATAGTATTGCAGGGACTTGGCAAGACACAAGTTTAGGATTGGTTGCACGATTAAAAGCCTTACAGAAGAAGACTGGAATTCCGCCTAGGTCTAGTTGGCATTATTGTAAAAAATATTATGGCATATTTGCCCCGCTTGTTTTTATTCGCCCATATATTAGTATTGTTAAACGTAGCTTGATATTGCATTTAAAGAGTGAAAGAAATGATAGAAATTTTACAGGTTAAAAAGCTATATTAATTTGAAAGAGGAAAAAAGATGACAATTCGTATGAAATATAGACCTATAGTCCAATATTCACTAATATACTTTATGCTTATTATTAATCAATCGCAACTATATAAAATGTATATCCAACAGTATAATTATTTTCTGGTTGTACTGGCTGCATGTTTGCTAGTATTTATTAGAAGAAGTAGTAAGCAATATACAACACTTTTCTTACTAATATTATTGGATTCAATTCTTTTTGTTCGTATTTTTGTAGGAGGAATTGGACTATCAGCTTGGGCAAATTGGGCTATAAAGATATTGGCAGCACTATTGGCGGTAATTTATGATAGAGACAAATTTATAATTAGATATATTAGAACAGTTGTAATTTTAGCAATCATCAGTATTATTGGATTTAGCATACAAATGATTGCACCTAATATACTTAAATCCTTTTTAATGTGCTATAACTCTTCCTGGCATTACAATGTATGGTTATCAAGCAATTCATATAGAACTTACAGTTTTAAAGGATACGGATTATTTCTATATACTTTTATAGATAACGGTAATATGAGAAATATAGGTATTTTTACTGAGCCAGGTGTTTACCAAATGGTTCTAAATTCCGCTATACTTCTACTATTATTTTTTTGTGATAAGGTATCAATATCATCAAAGAGAAGAATCCAATATTTCTTAATTCTTATGCTGACTATTATTTTATGCCAATCTACCACAGGCTATATTGGATTTGTTGGAAATATATTGGTTTTATATTTGCTTAGGCAGAAAAATTATAAAGAATTAAGGGCTAGTGTACTTAGTTTAGTAGCGGCAGTAGTAATGTTTTTGGTAATTGACTTAATTGTACGTGGAAATGGAAGTATGATATATTCTGTTGTAATTTCAAAAATATCTAAATCAGGTTCAATTGATTTAAATGTTAGTACTGGCAGGTATAGATTGGGAACAATATATATTTGTATAAAAACTATTTTGGAGCATCCACTGGGGGTTGGAGCTGACGGCTTGCAAATAATTTTAAATACTATTCAAACTGGATATGTGGCGGCTTCAATATTGACGATAGGAGCAATGCTAGGGATTATTCCATTTATTTTCATACTGACTTGGTTATTCTATCCTATTATAGTATCTCATGAATCAATATCTATTAAAATTTTGATAGTTTTCTTATATTTTAATACTGCTTTAGCACAGTCTAGTCCATTTTACCCATCATTAGTTATTATACCGATTTTATTTCAAACGTATCGGTTTAATATTATGCAGATGCGTAGAGGAGGATTTAGAGATGATAAGTTTTATAATAGCTTGTTACAATGAAGGAAAAAACATAGAACGGTGTATATCTGAACTACTTTATTCAAAAGATGATTTTGAGGTAATCATTATAGATGATGGGTCTACTGATGATACATATTCAGTTTGCAAAGATATACAGTGTAGGAACTCTAGAATTAGAGTCTATAAACAAGAGAATAAGGGGGTTTCGGCAGCAAGAAATACTGGATTAAACCATGCTAAAGGTGATTGGATATTTTTTGCTGATGCAGATGATGTGTTATTAAAGGAATGCATTGATATATTTTCAAATTATTTATCAGAAAATATCCCAATAATACAAGCCTGCCAAGTATATGAGAATTCAACATTCTCAGGTGATAATAAGCGATATTTGATTTCTTCTGAGAAATTACAAAATATAGCTCTTAATAGAAAAGCATATGTAAATATAGTACAACCTCAATATAAAAGTATGATAGATTCTGTACATGGTGTTTACTGCAAACTTTTTAATAGAGCTTATTTAATGAAATATGGTATTAAATTTGTTGAAGGGTTAGGTTTAGGAGAGGATTTATTATTCTATATTGAAGCGCTAGAGCATTGTACAAAAGTTATATTAGTTAATTCTCCTGTGTACAAAATTATAAAGAATGCAAATTCTTCAACAAGAAGGTTTAATGTCAGAATGCTTAGATATGCATGTTCATTTGCAACTGATATATATGCGTTTTATAAAAAAAATAAAAAAAACAGAACATTTTATATAAACATGTGCTATCAAATATATTTTCATATTGAGGTAGGTGTAGTAAGTAATTTATGTCATGAGAATACTGACTATAGTACTAAGGAAAAATGCGTTGAGCTTAAGAGAGTCATTAGTATTCCAATAATAGACGAAGCTATAGAAACCACATATCAACATAATCGAAGAAAAGTCTTTTCAATTAAATATTTGCAACATATTATACCTTTATCCTTATTGCATAAAAAGAAGTATAGGCTATTTCTATTATATAGAAAGCTTAATAATTTATATATTAATAGAAAACTAAAAATAAAGCATTACATAAATAATAAATATGAGAGGATTAGTTTATGTATAAAACAATTGGGAAGAACGCAGTATTAAATATTATAAAAACAATATCATCAATAATTTTTCCATTAGTAACTTTTCCATATGCTTCACGTGTACTTCACGTAGATAACTTAGGAAAAGTAAACTATTCATCATCTATTATTAGTTATTTCTCACTGCTAGCCTCTTTAGGTATTTCAGTATATGCTATTAGAGAAGGTGCAGGAATACGCAATGACAAGAGGAGATTTGAGAGATTCGTTTCTGAAGTATATAGTGTAAATATTGTTACAACAATTATTTCTTGCTTTATTTTATTACTTTTTATACTATTTGATCCGTATTTACATAATTATAGAGCTGTATTGCTTATATTGAGTATGCTAATTCCATTTACAACATTTAGTGTAGATTGGATAAATTCAATTTTTGAAGATTATATCTATATTTCTATAAGAACTATAGTATTTCAATTTATAGCGTTACTTATTATAATTTTTTTTGTTAAAAAGAAAGATGACTATTGTATATATGCATTAAGCACAGTTGTCTCCAGCGTGGGCGCGGGAGTGCTGAATTACTTTTACACTAAAAAATATTGTAAGAGAAGATTTACACTACAATTTAATATTCAAAAACATCTTAAACCAATAATGATCTTATTTGCTACCAGTATTGCTTCTGTTATCTATACAAGTGCGGATACAACTATGCTAGGGTGTATGGTTGGAGACTATTCAGTAGGTTTATATAGTACGGCAGTTAAAATATATAATATATTTAAGCAAGTGTTATTTGCAATTATAGTTGTTTCCTTGCCACGACTTACATTTATGTATAATAATACAAGTACAGAAGAATATAAAAGTATTCTGATGAAAGTACATGATGTATTAATAATATTGGTATTTCCTATAGTCATAGGTTTATTTATGCTTAGTCCTGAAATTATTAAAATTTTAGCAGGGAAGGAATATGCTGCAGCCATACCGACATTAAGAATTTTATCTATATCTATTTTATTTTGTACTTTTGGATACTTTTATATGCAACTAGTTTTATTACCGTTAAAAGCAGAAAATAATATTCTTATAGCTACAATAATAAGCGCCTCTGTTAATATTATACTAAATGTGTATTTTATTCATAAATTTAAACAGAATGGTTGTGCATTTACTACTTTACTATCTGAATTAATTGTATTATTAATTTCTATGTATTGTACCCTTAAGAATATTTCTATAAGAATAAATTTTAAAAATATTATACAGTCGTTTATAGGATCTATATTAATTTTAATATATATAATATTTATCAAAATTGAAATTAATCAGGATATCTTGGTAATAATCGCAGCATTTACAGGTAGTGTTATTATATATGGTTTCTTTTTAATTCTGATGAAAAATGATATTATATATGACCTATTAATGAAATTTCGATCCAAGATTCATCTTATTGAAAAGCTGTCTTGATTAAAATATTTTCAAAATAAGTTATTATAGAACGTTAAGGGGGATATGTATGCACAGTTGTGAAAAACAGTTTATAGAATGTATTTCTGCAGCAATACGCGGATATAAGATAAATACAATTTGTGATAGAGAGGTTGATTGGTTAGAAGTTTTTAAAAAAGCAGAAGATCATAATGTAAAACCACTGGTTTATTCGTCATTACGAAATGATATCTATAAAATAAATGATAAATTATTCAATGATGTTAAAAGGTACACTATATTGGCTTCTGTATTGCAAATTCAACATATGAAGCAAGTAGAAAAAGTTTTTAAGGAATTTAATGATAATAAAATATCTGTTATTGGACTAAAGGGAGCAGCTTTAAGAAACTTATACCCGAGACCTGAGTTTAGAACTATGTCTGATCTAGATTTACTAGTACGTAAAGGCGATATTGAAAATTCAGAAAAGATACTTTTAAAGCTAGGATACGTAAGGTTTGGAATTACTAAAAATCATTTGAGTTTTAAACATAAAAGATTTTTAAATATAGATTTACATTGGACGATTGATGACAAAAGAGGAGAGGGAAATGTATCTGATTTAGAAAATGAAATTTGGAATAATACAATTAAGATGAGTATAGGACAAGCTAGTTTTCTATCATTATCTTGGGAAGATATGTTGATCCATCTGCTTATTCATATGGCTGGGCATGTTGTGTACAGTGGATTTGGAATAAGACAGATGTGTGATGTTGTACTTGTTATAGAAAGAAAAGGGCATCTTATTAATTGGGAATCTTTTTACAATAAAATACGAACTATCAGAATAGAAAAACTTATGGTAGTTGTATTTATGGCTTGTAAAAGCTTATTTGGTATGGAAGTCCCTGAGATAGTAAATAACCGTATAAAAGATGAAAATGAAAATTTAAATAAATTTATAAATTATATTTGTTTAGGTGGAGTATATGGAAGAAAAGATTTTGCAAGTGTATATGGTGGTAAGTTAGCTTTTAATATATATAATCATAATTTAAAATATATAATCATAACAATGAAACAAATAATAAGTCAAATAGTTAAAGCTATATTTCCGCATATCAAAAAAATATATGAAGAATTTCCATACTCTAAAAGATGTACTGTGTTACTTCCAGTTGCATGGGTGCATTATATTAGTAGACATATACTAAGAGCCAAGTCAATTATCTTTTTTATTCCAATGTCAATAAATAGATATAGACTATTTAAATATTTGAATTTATAAAAAAAGAGCAAAATTTTTTTAAATAGTTATTTACATATATAACCATAAATGGTATATTTAGTGATGATGTTATATAAAATATTTGAAGCGATGAAGCTAGTAAAAGAATTGCTAATTTGGTAAACAGATATAGGCACAAATGTGAAAAAGGGGGAAAATATGATGCAAAAAAATATTTTAATAAAAATGACTTCTATAATCACTCAAAAAAATGGTTTGGACACAGCTGATTTAGATGGTGAAGCAGTTATGATGGATATGGATAGAGGGAAATACTACAATTTTAATATAGTTGGAAGCAGAATATGGCAGCTAATTGAAAAGCCAATCTCAATAAGAGAAATAGTAGATGAGCTATTAAAGGAATTTGATATAGATCAGGAAACTTGTGAAGCTGCTGTAATGAAATTTGTGGACAGGCTGGTTGATGATGAACTTGTTAAAATTGCCTAGAAAGATAAGAAAAATTATTAAGCTTTCCTCGAAAGAAAGAAATGCATTACTTGAAGCCTTTTGTATTTCGGGATTGGTGCGTTTTGCAATTCTTTTTATAAAGTTTAAGAAACTAGCGATGTTTTTAGGAAAGTATAAGCAGGAAACCTCAACTGAGATATCTGAAGTTCATAAAGAAGTTATTTATAGAGTTGGATGGGCAGTTAGCGAAATGAGTTACAGGACACCTTGGCAGAGCAAATGTCTTGTTAAAGCTCTTACGGCACAGCTGATGTTAGCAAGGCGAAAGATAAGCAGTACGTTGTATTTAGGATTAGCTAAAAGTGAGGACAATAAGCTGCTTGCACATGCTTGGCTTAGAAGTGGGAAAGTAATAATTACTGGAGCGAGAGAACGCGGCGGTTTTAAAGAAGTAGCCAAGTTTGCGAATTATGCGGGAGAGGATAAGTAATGGGAACTATATTTGGTATATACAGTGCTGATAATCAAGTAAACAAAGAATATTGCATGAATATGCTTGAAAGAATAAAAACTTATTCCTTTGATAAATTACAGGCCTGGCAGCGTGAGAAAATATTCTTGGGATGCGGAATACAGTATGATACACCTGAGTCATGCTTGGAGGAAATGCCACAAAGATATGAAGCATCAGGCTTATCAATAACAGCAGATGCAATTATAGATAACAGGCAGCAGCTTTTGGAACAATTTCAGATCCCAAAGAATTTGTGGAATGAAACGACGGACAGCAGACTTATTTTACTTGCATATGAAAAATGGCAGGAAGACAGTCCTAAATATTTAGTGGGTGATTTTTCCTTTGCTATATGGGATGAAAAAAAACAGCAGCTATTTTGTGCAAGAGATCATGTTGGGAAGAGGACGCTTTATTATTATCATGTCAATAATACATTTGCCTTTAGTACTATTATTAATCCACTTTTAACTATAACTGATATGCGTTTAAATGAAAGATGGCTTACTGATTATTTAGCTGTAGATGGAATATTACATGTTACTGAATGTAATGAAACACCCTATGAAGATATTTTTCAATTGCCGCCGGCCTATGCAATGATAGTAAGCAGTAAAGGTATAATTAAAAATCATTACTGGAAGCCGCTGGAGAATATAAAGGAATTAAAATTAAACAGTGATGAAGAATATGATAAGGCTTTTCGAGAAGTATTTTTTGAGGCTGTAAACTGCAGACTGCGAAGTTTCAAGGGAGTGGGAATAATGCTAAGCGGAGGCTTAGATTCAAGTTCTATAGCCTGCGTTGCAGCTAGGAAACTAGCAGATAAAAACGAAATTCTGAAAGGTTATAGTTCAATTCCAATAAAGGAATATGAAAACAGCTTATCAAAATACTATATTCCTAATGAAAGTGAATATATAAAATCCATCAGTGATGATTATGATAACATTCTGGTAAATTATTGTAGAAATGAGGATATGAATTCTTATACCAATATAGATGAGTTTATAAATATTCTGGAGCAGCCCTATAAAACGTTCCAAAACCTGTTTTGGTATAATAGCTTTGCTGAAAAGGCTTATGAAGAAGGATGCAGAGTACTTTTAAATGGACAATCGGGTAATAGTACTATCTCATATGGTGATTTCATTGTCCATGCAAAAACACTCTTTAATAAAGGAAAGTTTATAACGTTGAGGAGAGAAATAGATGCGTTAAGTAAAAAAGTAAAAATGCCTAAGAGAAAAATAGAAAAAATCATTTTAAAGGTAGTTATACCATATAATATAAGAAAAATAATAAGCAGTAAGATTAAACATAGAAATTACGATAAATTTTCTTCTGTAATGGTTAGTAAGAATATGATAAAAAAATGGAATGTTGGACAGCGTTTTGATATGGAGGGATATAATCAGCCAATAGAAAGATACTATGATTTATACCAAAATCATAAATACATAGTTGACCAACTTGCATTTTCACATATTGGAACTATAGAAACAAGAATTTCTCTTGCAAATAAAATTGCAATAAGAGACCCATCGAGAGATAAAAGAGTGATTGAATTTTGTTTAAGTTTGCCCAGTGAGCAGTTTGTAAGAAATGGTGAGCAAAGACTTCTTATTAGAAGGGCACTGAAGGGGATAATACCAGATAAAATAAGATTAAATACAGCAAGAAGGGGTATACAAAGTGCTGACTGGGTTCAAAGGTTAAAACCTTACTGGAAGAATATAAGAAAAGAACTAGAGTGTTTGGTAAGTGATGATGGACTGATTAAGAAGTATATAGATATAGGTAAAGTACAGGAGGCACTAAAGCAGATAGATGAAGTATTAGATGAAGAGAATGAAGAAAGTTTAAGAAGGTTATTTATAGTATTAATTTTCTATAAATTTCTAAAAGCTTATGAAAGGGGGTGAGCTATATGGAAAAACAACAATGGATTGAGCCAGAAATTAATGAATTAGGCATAGAAAATACTGAATATGGAACAAAAATCACTAGCCATGTGGATGCTACTTTCAATGATACTTCAGGTGATGTTTTCTTCTCATTTTCCTAATTCAAAATAATAACATAGAAATATATCCCATAGATATTTAATATTCTAGGGATATATTTTTATTATCTAAACTATAGCGAGAAGGCATATAATAAACATTTTTTCAATGTTTATAACGGTGGAGGTAAAAATATGGAATATAAGTATTGGATATATGGACTTGTAGTACAATCGCAAATACCATTACCAGAACTTCAGATATATGACGGAACTTATAGACACAAAAAAGATGTAAGAATATATACTAAAGATATGCCCAAAGATATAAAAGAAGCACTTGATGAAGGTAAAGATCACTGTTTTAAAAAGGATAAAATCTGGTTTTCAATAAAGGATACAGCGACTTATTATATTAAGGATATTGATTGTATCGAAATCGAAGTTTTCTCAGAAGCTAATGAACAAAGTGTTAAGACATTTTTATTAGGCAGTGCTCTTGGAATGCTGTTAATTATGAGAAAGAGTATTGCTATTCATGGTGGAGCCGTAGTGATAAATGAAAAGGGAATAATATTAACTGGAGACAGTGGGGCTGGTAAATCGACGTTAACAGCAGCATTAAGAGAAAAAGGTTATGACTTTTTGGCAGATGATGTTTCTGCTATTGATAAGGATGAAAATAATAATATAGTGATTATGCCTGGATATCCTCAACAGAAATTGTGCAGCGATGCGGTTGATAAATTTAAATATCGAAATAACAGCGATATAAGAAAGATAGATGAAGGCAGAGATAAATACGCAATTAGAATTAATGATAATTTTCGAAAAACTGCTGTTAGGCTCAAGGCTATATATGAATTGATTACTGATGACGTAGACAGTGTAAAGCTCGTTAAGGTTACGGGTAAGAATAAACTAATCACTATTTTTAAAAATATATTTCGTTTTGGACTTATTGACTATATAGGTATGGATCCTCTTTACTTTAGAAAGTGTCTGCAGTTAGCAAAGAATATTGAGACATATAGAATAATACGACCTAAGGAAGGATACACAGTAGAGAAACAGATCGAAGTTATTGAAAGCAGTATATCGGAATTAGTATTGCAATAACTGCAGCAAAAGGAGGTATGAGCAGTGAAAAAATTATGGACTAGTACAAAATGGATTTTTGGTATAGCCAAACCATTTACAAAATATTTGCTTATAATAATATTAGCTGGAGCAGGAACATCACTTATAAATGTTTTGCGTGCAGTACTTTCAAAACAATTGGTTGATGCGGCTACTTCACAACAGTTACAAATAGTGTTTCAGCTTATAGTAATTATTGCAGCAACTATCATTACAGAGCTTATTGTAAAAGCGATTGTTACTTTAGTATCTTCAAAGTGCAATATTAAAATTTCAAACAATATTCAGCAGCAATTGTTTAGTAAAGTAATGAAAACAAAGTGGTCTGAATTCACACGATATCATAGTGGAGATGTATTAACTAGAATGACTAGCGATGTTGATGCAATAACAAATATTATAACCTCGACTATTCCTACTCTGGTTTCGCTGACAGTATTGCTCATAGGCTCATTTATTGCATTTCTTTTTTTAGATCCGGTTCTTGGAATTCTATTAATAGTTCTTTCACCAATTACTGTGTTTTTGAGCAAGTACTTTTCAATTAAACTAAAAAAATTCTACCTTAAATTTCAGCAGATAGAATCAAAGTATAGATCATTTATAAATGAATCAATTCAGAATATGGTTGTTGTAAAAACCTTCTGTTTAGAACAAAAAAACATTTCAACATTAAATAATATACAAAATGAGAGGACGTCTCTCACTGTATCGAAAGCAAAAGTATCTGCTCTTGCAAACAGTATTTTGATATCAGGCTTCTGGATAAATTACTTTTTGGTTTTTGGCTGGGGTGCTCTAAAACTTTACAACAACACTATAACTTTCGGGTCGCTTACAGCAATGATAAGCCTTATTGGAAACATTCAAGGCCCCTTTTCTGGTATGGCAATGCTGCTGCCGCAAGTTGTTGCCGCAATTGGCTCTACAGAAAGACTGCAGGAGTTAGAGGGTTTAGATATAGACTATTCAGATACAAGATGCAGAGAGCTAAAAGCTGCTGGTATAGTATATGAAAATGTAGATTTTTCATACGAGAAGGGTAAGCCGATATTAAAGAATATTTCAGCCAATATTGAACCTGGTGAGATAGCAGCATTGGTTGGACCGTCCGGAGAGGGAAAGACGACATTTATTAATCTTCTGTTAGCACTGCTGTATCCTGATAAAGGAAAGATATTCATTAAGGATAATGACGATAGAATTAACGTAAGTTCAAGCACAAGGCAGCTCATTTCATATGTCCCACAGGGAAATACATTATTTTCAGGAACGATTAGGGATAATTTATTATTTGGAAATCCTGAAGCTGCAGAGGAGGAAATAGATTGTGCAGCAAAAGCAGCCAGCGCATATGAGTTTATTAAAAGCAATCCTGAAGGCTTTGACAAAGTATTAGGAGAACGAGGAGTAGGAATTTCAGAGGGGCAGGCACAAAGGATAGCTATAGCAAGGGCGTTGTTGCGTAAAAAACCAATATTGATATTAGATGAAGCTACTTCCGCACTAGATGCAGGTACTGAAATAGAAGTACTAAGAGCTATTAAAAATTTAAAACCCGCACCAACCTGTATTATTATTACGCATAGAACTGCAGCACTGAAAATATGTGACAAGATATTTAGAATCAGGGATAATAATATATTAACTCAGCAGAGAAGAGACGAAGAGATGGGGAATGTATCTTATATATGAAAAAAGAGTGTGAGTGTAAAATATGAAAAAGTTTACATTAAGCCTTGACTATTGCTAGAAAGAAAAGTAAAATAGACTTAATAAAATGGATTTAAAAAGTCCTTTTATATTTAAAATTATATATAAGGAAGGAATAAAAATATGGTTATTAAAAGTGTTAACGATAAAGAGTTTAAAAAATATGGACAAGTATTGAAAAACTATGATTGTTCAGAAATAATTGAGAAAATGAAGAGTACACCACTGCCGGAGGATGTAATATATGAGCCATCAATTAAAGAACTGGAAGGCTTGAAGCTTGCTAAAGAATTAGAGGAAAGGGAATATGGCGGACTTCCAATACAGATAGGATATTGCAATGGTAATAACTACTTATTGAATGCAGTTGAGTACCACCGTTCTTCTGAAATAAATATAGCAGTAACTGATCTTGTATTACTTTTAGGTTCTCAGCAGGATATAAATGATGATTATACATATGATACTTCTAAAATTGAAGCTTTCAAAGTACCTGCAGGAACTATAATTGAGGTTTATGCAACTACTCTTCACTATGCACCATGTAATGTAAACAAAGACGG
This sequence comes from Clostridium oryzae, assembly GCF_002029235.1. Taxonomy (GTDB): domain Bacteria; phylum Bacillota; class Clostridia; order Clostridiales; family Clostridiaceae; genus Clostridium_AE; species Clostridium_AE oryzae. The sequence goes on from NZ_MZGV01000013.1 coordinate 37,774, forward strand.
ATTTAGATGCGTTGTAGTTTTACCAAAAGATACAAATTTACCTTTAGTGAAAGAAGTTAAAAAGGCTGGCGAAGATGCTTTGCTTTTTGCTAGAAATAAATGGTTAATAGGGCATAAGGATACTGACTTAGGTGCGCAGGGAGCATTTATAGGACTAACAGGAAAAAATATTTCAGTTAAATAAATCGTAAAATAACGGTCTGGCTTCAGTATTGATTGGAGTCAGGCCGATTTTTTTATTATAATGATGATAGAATATGTTAATGATATAAAAAAGTAGTTCTATAAAGATGGAGATAAGATTATGAAGGCTGATATATATGATAAATTGACTGCATTAACGGAGGAAGAAATAAGAATTTTAAATGGAGAGAGCGAAGTTAATAAAAGTTTGTACACGGATGCTGGTAAGTTTATTATAGATAGCAATAAACTTCTTCCTAAGGGACAGCTGATTGATATTAGGAAACATACTAGATTTATTGACTTCCCAGAGCATAACCATAATTATATTGAAGTTAACTATGTATATCAAGGGTCTTTAACTCAAATAATAGGCGGAAGAAAAATAAGATTAGAAAAAGGTGAAATCATTTTTTTAAATCAGTATATTGCTCATGAAATAAAAGCTTCAAACGAAGACGATATAATAATAAATTTTATTATCAGACCAGAGTTTTTTGATTATATGTTAATGCTTTTAGATGATCAAAATGTAATAAGTAAATTTCTGATAACAACTTTATATAGAGATTATGATGCTGGAGAATATTTGTATTTTAAGGTATCAGAGAAAAAAGAAATTCAGAATTTGCTGGAGAGGATAATTAACGAATTATATGAACCATCTATATTGAGTACTGCCGCCATAAAGCTTTTAGTTGGTTTATTGCTGGTAGAGCTTTCAAGAAATTCTCATAACATAGAAGTTTATTCAACTAATAATTATGAGAAGATGATAATAATAAACGTGTTTAAATATATTGACCAAAATTATGATAAAGCTACTTTAGCGGAAATTTCAGAGAAGCTTAAGCAGCCTAATTATAAGTTGAGCAAATTGATTAAAAAACATACGGGAATGACTTTTAAGGAATTGCTTCAGGAAAAAAGACTCAGTAAAGCTATAGAATTATTAAAAATAAGCAGCTATTCTATATCAGAGATTATTGAATGTGTTGGTTACGAAAATCCAACATATTTTTATAAGATATTTGAGAAGAAGTATGGTGTAACACCAAGAAAATATAATGATCATTAAAACTTTTGGCATTAGAGTGGGAAGTGATTGGAGAAGGCATTTTTTAGTCGGTGAAAATCACTTCCATCTTTTTTTTCTTGCAAATAAGGATAAAAAATATAATTGATTTAGATATTAAAAATCATATGCTTAAGAAATATAATTATCATGATGAGTAAACGATAACAGGAAAGGTGATAAATAATGGAGTACCATTTAGCGATTGATATTGGCGCTTCGAGCGGGAGACATATTCTTGGTTACATTCATGAAGGTAAACTGAAAATTGAAGAGATATACAGATTTCAAAATGGCATAAGCAAATTAGGTGATGAATATTGCTGGGACATTAAAGGATTATTTAACGAAATAAAAGATGGTATTAAGAAGTGTAAAGAAATGGGTAAGGTACCCCAAAGTATAGGAATTGATACTTGGGGAGTTGATTTTGTTCTGTTAGACAAAAATGATGATATTTTAGGCAACGCAGTAGCATATAGAGACGACAGAACGGAAGGGGCGATGGAAGAGGCTTTTAAAAAGATACCTAAGGATATGCTTTATCTATACACAGGTATTCAGTTTCAACGATTTAATACATTATATCAACTTTTAGCAATAAAGAATAAAAACAAGGGAATATTAGAAAGAGCAAAGGTTTTTCTAATGATACCAGATTATTTAAATTATCTGCTTACGGGAAAAAAGGTGAATGAATACACAAATGCGTCAACTACGCAATTGGTTAATTCTTTTGATAGAGTTTGGGATGAAAATATATTACAGGAATATGGCATCAATAAGGACATGTTCCAAGAGATAAAACTGCCTAAAACAAATTTGGGAGGATTGCGAAAAGAACTTGTAGAAGAATTTGGCTTTGATATGGATGTTATACTTACAGCTACGCATGATACAGGGTCAGCATTTATAGCATCAGTTTGTAATGACAGTGATAGTATTTATTTAAGCTCGGGAACTTGGTCATTAATAGGAGTTGAAAACCGCTTTCCGATATGTGTTCCGCAGGCAATGAATTATAATTTTACTAATGAAGGTGGAATAGATTATAGGTACAGGTTTTTGAAGAATATTATGGGGCTTTGGATAATACAAGAAGTTAGGAGAAATTTAAATAATAAACATTCTTTTGCGGAACTAGTGGATTTAGCAAGAGAATACATGGATTTCCCATCAGTTATTGATGTAGATCACGATAGGTTTTTAAAGCCAGACAACATGATAGAAGAAATTAGGAACTATTGCAGGGAAACTGCTCAAAAGGTTCCGGAAGAAGTTGGAGAAATAGCATTCTGTGTATTTAACAGTCTGGCATATAGTTATAAAAAAGCAGTGACTTCATTAGAAGAAGTGTTTGAAAAGCAATTCAAAAGAATTAACATTTTCGGAGGTGGATGCCAAAATAATCTTTTAAATCAAATAGTTTCAAATGTAACTGAAAAGGAGGTCCTTGCAGGACCTGCAGAGGCAACAGCCATAGGAAATATTGCAGCTCAACTTATAAGTCTAGGCATTATTAAAGATTTAGGTGAGGTAAGAAAATTAATTAGACAATCCTTTGACATAAAAACGTTTATAAAACGCTAGAATGGAGGTAGAATTATGAATATAAGGGAAAAATATGAAGCGGCAAAAAACGAATATGAAAAATGGGGAATAGATGTAGAAAAGGTTTTAGATAAGCTTAAAGACGTAAAAATATCTGTACACTGCTGGCAGGGAGATGATGTTACAGGTTTTGAGAACAGCAACCAGGAATTATCCGGAGGTATTGCAGCTACGGGTAATTACCCGGGAAAAGCTAGAAATGCGGCTGAGCTGAGAGCTGATTTAGATAAAGCATTAAGCCTTATTCCTGGAAAGCACAAGGTTAATTTACATGCAATATATGCAGAAACTGGTGAAGAAAAGGTAGAAAGAGATGAATTAAGGCCAGAACATTTTGCAAATTGGGTTCAATGGGCGAAAAGGAGAGGTCTAGGACTTGATTTCAACCCTACTATATTCTCACATGAAAAGGCTGCTGATGGCTTAACACTTTCTCATCCTAATAAAGATATCCGTGATTTCTGGATAAGGCACTGCATAGCTTCCAGAAAAATTGGAGAATATTTTGGAAAAGAATTAGGACAACCTTGCCTGACGAATATTTGGATACCAGATGGTTACAAAGATATTCCAAGTGATAGACTAGGACCTAGACAGAGACTAAAGGATGCTTTAGACGAAATATTTAAGGTAAAAGTTGATAATAAATATAATCTTGATGCTGTAGAGTCGAAGGTATTTGGCTTAGGAGCAGAATCCTACACAGTAGGCTCCAGTGAGTTTTATATAAATTATGCAGCTAAGAACAACATCTTATCCTTGCTTGATACAGGTCACTATCACCCTACAGAAATGGTTTCCGACAAACTTTCAGCGATGCTCTTATTCTCAAATAAGGTTGCTTTACATGTAAGCAGACCGGTTCGATGGGACAGCGACCACGTTATAGTTTTGGATGATGAACTTAAAGAAATTGCAAAAGAGATAGTAAGAAATGATGCTTTAGATAGAGTAATTATAGGGTTAGATTTCTTTGATGCAAGTATCAACAGAATAGCAGCTTGGGTTATTGGAACAAGAAATATGATAAAGGCACTTCTATCAGCTATGCTAATGCCTAATAAAAAGTTAAAGCAGCTTCAGGACGAAGGAAACTTCACTGAGAGATTGGTCTTAATGGAGGAGTTTAAGACATATCCGTTAGGCGACATATGGAATTATTACTGCCAAATCAACAATACACCAGTTAAAGAGCAGTGGTTAGAAGAAGTAAAAGCATACGAAAAAGAAGTATTATCAAAAAGAAAGTAGGGCGTACAGATGAAAGTAGAAGAATTAAAGTTTGTTAAGGATTTTGTTAGGATTACGCATGATGCATGGCTTAAAGGATGGCACGAGCGCAATGGCGGAAACTTTTCTTATAGAATAAAAGATGAGGAAGTAGCAGAATTAAAGGAATTAATTAATGAAACTTCTGAGTGTACTCCTATAGGGGTATCAGTTCCTAACTTAGCTAATGAATATTTCCTTGTTACTGGCAGTGGAAAATATATGAGAAACGTTATACTGGATCCGGAAGCAAATATTGGAATTGCTAAAATTGATGAAAAAGGTAAAAACTATAAAGTGGTTTGGGGACTTATAAATGGTGCAAGACCAACTAGTGAATTTCCATCACATCTCATGAGTCATTCTGTGAAGAAGGAAGTAACTAATGGGAAGAACAGGGTTATTCTTCATTCACATACTACAAATATTATTGCTTTAACCTTTGTTTTACCCTTAGATAGCAAGGTATTTACGAGAGAGCTTTGGGAAATGGCTACAGAGTGCCCAGTTGTATTTCCTTCTGGTGTTGGTGTAGTTCCGTGGATGGTTCCTGGCGGAGCTGCCATAGCTAAGGAAACCAGCAAACTTATGAAGGAATTTGACATAGTAGTCTGGGCACATCATGGAACCTTTGCTTCTGGGGAGACAATGGATTTGGCTTTTGGTCTTATGGATACAGCTGAAAAATCAGCAGAAATCTTAGTAAAGGTATTATCCATGGGAGGAAAGAAGCAGACTATAACTTCGGATAATTTCAGAGATCTGGCAAAAGATTTTAATGTTAGTTTGCCCGAAAAATTTTTGGGCTAATATATTTAACGAGGAGTGGTATTAATGGTAAACCGTATAGTGCTTAATGAAACTTCATATTTTGGACAGGGAGCGATAGGTGTCATTCCAGACGAAATTAAAAACAGAGGATTTAAAAAAGCTTTTGTAGTAACAGATAAGGACCTCATAAAATTCAATGTAGCCCAGAAGGTAACAGCTAAATTAGAAGAAGCAGGCATACCTTTTGAAATCTACGATAATGTAAAACCTAATCCAACTACAGAAAATGTTACAACTGGAGTTGAAAGCTATAAAAAATCCGGTGCGGATTTCATAGTTGCTATTGGCGGCGGTTCCTCAATGGATACCGGAAAAGCTATTGGTATCATAATAAATAATCCAGAATTTGCAGACGTAGTATCTCTGGAAGGAGTTGCTGCAACAAAGAATAAGTCAGTATCTATAATAGCTATTCCAACAACAGCAGGTACTGCAGCAGAGGTTACAATAAACTATGTAATCACTGATGAAAAAGCAGTTAAGAAGATGGTATGCGTAGATCCTAAGGATATTCCAATCATTGCTGTTATAGATCCTGAAATGATGTCTTCTATGCCAAAAGGACTTACAGCATCAACTGGTATGGATGCACTTACGCATGCTATTGAAGGATATATAACAAAAGGTGCCTGGGTACTTACTGATACCTTTGAATTAAAAGCAATAGAGCTTATAGCTAAAAACCTTGAAACAGCAGTTTTTGAGCCTAAAAACATGCAGGCAAGAGAAGCTATGGGAGTTGCTCAGTACATCGCAGGTATGGGCTTCTCAAATGTTGGGCTAGGAATAGTTCACTCAATGGCTCACTCACTTGGTGCTTTTTATGATACACCTCACGGCGTAGCAAATGCACTTCTTCTTCCATACGTTATGGAGTATAATGCCCCAGCGACAGGAGATAAATATAGGGAAGTAGCCCGCCAGATGGGAGTTCAAAATGTTGATTCCATGAGTCAGGAAGAGTACAGAAAAGCAGCTGTCGATGCAGTAAAAGAGTTATCAAAGAAGATAGGAATTCCTCAGACCTTAATAGAGATTGGAGCTAAGGAAGAGGATCTTCCAAAGCTTGCAAAGAGTGCCTTTGCTGATGTTTGTACACCGGGAAATCCAAGAGATACTTCTGAAGAAGAAATCCTTGAAATCTATAAGATAGCTTTTAAATAAGATATAAAAATGGTGGTAAGCTTTATATAAATACAAAAGGAGGTTAAAAAAATGACTTATATAGCAGATGAAAATAGATATACTAAAATGATATATAACAGATGTGGAAGAAGCGGAATAAAGCTGCCAGCCATCTCGTTAGGATTATGGCAAAATTTCGGGCACAACAACACTATGGACAATATGAGGAGCATGCTGCATAAAGCCTTTGACTTGGGCATAACTCATTTTGACCTAGCTAATAATTATGGACCACCATATGGTTCAGCTGAAGAGAATTTTGGAAAGATATTTAGAGAAGACTTAAAACAATATAGGGATGAACTTATTATATCTTCTAAAGCTGGCTTTGATATGTGGCCGGGACCATATGGTAATTGGGGCTCAAAGAAGTATTTAGTAGCAAGCTTAGATCAGAGTTTAAAGAGAATGGGCTTAGATTATGTAGATATATTTTATCATCACAGACCTGATCCAGAAACTCCTCTGGAAGAGACTATGGCTGCACTTGATTTTATAGTAAGACAAGGTAAGGCGCTGTATGTAGGTATATCAAACTATGGAGCAGAAGAAGCTGAGAAAGCTGTAAAAATACTTAAGGAATTAGGCACTCCATGTCTGATACATCAGCCTGATTATTCGATGTTTAACAGATGGGTTGAGAATGGGCTTCAGCAAGTGTTAGAGGAAGAAGGAGTAGGTATGATAGCTTTCCGTCCTCTAGCAAGCGGGTTGCTTACTGATAAATATCTAAATGGCATCCCAAAGGATTCAAGAGCAGCACATAATGCCTGGATAAAGTCCAGTATAACTAAAGAAAATGTGGCGAAGGTTAAACTTCTGAACGAAATAGCGAAGGAAAGAGGCCAAAGTATGGCTCAGATGGCACTTGCTTGGGTTTTGAGGAAAGGACATGTAACTTCAGTGCTTACAGGAGCCAGCAGAGTAAGTCAGATTGAAGAAAATGTAGCTACATTAAATAATCTCCAGTTTTCAGAGGATGAACTAACTAAGATAGAAACAATATTAAATAGCTAATAGCAGTTAGGGGATGTTTATTGTGAAAGTTATTCAGATTGGGCTTGGAGACTTTGGCTTTAGTTGGTTAAGGGAGAATACATCTATATAATAGTGATGAAACTGTTGAAACATCTAGTAGGAATGTAAAAAAGGAAATCAACATGAAAAAGAGAGGGTTAAGGAATCAGCAAAAATAGAAATTGTTGATGTCTTAACCCTTTTGGTTTCGATATTCTTTAGGAGATATATCGTTAGCTTTGTTTAATCTAAAATTGATTAAATAATCCTGCAGAGTAATTCCTACTGCGCTTTTAAAGAGTGATGACATATACTTTCTATCTAAACCAATATGTTTAGCAAGTTCACCAATCTTTATTTTATGAGAATAGTTAAGCCGTATAAATTCGATTATCTTGCTTACATACATATTTTTGTTTATTGAGCGTAAATTTGAGGCTGCAGTTTCATCAGACTCATCTATTATTATAGCTAAAAATAGGTAAAGCAGGCTCTGTAGTCTTAAATCGTTACTTTTTTTGACATAGATAGCTTCCATCATTTGCTTAAAGCATTCATTCAATTTGTCATTTTTATTGTAGTTAAATATAGGATTGTCGATACTTAGATTAGCTCTATTAAGATAACTATCAGCATTAAATCCGTCGAAGGCACACCAAGAATAATCCCAGGGGTCTACACTATCCGCTTCGTAGTAAGAAACAACATTAGGGCAGATCAGAAAACCCTGACCTTTCTCTAAGTGGTAGGTTTTGTCGTTAAATTTGAAAATACCTTTACCGCTGTGTATGTAATGAATTTTATAATGTTCTTTTATAGCTGGGCCCCAAGAATGGTTAGAAGGACAGGCTTGAGTACCACAGTAATACATTTTTAAGTCAAGATTATTAATCATATTAGAATTATGAATGTTTCCCATACAAAATCAGCTCTCCTTTAGCGTTTACCTATAAAGAATTAAATTATACATTGTATGTGTTAAAATTTTACTATTAATCAAATACAGCAACCTTAAATTTACACGCAATACTTAACTTATATATAAGTAGACTAACACTTTAATATAAGCATTACAATATAAAGGTTTGTATTGTTTGTAAAAATGGTGGCGTGTACGTAAAGCTAGATAAAAAAATAACTATAGGATGTATTATATTAGCATTTAAACCAGATAGATAGAATTGGATAAAAAATAGTATTACAATTTAAATATCGAAATACTATATAAAATCGGAGATTGGAGATGTTAATTTGGGCTACATAGATGATATATCTAGAGATTTGTATACTTACCTTCCGGAGCTTACAAAAAGAGAAGACTTTGATGAGTTTTGGGAAAATACAATAAGTAAAGCTAAATCTATTCCAATGAATATAAAAAAGGAGGTGTATGATTATCCGAGTCCTTATGTGAAAGCATATTCTATTACATATAATGGTTTTGATGAAACAAGGATACATGGATTATACCTTGTGCCTAATTTCTTGAGCAAAAAGGAGAAATATCCTTGTCTTATTCACTATCACGGTTTCAGTGGAAACTGCGGAAAACCAGCCGACTTTATGCAGTGGATCATGATGGGTATTGCAGTGGTTTCTGTGGATTGCAGAGATCAAAGTGGACAAACTGGTAATAGTGCTGAGTACACAAATGGATATACTACCAACTTAAATTGTAAAGGTATTCTTAATAAGGAGGAATATTACTATAGAGCTGTTTATATGGACTGCCTTAAGGCTATTGATTTTGCTTGTGAGCAGAAAGAAGTGGATCAGAGCAAGATTATTATTGAAGGCGGCAGTCAGGGAGGGGCTTTAACTATGGCTGTATGTGCGTTAGATTCAAGACCGTATTTAGCTTTGGCAGATGTGCCAAGTAACAGTAATATTCAGAAGAGGGTTGAAGGAGCTTTTGGATCATTCAGCAGTGTGACGGATTATCTTAAGCATTATCCCGATAAGATAGAAAAAGCATTTGAGACTCTAAGTTATTTTGATACGATGAATATGGCTGATAAAATTACTTGTAAAGTACTAGCTTCTGTAGGACTGAAAGACAATATATGTCCTGGAAAACTTTATTTTGCTACATATAACAGAATTAAAGGAGAAAAGTATATAAAAATATATCCCTTTAATGGACATGAAGGCGGAGGAGAGTATCACAATGAGATAAAATTAAAGTTTGTAGGAGATGAAGTACTTATTAAGAAAGAATAAAGAGAGTAAAGTCAAGGTAGAAATTCAGCTGTGCTGAATTGAGGTTCCTCATTATTTTTATAATTAACAAATAATACTCAAAATGTACACATAAAAGTCATAAATATCGTTTACAATATAACCATAAGAAAGAAACATCCCCTTTAAAATAGTTAATATAGAACATGCAGTCGGTTGGTCCCCCACTTTCCGGCTGTTTTTTTTATGTTCCAGGAAAGCGTAGGATTTTGCAGACTTTTTATATGACGGAGAAAACTAAAGCTGTGAAGTCTGCGCGTAAACCTTCTTGATATCTTTGGTTAAGTATAAAACTCCGCCATTAAACAATTAATTTAAACTTATCACCAATACAAAGTTGCTGAGAAAGATTAAATATATCATTATTTGTATCTTGTAAAACGCTATCTATCCTTAAGAGAGGATAACCTTTGGAAATATTTAAAGCTTTTGCTTCTTTGGAGGAAGCAAATATAATATCAAGTGTTTTTGAAGAATGATTAAAAATAATATTATGCTTTTCTTTGAGAATTTGGTACAAAGAAGTATCGTTGAAATTCTCATTGAATAAAAAGGAAAAAGATTCAGAGAATTTGTTTAATTCTAAAATAACTGGTTTATCATCTGCATACCGGATGCGTTCAAGCACAAGTACTTTTTCATCTGTTTTTAGATGCAATAATTCCGCTTCTTTCGGAGAAGGGTCTTCTAATGCGATTTTGATGATTCTTGCACCAGGCTTTACTCCCATCAAATTGCACATTTCTGTAAAACCGATAACTCTATTTGAAAGTCCACGCTGCAATTTTTTTTCGGCAACAAAGGTTCCTTTTCCAGATTTTCGGTCTAGATACCCCATATTAGTTAACTTGGTCAGAGCTTTTCGAACTGTTACACGGCTTACATTGTACTGTTCGCTTAATTCGTTTTCCGTTGGAATTTTGCTTCCAGCTGGACGTTCTCCAGTTTCAATTTCTTTTCGTAACATCTCCTCTAGCTGCTTATACAAGGGAGTTGCTATTGTATTATCTAGTTTCATATGAATATTCCATCCTCTTATCAATATTTATGCCCGATATTTATGATTAATTATAATACATTTAAGGAACATTGTATATATTAAAAAATTCAAAATACGTATTGACAAAATGTATCATAATGTATTATCTTAATAATGAAACAATAAAATACACATATTAAAAGGAGAATAAGACAATGGAATACAAGAGCACAGATATAAAGAAGATTATTGAGAAAATTCTAGAAGAGAAGAAAGACAAAGGCGGAGTAAAATCACTTTATTTTGTTGGGTGCGGGGGTTCATTAGGAGCTCTTTATCCAGCTAAGATCTTTATGGAAAAGGAATGTACAAGTATCAAGTCTGCATGGATCAACAGTAATGAATTTGTTCACAGCACACCGAAAGATTTTGGAGAGAACTCTATCATCTGCCTTGCATGCCACAAAGGTAATACACCAGAGACCATCCGAGCAGCAGCACTTGGAAAGAAGATGGGAGCAACTGTTATCATTCTTACTTGGTTCCAAGAGTCTGAAATTATTCAGTATGGTGATTACATTGTACGTTATACGTTTGGTGATGAAAAAGATATTGCAGGAGAAAAAACTATATGCGGACTGCTTGTTGCTGTTGAACTGCTGAAACAGACAGAAGGATATGAGAATTATGATAAATTCCTGCAGGGTGTTGGTATGATTAATCGTATTGTAAAGAATGCATGTAAGCATGTAGAGAAACGAGCACAGATATTTGCAGAAGCTCATAAAGATGACAAAGTAATTTACACTATGGCAAGTGGTGCAGGATACGGCGCAGCATATATGGAAAGCATCTGTATCTTCATGGAAATGCAGTGGATTAATTCTAGCAGCATTCACAGCGGTGAATATTTCCATGGACCATTCGAAATCACAGATGCAAACATTCCATTTGTAATTCAGATTTCAGAAGGTTCTACTCGTACACTGGATGAGCGTGCATTGAAGTTTTTAAATACCTATGCAAAACGTATTGAAATTCTGGATGCAAAGGATCTTGGACTTTCCACAATTGATACTTCTGTAGTTGACTACTTCAACCATTCTCTTTTCAACAATGTTTATCCGGTATATAACCAAGCATTGGCTGCAGTGCGTGAGCATCCATTAACTACTCGTCGTTATATGTGGAAGGTTGAGTATTAATATGTATGTGAGAGATGATTTCTAGCTTAGGATAGGGAAATCAATTTTTAGGGAGGATAAGGTTATGGATTGTTCACAACTTTGCGCGGCTAATTATCATTACAAGCGCTATACTTTAGAATATTTTTTGAATTCTGCAGAAAGATTAGGGTTTGATGCTATAGAACTATGGGCATCAGGACCACATTTACACTTAGAGGATTTTAATAAGGATGGTCTTGATAATTTAAAACGAGCAATAAAAGCACATCATCTAAAACTTGCATGCTTCACTCCGGAACAATGTGTATATGCTATAAGTGTTTCGCATCCTGATAAGCAATACCGAGACAGGACTATAGAATTTTTTAAACAGCATATTGAGGCTGCAGTTAGACTTGACTGTAATCAGATGGTGGTTTCTACGGGATTTGCTTATTTAGATATTGATCCTGAAGATGCATTTGGCTGGTGCGTAGATGCGTTTATCCAAATTTGTAGAAAAGCAGAAACAGAAGGTGTGACTTTAGCCCTAGAACCATTCACAAAATTTACGACACATATATGCAATGAAGCAAGCCAACTTTTGCGCTTGCTGCGTGAGGTTAACAGCCCTATGCTTAAAGGATTAGCAGATACTGATGTTATAGCAACTACTGGTGTTGATACTTTTGATACCTTTGTAAGTATGCTGGGCAAGGAGAACTTGGCACATGTTCATTTTGTTGACGGAAATCCTGGTGGACATCTTATTCCTGGAGATGGAAAATTAAATCTGGATAAGGTGCTGCAGACGTTAAAAAATATTGATTATAGGGGTTATTTAGGCCTTGAAATATTGGATCGTAGATATATTATGGATCCTGAAGCAACTATGAAACAGGCGATGAACTGGTATAAAGAGCGTATCTGAAGAGTTTAAATATCAGACTTCCTTGAGCGGTGCCTAAAAAGACACCGCTCTTTTATGTCTTAAGGAAATTATGTATTTTACCAAAATATATTTTGAAGTTAATGAATTAAGATAAGAAGGCAACAGAAACAATATAATAAGAGTATTTTGTGGATATTAAGAGTTAGGGCATTAAAAATGGTTGCAGCCGACGTCGGCATTTGGAGTGAATTTAGCAATTACCCATGTCTTTTAGGCAAATTTCCGTTAAGATGGCGAATTGTTTGAGGCGCAGCCGAGTTATGAGCCATTAGGAGATTTGCCTAAAAGATGTGGTGTAATTGATTAATGAACGTAACCGGCCGACATAGGGTGTAACCATTTTTATGTCCTATTTCGATATTATTAATAGACAGTTCTTCCTGTCCCTCAAAATTAATCGTTTTTTCCATGTATTCCACTAAAATTCTCTCGGATTCTCTTATGCTTTGTGCTACAATATTGTTAACGTTTTTTCATTATAATCTAAGATTTCTCTTAAGTTTTTGTGTATGCAAGGGTATCTTAGATTATTTTTTAGTCTCTAAGAATTTGTGCTTTTTCCTAATTGTGGATAACTTTCAACCATACAGGAACATAGTACATGTATGGTTGAAGAAGTAACTATAGAATATACGAAGTAATATGAAGGTTACTTTGAAGAAAACACAATTAAGCAAATAAACAAGAAAAATAATTTGGAAGAAGTAATCTAGAAAATACTACTTTGTAAATGCATAGAGCTGGTTAAAGGGGTGAGTGGCCGTAGGAGGCATTTTTGAGCCGACGGAGGTCGCTCATCCCTTGTTTTATCTTTTTAATGGAGCTTTGATTCTATTTTTAAATTCGCATCCCTAAATTTTTTCTTAACTTAAATTAAATGTACCCGTCCAACAGATAATTCAATCATTGAATCAATAAATGGTTGGCTAAGTCTGAAATATGCAGTAATTATACCAAAATAGAAAAAATGCATTTTATGGAGTTTTTAGATTTGCTTAGCGATAAAATGTATTATAATGTATTACTATTTTTGAAAACGTATAAAAAACTTATATTATACAGATAAAATAAGTAATACTTATTGACAAGACTCCAAAAAGAATATAATATTGTATTAGATACAAAGCAATACAACTAAATACAAATGAATACAATAAAATTAAAGAGAATCTGAATTGCTTTTGTATTATTAAATTAAAAGATGTGCGCACCATCTTTAGAAAACGTGTACAAATACTAAAAATTTCAACATATGAGGAGGTAAATTTATGTTCTGGGTAGAGTTGATTATTGTACTAGCTATTATTTTCTGGGGCGTTCGTAAGGGAGGAACATTTCTGGCTATGGCCGGTGGTATTGGTATGTTAATTATGACTTTTATTCTTCGTGTACCCCCATCCGATCCGCCAATCACAGTTATTCTAATTATGATTGCAGTAATCTGTGCGGCTTCAACTATGCAGGCCTGTGGAGGTCTAGAGTTTATGGTTAAGCTGGCAGAAAAGATTCTTCGTAAGAATCCGCAAATGATTACTGTTTTAGCACCAGTTATTTCTTACTTATTCACATTTATGTGTGGTACCGGCCATATTGTTTACAGCTTGCTTCCGGTTATCAATGAAATTTCCATTGAGACTGGTGTTCGTCCGGAACGTCCAATATCTGCAGCCATTGTTTCTTCTCAGCAAGCAATCACAGCATGTCCGATAGCTGCAGCTACAGTTGCAATTCTTGCTTTTATGGCGGACTCATCTTATAAGTCGGTAAACCTTTTCACATTGTTGCTTGTATGTGTTCCTGCAACATTGATAGGAACAATTGCCGCAGCATTTTCTGTTATTAAAAAGGGCAAAGAGTTAGCTGGTGATCCTGAATTTCAGGCTCGTGTGGCTGCTGGACTTATAGAGGACTTTTCAAAGAAAACAGTTGAAGAAAAACCTGCTACAAAGAATGCAAAGATTTCAGTAGCAATCTTCTTAATTGCAATGGTAGTAATTGTTGCATTAGGCGCATACAGTTCGCATCTTCCTAAATTTGCTAATGGAACTGTATTACCTATGACTTCCGTAATTGAAATCTTTATGCTTGTAGCTGCAGCAATTATGGTTATCGCTTGTAAGCTTGATAGTGATAAGATTTTGGATCAGCCAGTTTTTCGTACAGGTATGTTTGCAGTTGTTTTAGCCTTTGGTCTTTGCTGGTTAGTAAATACATTTATTGGAGACCAGTCTTCTTTCATTACTAAAAACATGTCTTCTTTAACTAAACAGTATCCTTGGATCTACATTATTGCCGTATTTATCGTTGGTGCTATCACAACTAGTCAGTCGTCTACAACAATGATCATGGTTCCCATCGGTATCGCTTTAGGTCTTCCTGCAAATATTATTGTTGCTGGATGGATAGCTTGTTCATCTAACTATTTTATTCCTGCATCAGGTCAATGTGTTGCTGCTATTGCATTTGATTCTGCAGGTACAACAAAGATTGGAAAATTTGTATTAAATCATAGTTATATGGTTCCTGGTTTGGTTTGTACAGTTGTTTCTGTACTGGTTGCTATTGGTCTTGGTGCAATCGTATTCTAATAACAATTATCAACTGTTAAATGCTTAATTGGATCGCAGCTGGTATAGTGACTGAAACTTGCAGATTAGCTTCGGCCTGCGGTCTTTGATTTGTAAAATTAAAGGAGGTTATTCATATGAAATTTGCTCCTATGAGCTACCATTACCTGCGTTATCCAATAACAAAATTTCTTGATAAGGTGGAAAGATCCCCGTTTGATAGTATAGATTTATACTGTTCTGCTCCACAACTTAATATGTTTGATTATCCACTCAGCCGTTTAATAAATCTGGATAAAGAGATCCGCCGCCGACATCTGAAAGTCATGGCGATGACACCTGAAAACTGCACTTATCCTGTTAATTTCTGTACACAGGATATTATAACACGAGAATCAAGTCTTCGTTATTATCAGAGAGCAATCGATACTGCGGAGTTTTTAGAATGTCCGAACATCCAAATAAGTACTGGATTTGGATACTTTGATGCATCGCGTGAAGAAGCATGGAAGAATTGCCGCGAATCTGTGGCACAGCTTGCGGCATACTGCGAAAAGAAGAATGTAACACTTTTCCTTGAGGAACTAAAAGTAACAACTACAAATGTACTTGTTACTAGTAAGGATCTGGCGAAGATGATCAAGGAGATTGATTCACCGAATGTGGTTGGAATGCTTGATATGGATCAGATGACTTATGCCGGAGAGACTGTAGCTGATTATTTTAATAATCTTGGTGACAAATTAAGACACATTCATTTTAATGACCGCGGACATACAGTTCCGGGAGATGCTGATTTTCCCATGAAGGATTATTTTGATGCAATCAAGGCTCATGGATATGATGGTACATGCTCATTTGAAATATGTGATCGCCGCTATTACTGCAATCCAGATAAGGCGATTGATGATATTGTTGCATGGCTGCAGGCCAATACCGATGAGTTGAAGTAATACTTCATTGAATTACGAATGTTATCGGAATCTGTATTTAAATAACAGAGAACTTATTATAGATTTCACTCAGAAAAAAGTAGTTATGGAGGTTTTTACTATGGTTATAGATACGCATATTCATCCGGCACTATTTGCGCCAATATGCAAAGATAAGCAACGGTTTAAACAGCGTTGCGATGAGATGAATTATCATCTTATGAGTCCGTCAGGAATTGATCTTCTGAAAAAACAATATGCCCTTGCAGATATTCAACGAGCATTTTTGTTGCCGGAAGATTGTTCTGCAGAAACCGGGGATCCTGCTATATCAAACGATGAGATTGCAGAACTTGTTTCTTATGATAAGGACTTCTTCTATGGATTTGCTTCCGTAGATCCACGAAATGAAAATGCCAGTGAAGAATTAGAAAGAGCTTTTGATACATTGAAGTTGAAAGGATTGACGATCAATACGGCCCGGCTCCAAATGTATCCTTATGATAAGAAGTTGTATAAATTGTATGAAGTATGCAGGAAATATTATAAACCCATTATTTTTCACTCAGGAATCTGCCTGGAGCAAAATGCTTTAGCCCGCTATTCTCGTCCTGTAGACTTTGAAGATGTAATTCATGATTATCCGGATATTAATATATGTCTTACACATTTTGGCTGGCCATGGGTCCAGGAGACAGCAGCATTGTTGCTCAAATATCCTAATGCATATGCAAATACAGCGTTGATGAATTTTGATGGACCTTATCAGATTTATCATAAGGTATTTAAAGAAGATATGGGTGAGTATTGGGTTGAACATAATATTGCAGATAAGATCATGTTTGGTTCTGATTCTCCAAGAATCCGTCCGGTGCGAAGCAAGAGAGGCTTAGACAGCCTTGATTTTTGCTCCGAGACATTTGAAAAAATATATTACAAAAATACACTGAGATTTCTTGGAATGGAGGAATGAGTAAATGGAATTCAAACTAAAGGAAGTTGCAGTTTGTGCTGATAAGGAATTTGAGATGATCAAGATTACAGATGAAGTAAGAAACTTCATCGCCGAAAGCGGGATCGAAAATGGAGTAGTTTTTGTTATAACGGAACATACAACAACAGGAATCACTGTGAATGAAAGCCTTCCATGCGTAGAAGCAGATATTATGGAAACTTTAGATAGACTTGCACCTGAAAATTATCCGTATAATCATAATCACTATTTACCGAGTTATGGAACAATTGGAGGGAATGCACCTGGCCATTTAAAATCACTGTTGACAGGAAATCATTGTGTCTTTCCCATTATGAATGGAAAGTTGAAGCTTGGACATGCTGTGGATATTTATTTTTGCGAATATGATGGAATTAAAAATAGGCACTTCATGATCTATATAATGGGTGAAAGAGGGGAATAGAAAGATGAAAAAAGCAATTGCAATGGCAGACAATTGTATTGATGTCTATTATAAGCTTGACCGTTATTATCTGACGGGAAATAGTATTGATTTTGCGTTGAATTATAAGGATATGGGCGGCGATGTGTCAGAAATGACTATTCTCGGAAATGATGTCTTTGCCATAGCGTTGGAAGAGCGGTTGAAAGAACGTAAGATTCCATTGCGTGTGATCAAACAGGTCGATCGCCCAACGGGAATGGCAACTATGGACATTGTAGATGGTGACAAAAAACATATTCATTTCGAGGGAAATGCCATGGAGGAGATTAAACTTTCCGAAGAGGATCTGGAATTTGTAAAGCAGTTTGACATTGTATATGCGGAGCGGTGGACAAAAGTTGACCGCTATATCAAGAAACTGAAGCAACCTGGTCAGATTTGGGTTTATGATTTTTCTAAGCGCCTGGAGCTGGAAAGTAATGATGCTATATTACCTTATATTGATTATGCTTTCTTTTCCTACGATAGGGATGATGATTATATCAGAAGTTTTATGATCAAAACCAAACAGAAGGGAACTGGATGCGTTATCGCAATGCTTGGTGAATATGGAAGCCTTGCTTATGATGGAAATCAGTTTTACCAAATGCATGCGGAAAACGTTCCGGTAATTAATACGGTGGGAGCCGGAGATTCTTATATAGCTGCATTTACTTATGGTGTCAGTTTAGGGGAAACGATTCCGGAATGTATGCTTCGAGGCAAGAGCCGTGCAACAAAGATTATTCAGCAATTCAACCCATATATCTAAGAGAGATTGCTCTCGCTGAAATATAAGTGAACAACAAGTATGAAATTTCAAATAGATGGAGGAGAAAATATAATGGGATACAAGAGTACAGATATTACAAAAATTATTGAAGAAATTTTAGAAGAGAAAAAAGACAAAGGCGGAGTAAAATCACTTTATTTTGTTGGGTGCGGCGGTTCATTAGGAGCTCTTTATCCAGCTAAGATCTTTATGGAAAAGGAATGTGCAAGTATCAAGTCTGCATGGATCAACAGTAATGAATTTGTTCACAGCACACCGAAAGATTTTGGAGAGAACTCTATCATCTGCCTTGCATGCCACAAAGGTAATACACCAGAGACCATCCGAGCAGCAGCACTTGGAAAGAAGATGGGAGCAACTGTTATCATTCTTACTTGGTTCCAAGAGTCTGAAATTATTCAGTATGGTGATTACATTGTACGTTATACGTTTGGTGATGAAAAAGATATTGCAGGAGAAAAAACTATATGCGGACTGCTTGTTGCTGTTGAACTGCTGAAACAGACAGAAGGATATGAGAATTATGATAAATTCCTGCAGGGTGTTGGTATGATTAATCGTATTGTAAAGAATGCATGTAAGCATGTAGAGAAACGAGCACAGATATTTGCAGAAGCTCATAAAGATGACAAAGTAATTTACACTATGGCAAGTGGTGCAGGATACGGCGCAGCATATATGGAAAGCATCTGTATCTTCATGGAAATGCAGTGGATTAATTCTAGCAGCATTCACAGCGGTGAATATTTCCATGGACCATTCGAAATCACAGATGCAAACATTCCATTTGTAATTCAGATTTCAGAAGGTTCTACTCGTACACTGGATGAGCGTGCACTGAAGTTTTTAAATACCTATGCAAAACGTATTGAAATTCTGGATGCAAAGGATCTTGGACTTTCCACAATTGATGCTTCTGTAGTTGACTACTTCAACCATTCTCTTTTCAACAATGTTTATCCGGTATATAACCAAGCATTGGCTGCAGTGCGTGAGCATCCATTAACTACTCGTCGTTATATGTGGAAGGTTGAGTATTAACTTTGATATCTGATATCGGATATGGATAGGAGAGGAAAAATGAAGAATTGTAGAATTATTTCCATTGGAGATAACGTATGCGATAAGTATCTTTCTCGTGGAAAAATGTATCCTGGTGGACAATGTGTGAATACCTGTGTTTATGCAAAAATGAATGGCACAGAGGCTGCATATCTTGGAAAGTATGGAAGTGATGAAGTAGCAGAACATGTACAGAATACCTTAGCACAGCTTGGAATTGATGATAGTCACAGCCGGCATTTTGAAGGTGAAAATGGTTTCGCCCTGGTTACTCTTAAAGACAATGATCGTGTATTTCTTGGATCTAATAAAGGAGGAATAGCAAAAGAGTATTCTTTTGATTTTACACAGGAAGATTTTGATTATATCAAGAAATTTCAGATCATTTATACGAATTTAAACTCTTATATTGAAGAAAATCTTGCAGAATTAAAAGCAACAGGCGTACCAATCGCATACGATTTTTCAATCAGATGGACAGATGAATACTTAGAAAAAGTATGTCCGTATATTACAATAGCTATTCTGTCCTGTGCTCATTTAACTCCTGAAAAACGTGAGGCTGAAATGAAAAAGGTTCAGGCTTATGGTGTTCCGATTGTACTTGGTACAATTGGTGAAGATGGTTCTTATGTTCTATATAAAAATCAATTTATTTATGCATCAGCAGTTCATGCAGATGATGTCATCGATACTATGGGAGCAGGTGATTCTTATTTTGCGACTTTTCTTTGTTCACTTATGGAAGCTTCAGAAACAGGAGCACTTTTAGAAGGTCCTGATGAGGTAATGTTAGAGCGTTTGAAAGCTGCAATGAACAAAGGAGCAGTATTTTCGGCAAATGTATGTGCGATGGAAGGTGCATTTGGATATAGCACCGCGATTGTAGGGAAAACAGAAGTATAATTAAGAATTAATGGAGGAAATAAAAATGAAACCAGATGTATATGAAAATAAAAATGAAGGAATTCTTTGTGTTTATAAAAATGAAAAATGGTTAGTAAGTATTAAAAACTGGAAGCCTGACAATGATATTGAGGGTATTGCCCATTTAGAAATTCACCATTCTACAGATGAGCAGTTTATTCTTTCTGCTGGTAAAGCAATTTTGATTACTGCTGAACGCGAATGTGACAAATTTAAAATCCAATTAACATTAATGGAAAAGGGAAAAGTTTATAATGTACCTGCTGAATGCTGGTTTTATTCAATAACACAGAAAGACACTAAGATGATGTATGTTCAGGATTCCAATTGCTCAATGGAAAATAGCGACTTTTGTGATCTTTCAAAGGAAGAAATTGAATATATTCAGACAAATGCTCGTAAACTTTTCGAAAAATAAAAGGGGGCTAATATGGATAAAAAGTATGTCCTATTCGATTTTGATGGAGTTATTGTAAATACAGAAGAAAGCAATGCTCAATATTTTGAACAAGCACTTGCTTGTTATGGTATTTATCTAACAGAGGAAGATCGTAATAATTTAATTGGGACAAGTGATCGCTCTATTTTAGTTAGATTGCTGTCAAGAGCATCAAATCAAGTTACATTAGAGGAATTTACAAATAAGCGCAGACAAATAGGTAACACATACGAAAATAGCTATATTGAACCTATGCCAGGATTAGTTTCTCTTATTAAAGATTTTAGACGAAAGGGAATTAAAACTGGGATTGTAACATCAACGTCAACACGACTCATTATTATTGCATTGAATCGTATGAACATGATGTCATTATTCGATGTGATTATATGCGGTGATATGTGCACAAAAAGTAAGCCGGATCCACAGGGCTATTTAAAGGCTATGAACATACTTGATGCAAAACCAGAAGAATGTATTGTTATTGAAGATTCTTCTGTGGGAATTCGTGCAGCGAAAAGTGCTGGTGCATTTGTTGTAGCATATTGTGGTTCAGGTATTAAGCAAGATATCAGTGAAGCAGATATCTCGGTCGACTCATTCCTAGAATGCAATGAAAGGATAAAGAGTATGATCCCATAAAACCTTTTATATAGCAACATAGAGAACGTTCGTTTTTATCAAATGATAGAAAATGGACGTTCTTTTTTACTCTTTAGAAATTTATGTATTTTGCCAATTGTGGATAATTAGAATTCATATTTTGTTAAAAATATATATACTCAGGTGTCATAGAGCCGTATTAGAATATAAATCAAAGTAAAGGAACAATAAAAATAAACCACAGAGTAAGGAAGGGGAAAACAGTCATGATAAAGCTATATAGGAATCTTAAGCTTAGAAATAAAATATTAATTCCGTTAATAGTTTTCACAGCATCAATAATTTTGATAGGGTTTACAGCAATAATTTCTATATCTACACTAAATACGAACATAAAAGAGCTAAACACGGGAGAAGTAACGCCTATCGGGTATCTGGAAAATGCAAAGTCAAGCATTGAAAGTATAAATTCACAGTTAATGGGCTTCAATAATTCAAGTACATCTGCTAAAAATAATCTTCAACAGACTACATCGACATATAATACAGATTTATTAAATAATATAAATAAGTACATAAAGATAAGCGGCGATACAAAAGGATTAAAAAGTACATATGCTAGTTATGAAACAGCATTAAATAATCTTATAACTTATTACCAGAAAAACGGTAGTACTATGCAGCAATTAAAACCTAGTGCCAAGGGTCAGAGTAAGCAGGGAACATTTACGCAAATGGACAAGTTTAGAAGTAATAGCCAAAAGCTCACACAGAAAATAGATAGCTTAACTAAGGTTCATATAAAGAATTCTAAGTCGGCATATAGTGCAAGCCAAAAGATATTCAATAGTGCTATAGCAAGTACCATAATGAGTATAGTTTTAGTAATACTAATATCACTAGTTATCTGCCTATTTACGATAATATCTGTAACAAGACCATTAAAGAAAGTCACAGAAAAGTTAAAAGAGATCTCCAGCAGCGGAGGAGATTTAACAAAGCGTATAGATTACGACAGTAAAGATGAGATTGGAGAGTTAAGTAATTCCTTTGATTTATTTATGAATAAACTACAATTTATGATAAAGGATATTTCAGTATCAACGGGTTCAATTTCAACTTCAGCACAGGTGCTGTCACAGACGACAAAGGAATCCACTGCAGCACTTGATAATATCTCAGCATCAACCGAAACTATTGCAGATGGAGCTAGTGAAAATACCTCTGCTATAGAAGAGATTACATCACATGTAGCTGAGATAGCTAAGTTTTCGGAAGAGACAGTACAGATTAGCAGTACTACGAGTAAAAGTTGTGAAATAGCAACAGTATCAGCTAGTGAAAGTATTGAACAGCTGGATAGCATATATGGAGCGATGAACAATATAAAAGAGTCGGCGGAACAGGTTGAGACACTTATAGATTCGTTAGATAAATCCTCTGATAAGATATCGGCTGCTGTACAACTTATTGAGTCTATAGCTGAGCAGACTAATATGCTAGCGTTAAATGCTGCAATTGAAGCTGCCAGAGCAGGAGAAAATGGAAAAGGCTTTGCGGTAGTATCAGAGCAGATAAGGAAACTAGCTGATGAAAGCTCAGAAGCAGCAAAGGTTATTGAAAATATGGTAAAGGACAACAAATCAAATGCGGTTAAGGCTGTAGATGCAGTTTCGAAAATGGATAGCTCTATCATTAGTGGTGTAGATAAAACAAGAACAGCAAATGAGAATGTTAAAGGAATAATTGAAAGCATGAGAAGTGTTATGACAGAAGTTGAGAAAATTGATAACTATATAAATGAACAAGCATCTAATATAGATCAAATAAATAAAGCTATGGATGATATAGCTTCTAATATATCCAGCTCGGCTGAAGTGAGTCAGAATATAAATGGAAGTGTAGAGGAACAGCTTCAAGGTATGAAACAGATAGAATTAAATGCAGCAGAAATTACGAATATGATAGAAAAGCTTGACAATATAGCAGGTAGTTTTATTGTAGAGTAGATGAGGGATAGGAAACCTTCATCGGCTGGAAACGATGAAGTATGTTATTAAGTGAAACTTAGTGAAGGATGCAGTGTAAAGATTCTTCACTGTTTTTTTGCTTTATATAAAGTTTTGTACTAAATATATACAAAGTATGACTCAAACTCCAGCATTAAATACTTAATTAAGTTTAGCATATATAACTTTATTACACTGCTCTTGCTAGGAGCTTCTGGTATTCTATTGTTGATGTAACTGACACAATAAAAAAATGCTCTCATATAATATAATATGAGGGGGTGGAACGCTTGGACTGTAGCAAGAACTCTGTAACGGGAGGAGAACTAGCTATATTAGCTTCCGTTGTAGCAGTTTTACTAGCAAAAAATTTAAATCAGGATCAGATTGAGGTAGTGGCGGCTTTCCTATCAGCTGTTTCATCCGCTATGGCTACTATAATTGTTCAGGATGAAGCTATTAAGACTGAAAACGAAAATGAGAAGAAAAAGAATGAAATAAAGCAGCAAATATGTGAATTAAAAAAGCAGCTTAAGGATTTAGGCTGCTAAATAGAAACTATAAATCTGATTTGAAACCAAGGCCTCGCACTTCAGAGGTATCGAAAATAGTAAAGAAGGCTTTGTCATCGATATATGATACGGCCTTTTTCAAATTTGGAAGTTCAGCTAGAGATATTACGCAGAAGATTACTCGCTTTTCCTTGTGTGTAAATGCACCCTCGCCATAGAGGTAAGTTATACCGCGTTTAACTTTATTCATTATATAATCTCTTACTTCGTTTTCCTTGTCTGTTATTATTATTACACATTTTGATCTGTTAAAGCCCTTTATTACATAATCCAGAACGAAAGAAGAAATATACATGGCAATAAGAGTATACAGCGCACTAGGAAGTCCAAAAATAAAAGCGCTGATAGCTACGATGAAAAAGTTAATATAGAAATTTGTTTTTCCAACATTAAAGTTTGAGTTATGTTTTCTTATAACCATTGAAATAATATCTAGTCCGCCCGTAGAACCGTGATGAGTAAAAACAAGTCCGTAACCAATCCCGTTTACAACACCACCATATATACAATACAGCAGTTTATCATTTATATGCAGTATATTAGATATGGGATTAGTTATCACAAGAGCTGCAGATAAGGTTATAGTTCCTACAAATGTATATATCATAAATCTTTTATTAAGCTTCATAAATCCTAGAACAAATAGAGGTATATTAATCAATAAAACAAGATAACCTGCGTCTATACCGAAAAGATATTGGAAAATTAATGCTATGCCGCTGGCACCTCCACTTAGGAGTTTAGCATGGGCTAGAAACATATTTATACCGACTGCACCTAATATGCTGCCGAGGAATATGAAAAAAATATCCGTTAAATTAGTTTTATAAAATGATTTATTCATAATGACACCTCTTATAAGTCTATTTGGTTAAAATTAACTTATAACCCATGTTGATCTTAATTTAATTATACAGGCTATCCATAGTATTTTCAATAAATGTAGATATTATAAAATTTTACTTATAAAATACTGTTTTATACACATTATAATAATAAAACAAGTTAAAGAAATGCGGCGATATTATGTATAAAACAAGAATAATATTAGTTATGGTAATCATACTTGTACTGGGTCCTCCCTTACAGATAAGTGCTAATGAAGGACCTTCGGCTAACTATGATAAAGTTATATATCTTACTTTTGATGATGGACCAAGCAGTACAACAAATACAATATTAGATATACTAGATGACAATGATATAAAGGCTACTTTTTTCATTATAGGATGTAAAATAAAAGGTAATGAGAATGTAATTCGTAGAATAAAAAAAGAAGGGCATAGTATAGGACTTCATTCCTACACACATAAATGCAGAAAGATATATTCGGATAAAGAAGATTTTATTAAAGAAATGTATATGACAAGGGACGCATTATGTAAAATAACTGGTGAGAAGTATAATGTAATAAGGTTTCCTAGTGGGAGTAAAGGCCATCTTAATGAAAATATGCTGGAAATTTTACATCTGTGTAATTTCAGAACCTATGATTGGAATATGAGCGTATCTGATGGAATAAACTACAAAATTCCACCATACAGACTATTTAGGGAGGCTACTTCCAAAAAGAAGAAGCCTAATACCATATTCATGTTAATGCATTGTGATCAACCAAATAAAAATACCTGTGAAGCACTTCAGAACATAATTGATTACTATAGAAACGATGGTTATACCTTTCAAGCTATAAAAGACGAAACAAGAGAATTTTATTTTCCTTTTAGTAAAAAATAGTTATATAATTTACTATTCAGTTATTGTATAATAAAAATTGGTTAAGCAATTTAGTGGATAGCTAGGATGAATTTTAGCTATCCATTTTTGTTATTTATTTAGAATATGTACGAGCATTATAAAATGCTAAAGCAAAAATTAAGAAGGTATGAACATGGTATTATTAAATTCATTAAGCGGAGTACTGAGTATTGTAATAATGATTGCTATAGGTTATGTACTGAAATACAAGGGTTGGTTCAGTGAGGAATCTTCGAAACTGATATCAAGACTTGTAATTATTGTAGCGCTGCCGCCGTTAATGCTCTCCACAGTGCTTACTAATCTCAGTCGGAACGAGTTTATAACTATGGGTAAAGGCGTAGTTGTTCCTTTGCTTTCGATAAGTATATGCTATATTATTTCGGTGTTATTATCTCGAATGATCGGAATAAACAGAGAGCATAGAGGACTTTTTATTTCTATGTTTTTTAATTCCAATACTATATTTATAGGTCTGCCGGTAAACCTATCACTGTTTGGAGAAAAGAGTGTGCCCTTTGTGCTGCTATATTATATTGCAAATACTACTTTTTTCTGGACGCTTGGAGTCTATTATATAGCAAATACATCAAGTAAGATAAAGAAACAAAAGTTGATCAGCATTCAGAGTATAAAAAGAATAATGTCGCCGCCGCTGATGGGATACATATTAGCTTTGATACTACTTTTATTAAATATAAAGCTGCCAAAGTTTATTATGGATACTGCTAAGTACTTGGGGAATATGACTACGCCATTGTCTATGATATTTATAGGAATATGTATATTTTCTGTATCTATAAAAGATGTAAAACTCACTAAAGATATGGTAGCTATAATCATAGGAAGATTTATAATTTCACCTCTTACAGTATTTTTGTTATCAATAGTTATACCTATTCCAAGACTTATGAGGGAAGTATTTATAATTCAGGCTGCTATGCCGGTTATGACAAATACAAGTATAATAGCAAAAGCATACGATGCTGATGCTGAGTACTCAGCGGTTATGACTGTTGTTACCACTGTACTTTCATTAATTACTGTACCAATATACATGCTTTTAATGAGCAGCATTAGATAATTAGGAATTAGGAATTAAGGAAGAAATTCTGCAATGCAGAATTTCTATATCTACAATCAAAATTTATCATTACTAATTTTTCTATTGTTAATGGCCTTTATAATGATTTTTCTTTTATCTCTTTCTTAATTCTTTCGATAAATCCATTTACCGAAACTTCGCCTTCATCGCCTGCACGGCTTCTTAATGAGATGCTCTTATCGTTCTGTTCCTTTTCACCTATTACAGCAATATAAGGCACCCTTTCATTTCTGGCAACTCTTATTTTATAACCGATTTTTTCATCACTGTTATCAATTTCAATCCTTATGCCTTCAGCTTTTAGCTTTTCAGCTACTTCATTGCAGTAAGGCTCAAATTTATCGGATATAGGCAGTAGTTTCGCTTGAACAGGAGAAATCCATACAGGAAATTTACCAGCAAATTGTTCGATAAGTCTAGCGATAAATCTCTCAAGACTTCCAAAGATAGCTCTGTGTATAACTATAGGTCTATGCTTTTCTCCGTCTTTTCCTATATAAGTTAAATCAAACCTTTGAGGAAGCTGAAAATCAAGCTGAATTGTACCACACTGCCAGCTTCTGCCGAGGCAGTCTTTAAGATGAAAGTCTATCTTTGGACCATAGAAGGCACCATCACCCTCATTTATTTTATATTCAAGGTTAGTTTCGTCTAAGGCGGCTTTTAACGAACTTTCAGCTAATGCCCAGTCTTCATCAGATCCCATAGAATCCTCAGGCCTTGTAGAAAGCTCTACTGTGTATTCAAAGCCGAATCTTGTATATATCTCATGGACAAGGTCAATTACGGATTTTATTTCACTAGTTATCTGTTCAGGCAGCATGAATATATGAGCATCATCCTGAGTAAAGGATCTTACTCGTTGAAGACCGCTCAATGCCCCTGATAGTTCATGTCTATGGACTCTTCCCATTTCGGCGGCTCTTATTGGAAATTCTTTGTACGAATGAACTTCAGATTTGTACACGAGCATTCCGCCAGGGCAGTTCATCGGTTTGATAGCATAATCTTCATCATCGATACTAACAGTGTACATGTTCTCTTTATAATGGAACCAGTGTCCAGAAGTTTCCCAAAGCTGTCGGTTAAGAATTATTGGAGTCTCTATTTCTATATATCCATATTTTCTATGAAGCTCTCTCCAATAATCAATAAGCAGATTTTTTAATGTTACGCCCTTAGGCAGAAAGAAAGGAAATCCAGGACCTTCATCCATTAATGCAAATAACTTTAATTCTTTGCCCAGTTTTCTATGGTCTCTAAGTTTAGCTTCTTCAAGCATTTTAAGATACTCATCCAATTGACTCTTTTTAGGGAATGCAGTCCCGTACACTCTCTGAAGCATCTTGTTTTTTTCGTTTCCGCGCCAATAAGCACCTGCAACAGACTGAAGCTTAAAGGCTTTTACATAGAAAGTCGAAGGCACATGTGGTCCGGCGCATAGATCAATGAAGTCTCCCTGTTTATAAAAAGATATAACGGATTCTTCAGAAAGATCATTTATCAGCTCAACCTTATATGGCTCATTTTTTTCTTCCATAAGTTTTATTGCTTCCGCTCTTGGAAGGACAAACTTTTCAAGTTTAAGATCTTCTTTAACTATATTGTTCATCTCATTTTCTAGTTTTTCGAGAGTGTCCATAGTGAAAGGTTCCTCTGAGTCGAAATCATAGTAAAAACCATTTTCAATAGAAGGTCCAATAGTAAGTTTTACGTTTGGATACAGTCTTTTAACGGCCTGAGCAAGTATATGTGAAGCAGTGTGTCTTAAGGCTGCTAGACCATCAGCATCATCTGCTGTTAAAATTTCAAGAGAACAATCTTTATCTATGGTTGTTGATAGCTCCGTAACTTTTTCGTCTATTTTTGCAACTAAAGCCTTTTTGGCTAATCCGTGACTAAGTTTTTCAGCTACAGCTAAAGCGGTGGTGTTATTTTCAACCTCTATAAAGCTGTTGTCTTTTAATCTTATTTTTATCATAGCAAGTCCTCCTTTATATTTAAGGGGACATAATTCATGTTGAAAGTCCCCAATTATTGGCTTAGTAATTCGCGAAGCTCCACAAAATAAAAACCCCGTCCCTATACAAGGGACGAGGTTGCCGTGGTTCCACCCAAATTACAGATACAACAAAAAAGCATCTGTGTCTCAATCCGATAACGCTGGAAGCGGAGATATCTAATTCAATTCAATACTCAACTCAAAGGTGGTTTTCAACAAAACTTATCTAAGAAACTTTTCAGCCGGTGAGTTTCTCTCTCTTAAGACAGTAGTTTGCATACTCTTCCTTATCACAGTTTTTATATTAAACATATTATAGTTCTATGGAGAATGTGTGTCAATATTGAACTTCTACGAAAAGTTAATTTTTGAGTAGAATTTTTATTTTTTTATTTACATATAAATATAATGACCAATACACTATTAAATGCATATAAAATTAGGGGGAGGGTTGAAATATGTTTAGAATTATTACGCTAGAGAAGCTCTTGAAGACATTAGACAGGTATGACTATATGGAACTGCATATACATCATACGTATAAACCTAACAAGTCCAATTTCGACGGTACTAACGGTATATTTCTTCAAAAAGCCATAAAATATTATCATACACACACTAAAGGATGGGATGATATAGGACAACATGTTACCTTGCTCCCCGATGGAAGATTTGTAACAGGAAGGGATTTTGGGAAAACACCTGTAAGTATATCTATGTACAATAAAGATGCTTTTTCGTGCGAAATACTAGGTAATTTTGATGTTGGTAAAGAGGAACTTCAGGGTGCGCAAGAGGAGAGTGTGATAGAGCTTGCGAGATATTTTTATAATAAGGGCTGTTATATAAGGTTTCACAAGGAAAACTGCCATAAGACTTGCCCAGGAAGTTCAATCTCTAAAGAAAAATTTATGCGGCAGGTTAGAACTCCTAAGGAAAAAGTAGATAATATTTTAGAATATAAGGATAAACCCATTCTTAAAGAAGGCAGTGAAAATGAATATGTTAAATTACTTCAGAACAGATTGAATTACTTCGGGTTCAATGCAGGTGAAACTGACGGAATATTCGGTGAAAAAACATTAGATGCAGTTAAGAGATTTCAAAAATCTAGAAAACTTAAAGTAAACGGTGTCATGGATAAAAAAACTTGGGCATGTATGTTTAGCAGGTAAATAAATTGCGAACTAAGCAAGTAAATTAAATGAAGATAATATTAAGCAGTTAGATTATGCTTTAAACAGATAAGAGAAAAGAGTAAAGAGTAGAGAGAAAAGTGAAGGAAGAAATTCTGCTGTGCAGAATTTCAGAGAATTTAAATCTGATTATCGGCGATAACTTTTTAAAAACTAAGACTATACCTAGTATTACAAAAGGATTATCAAAATAATTAGGAGTCTCTATACAATCAAAATTCAGCATAGCTGAATTTTAACCTTCACTTTTCTCTTATCTCTTTTCTCTTTACTCTTAACTCTCATACCTATTTAATGCACTTTCTCTTAACTATTCCGTCTAGAGCATTTAGTTCGTAATATATTTATATAATGAATTATTCCAGCTAATAATAAGAATAATATAAACGTAAATATTTTTAGAGGAGGAATTGATAATGGCAGTAAATAATGCTATGACAGCTGATTTTTTACGTTCGGCTTACGGTGGAGAGAGTATGGCACATATGAGATATTTAATATGGGGAGATGCGGCAGCTGGCAGTAATTTCCCAAACATAGGAAGGTTATTTAAAGCAGTAGCTTATGCAGAATGGGCTCATGCCAAAAACCATTTTAACGTACTTAAGGAACAAGTAGGGGATAGCACAGTAACAGCAGGAGCTGTATTTGGCAATACAGATATAGTACAGAATCTTCAAGGAGCAATAGATGGTGAGCTTCATGAGGTAAATCAGATGTATCCGGTATATCTAGAAACTGCTAGATTTCAACAGGAAAAGGATGCAGAAAAGTCATTTCATTTTGCTCTTGAGGCAGAAAAAATACATGCAAAATTATTTCAGGATGCTCAGAATGCTGCTAAAGGAGGACAGGATATAGGCAGTGAAACAATTTATATATGTCCTGTATGCGGTTATACTGAGATTGGAGACAATGTAGAAAAATGCCCAGTGTGCGGAGCCGATAAAAAAATATTTAAAAGTTATTAACATATGAATAGGGAGTAATCCCTATTTTTTCATTGTCTAGGGATTTATAAAATTTCTCATATAGATAAGTCAAATTGTAAATTGTAAATGAGGAATGAGGAATTATTGTATGTTCAAGAGAACTTTTAATATAAGTAAATAGTATATTATAAAGAGAGGTGGCGTTAGTCAACTAATTTATGTTATTCTTAATAGATACAATAGACAATCTTATTAACCAATTTTATAATATGTATAAGACTAAATAGTTTGGGATACTTCGGACAATGGGGGTTAAGGAGAATTTTAATGAAAAAAATAAAACAAATAGCGCTAAACAACTTAGATGTTCTCATATTTTTTGTTTGTGTCTTTGCGAAACTATTGGGTTTCGGTTTACAAATACAGGACAAAAACATTTATGCTCTGCTTTTTCTACTAGGACCTGCTGCATCATCGATTTTAATATTTTGCGGAATAGGTTTTTTGTTTAACAAGAGAGCGCGAACTAGATTTTTTTATATTGTGAATATAGTAATTAGTACACTGATTTTGGTGGACTCTGTGTATTATGGATATTTTAGGGACATGTTCTCAATACCGGTAATACAAAACGGTATATTGCTTGGGCCAGTTAAATCAAGTGTAGCAAGTCTATTTAAATGGCAATATCTACTATACTATATAGATATTTTAATAATACCATCAATACCTTATAAACTTATGCTTGATAAAAGCATAATGTTTAAAAGAAGATTGGTTTCCTTTGCTGTAGTATTTTTAATTGGAACTGGTGGAAACGCCTTTTTCATATATGATTTAAATGAACAGCAGCCTAGGTTGTTAACCACAATGTTCAACAGAATATACATAGCAGATATGCTTGGTGGCATAAATTACCATGGACTTGATGTATATAATTTCTTCCAGAGAGAACTTCAGAAGCATACTAAACTCTCTAAGGATAAAGAAAAAGCAATAAAAACATTTTTAAACAGCAATAAGTCTAAAGGCTATACTGCTTTGAAAGGCAAGGGAAAGGGTAAAAACCTCATAGTGATCCAGGTTGAAGCACTTCAGCAGTTTGTAATAGGCAATAGTATAAACGGTCAAGAGATCACTCCTAATTTAAACAAGTGGCTTAAGCGAAGTGCATATTTTGACAATTATTATTATCAAGTAGCTTCAGGTAACACTTCAGATGCTGAATTTATGACAAACAATTCTCTTTTTCCGGCAGCGGAGGGAGCGGCGGCTTACTTATATTGTGGAAATGATTTGAACTCTCTTCCAAAAGCATTAAAGAAAGAGAATTACAAAGCGATAGCTCTTCATGGATATAGAGAGGATTTTTGGAATAGAAGTGTTATGAATAAGACAGAGGGTTATGACATATTCTATGGTCAAAGAAGCTTTAAAATCAATGAAACTATAGGAATGGGTCTTAGTGATAGATCATTTTTAAATCAATCTTTTAATATACTAAAGAAAACACATCAGCCATATTTTAGCTTTCTAACAACATTAACAAGCCACTACCCTTTTAATGCTATATCGAAATATGGAGATTTTAATGTAGGAGAGTATAAGGGCAGTCTTTTTGGGGATTATTTAAAATCTATACATTATACAGATCAGCAGCTTGGAATGTTCCTTGATAAGTTGGACAAAGAAGGCATAACAGATAATTCAATCATTGCTATATATGGAGATCATTATGCTATACCGCAAAATCAGCAGAAGAATTTATACAGTTTTCTTAATGCTACGCAGAGAAACGAACTGACATGGGCAGAACTTCAGAAGGTTCCATTGTTTATACATTTTCCTAAAGATGAAAATAAGGGAGTAAGACATACTTATGGCGGAGAAATGGATTTGTACCCTACTATAGCTAATTTATATGATTTACCTACAAAATATATGATGGGTAAGGACATATTTAATTCAAAGGAACAGGGAGTAATTTTTAGAAATGGATCCTTCACTGATGGAAAAATATTCTATTTGGCTCCATCAAATAAGTACTATGATATAGCATCAGGAAAGCAGATTTCTGAGACAGCTGAATTGAGTGAAAAGAAGAAAGAAGCTGAGAAAAAATTAGAATACTCTGATACTATATTAAACCATAATCTGCTTCAGAAATTTAACAATGATAAGTAAGCAACATAAAAAGAGGATGTTGATGATATGAAAATAAAGGTATATAAACTTAATGCTTTTGCTAAAAACGATGAAGGAGGAAATGGTGCAGGAGTAGTATTTAATGAATATGATATTTCGGATAAAGTAAAACAGTCCATAGCAGAAGAGATAGGATTTTCTGAAACCGCATTTATCGAAAAATCAGAAAAAGCGGACTTCAAAATAAGATTCTTTACTCCGAGGGCAGAGGTAGACCTATGCGGACATGCTACGATAGGAAGTTTTTATCTTATGAAGCTTTTAAACATAATACATTCGGGAGAATATTCAGAAGAAACCAAAGCTGGAATAATGGAAATTGATGTATATGAGGATGGAACTATCTTCATGCATCAGAATTTACCGGAATTTTATCAGCAGCTGGATGCAGAACGTATAAGTAAGGCCCTAGGTGTTGATAAAAACTCTATTAGGGAGGATATACCTATACAGGTTGTTTCTACAGGACTTAAGGATATAATCATACCTGTGAAATCTATTAATGTATTAAATGAAATCAAGCCTAATTTTAATATGATATCTGAAATAAGCAAAGCAGAGAGCACTGTAGGTATGCATGTTTTTACTATGGATACTATTTCAGATTTAGATACGGCTCAATGCAGGA
This sequence comes from Clostridium oryzae, assembly GCF_002029235.1. Classification (GTDB taxonomy): domain Bacteria; phylum Bacillota; class Clostridia; order Clostridiales; family Clostridiaceae; genus Clostridium_AE; species Clostridium_AE oryzae. Next base: position 71,449 of record NZ_MZGV01000013.1, read on the forward strand.
ATTTTGCTCCGCTATATGACATAAACGAAGAATCAGCTACAGGTACATCTAATGCGGCTTTAGCCTGTTATCTTTACAGACATGGATTAATAGAAAAACACCAGGCTAAAAGCCTAGTGTTTGAGCAGGGATATGTTATGGGCAAACCATCTGAAATAAAAGCTAGGCTTTCATTTCGCGGGGATAATATAAAATCGGTAGAAGTTGGTGGTATAGCTGGTAATATAACAGAAAGCTATATTGAAATATAATGGCCTGCGCAGGATGCATCTTTTTTATTTTGACGCTTGGCTTAAAGCGTCATTAACAGCCTCTATTATTCCATTGCTTGTTCTTGTAGCACCAGACACAGTATCCACATCAGTGGATTGAGCAGCTATTATTTCTTGGGGTATAACCTGCATAGGAGTTTGAGCAAATCTAGGGGTTTCATTGTCAGAAACTATATCTATTTTGGTTATTTTTCCATTTTCAACTTTTACGGATACTTGAAGTCCCGGCATATAACCAGTACCTTCTCCAGAGTAAGTACCATCTTTATATTTAGAAGTAGAGCTCGAATTGCTTGACGCTGTAATTATGTTGGCAGCTGCAAGTTTGCTTCCAAGTAAATAGTTTAATCCGTAGAAACCAGTAAAAATAGCTATAGCGACAGCGCTTAAGGCAGCAGAGTTAACTCTTGTAAAGGCAGCTGAAGCACTGGCATTACTCCTTGGACAGACCTCTGTACATCTCATACAATTTATACATTCACCACTAGTTACTTTATCTCTCTTATAAAGATCTATACCCATAGCACAATTGGAAGTACACATTTTGCACTTTCCGCAGTGATCTTTAGGTTTGCTTATATTAAAGATCCTAAGTTTAGATATAATTGAGTATATGGCACCAAGAGGACATAAATATCTACAGAAAAATCTCTCTACAAAGAAGGCGCCGATGGTAATAAATATTAGCAATATAAAGCCTATTATATATGTGGCAGCGGCGGATTTAATATTGGATATCTGAGCAAATGCGTCCCAAGGACTGGCAGATGAAAAGGCATCAATACTAAGAGACCAGATGAAAATAACTATAAAAACTAACACTGCATATTTAACATATTTTAAAACTCTATCTGTCTCTTCGTCAATTTTAAACTTTATTTTCAAGAACTTACTAGACAGCAGGTATATTAAATCGTTATAAGTACCAAAAGCGCATAGCCATCCGCAAAAAAATCTTCCAAAGAGGATTGTAAGTGGAATGAAAGCCACTGCCTCAATAATATTTGCATATTGCTCTTTGATACTGAAACTACCGTTTATCAACGCTTTATATATCTGACCTATTTCATGAAAAGTAAGGCTAAATAGACCTGGAAACAAAAACAAAAATAATAGTTGGACAACTAGTCTGAAAACTTGTATTTTGTGTATTTTCTTGTTCATATATAATCACCTCAAAATTTGTTAATGTACATAAATGTGTCATCTATTAGCTTAAAATCATTCTTCATTCCCGATGTAACATAAATTCTTCTATCCTCTGTTATAAATATAGCTTCTGCATCTTCTTTACTTTCAATGAAATCAAAACCATCGTCTATTCCTAGATTATAAGCACAAGTAGATAGTGCATCAGCAGCCATAGAGTTTGAGCTTATTACTGTTACGCTAATAATTTCATTATCAGTTGGATAACCCGTTTTAGGGTCTATTATATGGTGATATTTTTTACCACCGGCAATAAAAAACCTTTCATAGTTCCCAGAGGTTACTACAGCTTGGTTAGATGCATACACGGCACCCATTATCTTTCCTCTTTCAGATAGCGGATTTTGAATTCCAACCCTCCATAAAGAGCCATCTGGCTTCATTCCAAGGGCATAAATATTCCCTCCGAGGTCTATGATTGCACTTTTTACATCGCTGCTGTGCAATATATTTATTACCTCATTAGCTGCGTAACCTTTTACTATACTTCCTCCATCAATCATCTGTCCTTCATTTTTCAATAAAATTGTTTTGCTATTGTTATCTATATTTATCTGATTAAAATCACATAGAATAATAGCTTTTTCTATTTCAGATTCATCGGGAACACAGCCATTTTTTTTCGCATCAGTCCACAGTTTTATGAGCGGTCCAGTGAGCATATTAAAAGCTCCATTGGATTCTTTACTGTATTTGATTCCAGAGTCAACTACATAAATTAACTCATTTGATACTTTTACTGGAGTTTTACCAGCGTTTTGATTTATTTCAGAAAATTTGCTATACGGTTTGAATACGGAAAAGGTATCGTCTATTTCTAGTACTTTTTTTCTAGCACTCTTTAAACATTCATGAGGGAAGCTGTCGTCGTAAATTCGTATTATATTATCAGTGCCAAGCGCATAAAAGCTTATTGAAGGTAAAGCAGTTACATTGGTCATATTTCATCCTCCTTTTGCAAAGGTTATTTATTCTATGGGATTATTGTAATAGACAAAACTGAAAATAAGCTGAGAAAAATAAAAAAAGATTACATCCTACGTAGGCTAATTCCATTCATTAAGTAATTACACCACATCTTTGAGGCAAATTTTCTAATGGCTCATAACTCGGCTGCGCCTCAAACAATTCGCCATCTTAACGGAAATTTCCCTCAAAGACATAGGTAATTACTAAACTCACTTCAAATGCCTACTTCTGATGCAATCTTTTTTATGCCCTAACTCTTAATATTCACAAAATGCTTTTATTATATTGCTTTTGTTGCATTCTTATCTTAATTCGCTAACTTCAAAATATATTACCGTTTCTTTTTAACTTCTTCGCAAGCATGCTGTACCGTTTTTTTATTTAGCAACCATCTTTTCTCCTATTTAGTGGTCTATCCTAATATTAATTAAGAGTTATCCATAATTGGCAAAAATCATAAATTCCTAGAGACTAAAAAATTTGAGTGACCTCTGGTTATTAGAAAGTAATCCAAAAGGCCACTCAAACTTAATTAAGTTTCATGAAATTAATATTTTTTAGTTTATCTTATAGACAGACTCTCGCTCGATTAAGTTTATATCTACAGAGATAACAGAAGGTTTTTCACTGCGGCTGGTACTTTCTATATCTTTCAGAAGCAGTTCAGCAGCCAGAAACCCCATTTTCTCAAAGTCCTGAGAAATAGTAGTAAGAGCAGGTTCAACAAAAGCAGAGGCTTGAATGTTGTCAAATCCAACAATGGAGAGATCTTTAGGCAAATCAAAACCCATATTCTTAGCTAGTTTCATAAGGTGGATAGCACAAAGATCATTTTCGGCTATTACGGAAGTTATATGGTTCTTAGATACATATTTCAGAAAATCAGTAATATAGTCCTCCAGAGTAGTTTTATCAAAAACATCAGGATAAATATTTTTTGAATAAAAATCTAGTCCATAATTATGAACAGCTTTTAGATATCCAAGATAGCGATCTCTTACTGAGGTGGAATGAGTTATCTCATGTGTAGCTATAAATGCTATTTTTGTATGATTATTTTTTATAAGATATTCAGCAGCAGTATAGCCTCCGGAAAAGTTATCAGCAGAAACATTATTAAAGTCTATGCCGCTGAGTTTTTTATCTATAATGACTGTAGGAAATTCATCGAGATGTATAGAAAACAGCGTATCAAGGTTTGAACTGCTTGTTTCTGGATAAAGTATAAGTCCCGCATACTGGCAGATGATTGACTGTAAATTATCATGGTTTATAAAAGCTGAAGGCTGTATACTAAGTTTATAGTCTGTATGTTTAAGGCAATTAATAATACCTTTAGTGTAATCACCAAAACCAAGGTTGTCAGGAAATGGAAGTATAAATAAAATGTCATTTGATTTTTGCTCTCCAGAGGCTAGTTTACCGCTTTTACTTACAAAGCTTCCCTTGCCTTGAATTCTGTATATCAGATGTTCATTTTCTAAGTCGGAAAGAGCCCTTTTTGAGGTTATCCTGCTAACATTGTAAAGTACAGATAATTCAAGCTCTGTAGGTATCTGATCCCCTGGAGCTAACTCACCTGTAGTAATTTTATTTTTTAGGTCGTCTTCAATTTTTTTATATAAAGGAACAGATTCCATAACAACTCTCCTTAATTATTACTTACTATAATGATATATTCTATTTAAAATAATAACATAAAATGATAATGGCATGGCATAAAAATGATTGTAACTAAAAAGGATATATCATATAATATATTTAATAATAAAATGATATATCAAATTTGGAGGTTTTACTATGGCTTATAAGGAAATACCTGCTTCTGTAAAGAAGTTTATGGAACAAATAACTGAAAAATGTGGTGAGGAACATGCGGCTTGGGCAGAAAATTTTAATTCATGCTTTGCAAATACATTGCTTACGACAGTAAAGCAGCTAGAAGACGGTACAACATTTCTATTAACAGGTGACATTCCTGCTATGTGGCTCAGAGATTCTACAGCACAGGTACGTCCATACCTAATCATGGCTGAAGAGGATAAAGAAATAGAAGAAATGATTGCAGGACTTGTAGAAAGACAGCTTCAGTTCATCAATATAGATCCTTATGCTAATGCATTTAACGAGGCAGCTAACGGAGCAGGTTATCAACAGGATCATACGGAGATGAAGCCTTGGATATGGGAGCGAAAATACGAAATAGATTCTTTATGCTATCCTATTCAATTGAGTTATCTGCTTTGGAAGGCAAGCGGAAGAACTAAACAGTTCAATTCAACCTTTACTGAGGCAGTAAAAAAGATATTGAATGTATGGGAAACAGAACAAAACCATAAAAATTCTCATTACAGCTTTGTTAGAGATACTACAAGATTAGAGGATACTCTAATAAATAATGGAAAAGGAGGCAATACAGCGCCTACAGGAATGACCTGGTCAGGTTTCAGACCTAGTGACGATGCTTGTAAATACAATTATCTGGTACCTTCAAATATGTTTGCAACAGTAGTTTTAGGCTATTTAAAAGAGATTTTCACAAAGGTTTTAATAAATGATGCTTTGCTGGAAAAGGTAGAAAAGTTAAAAGGAGAAATTGAAGAAGGAATTCAGAAATATGCCAAAGTCAAGAATGCTAAAGGTGAAGAGATATATGCTTATGAGGTGGATGGACTAGGGAACTACAGTATTATGGATGATTCAAATGTTCCTAATCTCCTTTCAGCAGCGTATATAGGTTACTGTAAAAATGATGATGAGATTTATAAAGCAACAAGAAATACTGTGCTGAGCAAGGAAAATCCTTTTTTCTATGAAGGAAAACATGCTAAGGGCGTTGGAAGTTCGCATACACCAGAAAATTATATTTGGCCGATTGCATTGGCCATGGAAGGTATGACTACTGATGATAAAACTGAAAAAGAAAGAATTTTAAACTTGCTTGTAAAATGTGATGCAGGAACAAAGCTTATGCATGAAGGCTTCGATGTAAATGATCCTACGAAGTATACAAGAGAGTGGTTCTCATGGGCAAACATGATGTTTTGTGAGCTTGTAATGGATTATTTTGATATACGAGTTAGAAAATAATTTATATCAAAGTAGTAATTGCGAAAGGGGCTTACGGTTTGAAGAAAGTATATATTATTTCTCACAGTCATTGGGATAGAGAATGGTATCTTCCCTATGAGCAGCATCACATGAGGCTAATCCAATTAATGGATGATTTGCTTGAGTTATTTGAAAAAGATACTGGTTTTAACAGCTTTCATCTTGATGGTCAAACCATTATACTTGATGATTATCTGCAGGTAAGGCCAGAAAAAAGAGACTTGCTCGAAAAGTACATAAAAGAGGGAAAGCTTAGAATAGGACCTTTTTATATTCTTCAGGATGATTTTTTAATAAGCAGCGAAGCTAATACAAGAAACATGCTAATTGGTATAGATGAAGCAAAGAAGTGGGGAGCACCAGTAAACCTTGGGTACTTCCCTGATACATTTGGAAATATGGGGCAGGCACCTCAGATGATGTTGGGTGCAGGACTTAAAGCAGTGGCCTTCGGAAGGGGGGTTAACCCTACAGGGTTTAATAATGAGGTTTTAACAGATAAGAAGTATGCATCTCAGTTTTCAGAGATGTGGTGGGAGGCTCCAGACGGATCGAAGATATTGGCAATATTATTTGCTAACTGGTATAGCAACGGAAACGAGATTCCTGTGGATAGGCAGGAAGCAAAAGCCTTCTGGGATAAGAAGCTTTCAGACGCTTCAAAGTATGCTTCTACAGATAATCTGCTTATGATGAATGGCTGTGATCATCAGCCTGTACAGAAGAATATCTCTCAGGCCATCAAAGTTGCTAATGAGTTGTATCCAGATATAGAATTTGTGCATAGCAATTTTGAAGACTATATAGCTGCTGTGAAAGAAAGTTTACCAGAGGATCTAAGTACTGTGTCAGGAGAACTTACAAGTCAAGAAACTGATGGATGGTATACACTGGCCAATACATCATCTGCTCGTATCTATCTAAAGCAGATGAACACAGAAATTCAACGCCTTCTTGAAAATATAGCAGAACCTTTAGCTGCTATGGCTTATGATTCAAAAGACAAGTATCCTAGTGATGAGTTTAGGTATGCGTGGAAAACCCTTATGCAGAACCATCCTCATGACAGCATATGCGGTTGCAGTGTTGATGAGGTTCACAGTGAAATGGTGACTAGATTTAAAAAAGCAAAGGAAGTTGGGAAGTTCCTTGCAGAAGCAGCAGCAAAGGAATTACTTACCAAGATAGATACATCAAAGTTTTCAGCGAAATTAAAGCCTTTCGTAGTATTCAATACAGCAGGATATAAAAAAACAGGCATTGCTGAAATATTCTTGGAATATAAAAGAATACCTTTTGCAGGTGAGTATATTGAGAAACTTTACGATAGGCTTGAACAGGAAGCTTTACCGGAACTAGCTGTAATTGATGTTAATGGAAATACAGTTGAAGCTGAGATTACAGATGGAGGATCTAGCTTTGGCTACGACTTACCTAAGGATAAATTCAGGCTGCCTTTTATGGCTAAGTATATAAGAATTCGTGTAATAATGAAAGATATGCTTCCTATGTCCTGGAAGAGTTTTGCATTAGTTGAACAGAAAGCAGATATACATGAGCAAGAAAATATAGTAAAAAATGCTGGAGCTTTGCTTGAAAATGAATTCCTTAGGATAAAGGTTGCGCAGGATGGTAGTCTTAACGTCACGGATAAGAAAAATGGAAACACTTATTCAAAGCTTATGGTATTTGAAGATACAGGAGATATAGGCAACGAATATATCTTCAAGCAGCCTGAGGGAGATGAAACTATAACCACAGTTAACACAAAGGCAGAGATAACTGTTAAGGCAAATAGCTATATGTACGGAGAAATTGAGATAACTCATAGGATAAATATACCTGTATCAGCAGATGAACTCTTGGAAAAGGAGCAGAAATCAATAGTAGAATTTCGTAACCGTAAGGCTTCAAGATCGGAAATTACAGCTGAGCTTATATTAAAAACAAAGCTTATTCTAGAGAGAGGCAGTCAGCAGATTAAGCTTGAGACTTCCTTTGACAATCAGATGAAGGATCACAGGTTAAGAGTATTGTTCAATACTGAAATAATCGGAAGCGAACATGAGGCTGAAAGCATATATGAAGTAATAAAGAGAAGTAACAGTGTCAGCGATACTTGGCAGAACCCAACTAATGCTCAGCATCAGCAGTCTTTTGTAAACATAAGTGATGAAAACCATGGTGTTACTGTGGCAAATTATGGTTTGAATGAATATGAGATATTAAAAGACAGAAGTACTATTGCTGTGACGCTGCTGCGCTGCGTAGGAGAGCTTGGAGACTGGGGATATTTTCCTACACCGGAGGCTCAGTGTTTAGGAAAACATACTGCAAAGTTTGCGATCTCCTTTCATGGTGATGAGCAGGATAAGCTCAGAACCTTTCATGAGGCTGTTAATTTTCAGATTCCGTTCAGCGTTTATCAAACGGATATTCACACAGGAACATACGAAGCAGATTACCAGTATGCCTCAATAGAGGGAGAAGCATTTATGCTCACAGCCTTCAAGAAAAAGGAAAATTCTGATGAGATAATCACAAGAGGATATAATATGACAGATAAGCTTCAGAAGTTTAATATAAATATTAACGGAAGAACAGCAGAAAAATGTAACCTTCTCGAGGAACCTGTTTCAGAAGAGATTTCGGATGAGATTAGACCAGCGGAGATAGTAAGCTGCTGCTGGAGGAAATTCTAATATTCAGAATTTCTTCCAGCATTTCTAATTTTAATTCTTAATTTTTTGTATGACATAATGAAGCTGAATAACCAGTATCAAATTTTATAACATCTCAACATTTTTAAATCTTATCTTAAACTCAGTGCCTTTTCCAAGCTCACTCTCAACTTCAACAGTTCCGCCATGAGCATCTACAATGGATTTAACAATGGAAAGCCCAAGGCCGTAGCCGCCGCTTTTTCTTGATCTATCATTTTCAATTCTGTAAAACCTGTCAAAGATATTATCTAAATCTTTTTTATCAATGCCTGTTCCATTATCTTTAACGCTTATTTCAATTATTGAAGGATTAGAACTTTTTCTAACACTAAGACTAACAGTACCCGAATATTCATCTGTATGCTGTACGGCATTATGGATAAGATTATAGATAACCTGTTTAATTTGATCTCGGTTAGCTAAGATAAAACAATCTTCATTTACGTCCAACTTAAGTTCTCTATTCTTTACCATAACCTCAAGCTGCAGCTTAATATCTTTAACTATATCTTTAACATTTTCTTTTTTCGTCTCATATTTAACATCCTCATCTAATCTCGTTAGCAGCAGAAGATTATTTACGAGTTCACCCAAACGTTCACTTTCGGTTAACATGCTGTTTAAGGCTCTCTCCAATTGTTGTTCATTTTTTGCAGCACCCCTCAGCAGTACTTCAATAAAGCCATGAATAGAGGTTAGAGGCGTTCTCAGTTCATGAGAGGCATCACCAATAAACTTTTTCATCTTTTCTTTTACAATACGCTCATTTTCAAAAGAAGTTTCCAACCTTTCCAGCATCCCGTTAAAAGAGGATGAGAGCTTATCTGTTTCTTTAATATGTGTTTTCTCTGGAAGCCTAAGTGATAATTCGCCTATATCTATTTTGGCTACTGTATCCGTCATAGCATATAATGGTGCTAAAGTATGCTTAAAAATAGAACTGCTCAATAGCATAAATATAAAGACTGCAGTAATGGCAATTAGGACAAACATTAGTGTCTGTCTATATAAAATTCTAGTTACAGGACCCAGAGGGGCATTTAGCTGAAGTAAAATTGTTTCTGAACCTGAAATTCTAAAATTTGACCATATTACTGCATGACTGTAACCTTCATTATCTTTTATTATTGTATAAAACTTTGGCTTTACTGCTAAAACCATCATTTTTTTATAATCTTCTGATGAAAGTACAGGTACGTTATAATTATATTCTCTTGAAATGTTATTTTGTTTAAATATAACATTTCCTTCAGAATCAATTATTGCTGCTCCGGTTGAATTATCCACAACCTTTGATATTATTTTTTTATAAATTTCATTTAATTCGTTGTTATCATCATCATTATCATGTTTGGATTGTTTTTCATCTAATGAATGAAGCTTTGATTGTAGAAGCTGTACCTGAGATCTTATGAGATAGGATTTCATGCTAAAATGCTGTGAAACACCAACAAATATAAAAAGCAGCAGCAGTGCAATAAGAAGCCTGCGAAGGATTTTCCACTTTAAGCTTATAGAACTATATCTTTTGTTAAACAATTTCATCATAATACCACCTTATAGCCTGCGCCTCTTATAGTTTTAATTATGGAATGAGATTTATCACCTATTTTATCTCTAAGATATCTAATATATACTTCAACGATGTTTTCATCTCCTTCAAAGTCATCTTCCCACACGTTATCTAAGATGCTTTGTTTGCTTAAGACTATACCATTATTTATAAGAAGATATCTGAGCAGATTATATTCAGTGGGCGAAAGTGCCAGCAATTTTTCATCCATAGATATTTCATGAGTACTATCATCTATTTTGAAAATTCCAATATACTGAACATTATATCTAAGAGAATAACTGCTTCTGAGTCTGGCGTTTATTCTGGCTAGAAGTTCCTTGAAACTAAAAGGTTTCACCATATAATCATCTGCTCCAGTATTTAATCCCAAAACTTTATCATCAATCTCGTCTTTTGCTGTAAGCATGATAATGGAAGTGTTAACATATCTTTTAATTTCCCGGCAGACCTCAAAACCATTCATATCAGGAAGCATTATATCAAGTATTACTATTGGCGGATTAATTTCTGTAGCGAGTTCTACAGCGCTGATTCCATCTAACGCAGTATATACTTTAAACCCTTCAGCTTCAAGTCCCATTTGGATAAAATCCAATATGCTTTGTTCATCGTCAACTACTAAAATATTTATGTCATTGCAGGCTATCGCCATGGCAGCTATTCCTCCTTTAATTTTTTATTACGTAGAGTATAGCACATAAATATGACAAATATAATATAGCATGTGTATAACTTATAAATTTTATGGTAAAGTTTTGTTATAGGTAAATATTGTGCAAGACGAGCTTCTATGTGTGTGTTATGTTTATATAAGAATATGGCTGTTAGTTTGTTTTACATAAATGTTGTTGGGAGAGTGTGATTATTGTTTTACATAAGTGTTGTTAGTGAGAGCTTGTCCTCAAACAACACTTTTGTAAAACATAGCTCCAGGGTTTGTTAGAAAGGATGTGGAGGCATGAATAAAAAGATAATAATAGAAAAAACATTAGAATACGTGAAGAATAAAATGTATGGTGAGTCCAGCGGACATGATTGGTACCATGTATATAGAGTACATAAAACTGCAAAATACATAGCAGAAAAAGAGAATGCAGATATGTTTGTAGTAGAGCTTGCAGCGCTCCTTCATGATATTGGTGACTGGAAGCTTAATGAAAAGGGTGAAGACATGGGAGAAGAGCTGGCTTCAGAATGGCTCAGCAGTTTAAGTGTGCCCGACGAGGAAATTAACAAGGTTACCACGATAATCTCAACAATGTCATTTAAAGGCGGGGCTGTAGATTCAACACAGTCTACCATGGAAGGTAAGGTTGTCCAGGATGCAGATAGACTTGATGCTATTGGAGCTATAGGAATTGCTAGGACATTTGCCTACGGGGGACATAAAGGAAGAGAAATATATGATCCTGAAATAAAAGCTTGCCATTTTGAAAATTTTGATCAATATAAAAACAACAAAGGTACTAGTATAAACCACTTTTATGAGAAGCTACTGCTGCTTAAGGATTTGATAAATACAGAGACTGGCAGAAAGATAGCAGAGAAGAGACATAAATTTATGGAGGATTATTTAGCAGAGTTTTTTAATGAATGGAATGGAATTTAACATTCTATTTTTTATAAACAGAAAAATTTTTTTATATAATTTATTGACTCTTCACTCAATGAATTGTATAATGAGCATATAGTCATTGAGTAAAGAGTCAATTAAGGAGAAGAGAACATGGCGGAGACAAAAAGAGAATTACAGAAAAAATTAACAAGAAACAAGCTGATAGAAACAGCAATGAAACTTTTTGGGGAAAAGGGAATATTGGCAACTCGTACTTCCGATGTAGCAAAAGAAGCCGGCGTTTCTCACGGAACTGTATTTGCACATTTCTCTACTCAGGAAGAACTCATATGTTCTGTTATAGAAGCATTTGATAACAGGATTTGTGGAAAACTTCATGAACTTGTTGATACAAATTCAAGCCTTGTGGATATTTTACATGCACATCTTAATGGATTAATGGAATTTGAACAATTTTATACTAGGCTTGTAATTGAAAGAACAATGCTGCCGGAGGCTGCTAATGCTACATATATAATGATTCAGTCGACCATATCCTTTCATATGGGAATAGCTGCAGAAAGGGAAATCAAGAAGGGTACCATTCGAGATATTCCGTTACATCTTCTGTATAATACATGGGTAGGACTTATTCATTATTATATTACTAATGGAGACTTGTTTTCTCATGATGGCTCTGTATTAGATAGATACGGAGAAGAATTAATTAATCATTATATAAAACTTATTTCTAAATAAAATTGAGGAGGAAGTTATTATGAAACAATGTATAGCTTGTGGAATGCCAATGAAAAATATAGAGGATTTTGCTCAGGGAGATACTTCTAAGGATTACTGCAAATTTTGTGCTAGACCTGATGGAACAATGCAATCCTATGAAGAGAAATTAAAAGGTATGACTGGATTTATAATAAAAACACAGGGACTTGATGAAAATGCTGCTGAAGCTGCCGCAAAAGCAATGATGGCTAAACTGCCAGCTTGGAGTGGCAGGTAATATGAAAAATTACGATAATTTTTTTCTTGGAGTAAAGGATTTAAAGGCTGCAAAAATGTATTACGAAAATGTTGTTGGATTGCCGGTAAAATTTGATTTTTCCAGCAAAGGCATGATTGCTTTTAAGGTTGGAGAAGAGGAGCCTGCAATTATATTGAAGGATGAAAAGATGTTTCCTGAGATAAAACCAACTATATGGTTTGAAGTTGAGAATGTTAAGAAGGAATACGAGAGATTAAAAGGAAATGGTGTCAAATTTCTATCAAAGCCCTTCGAGATTTTTACTGGAATGGTAGCAGAATTTGAAGATCCATTTGGCAATAGATTAGGAATAACTGATTATACAAAGAGGGTAGGATAAAATGAGTACGCTATCTGATCTGCCTAATATCGGAAATGTGCTTGCGAAGCTGCTTGTTGATGCAGGTGTAGATACACCTGAGGCGCTGAGAAAAATGGGAAGTAAAGAGGCTTTTATCAGGCTCAAGATGAGAGACGATACTTGCTGTCTTCACAAGCTCTATGCTTTACAAGGAGCTGTTGAAGGGATAAGATATACTTACCTGTCAAAGGAAATGAATCAGGAGCTAAAGGATTTTTTCAATGCACTGTAAAAAAAGTCGCACATATATTTCTGAAAACGACTAGTTTAGTTTGCATAAGAAACTGGACTAGCCGTTCTGATTTTGTAACAACAATTTTGTAAAACAAAAGTTCATAGGAATTTATTTGTTTTGCATTTTTCTATTTTTGGTAAGAGCTATGTTAATCCCTATGAATGGGATAAGCATCATAGCAAAAATAGAAGTTATTGCAACGGTAAATATAAGTCCTATCCGCTAAGCTCCATTACTAAAATATTTATTATATTCTTTTCTTTCTTGCAAGAACTATATTAGTACCTAGAAATTGAGCAGTTGCTATACCTAGAATAGAAGCTAAAGTAAGGGTAATCATGAAGATGACAAATCTGATGATAGAAAACAAAACGCTATTAGCTTCAAATAAATATCTGATATCACCAGGCAGCTGAATAACAAGAAAATAAAATAATATCACAAAGACTGACATGAAGTTTTTATTCCTGCGAATAGCCGAATGATAGTCCGTAAAAAACTCAGGCTTTTTTGCTGCATATTCTCTTCTTAGAACTACCCATCCAAAACCCAATTCAAACAGCTGCCAACCAGCTTCAGACACAAACTGTGTATATTGTTCAGTAACTTTGTTAGCATAATCTATGCAATAAGTTACCTTCTGAGGTTCACATTCTTCAAAATAAAAAACACTACCCATATAATCTGTTCTTGTAAGCTTTTTTCCATTTAATTCCTTCTCTTCAAGCCAACGTTCAATTTTTTTATGCTGCCACATCCACCAGAATTTGTGAATTTTAATTTCGCTCATTTTATCTCCTCCAAAATATTTGTGCCATTTTTATAAAGCTCATGGAGCCTTTTGTATTCAGACTTTAAAAGTTCCATTCCATTGCTGGTTATTTTATAAATCTTTTTTCTATCTTCTTCTCCGGCTACCTTAGATAGTTCCTGATTATTATATATATCATCGCTCAATATACATGTCAAGAACTATAATATTTTTAATATTTGACAAAATAAAAATTGTTATATAAAATTAAAGTGTATGCATACAATATAATATAATCATAAAAAAGCGTTGAAGAGAAGGAGTAGAGCCAACGTAGTTTTACAGAGAGTTTCCGGGTGGTGAGAGGAGCAAAACGAAATGGTTTGAATACATCTTAGAGCTGAGTCCCAAAAGCGTACAGCGAGTAGGCGATTTCCCTTCGTTGCATAGGTTATAATGCAAGGTATTACCAGATGCAGAAAGTTGCAGCTGCGATACTTAGTGAGTTTGTCGTTGTGAGACGGCAATGAAAATAGGTGGTAACACGTGAGTTATGCTTTCGTCCTTGATTAGGATGAAAGCTTTTTTGTTGCGTTTAATTACATATTGAACAGATAACTTGTCTGAGAAATATGATAAAAAATATTATATTAAGAGGTGATTAAAATGTCAGGTAATCTATTTGAAATATTGAAGGAAAGAGGATATGTCTACCAAGCTACTCATGAAGATATGATAAGGGAAGCACTGAACGGGGAACCTATAACCTTCTATTTAGGTATAGATCCAACCGCTGACAGTTTGCATATAGGACATTTCTTTGCACTTATGATGTTCAGGTATCTTCAGGATTCAGGCCATAAGGGAATACTTGTGGTAGGCGGAGCTACTGCGCTCATAGGCGATCCTACAGGGAAAAGTGACATGAGAAAGATGCTTAGTAAGGAACAAGTGCAGCATAATGTAGAAGAGGTTAAGGCTCTAGCAAAAAGGTTTATAAAGACAGATGGGGATAATCCAGCTATAATTTTAAGTAACGATGAATGGATGCATGATTATAGTTTCGTTGATTTTATGAGAGATATTGGTATTCACTTTAATGTGAACAAAATGCTTTCTTCAGAAATTTACACTAACAGATTAAAAGAAGGAGGCTTAACCTTCCTTGAGATGGGCTACATGCTGATGCAGTCTTATGACTTTGTATACCTAAATAAAAAATACGGCTGTAAGCTGCAGATAGGCGGCAGTGACCAATGGGGAAACATTGTAGCAGGAGTAAATCTTCTTAGAAAAATGAACTTTCAAAATGATGATGAGGTAGATAAGATATTTGGATTAACCTGCCCATTGCTTATGACAAAGGAAGGCAAAAAGATGGGGAAAACGGAAAACGGTACTTTATGGGTTGCCAGAGAAAAGACTACCGTCTTTGATTTTTACCAGTACTTCTATAATGTAAAAGACGAGGATACAGAAACGCTATTAAGGTTATTTACAAGGGTACCTTTGGAGCAGATATTAACTCTTTGCAAAGATGACATAATTGCTGCTAAGAGACTTATGGCTTATGAGATTACAAAACTTGTTCATGGAGAAGAGGAAGCAAACAAAGCAGCAGAGGCAGCAAAAGGTCTATTTAAAACTGGAGCAGTCAAGGAGGATATGCCAAAGAAAGAACTTGATAAAAAGTTTATAGCTGAGGGCATAAATATAATTGATCTTCTTACTGAAAGTGGTTTTATATCTTCAAAATCAGAAGCTAGGAGACTTATCGCTCAAGGAGGAATCTGTATAAACAATGAAAAGGTACAAAATTTTAACAAGATAGTTAATGAAGGAGATCTTCGAGATGGATATGTGATGCTGAAAAGAGGAAAGAAGAATTATTTGAAGGTAGTGTTTGAGTAGTTAAATAGTAGAGAAATATAAAAAATTCAGCTGATAAGGCTGAATTTTTTATATGCTATTCTTCTGGAGATTTCTTATCCTTCAGGGAAGTGATGTACTTATCCCCCCATATTTTGAATTGCTCTAAAACAGGCTGAAAATCTCTGCCTAATTCCGAAAGAGAATATTCGACTTTAGGTGGAATCTCTGAATATACTTTTCGGCTGACTAATCCATATTCTTCAAGCATTCTCAGCTGTTTCGTCAGCGTTGCCTGGGTAATCCCTTCCATCCTTCGCATAAGTTCGCCATATCTCAAGGTGCCATCACTTAAATGATACATTATGAGTATGGACCACTTCCCTGAAAAAACCTTCTGAGCTGTAAAATACGGGCATTTACCAAATAAACTTTTGTTATCCAATACTTCATATCCTTTCTATAGTATCTTTTAGGATACTTACATTGCGAAATAATCGTACTTGTATTTTTAATTACACATGCTATTATTGATATATATTAAAATTTTAACATGTGTACATGGAAGGAGCAACATATAATGAAGGAAACTTTAGAATTCTTAAAAGAAGCAGGAACTTTCTATATAGCAACTACGGAGGGCGATCAACCAAGAGTAAGACCTTTCGGTGCTGTTTTTGAATACGAAGGAAAATTATATATTGTAACTAATAATACAAAGAAATGCTTTAAACAGATGATTGCAAATCCTAAAGTTGAAATCTCTGGCATGAACAAGAAGGGCCAATGGATTCGTCTTACTGGAGAGTTAGCAAATGATGATAGACGTGAAGCAAAAGAAGCTGCACTTGAAAGCAATCCATTTCTTAAGAACATGTATAACATCGATGATGGAATCTTTGCAGTTCTATACTTTACAAAAGGGACAGCTACTATTGCATCGATGAAGGGTGATTCAACCACTTACGAATTATACAAATAAAATGAATTTATAGTGTTTATACGGCTTTAATGTAATTTAAAACTATATCTAATACGCTTCGTATATTTAATTGAGGAAAGTTCGTTGGACATAAGTCAGCGGTACATATATTTGTGTACAATGCTATACTTATATGAAGGTGATACTACAAATTATTTTTAAAGGAAGCGAGTTATATATGAAACATTTAAAAATCAGAAAGAGCATATTGAGTTTTGTTGTAACACTATTATTTTTTACATCTGTATTTGGATACACGGCATCTGCTTCAACAAAATCAAAAACAGCAACTATTTCTAACAAAAAAATAGTGGAAATAAGTGCTAAGGCATATACTGCTTTTCGCAAGCTATATGGATTAGGCAGTCCATATCAGGATAAAATAATAAAGGTCAACGGAATAGATTATGGGAAATTACCTGTAAAGCTTAAAAGCGAAAAAGCTGTTAAAGCTTATGTAGAAAAAGAAACTCATCTTGACAGTTATTTTACTAAAGAGCTTAAGAATAAAATTTTGCAGGACATGATTGTTTTGTATAAAGGTAATTACTATCTAGGCGTTGGCGATCCTGAA
Organism: Clostridium oryzae; assembly: GCF_002029235.1. Classification (GTDB taxonomy): domain Bacteria; phylum Bacillota; class Clostridia; order Clostridiales; family Clostridiaceae; genus Clostridium_AE; species Clostridium_AE oryzae. Next base: position 88,675 of record NZ_MZGV01000013.1, read on the forward strand.
ATTGGTATCGTGGATTTAAGTAAAGCAACAGTAAAAAGCAAAAGTTATGTTAATAAATCTGTGAAAGTTACACTGGAAGGAGAAGAAGCTGGAGGAGCTAGGACCACTAGCAAGCTTATTCTTATCCATACTAATGGTAAATGGCTTATCAGTCAATGGAAGGAGATTTCCTAGGGGATAGCCTGAAAACTGAAAAATTAAGAATTTATTTTTTTCGTCGACCTCCAGTAGTGTAAAAACACCGGGAGGTCGACGAAATTAATAATGGGACAGATAGAGGGCTTGCAGGTTTTGTTAACACAACAGTAACAAATTGACAAAATAATAAGCCCTGATATAATGGGAGTTGGAAGGGTTTATAGAATACCTATAAGGAATTGAAACTCCATTGCTACAGCTCTGAACCTATTGAGACTTTCTGGTTTATAGAATACCTATAAGGAATTGAAACACTGTATTCAATGACAAATTGGGATTATCGGAGGAGTGTTTATAGAATACCTATAAGGAATTGAAACCAAACCACGTTTTTTCCTTCTCCGCCAGATTGATAGTTTATAGAATACCTATAAGGAATTGAAACTACTTGCAGTACTCTGCCAACCTTTCAATATTTTTGTTTATAGAATACCTATAAGGAATTGAAACCTGGCTTTTGAGCTGGGTGTATCTTTGGGTATTCTGTGTTTATAGAATACCTATAAGGAATTGAAACAGTATTGGAGCAAAAAAGATTCTGAAAGCAAAGAAAGGTTTATAGAATACCTATAAGGAATTGAAACAAAAAACATCTGCAACTCTGTCATATTCACTGCTTGTTTATAGAATACCTATAAGGAATTGAAACTCATCATCCATAAGGATTGCATTGTTAATTATCTTGTTTATAGAATACCTATAAGGAATTGAAACCTTCCTCCTTGCCATGCTCCTGCACTATCTCGCAAGTTTATAGAATACCTATAAGGAATTGAAACCTTAAAAAGTTAAAACGAAGATAACCAGAGAAATAGCGTTTATAGAATACCTATAAGGAATTGAAACACTTGTGAGCTTCTTTCATAGCCTTACTTGATATTGTTTATAGAATACCTATAAGGAATTGAAACTCCATTGCTACAGCTCTGAACCTATTGAGACTTTCGTTTATAGAATACCTATAAGGAATTGAAACCTATCGAGGGCAGTGGAAAAGTAGTCGGATATGCAGCGTTTATAGAATACCTATAAGGAATTGAAACTCTTCTCTGAGTTCCGACATTAAGTTTACTTCCGTAGGGTTTATAGAATACCTATAAGGAATTGAAACAATGCTTGCTTATTGGGGAAAGAGAAAGAAGCTTGGTTTATAGAATACCTATAAGGAATTGAAACCAACCGATTGTATGATATCTTCTATAAGGCTGGTGGTTTATAGAATACCTATAAGGAATTGAAACCTTTAAAAAGAAATAAAATAAGTGCTAATGAGATTGGTTTATAGAATACCTATAAGGAATTGAAACCGAAAACAATCTTATTTGCCCTTATTGTGGATATGAAGTTTATAGAATACCTATAAGGAATTGAAACAAATACCATCAGACACATTGAAATTCTTAGGTACATCGTTTATAGAATACCTATAAGGAATTGAAACTCACATTTGCTGTCTATAGCTGGTGCTTTGATTTTGGTTTATAGAATACCTATAAGGAATTGAAACTATTTACAACGCTCTGCCAATCTCTCGATATTTAATGGTTTATAGAATACCTATAAGGAATTGAAACTATAATAGTGCTCAGTCCAATAGTTCTTTTTAGATGTTTATAGAATACCTATAAGGAATTGAAACGCGAATACTATAAAGTCACATATGTTCGTTGCTGTAGTTTATAGAATACCTATAAGGAATTGAAACTACAATGGCTATACGGATAAAGAAGCTTTGTTTGGGTTTATAGAATACCTATAAGGAATTGAAACAAAACCACGTTTTTTCCTTCTCCGCCAGATTGATAGTTTATAGAATACCTATAAGGAATTGAAACATGAAATGGAAGCAGTCTACTACGCTAAGAACAAAATGTTTATAGAATACCTATAAGGAATTGAAACTACAGCATTTCGTTTATATAGATGAAAAAGGGTTCTCGTTTATAGAATACCTATAAGGAATTGAAACCAAGCTGTGCAAGAGTATTTCAGAGAACGAGGTGAGAGTTTATAGAATACCTATAAGGAATTGAAACCTGATATTAATACGCAAATGGCAGATATTACGACCAGTTTATAGAATACCTATAAGGAATTGAAACTATCTTTAACGTATTTATTCATGCTATCACTTCCTCTAGTTTATAGAATACCTATAAGGAATTGAAACCAAGTGCAATACGATCATTCGGTTTGAAAGCCTCCGGTTTATAGAATACCTATAAGGAATTGAAACTTGCATTAGGAAGGAGACGAGTTATGAATTGGTGTTAGTTTATAGAATACCTATAAGGAATTGAAACCAAACTACGGTATAGAACGTACAAGTGATATTGATAGTTTATAGAATACCTATAAGGAATTGAAACTAAAAAAGCCTGCAACGCAATATAGGTGTGCTTTAGGTTTATAGAATACCTATAAGGAATTGAAACAAGAACTTCATGAGTTAGGGCGTACCGATAGATGGATGTTTATAGAATACCTATAAGGAATTGAAACATTCAATAATAATCATATAAATACTCAATTAAACTAGTTTATAGAATACCTATAAGGAATTGAAACTCAAATACATATGATTCTAACAAATCTCTATATTTTGGTTTATAGAATACCTATAAGGAATTGAAACTTAGCCATTGTACCGGTTATTTTTTTCTTTTTTTCTGTTTATAGAATACCTATAAGGAATTGAAACCTATATAAATCATATACATTATCGCATATAAAGTATGTTTATAGAATACCTATAAGGAATTGAAACGAGTCTAGCAGAGAAGAGTTCCAGTGTTCCGTTGTAGTTTATAGAATACCTATAAGGAATTGAAACTCCTTTTCATAATCCTAACGCCTTTCTAAGTTCTGGTTTATAGAATACCTATAAGGAATTGAAACTCAGAACATCATCATTATATTTTGTTGCCATATCAGTTTATAGAATACCTATAAGGAATTGAAACCTAGTCAACATTCTTTCTATGAAATCTATGGTTTTGTTTATAGAATACCTATGAGGAATTGAAACTCGACTCTTGTAAATTGGATATATTACCGAGCTGTGTGTTTATAGAATACCTATGAGGAATTGCATCAAAAAATTGATGTCTATTTTTATAAAAAATTTGATATAATAAAAATAAGAAATGCTTAGTGCTGGTAACACTAAGTATAACCTAGAATGTTTTTTTAGGGTTATAGAAAAATGTACTTAATCTTTGCTGGATGTGGTGCTTTTTTCTTTGCTTGAAACTTCTATATCAAGTCCTAACAGCTTTACACTAATTTTTAAATGATCTATAAATAGATTGTGAGTTAAGACTAACCTAACAATATATATGATTGCTATGTATTTTAATAACTTTACAAATAGTATAATCAATACAATACCACCTTCTTAGCTATGATGGACTTCACTAATAGCACAGAAGGTAAAAGTCCTAAATGGACTTTTACGGGCAACTTGCGAGTGAGAGCGAGCATGGTTAAGGTGCCCAGTGGCGAAGACAAAACGTTCAAAACCTCCACAGCCATCCTTCTGTGGATATTAAATATTTTACATGAATATGTTATCATGATTATAGATGAATACGTAGTGGAATATTATGGTGTGATTAGCTATGTAAACCATTTTTGAAAATGTCCCGAAAAACGTTAAACATTAGCACCAGTTTTTGCTGGTGCTTTATTACATTGAAACCTAAATTTTAAGGCATGGAAAACAAACCTTAGAATCAAATTAATTTCTAAGCTAGAAAAACAATAAGAATTTTAAGCTGTGATTTCATTTTTATGGTGAACTTGCTGATTACAATACTGCTCAAATGAAGCTTGTTTCCACGGATGACTCATTGGTGGTATGTAACGTTTCTTTGGCTCCTTTGGAGCCTCAACCAAGTCAAAGTTCTTTGATGAAGGAGCATGGTTCGGAAGAAGTTCAAGCGCATAAACTTTTTCATTCACACAAAAATACAGTTCATTATTAAATGCCTTAATTACTACACCAGAGGTGCCTTTATGATAGTACACAGGGTAACCGTTAGTATCCACAGGCAGGTAATACTGTTTGTTATATTTTATGCAGCATCCGTTATCTACTTTTCTGCTAGCAAGCACTGCAAGAGTTAAGTTAATTTTTTTCAAATTGGATTGCTTTTCAAACACAGATTTGATATTATCAACAGGTAAAGCAAATTGAGCATTGAATTTTTTTATGTAGGAGTTTAAAAATTCATTTGCCTGTTCAATTGAGCTTATACCGGCAAGACGCAATTCGATAGGTAGTCGTGATTGTAAGGTTTGAAACAAGCGTTCCACACGTCCTTTGGCTTGTGGAATGCTGCTGGTTTTAATCTCAATACCTAACTGGTTACACGCATATCCAAATTGAGTAAAAGTATCTTCTTCGACAGAAGGAGATTTTTTTTGTTTATACTCAAAAACAGTACGCCTATCAGTGTAGAACATATAAGGAATTCCGTGATTGGTTAGTACCTGATAAAGTACGTTATAATAGCCATTAAGCGTTTCCTGAGTATCAAAATAAGCACCAGCAATTGTACCTGTAGCATCATCAACAGCAATATGAAGCTGAGATTTATCCTGTCCAAACCAAAGATGAAGAGAAGCATCCATCTGAAGCATCTCACCAAAATAAGCTGATCTAGGGCGTCTAGGATGGGCATCATCAATATCAAGAATAGCACTCTGAATAATCGTGGCTTCTTTTTTTGATCTAGTATCCTTTTTCATAGCTTCTAACTTCTTGTGTAAAGCCTTCTTAGAAGAGCGGTTTGCCTTAGGTGACAGGATGAATTCCTTCATAAGGATGGAACGTATAGTGGTTGCTGAAACCTTTATTCCTTCAAATTCTTCTAAGAGTTCTGAGAAATGTGTAAGATTTGAATCTTCATATTTAGTTCTATATAAATCGACAATGTCTTGTTTGACTGTGTCATCAAGTGCTATAGCTGGCTTTCTTCCTCTATTGCTACTCTCTACTTGTTACCATTATTCTCGACTAACTTCTTTATCACTCTAAACTTCATCTCTTCGTTCATTCTTAAAACTACCTTTCTAATTATGTCCACCCCATCTCCTACTAATGAGGTTTTATTATACTACATATTCTATATTTGGGACATAATCATCTTTGGTACAATAAGACATATCATATTTCAATCAGAGAAGGTTTTGTTAACACAAGGGTAACAAATTGACAAAACGGCAAGCTCTGATATAATGGGAGTTGAAAGGGTTTATAGAATACCTATAATGAATCAAACTAGTAAGAAGTCATGATATCAAACAGAGTAACCAAGGGTTATAGACTACCTATCGGTAAAACTATAATAGCTTTAAAAGAATGTTGGGTATTAACCCGATTTAAAAAATGGAAAAATCTTAAGCATTTTGTAATGAAGTGCTTATTTTTTTATCTGTTTTTAAAAGATACAATATCGTGTAAATTTTTAGAGGAATGGTAATAAAATTGTAGAAATATAAAATTAGGGCATTACCTAGTATATAGTGCATTTAAATTTAGGATTTGTTAATAAAAAATAGTTGGTAACAATTAAAAGGTGGCGATGAAAAGTTTGAAGAAAGCAGAAATAGAAATAAAAATAATAACTCCGATGTTTAGCTATGGAAATAGGGATAAGAAGCTAAGTAAGGAAAAGGAAAATGTAGAATTTAGGATAACTGAATTGAAATCGCTTATAAGAAGCACATTTAGAGAATTAGGCTGCTTTAAAGATTTACAAAGTATGAAAGTTGAAGAAGGAAAAACGTTTGGAACTATATTAAAGATTCCAGAGGTTGATAGTAGAGGTATAAAATCACCTATAAGTTTTAGGATAAAAGAGATAAAAATTGATGAGATATCAGAGTATATGTTACCACATAAAACAGAGGAAAAAGATAGGTCGAAGAGGCCCTGTGTAAAAGAAGAATCCATAGTAAAACTACTTATGACATGTAAAGATAATATTGATATGTATTTTTACATAAAGCTTTTAATTCAAGCATCAATCCTAGGTGGGCTTGGAGGCCGTTCAAGGAAAGGATTTGGTTCATTTACAGTTACCGATGTTAAATGTGAGAAGGAAGCTTATAACTTATTGGAAAAATCGACACTAGAGATTTTATTACAATTAAATAATGAAGATATATTTGAATTTAATGCAGTTAAAGGAAAGTTGAAGAGAAAAGGTGAAGGATTGAAATATCCATACATAAAAGCTATACAGGTAATTCCCTTCAATGACGGAAGTAATTACAAGGTTTTGTTGAAAGAAATATCTCAATTGACACATGACAGGCTTAAAGATGATTTTGGTTTTTATGCAGATAAAAAAATTAGAGAAAGAGATACAGTGAAGTCTTATAAAGGCGAAAACCAAAGGTTTGCGTTTCCAGTTTGTGTTTCTTTTTCTGAATATGCAAGAGAAAAGTGTATGGTTATAAAGGAACTTAATTATGATTATATTATGAAAAGTTTAGATAAAACTCAGAAGGAAAATGTAAGAGTATATAACGAGAAGTATGTACAAGCATATATTGAAAAATTAATAGAAATTGTGAAAGGAAAAACGAAATGAGTTGTTTGATTGGAGTCACAGTGGGACCTATACAGGCGTATATAAAAGAATCTAGAAAGTTAAGTGATCTATATGTTAGTAGCAAAATAATGTCGGATATTATGAAAAATATAATTAAGTTTATTAAGGAAAAGGATGCGGAGGCGAGGCTCATATATCCTAACTATGATGTCTTAGATATTGATGCCACAGGAGACTGTTCGAATTATATGGTGTTTGAAGCTGAAAACGTAATAGATATGAAAAATATAGAAGAAAGTGTCTATAATAAACTTGCTCAGGGTAATGAGAAATTGGTAAAGCAATTTAAAGATGATTTCTATTTGTTTTGGGGAATAAAAGATTTTGCAGTTGATAACTATCATAGTACATATTTGAAACTTGAAAGATTGATGAGAAGCCTGAAGAATACATATATGTTTACTCAAAGCTGCCAGGAGGGAGGAAAAAAATGTTCAATATGTGGTAAAAGAAATATTGTTAGATTAACTGATGATATTAAAAGAAAAAAAGGAGTAGCAGAAGATGAGAATTTATGCCCAACATGTTTGTTTAAAAGAGAATATTTAGATAAAAAATTAAACCAGAAATTTAGTAGCTCCATTTATTCTATTTCAATAAATGTATGGAAGAAAAACAATGAGAAGTTTTTACAGGAAATAAATTCTGAATTATTAGATGTATTCAAACAAGTAAATAAAGTAAGCTTTGAAGAAGTAGACAGATATTATGATGTAAATCAGTTGAGTAATTTAATTAAAAAGTTTAAAGGAAAAGATGAAAAGATTGAATCAAAGCTGATATTAATAAAAAAGGAATTAGAAAAAGTCTATAATGAAAAAAACGATATCAAAATTCCAGATTATGAGTATTGTCTTATGCAACTAGATGTAGATGATTTGGGAAAATGGATAAGGGGGGAATTTCTCAAGAATAAAGATACAGACGAATTGAAAAACTTTCAGAAGAAGCTTTCGGCATTTTTGATTGAATTTGGTCTAGAGTTAAGGAGTTTTTTTGAAAAGTCTGAATGTCAGGTTGTATACTCAGGTGGGGATGATAGTCTCATAATATTACCTACTGAAGAAATAATGTATGCGCTAGATAATATAGATAAAATATTCGAAGAATTAGTATGGAATAAAATGAAAAAATATTTTGATATTACTAGAAAAATATCATATTCAATAAGTGCAACTATAGCTAAGTGCAATAACCCGTTAGGATACTCTATACAAAGAAGTAGAGAAGAATTGGAGCGTGTTAAGACTAGGTTTAATAGGGAAGCAGATAATAAAAATGGTGTGAGCTTTAACTATATTATAAATGATGGAAAAGAGATAGTTTGCTATTTAAGGAGAAATACAGTTAAACTATTTTACAGCCTTGTTAAAGAGTACGAGAATATTGAAGAAGACGGATCATTCTCATATATAAATTGGTATGAGACAGAGTTTTCAAAATTTAATTATACAGATATTTCTTTTGAAAATTTACTGTCGTTGAAAACTATTATGAAATGTGAAATGAAAAGACTCCTTGGAAGAAGTATAAAAGGAAGAAATTCAGAGGAAAATAGAGTGCATTATATTAACGGAATGATAGAACTACTTAATAAGTTATATTTAGAAAATTATACAGAAAATAGGTCTAATCATATAACTATAGATTTCCTAAATATATTAAATACCTTTAAGCTTTATGAAAAATTGTGCAGTTTGAATTTCCATTTTGAGAAGGGGGTGTAGTAATGGAATTATTAAGTATAAAACCATGCGATAACACCTTTTTTAGGGATGGAAGTGCTTACGGTAAAGGGATAAATAATTATATTTGTAGTAAGAATACTCCGTATCCATCAGTTTTTTTTGGTGCCATTTATAGTGTATTATTAAGTGAAAATAATGAATTTAGAAAATTGTTTTTTGAAAAAGGAAATTATGACCATCAAAATATTCTAAATATTGGTAATGTGTATTTATATAATGAAAAAATTGAAAAGGCATATATAAAAGCACCTAAGGATTTGTTTGTAAATTCTAATAGCAATGTTTTATTTGGTGATTTTGAGGTGAGAGATGCAAAATTTAAATCTATAACACTTGATAAAATATTGCAATCGCCTGTCGATAGAGATTATAAAAAAGCAGATAAAAAGTACATAAATGTTGATGACGTGTTTCATGCATATGCAAAGCATCAAAGTTTTATTATTAATTTAATAGATGAGGGGGATATATTTGTTAAGAATAAAAAAATTGGATTAAAAATTGAGACTTTGAAACGAACAGCACAGGATAAGTGCTTGTATAGAATAGAACAAACAGAATTTGTAAATAATGATTGGACTTATATTGTTGAATATAAAATTAATATGAATTATCTTAAGCAGAAGTATGGAATGACTATAAAAGATTTGACATCTGGATATTTAAAGCTGGGAGGAGAAAGCAAAGCAGCAAGATACATAAAAGTTAAGAATGATTCTGTAGAAAAATTTAACAGAGAATATGAAATGCATGAAAAAAGTATAGTTAAAGTGTTGTTTATAAGTGAAGTGATTTTTGAAAAAGGTATAGAAGAGATTTTTGAGAACAAGGTAAAAGTTCTAGGACTTGCAACAGATAAGCCAATATATATTGGAGGATATGATATGAAAAACAATGGTAAAGGGAGCGTAAGAAAAATGTACAAGGGGTATAGTGCTGGAACCGTAGCCTTACTTGAAGTTGAGACACCTATGAAACTAAAAAAAGAATTTCATGACGCTAAGGGATTTAATAGATATGTAGTATTGGAGGAAGTTTAAATGGCAGAATCGAAGGTTAAGAATTTAGTTATATGTTCTACATTAAATCAGATAACAAATTATCTTGTTATAAGGGCATTAAAACCGGAAAGAATTTTTAATATAACATTTTCTGAAGATGCTAGAAGGAAAATGAGTGATAACATAGATAATTTTCAATGGGATACATGGTTGAAGGATGAATTGAAGTCATTAAGTTTAGAAATAAATGATATAAAACTTGAAGATAAGGAAATTTATAATTTAAGCACAATAAAAAATAGAATTAGCAGTAGTATACACAAAAATAATAGCGATAATAATGAACCTATATATTGGCATATTACTGGTGGACAAAGATTAATTTGCCTTGCAATATATGATTTTGTAAAGAGAAGAAATAATGATAGACTGCTGTATATTGATGGAAACAATGAGAAGTTGATTGAAAATGATAACAAAGGTAAATTTATAACATGTGACAGATCTTATGCTGATAAAGAGCTTACATTTGAAACTGCATTACATCTTGTAGGATTTAACACTGCCGGATTAGACAGGTCACATATATATAAAGTTGCTGAAGCAGAAAACTTGAGCACAAATACTGATTTTTTGAAAGAACATAATTATTACCAAAAATTATATGAGATTATAAAAGATGAAATGGATACTGAAGGTTTGAAGAAAGGTGGCTTTTGGGAAGATGTGATAAAGACAAATCAGTTGCAAACTAAAGATGAAAGATGTAGGAAGATAAGAGAGTTGTTTTGTATGCTAGAAAATAATAAAACAGAATTAAAAACCAGTTTGCTAAAATCAGAAAAGCCATATGACATTTATAATTCTGAGGAACTTAATAAAGGGTTTCCAGCTGGATATATATTTGAGAAAGTTATGTCTCATAAAATTTTTGATATTATAAAAAGCGATGAAAGAATAGTTCAAATGCAGTCAAGTTTGAAAACTGAATTTAAAGATAAAAAAGACAAAGATTATAACTTTATGGTAGATGAGCTCGATATTGCTCTTCTAACGAAAACTGGGAAATTGATAAATTTTGAATGCAAATCAGGTGGAATGACAGGAAACAATGCAAAGAGCCATAATTATACAACATATAGGTTATCAGGAGTTTTTGGAATGCCTATAGTATTATCGCCATTAAATGAAGGTGAAATACTGAAAGAAGAGTCTATTTTACAAACTCAAAAGCAAGCTGTAAGAGCAGCTAAAAGCGCAGAAATTGAGGTTTGGCCAATTGATAAAATTGAGGATAGATTAAAGAAATTATTAGATATAAATAATTAAAATAAATGTAAGGAGAATAATAATGTATAAAGAAAAAAAAATAGTATATATTAAAGCGTTAACACCTTTGCATGCAGGTGCAGGTGATGGACTTGAAATTGTGGATATGCCAATACAGAGAGAAAAACATTCAAATATACCAAAGATAGAAGCTTCAAGTTTAAAAGGATCAATAAAACATCATTTATATGACAAATTGAATTGCAAAAATGATGAAAAAATCAGAAAAGATATGTACTCAATATTTGGTCCAGAAAACGGAGATGATCATGCAAGTCTTATTGGTTTTACAGATGCAAGGTTATTGCTATTTCCCATAAAATCTGGAACAGATATATTTAAACTAATAACCTGCAAATATGTTATTCAGAGATGGATAGAAGATTTAAAAATGACAGATGGAGAAATAGAAGAAGAATCAGATTTTCTAAGATTTATAGATGTTGCAGATGGGCAATTTAAAGATTTTAAAGGAGAACAACAACAGATTTTGGAGGAATATGTGTTTGATATTGACAACACTGACAATGAGGTTAAAGATGGAATTAAAATTATTCTTGAAAATAAATTAAAAGGTATAGATATTAACAGAGTTGTACTGCTTTCAGATAAGGATTATATTGATTTAGTTTCAATGTATACAGAAATAATAACCAGAAATAAGATAGATGTAAAAACCGGTGTTGCTGAAAAAACTGGACTTTTTACAGAAGAGTATCTGCCTTCAGAATCTGTTCTATATTTTATAGCACTAGGGTCAGATTCATTTGATGAAGCTAATAAGAAGACAGCAAGTGAAGTCATGGATTATTTCAATAGCAATGTTGGTGAGGTATTCCAGGCAGGTGGAGATGCTACAATAGGAAAGGGTTTTGTTAAATTACTAAATCATAAAGAGGTGACTGAGAATGAATAGTATTAAGAACACAAACCTAGATGTGGCTCAATATGCTATGTCATGTGTAAATTCTATAGAAAAGGCCAATCAGAAAAAATATAAAACTTTAGTGAAAAAAATGTCTGCATTGATTCAAAGGAATGGTCTTATACTTACGCTTGCATTTGTTTTCTCTAAAGGAACTAATAATGAACATGGAAAAGTCTTAGAACAAATGAGAAATTGGTGTACGAATAATTATAAGCTTACTAGAATATTTGATGGAAAGCAGGAAATAGATAATAGCATGTTTATAGAAAAAATAACTTCATTATCCCAAAGAGAATATGTTCTGGTGACAAGAGAGATGATTGTATTATTTGGATGGATAAAAAGATTTGCTGATGGAATGATTGAGGGAGAGGAATAGATATGAGTGATAATAATTCAAAAAACTCTATTGATACCCTTATAAGAAGTTATGTAAACAGATTAAAGAAAAATGTTGGTCAAGATGGAAATTATAAACTTTTAAGAGATAAATTTAAGAACATAAAAGCTGCAAAGAATATTGATGAAGAAAAAAACGTTAAATATACAGCAAGTAAGAAGGAACAAGAACTCTGCAGAAAAGCAAATGAAAACATTGAAAGTATTAAAGGTAGTCTTTGGGAAAGATATTTTTGGATTAATTTTGAATGTGAAGTAAATGATAAAATGGTAATAGGTCTTGGTGAACCTTCAGTTCATGAAGCTAATATTACTCTACATAATATATATGGAATTCCATTTATACCAGCCCAAGCCATTAAGGGAACCTTCAGAAATTATCTAGAACAAGAAATTGGATCTCTAGATAATGATAAAGTTAAAAGAATATTTGGCGATGAAACTAATCAAGGTAAAGTGATATTTTTAGATGCTTTCCCTGAACAAAAATATGCTATACAAGATGACATAATAGCAAAACATCATGCAGATTATTACAGTGATAAATGCAAGTTTCCGTTAGATACTGATAAAGTTGATTTAGTTAAATTTCCCGTAGTGAAAGAAGCAAAATTTAAAATTACCATAGGTATTGAAAGAAATATTGATATTATGAAAAGAGAATGTAGCTATGAATTTGCGTATTTTTTAGTTAAAAATTTATCTGATGCTTTGGAACTTCAAGGGTTAGGCGCTAAAACATCGGTAGGCTATGGATATTTCAATGTAGGTAGGGTAGAATTGGAGAATACATTGAGAAAAGATATAGAAATGTTAGCGAAGCTTGAAGAAAAAAAGAAGATTGATAAACTTATGAAAGGCATGACTGAATTAGAAAAAGATATTTATTATATAGAAAAAATAAATGGAAAATTAGAAAAGAACCAAGCAATAATGGAGTTATTTAATCAAAATATTGATATATTAGGTGATGAAGAAAGAAAAAAATTGGCTAAATATTTGATGAAATATCTTAAGGATAATAATAAATGGAAATGTGGGAAAAAAGTAAATAAAGATTATAAGAGAATAGAAAAAGTTTGCAATGTACTTGAAATTGATTTGCCAACTGAAAAATAAATATAGCCTTATAAAATATTTTTTCGTCGACCTCCAGTAGTGTAAAAACACCGGGAGGTCGACGAAATTAATAATGGGGCAGATAGAGGACTTGAAAGTTTTGTTAACACAATGGTAACAAAATCACAAAATCGCGAGCCCTGATATAATGGGAGTTGGAAGGTTTATAGAATACCTACAAGGAATTAAAACGTGCTAATATAGATGGCTTGGCAAGGCTAGGAGGCAAGTTTATAGAATACCTACAAGGAATTAAAACCAGTGTCTCCAATATGATAAGCATTGTTAAATGATTGTTTATAGAACACCTACAAGGAATTACATTGAAAAAAGGCACTTAATCTTTGAAAGATAAAGTGCCTTTTAGCATATGGAGAGTTATGGAATCTTTCGAATGTCTCCAACCTATATATTGCTTAACTGAGAGATTATACATTGAGGTATAATTGGGTAAAAAATAATAATGTTTTACTGTTACAGGTTTAGGATGATAAAATAAATGTGTGAATGCAAATTACTGATATGCCATTGCAAAGTTTGATAATAGAATTTTGCAGGTAAGGTTCACTATTAATGCTTATGGGACGGGATGGGAAAATACTATGAATTATACTTTAATTTTTGGAAGCTTTTTTTTAATACTATTCATTTTATCGGAAATACAGAATCCTAGCAGAATTATTAATGGCTTTTTATTTTTTATGAGTTTTTCAATCTATTATTTAGCAATTGTATTTATGTTGCCGCGGAGTGTATCGGGATGGATTCTTTTAGTAACCATGCTGTTGATTTTTCTTGCCTTTGTAGCTTTTATAGTTTATATGATTCACAATGGAATGGTAATGATGCGGCGTGAAAAAAGGCGATTATCAAATATGCTCTCCTTACTTATGGGTGCAGGGATAATTGGAATGATTGTACTAATTATTGTTTGTGCTGTGATATCCACGGTGTATCCTCAAGTCAGTTTTATTATAACTGGTTTAACCACATGTTTTATGATAACTATGTTTGTACTGTTTCTTATGTTTAACTTTTTGATTTCAGCTGTGGTATACAGGTATCTGCCAACAAGGTATAACAAAGATTTTATAATTATTCTCGGTGCAGGACTCTTAAGAGGAGATCAAGTCTCTCCGCTTTTAGCCAGCAGATTGGACAAGGGGCTTGATTTTTACAATAGACAGGTGAAAAAGAAAGGAAAACGTGCTAAGATAATAGTTTCTGGAGGACAAGGAAAGGGTGAAGAGATTTCTGAAGCAGAGGCAATGGCAGACTATCTAATTTCAAAAGGATGTCCCAAAGAAGATATACTTATGGAGAACAAATCAAGAAATACTTTTGAAAATCTCTTGTTTTCTAAAGCTATTATGGAGCAATATGGGGGAAAGAAGAATAGTATTTTTGTTACTAACAATTATCATGTCTTTAGGGCAAGTATTCTTGCTAGAAAGGTCAAAATTAAGAGGACAAAAGGCATTGGGTCAAAGACAGCCTTTTATTATGTTCCCAGTGCTTTTATAAGGGAGTTTATAGGAGTAATTGCTATAAGAAAATGGCGGTATATTTCAATAGTTGCGATAATAGCTGGAATATATATTTTTTCGCTGGTTATGTTTTATTTATCACGAAGGTAGTAAAGGTTACGGTAAAATGACCATGTTGGAGATAAAATGGAAGCAGAAACTTTGAATGAAAAAACAAGCTTGAGCGTTGAATTTATAAGAGGGTTGAAAAGCGAATAAGGACATTATAATCTTTCGTCGACCTCCAGTAGTGCAAAGACACCGGGAGGTCAACGAAATTTATAATGAGCCAGCTAGAGGACTTGCAGGTTTTGTTAACACAAGGGTAACAAATTGACAAAATAGCAAGCCCTGATATAATGGGAGTTGGAAGGGTTTATAGAATACCTATAAGGAATTGAAACATCTTGTTGAGTAAGTTTCCTGCTGTGTCTCCATCCGTTTATAGAATACCTATAAGGAATTGAAACCTTCCTTTCTTTATCTTATGTACTTATTATAACATGTTTATAGAATACCTATAAGGAATTGAAACAAGAAACTGGTACTAAGGATATATACATTGAATTGGGTTTATAGAATACCTATAAGGAATTGAAACATTCATCTCTGCTTAATTTTTTAACTTCTGTTATGGTTTATAGAATACCTATAAGGAATTGAAACTCAAACTCATTATCCTTACTTATCTCATACATTTTAAGTTTATAGAATACCTATAAGGAATTGAAACATGCATTTGAAAAATACCGTAGTTGATAATAAAATTGGTTTATAGAATACCTATAAGGAATTGAAACCTATATATTGC
>NZ_MZGV01000014.1 GCF_002029235.1 Clostridium oryzae
AATCATAGTATTATTAACTATTTTGGAATTTATCTCCGAGAATGAGGTGTCAGCAAAATTGGAGACAATATATATATACGTTATAATATTATATAAAGTTGCATTAAAAATGTAACAATTTTAACATAAATATAAATAAATTACCAAAATTATTGTGTTTTGGACATGAAGGGAATGATGATAGGCAGAGTTTTTATTAGATGAGAAATATTTTAAGGGAGTGAAATTAATGAAGTTAGTAAAATCTAAAATCGCAATTATTTTTCTTGTTTTATTTATGATAGCAGTAGTACCACTAACAGTAAAAGCTGATGAAAAAATGTATGGAGTTTTAATAAATAGAAATTCTGAATATTTCCTCATCACAGACACAAAAGAATATAAACTTGATTATAAGGGTACTGAGGATATTAGCACATTAGTTGGAGAAGTAGTAAGTTTTCCGTCTTCAGGACAAACAAACGATAGTGTAGAAACAGACAGCCTCGTTAAAGAAGAGTCGTCTAAAATTTCTGTAAGTAGCTCGTATACAAACGTAAAAATAATATCCATCGATGATAAATATTATTACCAGCATGACAGCAAAAATATAGAAGTAACAAGTAAGGTGGATTTAAATGACTATGTTAATAAATACTGTGATTTTATAGTAGAGCAGACTAAGTATCAGTTTGATAATGGTACTAGAACTATAGTTATACCGGAACAGCAGATTATAAATATTAAGGAAGGAAGTCCTTACGACTATTCTTATAAATCTGTAACACTAAAAGGAAGAGTAAAAATAACAGCTAATAATAGTTATGTGCAAGTTGGGGACAAGCAATATAAGGTTTTCTTTAACAGCAGTTCAATTGCAAAAAAATATAAAACTTACAATAAAAGATATGTTACTATTACAGGAAAACAAAAATATAAAAAAGATCTAAGAAATAACAGTACAACAAAATTAAATGAGGTTTACTCATCAAAATATAAACTTACATATAAAATTCATTACAAAAGTGTAAAGGCTACAGGCTTTGTAAGTAACAACTTAAAGATAGGCAAATATACATTAGCTAAATCAGCAAGCAAGTATAAGAGTTTTATTATAAAGCTTAAAGGAAAAGTGGCTGTAACAGATAATGGAGTTAAGATTACAACTTCAAAGGTAGTAAAACCTACAAGTGTAACAAAAATAAGTACTACAAATTTAAAAGTTTTTTCTCATTTAAGCAGCCTTAGAGCAAGAAATAAAACTTTTGCCAGAGCTAAGGCACTTCATTATGGCAGTGCTCATAACTCTTGCGTGTATTTTAGTTCTCAGGCACTAAGAGAAGTTGGAGTAAGGATTCCAACATCAACCTGTGTCACGAATAAATTTGCAAGTAAATTAAGAAGGATGGGATGGAAGAAGGTAACTAACTATAAAAAATTGACTCCTGGAAGTATTTGCTTCACTAAAGATCCTTGGGGCGGCAATGGAAAGCCAACACATGCTTATATATTTATGGGTTGGGTAAAAAAAGGAAACTACACTGAAGCTTATGTATGTGACAATCAGGCTGGCGATTATAAAGGAAAAGTACTTCATATCAGAAACATATCGAAAAAATCAAAGCATAAAGGTCAATATAAGGACGCTTTTGGTTTTGCGATGGTATCTCCTAAGACTTACGGCTATTTATATTAATAAGAGTAAAGTAAAAGTAGAAATTCAGCAGAGCTGAATTTCTACTTTTACTTTTTGCATAGAATTATTATCTTCAGGGAAAATTAAATAGAAAGTATGCAATTAAAGCATTAGCTAATAATTAATATAATAACTTGGGGTGATAAAATGAAGAGTGAAATGGTTACATTAAGAGGAATAGTAAAAGCCAACCAGACAGATATACTACATTATGAACTCAAGTCAGGAAATGAAATTTATGTTTTATTCGGTGATATTACAGACCTTAATGAATCAATAGATTGTGAAGTTGAAGTAACAGGAACAATAAGGAAAGATGAAGACACAGCATATACACGAGGAAAGCCTTTTGATGTAAAAAGCATTAAAAGATTGGAAATGAGTAAGAGGTAATTGAAATGTTGTAACCTGAATCGGCTGAAAACTGGTTAAAGGTCATTTAAATCTTTAACTAAAACAGTCGACTAGGCTGCAACTTTTATTTTTATAATCAGAAAAAGTTTTGAATCAGAGCGTTTATTAAACTAATAAGAATTATACGGATTTATCAATGCTTGTACCTCTTAGAGTGTCTACAGCCATTTTAGTATTCATAGTAGTCTTTGATGAATCACCACCTGTAGCTGCGGCAGTAGTTTCATATCTATTTGAAATTTTTTGTGCACTTCTGGTACTCTTAGCTTTTAACTGCTGAATTTTAGCTTCTATCTGAGATATTTTCGCTTGAATTGTACTTTTGCTGCTGCCGCTATTTTGTCCAGCTTGCTGAAGTTCTCCTTCCAAAGTAGCTTTTTGGCTTTCTAGTTGTGATATTTCATTGTTGCCTACAGAATAACCTGAAGCTGATGATGAAATAGAAGAAATATCCATAATATCACGTTCCTTTCTTAAAAATATAGATAAATATTTTATTAAGCACCAGTAGCTAGGAAATACCGGAATTTAATGATACTGAATAGATTTATAGGTATAATTAATATTGCTTAACAAAATATTTATCATGTAAACTTTCTGATGCGTATAAAAAGCTTACAATATATTTATCGAATGGAATAACTACAATTCTGTGGCAGTATTGAGGCAAAGACCTTGAATTAACAACTGCTTAAAAATTTTCAAGTATTGATTTTAATGCAATATAAGATATTGAGGCATTGGAATCGTTGACAAAACATATTACCGATGATAATATATAACTTATAAATCAGAATACGTATTCTTGAATAGAGGATGATGTTAAATTGGTCACAATGAAAGATATTGCCAAAATGGCAGGAGTATCACAAGCTACAGTTTCTAGAGTAATAAGCGGTAATACTTCTGTGAATCCTGAAATAAAAGCAAGGGTAATGCAATGGATTCGTAAGCTAGATTATCAGCC
This sequence comes from Clostridium oryzae, assembly GCF_002029235.1. Lineage (GTDB taxonomy): Bacteria > Bacillota > Clostridia > Clostridiales > Clostridiaceae > Clostridium_AE > Clostridium_AE oryzae. The sequence goes on from NZ_MZGV01000014.1 coordinate 3,057, forward strand.
TAACATTATTGCTCAAAGCCTAGTTGGAAATAGAACTTTACTTATTGGGGTTATAATTACAGATATTTCGAATCCCTTCTTCTCAGATGTAATTAAAGCAGTTGAAAATGAGACGTCAAATTATGGCTATAGTATTATATTGTTCAATACAGATGGGGATACAGAAAAAGAGAAGAAATATATAAATATACTGAAAAGCTATAAAGTAGATGGTATATTAATAGTTCCAAGCAACGCAAAGGATAAACATTTTAAGAGTCTAGCAAACAGCAGTACGCCTATAGTTGTTATTACTCAGGATGTTGACGGCTTTAGCTGCGTATCAATGTCTCATATTTCTGGGGGTAAAAAAGTAGCAAGACACTTTATAGATATGGGGTATTCAAAATTTACTTTTATAGGTTATGAAGGTGATGATAAAGAAATAGGCTTTAAAGAAGAAATAAAGAATTCAGGTTTTGATATAGATAATGATTATGTTTTAATCAATAAAGAAAAAAAGCATATTTCAGACGGGTTAAAAGAACTTTTGCTTGGAAGCTTCAGTGATAGGGGTATTGGTATTTTTGCACACAATGATATCGAAGCTTTAATGGTACTTCATATTTTAAAGGACTTGAAAGTAAAGATACCTGACAAAGCGGCATTAGTAGGATTTGATAATATATATATATCAAAAGAAGTAAGTCCAAGCATAAGCAGTGTAGCCCAGCTTATAGATGAGATTGGAACAAGAGCTGTTGAAATTTTAATGGATAAAATAAATGAGGTGGATGAGGAAAAGGAGCGGCATATAGTTTTAGAACCAAGACTGGTTATTAGGGAGTCTAGTTTAAAGTCGATAGAGTATTAGCTTACTGTAAAATGAATTTTTATAGAAGTTGTATTTGTGAATACGAATTCTAGTATTCACAAACCATACTCGTGTATAATTTACTGCTGTTTTCTTGTAATCGTTGTGATAAGTAAACTAGCAGAATATGCTTCAGAAGAAGAAAACTAAATTTAGTTTATGGAAGATAATTACTAAGAGGAGGATTATAATGGATAAACTTTCAAAAGCACGAGAATACATAAAAGAAAATAAAAATAAAATAAACCAGGAGTATAGACTGAAGTATCATTTCATGTCAGAAATAGGATGGATAAATGATCCAAATGGATTTTCATATTATAACGGAGAATATCATCTTTTTTATCAGTACTACCCCTATGGAAGCTATTGGGGATCTATGCACTGGGGACATGCTAAGAGTAAGGATTTGATAAAATGGGATTACTTGCCTGTGGCTTTAGCACCAGACATGAATTATGATGCCGATGGCTGTTTTTCAGGCACAGCCATTGAAATCGACGGAAAGTTATATTTGATGTATACAGGAAATATTAGTCCTAATCCTGATAAACCCGAAAATATAAGGCAGCTTCAAAATATAGCTGTATCTGATGATGGTATAGAATTTACTAAGTTTATAAATAATCCTGTGATAGATACAAAGGATTTGCCATCAAATGCATTACCGCAGGATTTTAGGGATCCTAAAGTTTTAAGAAAAGGCGATAGTTTTTATGCCATAATTGCTTCAAGAAATACAGATGGCAGCGGTCAATTGCTAGTATATAAGTCAAATAATTTATCTGATTGGACCTATTTGGGGGTACTCCTAAAAAGTGAAAACAAACTCGGCGAAATGTGGGAGTGTCCTGATTTGTTTAAGATTGGAGATACGGATGTAGTAATTATTTCTCCGCAATATATTAAAAGGCAGGGAGACAAATATTGCAATACACATTCCTGTGTATATATTCTTGGAAAAGGCGATATAGAAACCTGCAATTATACAACTTCAGCTATTGATGAAATAGATGGAGGATTTGATTTTTATGCTCCGCAAACGCTGCAAGATGATAATGGTAGGCAAATTATGATTGCGTGGATTCAAATGTGGGAGAGAAGAATACCTACTAACGAGGAAAATCATGGATGGGCAGGTGCCATGACACTTCCAAGAGAATTGAGAGTAATCAATAATAAGTTATATCAAATTCCAGTAGAAGAGATTAAAAAGTACAGAACAAATTTAGTAAAATATAGTGATATATCTTTTGAAAACTCACTTAGCCTAAAGGAAATTGAAGGCCAAAATATTGAATTAGACATGAAAATAGATTTTTTGGAAGCAAATATCTTTGGACTTAAAATACTAAAGGGTGAGCAGCAAGAAACTATTATGTATTATGACAAAGAAAAAGCTAAATTTGTATTTGATCGCTCTAAAAGTGGGGTAGACATATCTGATAGTAAAGCTGATGAGGATATAAAATATGTAAGAAAAGTAGGTATAAATCTGATAGAGAATAAACTAAAACTTAGAATTTTTGTTGACAGAATTTCAGTAGAAATATTTATTCAAGACGGCGAGAAGGTTATTACATCGACAGTATATCCTAAGTCGGCTTCAAGGAATATAGAATTTTTCAGTGACGGAGAAGTATTAATTAATGAACTTAACAAATGGAAAATAGTATTATAAAAATACTTTTATAAATATGTGGAGTGAGAGAGGAGACATATCATTATGGATAACAAGTATGTATTAAGTTATGAACAATTAATAAAAAGATTATATGATTTGGAGGCACTAGCAGTTCCGCCTGTGGATGGGGAGACATCTGGTAATTTTTCAAGCTATGATCGTTCTTCAGTATATAATGAAGAAACAGATATGTATGAAAATTGGGGAGCAAATGACGACGGAAGCGGCTATATAAGAAAAGAAGGCACAAGCATAGTAGCTTTTGAAGCTGACGGCCCTGGCGTTATTTGGCGTGTATGGTCAGCTTATCCAGATCAAGGACACATAAAAATATATATAGATGAGGAACTTGTTCTAGATCAGCTTTTTAAGGATTATTTTGAAAAATTTAACGGAGAAGGATGTCCTATAAATTTTCCTAATCTTACGCCAATATTATCGAGAGGAAGAAATTCGTATATTCCAATAGCATTTCAAAAAAACTGTAAAATACTTTTAGAAGAAGGATGGGGAAATTATTATCATATAACTTATTCAAAATTTCCTGAGGATACTGTGCTTCCGTCTTATAACGGAAGATTTGATAATAATACTACTATAGCTTTAGCTGAAGCAGATAGAATTTTACAGCAGCGAGGAAGATATCCGTATCAGAAAAAACAAGGTGACTGTACTGTAAATGGTGTATATAATGTTAAAGCTGGCAGCAAAACGGTCATTTGCGATAAAAAAGGAAGCGGAGCAATTGCTTCTATAAAGGTAAAACCTAATTTTGAAAAAGGAATAGATATTGCTAAAGTCCTTAGAGATCTTACAATATCTATAAAATGGGATAATGATGCTAAACCAGCAGTGTGGGCGCCATTGGGAGATTTCTTTGGAAGCGCTCCTGGAATTAATCCATATCGTTCTCTTCCTATTGGAATGTCAGAGGAATTATTTTACTGTTATTGGTATATGCCTTTTGGAGAAGGGGTATTACTAGAAATACAGAACGAAGGAGATAAGGATGTAAACTTGCCAATAGAGATAGTGTTTCAGGCTCTTGACAAGCCAGCAGATAGTTTAATGCGTTTTCATGCAAAATGGCATAAAAATGATTTCCTTTATCTTGATAAAAAAAGATATGCTGAAGGCGGAGATAAATGGCCAGATTGGCCTCTGCTGCTTACAAAAGGCAAGGGACGTTTTTGTGGTGTACATCTTCACGTGTTAAATACATGGGAAAAACCTGCAGAAAAACCAGAGTCCTGGTGGTATGGACGTTGGGATAGAAAAACCATAGATTGGTGGTGGGGTGAAGGAGACGAAAAGTTTTTTGTAGATGGTGAAAAGTTTCCTTCAACCTTCGGTACAGGAAGCGAAGATTATATAGGATATGCTTGGGCTGCTGAACCTCCTTTTTCAATGTTTGATAGCGCTTTTGCCTGTCAACCATTTACACCAATTGACGGAAATGGGCATACATCAGTAAGCAGGTTTCATATTTGTGACAATATACCTTTTAACTCATCTTTTGAAGGCTTTATTGAAAAATATAAAGATGATGTTTGGGAGAAAACGAATAGATGCTTGTATGCTGCGACCTGTTATTGGTATCAAATGCCTGGAGAAGAAGACTTATATGATAAGACAGAAACTAATATGTAGCATAGAACTTTTAACGATAAAATAGATTTATGTTTAATAGGAGGATAGTAACCGATATGATTAGCGATAGGAAAATAGATGTGGCGGCACTAGGAGAATTACTTATAGATTTTACAGTGAATGGCATAACCGAACAGGGAAATAAATTGTTTGAAGCAAATCCTGGGGGAGCTCCTTGCAATGTTTTATCCATGCTTCACAATCTAGGAAAGAAAACTTCTTTTATAGGAAAAGTGGGAAATGATCAATTTGGTTTTTTACTTAAGAAGACTCTCGAAGATATAGGCATAGGAACGGAAAACTTAATTATTGATAATGAAATAAATACAACTTTAGCTTTTGTTCACACCGCTCCTGATGGAGATAGAAGCTTTTCGTTCTATAGAAAACCTGGTGCAGATATGATGCTTAACGAATCTGAAGTCAATGAAGAAGCGTTAAAGCAAGCAAAAATATTTCATTTTGGTTCATTATCCATGACAGATGACGGAGTAAGGAAAGCTACCGAAAAGGCTGTTAAAATTGCCAAAGATAATAAGTTATTGATATCATTTGATCCAAATTTACGTCCACCGCTTTGGAAATCATTAGATGAAGCAAAGGAAAGAATATTATACGGAGTGAGCCAGTGTGATATCTTAAAAATTGCTGATGAGGAGTTAGAATTTATTACAGGCTGTAAGGATATAGAGCAGGGAGTAGATTTTATTAAAAAGAATTATAACGTCCAATTAATATTAGTTACAAGAGGCAAATTAGGAAGTAAGGCCTTTTATAGAAATATAGCTGTTGAAAGAGAAGCCTTCATACAAAAGAAAACTATAGAAACAACTGGAGCTGGAGATACTTTTTGCGGGTGCATTTTGAACTATGTATTAGAACACGGTATAACAGATTTAAATGAAACCAAACTTACAGAAATGCTTACGTTTGCCAATGCGGCATCTTCAATTATAACAACGAGAAGAGGAGCAATAAGATCTATGCCGTCTAAAGACGAAATAATAAAATTGATATCGGATTATTAACCCAAAGGCAGTGAATCAAAAAGTTAACGATGATTCGCTGCCTTTTGTGTATAAACTAACATGAATTATATTTCACATATTAAACGATTGATATTGTGCAAGTATACATATGTAAACGTAATAAAAAGATAAAAAATTATAATTTTTTATATGTTAAACGATTGACATTAAGTATGTCAATCGTTTATAATGATATTGTAACGTAAATGTTTTCAACATTCGTTGAAGAGAATAAATATATTAAATGGAGGGGAAATTATGAAGAGTAAAAAAGTATTATCATTAGTAGCAACAGTAGTATTAATTAGTGGTGTATTAGCTGGCTGCAGCAGCAAAAGTGGCGGAAGCAGTAGCGGTACTAAATCAAAAGAAGTAAAAATAACAATGCTAAATTCAAAAGGGGAAATTCAATCTCAGTTAGAGGATGCTGCAAAAGAATTCAAAAAGACTAATCCTAATATTAAATTAGATGTAGTAGTAACTGGTAATGGTCAATCACCATTTGAAAAGATATCTGCAATGTATGCTTCTGGTAATGCACCTACTTTAGCAATGCTGGATCCAACAGATATAATAAAGCTTAATGATAAATTTGAAGATTTATCAAAACAAAAATGGATTGCAGATACAGTAGATAATAGTTTGGACACAATTAAGACAAGCGATGGTAAGGTACCAGCTTTCCCATTTACTATTGAAGGTGCAGGATTTATCTATAACAAAACAATCTTAGACAAAGCTGGTGTAGATCCTGCTTCTATAAAAACTCTCAATGATTTAAAGAGTGCTTTTGACAAGATAAAAGCTAAGGGCTCAGAAGCTTTGGCAATATGTTCAGCAGACTGGTCTCTTGCAGGACATTTTCTATCAATAGCTTATGCTGATCAATCCAATGACCCTGCAAAGGTTAATGAATTTTTCGATCAGTTAAAGGCTGGAAAAGTTGATTTAACTAAAAATAAGCCATTTAACGGTTTGATTGATACTTTTGATGTTATGAAAAAATATAACATAGATAAAAAAGACCCGCTATCAGCAACATATGAAAACAATCAACAGCAAGTAGGAACTGGAAAAGTTGCATTCTGGTTTAACGGAAACTGGGCATGGCCTCAAATAAAACAATTTGCAGGAGATAATGACAATTTCGGATTTATACCTGTACCAGTAAGTAATAATGCTTCTGATTACGGAAATTCAGGCATACCAGCCGGCGTTACTAAATACATTGGTGTAGATAACACAACTAGTACTAAAGCACAAAAGGCTGCTGCTGAAAAATTCCTTAACTGGATTGTTTACGATAAAAATGGACAAGATTTCTTAGTTAACAAATCTAATATAATACCAGCATTTAAGAACATAACTTTAGAACCATCTAGTGCATTAGCTAAATCTATTAAACAGTACATTAAAGATGGAAAGACTATTCAATTTATTACTACTACACCATCTGACCATTGGTCAAAAGTTGGAGTATCTATGCAGAAATATTTAGCAAGCAAAATAGATAGAGCAGAACTTGCTAAAGAAATTCAAAACTATTGGAAAAATGTAGGAAAATAATAACTGATGCATAATAATACTAACGGATAAGTAGTTTTACTTATCCGTTAGTAAATATAAAATAATGAAATATGGAAAGAAGGTTAAATATGCAACATGAAAAATGTTTTTTAGATAAATTAAAAACATATCTAATATTTGCCGGACCTACAACTTTTATATTTGTAACCGTAATACTATTACCTTTTATATTTGGAATATACTTAACTTTTACTGATTGGAATGGAATATCCTCACACCACTCATTTGTTGGAGGAAAGAATTATCTTTCTGTATTTAATGATAAGGCTTTTTGGACTTCATTTTTACTTACAATTAAGTATGTGTTTTTTACAGTAATACTCACTAATGTAGTTGCTTTTCTACTTGCATTTATCTTAACTAGCGGAATGAAAGGACAAAGTTTCTTCAGAAGCGGTTTTTTCACACCTAATCTTATAGGTGGAGTATTACTTGGATTTATATGGCAATTCGTTTTCAGCAATGTTTTAGTTTACCTAGGAAAGAGCTTCCATATAGATGCTTTATCTGCTTCCTGGCTTTCTGATCCTAATAAAGCGTTTTGGGCTATAGTAATAGTAGGAGTTTGGCAGTACTCAGGATATATGATGATTATATATATTGCTGGTTTCATGAATGTACCTAAGGATATCATAGAAGCTGCAAGCATAGATGGAGCAAGCGTTTTCAGAAGAATGATAAATGTAATCTTACCTATGATGATACCATCCTTTACTGTTTGTACATTTTTATCTTTACAAAGAACATTCATGGTTTATGACGTGAATTTGTCTCTTACAAAGGGAGGACCATTCGGTAGTACACAGTTGATATCAATGACAGTATATAATAAAGCTTTCTTATCACAAAATTATGGAGTAGGTCAGGCTCAAGCATTTTTCCTATTCTTAATGGTAGCTGCTGTCACTTTAGTTCAAGTTTATTTCAGTAAAAAGATGGAGGTGGAAGCATAAAATGAAGAGGACAAAAAGAATTTTAAATGCTATTAAAATAGTAGTTATGGCTATATTACTTATATTATATGTTGTACCTTTCATATTGGTATTAATAAATTCTTTTAAAGATAGAGTGCAGATTATTATGAATCCACTGAAATTGCCTAAGAGTTATAGTTTGGATAATTTCAGAAATGCATTTGAAAAAATGGATTACTCTCACGCATTTATAAATTCAATAGTTATTACTATCTTTAGTGTTATTTTAATCGTTATATTATCTTCTATGACAGCCTACATTCTTGTTAGAAAGAAATGGAAGATAAATCAAATCATGTTCTATGTGTTTGTAGCATCAATGATAATTCCTTTCCAGGGTATAATGATACCTTTAGTAAAAATATACGGAGCTGTTGGCCTTTTAAATAGCAAGTGGGGACTTATTTATATGTATGTTGGTTTTGGTGCATCTCTTGCGGTGTTTATGTATCACGGCTTTATTAAGAGTATTCCGGTTGAACTGGAAGAAGCAGCTATGATAGATGGATGTACAACAATCCAAACCTTTGCAAAGATTGTATTTCCATTACTGAAACCAATAACTATGACTATAACTATATTAGATGTTCTTTGGATATGGAACGATTTCTTACTTCCATCCTTGGTTCTAATTAAGCCAGATCAAAGAACTTTGCCGCTTTCAACTTACTATTTTTACGGAACCTATACAGTTGATTATGGTCTAGCTATGGCAGGTTTAATACTTACAATATTACCAGTAATATTATTCTATCTATTTACTCAGAAACATATAATCAATGGAGTATTACAGGGATCTATAAAATAATAAGAATATGCTTGAAGACGGCTTTATATAAAAGGAGATGGTTAACTTGAAAAGATCTTGGTGGAAGGAAAGCACCGTTTATCAGATATACCCCAGGAGCTTTATGGATTCAAACGGAGATGGAATCGGAGATATAAATGGAATAGTTCAGAAGCTTGATTATATAAAAAATCTAGGAATAGATGTTATATGGCTGTGTCCAATATACAAATCACCTAATGATGATAACGGGTACGATATAAGCGATTACAGACAGATTATGGACGAGTTTGGAACTATAGAAGATTTTGATTTAATGCTAAAGGAAATCCATAAAAGAGGCATGAAACTTTTGATGGATCTAGTTGTCAACCATACATCAGACGAGCATCAGTGGTTTATTGAAAGCAGAAAGTCAAAAGACAATATATATAGAGATTATTATATATGGAAAGAAGCTAAAGATGGACATGAACCTAACAACTGGGGAGCGTCCTTTGGAGGTTCAACCTGGGAATTTGATGAAGAAACTCAAATGTATTATTTACACTGCTTTTCAAAAAAACAGCCAGATCTTAATTGGGAAAATCCAAATGTCAGGAAAGAAGTACAGGCTATTGTAAAATGGTGGTTGGATAAAGGTATAGACGGTTTTAGAATGGACGTTATAAATATGATATCCAAAAACCAAGAGTTTCCTAACGGTCCTAAACCAGAAGGAAAACTTTACGGAGATTTATCTCCAAATGTTATGAACGGACCTAGAATACATGAGTATTTAAAGGAATTAAATAAAAATGTACTCAGTCATTACGATGTTATGACCGTTGGTGAAACACCCAATGTAACGCCTGAAATAGCTGAACAGTACGTGGGTGAGAATAGGGAAGAACTGAATATGGTATTTCAGTTTGAACTAATGGATATAGATAGAGATTTTGAGCATCTTACTAAGAAACCATTAGATTTAGTTGATTTAAAGAAAACCTTCACTAAATGGCAAAAAGGATTAGAGAGTAAGGGTTGGAACAGTCTTTACTGGAACAATCATGATCAGCCAAGAGTAGTATCTAGGTTCGGAAATGATAAAGAATATTGGGAAAAGTCAGCGAAGATGCTGGCAACATGTCTTCACATGCAGCAGGGGACACCATATATTTATCAAGGTGAAGAGATAGGTATGACTAATGTAAAATTTGATAATTTAAATGACTATAGAGATATCAGTGTATTTAATGGTTACAAAGATGAAGTACTTATTAAGAAAATGAAGCATGAAGATTATATGGAGTATATTTATAATTTTTCAAGAGATAATGCACGTACTCCAATGCAATGGAACGGGGAAAATGAAGCAGGTTTTACTACTGGCACCCCATGGATTAACGTAAATCCAAACTATAAGAGCATAAATGTAGAAAACCAGATTGAAGATGATAATTCCATATTAAATTATTATAAAAAGCTTATACAAATACGAAAAGAAAATGATATTGTAGTATATGGAAATTACGATTTGTTACTTGAAGATCATCAGGAAATATATGCTTACACTAGGACTTTAGAAGATAAAAAGCTGATAGTTATATGTAATTTCACAAAAAATGAATCAGTATTTGATTTCCCTGAAAACATAAATCATTTGAAATTTAAAACTTTAATAAGCAATTATAATAGAGAATATAAAAGCGAAAAGCAGCTTAAATTAAGACCTTACGAATGTATTGTTTTAATAAACTAGCCTTGAAATTTCGTTTTTGGCAATGGAGGAAATGTAATGTTTAAATTTAATGACAAAGTATTATTGCAGGAGAGAAAGAATGATGTTTTAACTTTTGGGGAAATGCTTATTGACATGATATCAGAGGATTATGGTGACGATTTTAACTGTAATACCTTTAATAGATTCTTTGGAGGTTCACCGGCCAACATAGCTATGAATACAAAAAAATTAGGAATTAATCCTATAATAGTTTCGTCAGTAGGAAAAGATGGCTTAGGAAAATTTCTTGTATCAAATTTAGAAAGACTTAATATTGATACAAGTTGCATTAATAGAGCAGATGATTATTCAACCAGCATGGTTTTAATAACTAAAAGTACAGGCACACCAGTTCCTATATTTTATAGACAAGCAGATTATCATTTGAATTATTCTCTTAAAATTGAGAATACAATAAAGGAATCAAAAATATTTCATTTTTCTTGTTGGCCCATTTCAATGGAACCTTCAAGAAGTACTTTAGAAAAAGCAATCAGTGTATGTCAAGCTAATAATGTTCTAATTAGTTTTGACCCTAATTACCATCCGATGCTGTGGGAAAAAGGAAAAGATGGAGTTGAATACGTAAAATCAATAATTAAATATACAGATATTATTAAGCCATCTGAGGATGATGCTGAGAGGATTTTTGGAAAAGATACACCTGAAAATCAAATGGACAAGTTTTTAAAATTAGGTGCTAAGCTAGTAATTATGACGCTTGGAAAAGATGGAGCTATAGTATCAAACGGAACTGAAAAAATTGAATTCAGCACTTTAGCAAAGGAAGTCGTAGATACCACTGGAGCTGGCGATGCTTTCTGGTCTGGATTTTATAGTGCAGTTGTAAAAGGATACAAGCTTATTGATGCTTTAAAGCTAGGTTTTGCAGTTTGCGCCTTCAAATTAAAATATACCGGTGCAGTAGTTGATTTACCGAAGCTTGAAGAAATAAGCAGACTATACGAAATATAAAATTTGTGGAGGATATAAAAATGGCACTAAAAAATAAGGTACAGCTTATAACTTATCCTGATTCCCTTGGGGGTGATTTAAAGAGCCTTAATAATGTTTTGAATAAATATTTCGCTGATGTATTTGAAGGCGGCGTTCACATTCTGCCTCCTTTTCCTTCCTCAGGCGATAGGGGTTTTGCACCGCTCACCTATATGAAGATAAATGATGAGTTTGGAACTTGGGATGATGTGAAATCTATAGGAGAAAAATTTGATGTAGTATTAGATGTTATGGTTAATCATATTTCCAGGCAATCAGAATATTTTCAAGACTTTCTTCAAAAGGGAAGACAATCAAAATATGCAGATCTGTTTATAACTCTTGATAAATATTGGGAAAATGGAGAACCTAAACAAGAAGATATCGATAAGATGTTCTTAAGAAGAAAAAAACCATATTCTACTTTCGAAATAGCAGGAAAACAGGAAAAAGTTTGGACTACCTTTGGAAAATCAGAGGCTTCAGAACAAATAGATTTAGATGTTAAGTCTAAGATTTTCAAAGAGCTATTTTCAGATTTCTTTAAGAAATTCAGTGAAAATAATGTTAAGATAGTCAGACTTGATGCTGTTGGATATGTTATAAAAAAATTAGGCACAAGCTGTTTCTTCGTAGAACCTGATATATATGAATTTATGAATTGGATTAAAGATATTGCTAATTCTTACGGAATTGAATTGCTGCCTGAAGTACATGCATATTATGAAATTCAATACAGATTGGCAGAACATGGATTCTGGATATATGATTTTATTCTTCCCTACACAGTACTAGAAGCACTATCAAATAAATCCAGTAAAAGTATTAAGAAATACCTGAGTAACAGACCGAAAAATCAGTTTACAACTCTTGACTGTCACGATGGAGTCCCAGTTAAACCGGACGTTGATGGACTTATAGATACAAGCGTAGCAAGAAAGATAGTAAATGAGTCTGTTGAAAGAGGAGCGAATCTCAGTCGTATTTTATCAGAAGAACACAAGGATAAGGACGGTTTTGATGTTCATCAAATAAACGGAACTTATTATTCTCTGTTAAATAAAGATGATGATGCTTATATTGCTTCGAGAGCAATTCAATTCTTTACTCCAGGAATACCTCAAGTATATTATGTAGGAGCTTTAGCTGGTGAAAATGATGACGAAATGCTGAAAGCGACTGGTGATGGTAGAGGAAATAACCGTCATAATTATACTTTGGATGAAATTGAAGAAGCTGTTAATACACAGGTTGTACAGAGATTGTTAAAATTAATGAGATTTAGAAATAAATATGAAGCCTTCGATGGAGACTTTAAAGTAATGGATTCTAATGATAATGAATTAAAATTGTTCTGGCAGAAAGAGGATAAATGTTGTCAGCTAAACGTAAACCTTATTACAAATAAATCAATAATTGAATATATAGATGAAAATGGTAAAAAAATTAACTATTCTTTATAAATTTACATCTTTTAGATTTAATTGTATAATATAACTGGACAAGGGCAGTATCATATAATATAATCAATTGGCATAATAAATATAAGGTTAGTCAGAGGATGATTAAAATGGCAACGATAAAAGATGTAGCTAAATTGGCGGGAATAACTGTTACGACTGTTTCGAGAGTGTTAAATAACAGAGGATATATTAGTGATGCAACAAGAAAAAAAGTACATGCAGCTATGGAAGAACTTAACTATCAGCCAAATGAGATAGCACGTTCCTTACATAGAAGGAAATCAAACATAATCGGAGTAATAGTTCCTAATGTATCACACCCGTTTTTTGCAGAGTTAACAAATTATATAGAATATTATGCGTATGAGGAAGGCTATAAAGTTCTCGTATGTAATTCCTATCAGAATAGTGATAAGGAAAAAGATTATGTAGCTATGCTGAAAAGGAACCAGGTTGATGGAATAATAATGGGTAGTCATACTGTTGAGACGTCAGACTATATAACCTCGGATTTGCCGATAGTAGCATTAGATAGAAATTTATCTAATGGTGTTCCTTATGTTACTTCAGATAACTACAATGGAGGCGTTTTAGCAACCAATCTTTTAATTGATAAAGGATGTAAAAAGTTAGCACATATAAGCGGTCCTTTGGAAATTAATACACCAGCCAACAAAAGATATCAGGCGTTCATAGATGTAGCCACTGAGAGAAATGTTGAATATGTTATAAAGCAAGCAAAATTAGATATATTTGAAAGTTACGAAAAACTTGCGTATAGTCTTTTTTCTGAGCATTCAGATATTGATGGAATCTTTGCCAGCAGTGATATGATAGCAGCTTCAATAATACATGTTACTAATAAGCTGGGTAAAGAAGTACCAAAGGATTTAAAAATAGTTGGATATGACGATATCAGCTTAGCGTCTATGATTGTTCCGCCACTGACTACAATAAAACAACCCATAGAAGAAATTGGAAAAATGTCATTAAAGATCTTACTAGAAATAATAGATGGTAAGCCAGTTAATACAGAAAGTATTTTGCCTATAAGCCTCGTTGAAAGAAAAACAACGTAATAACTTATTATTTTACCGAAAATATCAAAAGCAGTGAGCTTAGACTATATTAAGCTCACTGTTTTTTCTTTACAGCTAGGTGTAAAGAAGGGATTTATGTAACATTAGGAAAATATTGGATTAAATATATTGTTTGCTATGTAAACTTTTTGTTTATGGATATTAATAATACTAATATGTTATATTATAGACGAAATTAATATATTATGTAAATTATGGGAGATAGTATTTATGCGTAAATCTATAGTGTATCGTATTTTGTTTATTCTTATTTTTTTAACCTTTATTTTCACATTAAACACAGTACTAAGTGGAGTAACAAATTCTCAGGTACATCTATCGGCTAGTTTGATTTCTGATTCTTTTGTCAGTCTTGAAGCCGAGCAGGTAAAGCTAAAGAATGATATGGATCAGATTCATTTGTCGATTAAGACATACATCTTAGGCGATAAAAGCAGCACTGCAGAACAGGTTTCACAGACAATTCAACATTCAGTGAAGCAAGCAGCTTCTAGCAACAATAAAATTGAAGCTATTTGCGATAAATTTTCTAGCAAAGCAATGAACAGCACTCTTCATGATGCTTATGCACCATATAAGTCTAATATCAAGACCTTACTGAAGCAGGCAGAAGCCATAGCAGAGAATATTAAAAGCGGCAACATTACGTCTGCTGAGCAGCAAAACAAAGATTATGAGACTTTATCAAACTCAATGATGAAATCGGAAAGCGATTTTCAAAAGATATTAAATGGCAGAATCGGTCATGAGGTTGGACTTGTACATTCAAGGGTTGACAGGTCAACAGTCATTATCTGGGTTATGGCAATTATATTCATAATATCTGCTGCCTTAGCTTTCTATATTTCTATGAAGACAATAATTATTCCTTTGAAAAAGGTAAACAGCAGTCTGCGTGAAATAATCCGAAAGCTTGAAAAAGATGACGGTGATTTAACTGCACGCATTAACATCAAATCCGAGGATGAAGTCGGGCAGATGGCAAAAGGTATAAATCGCTTTTTAGAAACGCTGCAACATGCGATGATTTCAATAAAATCTGGTTCAAATACCATCAATAAATCTACGGAAGTCATAAGCAAACATATATCGGAAAGTAAAGATTCTACATCCAGCGTATCAAATGCGTTAACTGAGCTTTCGGCAAGCATGGAAGAAATCAGCAGTACTTTACAGACAATTGGAAATGGTACACAGGAAGTTCTTTCATCTGCTAATATCATTGCAGATTCAGCAGAATCAAATTCTGAGCATGTAGGAAATATAGCCCACCGTGCTGAAAGAATCCGAACTCAATCTAATCAGAGTAAAGTTCAGACACAGGGCGTTCTTCAAAACATTGAAAAATCTATGACTGCTTCAATAGAGAGCAGCCGTTCTGTTGGAAGAATCAGTGAACTTACTGCAAATATTTTAAGTATCTCTAACGAAACTAATATGCTGGCCCTAAATGCTTCCATAGAAGCTGCAAGAGCAGGGGAGGCGGGAAAAGGTTTTGCTGTCGTTGCCGACCAAATACGAAAATTAGCTGAGAGTACTCAGAAGACGGCAAATGATATTCAAAATATCAGCAAATTGGTCTTAGGTGCTGTAGAAGAGCTTGTAGGAAATTCTAATGAAATTATGTCCTATATAACAGAAAAGGTGCTGCCTGATTACGATGGATTTGTAGAGGTAGCTAACAGTTACAAACAGGATGCAGATGTGATGAATGAAATGCTCACTCGTTTCAGCTCAGAATCATCCGACTTAAGAAGCATTGCAACGAATATAACTAATGGAATCCAAGAGATTTCACAGGCAATTGATGAAAGTGTAAATTTTGTTATTCATTCTAGTGAAGATACAAACACATTGTTAACATCAATTTCAAGCATTACAGATGAGGCTGCTAATAACCTTGAGATTGTCAAAAAGCTGAACAATGAGGTTAATAAATTTAAAAAAGTGGAATAAGCTCAAATGTCAAGTGCCTGGCACTTGACATTTAATTATTTTGTACAGTAAATTTCAATTGCCTTGGAGATAAATTCGGCAGTTCCGTCACAGTTACGGTCAATATTTTCCTTAAAGCGCTCATCGCCAATGTACATTGTGCCTAAGCACTGCAAAATTTCGTTTGTGCAGTTGTAGAAGTTATCTGTAATAAAATTCTGCCATTTTTTAACAAGAGTTTGAACTTCACTGCTGTCTGGAGCTTTATCAATATTGTCTGCAAACGCTTTTAGTATATATTTGCCTTCTTCATTTATTTGCTGCCACTGTTCTTTATTGTATTTGCTAGTTCTTTTTTCGCTTTCAGCATAAGCATCAGTTTTACTCCAACGCTCTTTAACTTCTTTTTCATACTTTTTTTTCATATTTTCAATTTCTGTCATATCAAATTCTTTAAAACTCATGTTTACCTCTCCTTTTATTGAACTATCTACAAGCTTTATAAGCTTATCAATTCGTTCACGTTTTTTAATAAGCAATTCCTTTTGTTTTTTTAGTGCTTCAGATTTATTAAATGATGGATTGATCATAATATCTTTAATTTCAGTTAGCGGAAAATCCAATTCTTTAAAGAATAATATTTGCTGCAGCACAGCAAGAGCTTCTTCACCATATAGCCTATATCCCGTTTCAGTAACCTAGCTTGGTTTAAGCAGACCTATCTCATCATAATAATGGAGTGTTCTAACGGTAACTCCTGCTATTTTTGCTAGTTCATTGATTTTCATCTCATTTCATTTTTCTCCTTTCGTCTTAGTATACTTATACAATACACTATTACGTAACGTCAGAGTCAATAGCAAATTGGTTCTTAAATATTAAATTCAATAGTAAATTCCTGTTTCAAGAAGTTTGTCTTGCACTATAATTAATATGTACATTGTAAGCCGGTGCAGAAAGGGTGTATAATATTTCTAGAAATTTAACAGATATGAAGTATTTTCTATTGTTGTAAATAAGTATTCTATAAATAGAACAAATATTATTTCTAGTAAACTTATTAACTAAAGGAAGTATTTATAAACAATATTTTAATATAGGAGGCGTTGTAAATGGGAAAAGTTTTAATGGAAAGAAAAGATGTAGATAAAGCACTTACCTGGGATTTATCGGCCATTTATTCAACAGATGAAAAATATGAGGCAGCTGTAAATGAGATGAAAGAACTTGCCTTGAGTATTGAAAAGGCCTATAAGGGTAAATTGAACACTGCAGGGAACATTAATGAGTGCTTAGATGAAATGAGAAAATTAACTGAAATATTGTATCTTACAAATTCTTATGCAGAGCTTTCTGTTTCTGTGGATTACACGAATGATGAAAACCAGGAAAGAGCTTTTAAATTAGCCAATATAACCTCTGACATCCAAAGTAGAATGAGCTTTATCGATAGTGAGATTATTGAGGCTGATGAAAAAATTCTTAATGCTGCAATAAGTGAATCAAGGGAAAACAGCAACTATTTAATGAATATAAAAAGAGAAAAGGAACATAAACTTCATCCGGAAGCAGAAAGAGTATTAGCAGCTTTATCGGGAACTTTAGAAGCGCCTTACAGCATTTATGAGCAGGCAAAGCATGCAGATATGGATTTTAAAAGTTTCACAGTAGATGGAACAGAATATCCTCTTGGTTATGCACTTTTTGAAAATGTATATGAATATGAAAATGATACAAAGGTAAGAAGAACTGCTTTTGAGAAATTTTCTGCAAAATTAAGAGAATATCAATATACTACAGCTGCAGCTTATCAGGTGCAAGTGCAAAAGGAAAAAACTATGGCTGCACTAAGAGGTTTTGATTCAGTAATAGATAGTTTGTTATTTCCGCAAAAGGTTGATAGGAAACTATATAACAGACAGATAGATTTGATAACTGAGAAATTGGCGCCTCACATGAGAAAGTATGCAAAATTGCTTAAGAAAATACATAAATTAGATGAAATGACTTTTGCGGATTTGAAGCTTGCGGTCGATCCTGAATACGATCCTAATGTAACTATAGAAGAATCTAAAAAGTATATTGAAGGTGCTTTAGCTATATTAGGTGAAGATTATCTAGAAATGGTCAAAAAAGCTTATGATGAGAGATGGATTGACTTTGCACAAAATAAGGGAAAATCTACAGGAGGTTTCTGTTCAAGTCCTTATGGAACTCACTCCTTCATATTATTATCCTGGAGTGAGAAAATGTCAGAGGTATTTACCTTAGCTCATGAGCTTGGACATGCAGGACACTTCAAGTTATGCAATGAAAACCAAAATATATTTGATACGGATGTTTCTACCTACTTCGTAGAGGCACCTTCTACGATGAATGAGCTTCTTATGGCTAATTATCTTCTAAAGAGTAATAAGGATAAAAGATTTAGAAGATGGGTTTTATCTTCAATGATTAGTCATACCTATTATCATAATTTTGTAACTCACCTTTTAGAGGCTGCATATCAAAGGGAAGTTTATAGAATAATTGATGAAGGCGGAAGCGTTCAGGCATCAACACTTTGTGAAATAAAGAAGAGTGTCCTCGAAAAGTTCTGGGGAGACGACGTGAAAATAATTGATGGTGCAGAGCTGACTTGGATGAGACAGCCTCATTATTACATGGGACTATATTCCTATACTTATAGCGCAGGACTTACCATAGCAACAGAAGTCAGCAATAGAATCTTAAAAGAAGGGCAGCCAGCTATAGAAGATTGGAAAGCAGTCCTTAGAGCAGGTTCAACAGAGACACCAGCAGAACTTGCAAGAATGGCGGGAGTAGATATAACCACTGATAAACCTCTTCTTGATACTATTGATTACATTGGCCGTATAATTCAGGAGATAATTGAACTTACTGATGAAATAGAAGAGTAATCTTAGTAGATAAAAGCAGTTGTCTGAATAGATGACTGCTTTTACCATTAATACTATACAGAAGTGTCTATGCCCGTACCCCTTAATGTATCTACTGCCATTTTTGCAGAAGATGAGGAAGAAGGATTATTGTTGTTTAAAACATTAGAAATTTGAGCTTGCTGTGAAACTCCTTGTATTTCGCTAACACTCTTCAGCTGTGAAATCTCCTTGCTTAACTTTGAAATCAGTGTTTGAATTGCATTTGCTTCATGAGTGTTACTTTGCTTTATAGCTTGTTGAAGCTCTACGTCAAATGAAGACAACTGCATTTCCAACTGTGATATTTTAGTGTTAACCGAAGAATGATTTTGTGTTGAAATAATCATTGATGTATCCATGTTGTCGCTTCCTTTCTTTAAATATATACATTTTACATATCGTCTGGAAAGTTTTACACTTTATGGCTTACGTGTGATAAGATATATAATATAAACAATTGAAAAGAGATAGGCTGAAAGGATTATTGAGATGAAAATTGAACGACTAATAGGAATACTATCAATTTTACTGCAGCAGAAAAAGGTGACAGCACCTTACTTGGCAGAGAAATTTGAAGTATCAAGACGAACAATTAATAGAGATATTGAAGATATATGTAAGGCTGGAATTCCAATTGTTACAACCCAAGGGCAAAACGGAGGCATATCAATAATGGAAGGGTACTGCATTGATAAAACCCTGCTCACTTCTTCCGAAATGCAGTCAATTTTATCTGGACTTAGAAGTCTTGACAGTGTGTCAGGTACCAATAGGTATCAGCAGCTGATGGAAAAGCTGTCTGTAGGTGAGTCTTCGGTGCTGGCTTCTAATAACCACATAATAATTAACTTGTCTTCTTGGTACAAAGATACTCTTGCTCCTAAAATAGAACTAATTCAGACAGCAATTGAGAGAGCAGAAAAAGTAAGCTTCACTTATTATTCCCCCAAAGGGGAAAGCAGGCGAACTATTGAACCCAATATGCTTGTATTCCAATGGGCATCCTGGTATGTATATGGATATTGCACCAATAAGCAAAGCTTTCGCTTGTTTAAACTTAACAGAATAATAGATTTAATCAATACCGGTGAAAAGTATGAATTAAGAGAGGTATTACCTCTAGATTTATCTGCAAAGCGAATCTTTCCTGCTGAGATTACGATAAAGGCAGTTTTTGAACATGAGATGAAATGGAGATTGATTGAGCAGTTTGGCTTATGGAGTTTCAAGGAACAGCAAGATGGTAAATTGCTATTTTGTTTTGATTTCGCGGATAAAGAATATTTATTCACTTGGCTTTTAAGTTTTGGAAATAGTGTGGAACTTTTAGAACCTGAGGAGCTTAGAGAGGAATTTATGCAAATTATTAATCAGATAAGTGATAAATATAGAAGATGACATACAGATGTCATGTTTCCTTTGATATAGTGTGTGTATCGAAAGGAAGAGAGGTATTAACTATTATGGAATATGAAATTGTTAATTTAGAAGAAAAGATTATTGTAGGGTTGTCGGCACGCACCAACAACATGGCGCCAGACATGGGAATAGTTATAGGAGGGCTATGGCAGCAGTTCTATTCAAACAGTGTTTATGAGGCTGTTCAAAATAAAAAGAATGATAAAGCACTTGGAATATATACGGATTATGCAGGAAACGAAAAGGATGATTACACTGTTATAGTTGCCTGTGAGGTAACAGACGCTGAGGCTATTCCAGAGGGAGCGGTTAAGGGAACAATACCAACAGGAAAATATGCAAAGTTTATTGTAAAAGGTGATATGCACAAAGCAGTAGCAGCTTTCTGGCAGCAGTTATGGAATATGAACCTGCCAAGAAACTTTATCTGCGATTTTGAAGAGTATCAGAATAGCGATATGGAAAATGCAGAAATACATATCTATATCGGGTTGAAGTAGTATAATTTTGTGAAATGTCAAGTGCCAGGCACTTGACATTTTATAATTTGTGATACTTTTTATCTTGTCAGTGGAGCCAATATAACTCTTTTATGCTATCATATTATTAATGGCACCTTAA
Organism: Clostridium oryzae; assembly: GCF_002029235.1. GTDB lineage: Bacteria > Bacillota > Clostridia > Clostridiales > Clostridiaceae > Clostridium_AE > Clostridium_AE oryzae. The sequence goes on from NZ_MZGV01000014.1 coordinate 23,858, forward strand.
ATAGCAGTAATAGTTTTCCTAGTTTAATTAACAATTATATTGAAGAGTTAATTTAGGATGGCAAGTGATAGGAAGGGGATTTTAATGGTAAGAAAAATTGTGAAAGATATTTTATTTTTGGGACAGAAATCAGTACTTGCAACGCAGGCAGATGCAGCAGTTATTGATGATCTGCTTGATACCTTGAAAGCGAATGAAGCTGATTGTGTAGGTATGGCTGCAAATATGATAGGAATAAACAAACGGATTATTGTGTATAGCGTGTGCGGTATTGGAATACCTATGATTAATCCAGTTATTATAAAGAAATCTAAACCCTATGAAACCCAGGAAGGATGTCTATCTTTAACTGGTGTTAGAAAGACAATACGATATGAAATTATAGAAGTTGAGTATATGGATAGGAATTTTGCAAAGCAGAAACAGACGTTTTCCGGATGGACTGCACAGATTATTCAACATGAGATTGACCACTGTGAAGGAATTGTGATTTAGTGGTGGAGTCAAATTAAAAGGGGTACGATTCTATTGAAAAAAAACACGTTATTAGATAGCTATAAAACCATAGTGGATAGTATTAATAAATTGCAATTAAAATGTATAAGTGATAATGAACTTCTAGATAGATCAAATAAACTAAAGGAACAGGCACTTGGTGGAATAGAAACAGATAAACTTATTATAGAAGGTTTTGCACTGGTTAAAGAGGCAATTAGAAGAACATTAGGCTTTGAAGCTTACGATGTTCAATTGCTAGGTGCAATAGCTCTTAACAATAATAATTTAATAGAAATGCAAACTGGAGAAGGAAAAACCTTAACAGCAGTATTTCCAGCTTATTTGAATGGACTATATAAAAAAGGAGTACATATTCTCACCTTTAATGATTATCTTGCGCGTAGAGATGCATTATGGATGAAGCCTGTGTATGAAATGCTGGGATTATCTGTGGGGTTTGTTCAGGAAGCAATGGAAAGGAAAGAAAAGAGAGAAGCCTACAATTGCGACATTACTTATGTTACTGCTAAAGAAGCAGGCTTTGACTATCTCAGAGATTCTCTTTGCTATGATAAGGAAGATTTAATTCACAGACCATTTTATTATGCAATTGTAGATGAAGCGGATTCCATACTTATAGACGAAGCGAGAATCCCGTTAGTTATAGCTGTAAGTACTGAGGAAAAAGGGAATAGTCTTCAAAGAGTTAGTAGTGCTGTAAGGGTATTAAAACCTTTAGTTGATTATAAAACTGATGAATATTCCCGAAATGTATATCTAACAGAGACAGGTATTGAGCATATTGAAGCTGAATTAGGCTGCGGAAATCTTTTCGAAGAAGGAAATATAGATTTATTTGCACAGGTAAATAGTGCACTTTTTGCAGAAGTACTTCTTCAAAAGGATGTAGACTATATTGTAAGAAAAGACAAAATTGAAATGGTGGATGAATTTACCGGTCGTGTTGCGGAAAATAGACATTGGCCTGACGGGCTTCAAGCAGCGCTGGAAAGTAAAGAAAATATAGAAATTCAAGCTAAAGGAAGAATTATGTCTCAGATAACGCTGCAGCACTTTATACAATTGTATGATAATTTAGCTGGTATGACGGGAACAGCTTCAGATGCTGCAAATGAAATCCTTGAATTTTACGGTATGGAGGTTGTTGTAATTCCACCCAATAAACCATCTATCAGGCGGGATTTAGAACCATATGTATTTACACATAAAGAGGCAAAACACAAAGCCTTAGTAGAAGAAATTGAAAAGGTGCATGCTACAGGGCAGCCAATACTTATAGGTACAAGCAGCGTCAAAGAATCTCTTTATATAGCAGCTCAATTATCAAATATAGGGGTTAAGTGCCAGGTATTAAATGCTAAAAATGATGAATTGGAAGCTCATATTATTGAAAATGCAGGAACTCTCGGAGCAGTCACAGTATCCACTAATATGGCTGGCAGGGGAACAGATATATTATTAGGCGGAATAAAAGGGGAACATAGAGAAAAGATAAAAGAATTAGGCGGCCTATATGTCATTGGAACTAATCGCTATGAAAGCATAAGGATTGATAAACAATTAATGGGAAGAGCAGGCAGGCAAGGGGATCCGGGAGTTACTTGCTTTTTTGTAAGCTTAGAAGACGACCTTATGGTTAAGTATGGAATAGACAGTGTTATTCCTAGGAGATTTCAGCCCCAAAGTCAGGAAGAGCCTCTATCAAATCCAATATTTAAAAAGAAAATAGCCCAAGTTCAAAGGATTGTTCAAGGTCAAAATTCAGATTTACGAAGAGAGTTATATAAATATTCAGATATATTAGATAGGCAAAGACAGCATATGTATAATTTACGTATGGAAATACTTAATGATAAATTTGAGGATAATCTTTTACAGGATAATTTTGTTAAGTTACATGATGAGCTTAAGCAAAAACATAGTGAAATTGAAATCCAAAAATTTATAAAAAATATAAGGCTTTTTCATATGGAGCAGTGTTGGGCCGATTATCTTGAGATGGTATCAAATTTGAAGGAAACTATACATCTTGAAGCTATTTCTGGAAAAGATCCATTAAGAGAATTCCAAATGAGATTAGTAAAGGAATTTCAGCTTTTACAGGAAATCATAGAAGAAAAAATCAAGGAAGATTACGAAAAACTTGAAAATTCAGAGATAACCTTTGATGAGATTAGTGAGAGATGTACGCCTTTAGAATCAACATGGACATATCTTGTTAATGATAATTCATTTTTTGATAAAGTAGGAATGATGCTGTTAGGCATGGGCGGAGGTGCAGCAGCAGTGGCAGGTTCAGTAGCTGCAATAGCGATTACTGTTGAAGCGGTTATTAATAAATTTTTTAGGAGAAAAAAGTAAATGTCAAATTGTCAAGTGCCAGGCACTTGACAATTCTTATTTCCCTAAATCCTTTTTTAGTTTTACCATCATAAAGCTAAGTAAAAGCTTTGAACAGATACTTTCGTCATCAAGATTGATCTGTGTTAAGTCAGAGATTTTATTAATTCGATAAAGCATAGTATTTCTGTGAATATGCAATTTCTCTGCTGAAAGATGGGTATCGCGCATTAAGTTAATATATACTTCGAGAGTTTCAAGATAGGTTGTGTTATTCTTAGCATCATATTCCTTTAATTTATAGATAGCAGGATGAATATAGCTTAATTCATCCATTTCCTTTATTGCATAGGTAAGAATTGCAGCTGAAAAGTAATCATCATATAGATGCAGCTTTTGCTTTGGTTTAAGAAGCTTACCCAATTCTATAGCCTTTTCTACTTGAAATCTATAGTTTGGCGTCTCTAATATATTAGAAAAAAAACTGCTAAGGCTATATGGAAAATCCATGGAGGAGAGTTCTTTTTTTATCTCATCTGAAATTTCCATAATCTTTTCCTCACTATGCACTGAAGAAAATAACAAAAAAAGAGTACCAGCTAGAATTGTTGAAAGCATATTAGGATATTTATTATTAAGCTTACTTGCAAGATACTGTAAGATACCCGTGGAATCTTTGTTTTCAGCACAGATTGCTGCAAGCACATAATCACCCTTAAAAATATATTTAAAATCAGTTCTCCAGCTCTCAAGCTGCTTTTCGTAGATAAGGATACCATTTAATAAATCTCTAAAGAATATTTCAACCATTGGATTTTTCTGCGTGTTAAGCTTTTTATTGGAGGAAAAGCTTATGGTTAGTGCTTTCGCAGCTATTGATAGCGCTTCAATATACTCTTCTTTATATCTGTCTTTAGGGCACAGCATAGCTATATAGCCAGTCACCACATCGTTTATTCGTATTGCTCCACAGTAATTTGGAATGCCAATTATTCCCCAATCAATGTAGATAGGCTTGGCACTTTTGCATACTTGGTCAATGTATTTATTTTCATAAAAAGACCATATAAGTTCCTCTGATGCACGTTTTTTATTAATAATTGAGTCCCATATTGTATCTTGAAATTGAGTGTTTGCTGTGGCAGCAAGAATGTTATAGTCAGTATCGATTACCATGAGTGGCAGCTTTAGTACCTCATAGGCTGCATCAACAATTGTCTGAACATTTCCTTTGAGCATAGCATTAAATATTTTTTCGTAAAACAATTCGAAATCCACTTAAACAACCCCTTGCCATCATTAAGTATAAGTATTAAATAGTATTATTATAAATGCATTTGTGCAAATTCACAAGTATTATATCTATTTTTGTGAGTACCAACATTGACGATATAACCAGGTGTTGGTAGAATTCAGATATACGATAGTTAAAAATTCCACAAAGAACTATGGAGGTATATTTATGAATTATAACAATCTCTTTACACCATTCAAAATAGGTAAAATGGAAGTGAAAAATCGTCTTGTCTTTTCACCAATGGGAACAAATTCATCACATATTGATGGAACTATAGCAAATGATGAAATCGATTACTTTGAAGAACGAGCAAAAGGCGGAGTAGGCCTTATAATCATGGGATGTCAGTTTCTAAGTAAAGAAATTGCACAGGGTTCCCTTGAAGGAATCCTTGAACAAACTTATGTAATACCTCAGCTAACTACTGTCTGCGAGGCTGTACAAAGATATGGAGCAAAGATTATTGCCCAGATCAGCTGCGGAACAGGAAGAAATGCATTTCCTAACATGCTTGGGGAACCACCTATGTCAGCATCACCAATTCCTTCAACTTTTAATCCTGCTGTAAACTGCAGACCAATGAGTTACGAGGATATTCAGGATGTTATGAAGAAATTCGCAAATTCAGCTAAAATAGCTAAAGATGCGGGCTTTGATGGAATCGAAATTCATGGACATGCTGGATATTTAATAGATCAGTTCCTATCACCAATCTGGAACAAACGTGAGGATGAGTATGGTGGAACTCCTGAAAAACGTACACGTTTCGCTAGAGAAATTGTGCGTTCAATTAGAGGTGCTGTTGGCCCTGATATGCCAATATTATTCCGTATTTCCCTTGACCATAGATTCGAAGGCGGACGTACTCTTGAAGACAGCATGCCGCTTATCAAATTGCTTGAAGAGGAAGGCGTTGATGCAGTTGATATTGATGCTGGTTCCTATGAAACTATAGATTATATATTCCCTCCTGCATATCTTGGAGATGCATGCATGGATTATGTTTGTGAACCTGCACGAAAGACAGTTAATATACCAATTTTAAATTCTGGTAACCATACTCCAGAAACAGCAGTAAAACTAATAGAGTCTGGTAATGCTGATTTTGTAATGTTCGGCCGTCAGCTTATTGCTGATCCTGAAATGCCTAATAAACTTATGAACGGTTTACGTGAAGAGGTTAGACCTTGCATAAGATGTAATGAAGATTGTATAGGAAGAATTGCAGGAAGACTTACTAAATTAAGCTGCTCAGTAAACATTCAAGCCTGTGATGAAGCAAGATTTGCCATAAAACCTGCAGCCAAAGCTAAAAAAGTTGTAATTATCGGAGCAGGTCCTGCTGGTTTGGAAGCAGCAAGAGTAGCAGCTTTAGAAGGACATAATGTAACAGTATTTGAAAAGGAAAATGTTATTGGCGGACAGCTAGCAGCTGCGGCTACACCAGCATTCAAAAGTCAGCTTAGAAGGCTTGTAGGCTGGTATGAACTTCAATTAAAGAAACTTGGAGTTGACCTTCAGCTTGGAAAAGAGATACATGCTGAAGATAAAGCGCTTATGGATTGCGATAACATTATTGTAGCTACTGGAGCCGTTCCATTTAATCCACCTATAAAAGGAATAGATTCTTCAAATGTTATAAATGTAATTGATGCTCATAAGAACAAAGAACTATTAAAAGGTGAAAATATAGTTATCTGCGGAGGTGGACTTTCCGGTTGTGACAGTGCACTTGAGCTTGCAACTGAAGAAGGTAAGAATGTTGCCATTGTTGAAATGATGGATTCAATTGCAAAGGATGTTATGTTTATAAACAAAGCAGCATTAATTCCTGCACTAGAAAAAGCAGGAGTAAAAGCCTATACAAGCTGTAAGGTTACATCAATAGATGAACAGGGAGTTCATGTTGAAAAAGCTGATGGAACTTCAGAATTAATCAAGGCAGATACAGTTGTTACAGCTTTTGGTATGAGAAAGAATAACAAACTAGCTGAAGAGCTTAAAGCTAAATACCATATTAAAACAAGAGTAGTAGGAGATTGTGAAAAAGTAGGAAAGGTTGGCACTGCAATCCGTATGGGATTCTTTGCAGCTATGAGCTTATAAAATAAGGGATGAGTGACCTCTGTCGGCTGAAAAATGATTCCGACGGTCACTCATCCCTTTAACCGACTCTATGCATTTGCAAAGTATTATTTTCCATATTACTTCTTACAAATTACTTTTCTTGTTTATTTATTTCATAGTATTTACTAAAGAGTTGTCCTTATATTACTTCGTAAATTATATAGTTACATCCTTTTTGTTTAATGCTCATTTTTGCCTCTTGGTTTGCTTACTCATCTATGTTATCGATATGAAATATACCTATCTCTTTATAATGCTCTAGTTTGTAGTTCACAACATTTAAGCTGGAGTTAAGATTTTCTATTTGAGATAGAATGTTTGCCTTGTGTTCTTCAAGTATTTTTTTTCTTTCTTCACAGGCAGAATTGCCCTTTAAACACAGTTTCATAAACTCCTTTATTTTTCCCAGAGGCATACCGCTGTTTTTAAGACAGCAGATTAATTGTATCCAGCTTATGTCCTGTTCAGTATATTTTCTTATGCCAGAACTTGTCCTCTTTAATTGAGGAATCAAACCTTCCTTATCATAGTATCTAAGTGTATAAGTTGTTAAATTTGTTCGAGCTGCAACTTGTTTAATAGTATATTCCAAAGAAAATCCCCCCAATTTTGGTACATGTATAAATCAAGTTTCGATACAGAAAACCTATTAGTTTGACTTAAAGCTAACTTTAACATTTTTTGTGATGTTAGTCAATATGGTTGGTTTGCGAGGAATTAAAAACAGGCTATGTGTTAATGATGAGAAGAAAGAAACTAGGCTTATTCTTCAAATTCATTCTGGTGCTTTTTAAAATAGTCATAAAAATACCTGACGTTTTCTAATTTGCTCCAGCTGCAAACGTCCATATCTTGTGAATCAAAATTGTATATTTTTGCAGCTAAGGTTCCTAACATAAATGGTGAATGAGTAGCTATGATAAATTGATTATTGAAAAATCTTGCCCCCGAATTAATCTTTTCCGCTAATAGTACCTGATTTTGAGGAGATAATGAAACTTCAGGCTCATCCAATAAAAAGAGTGCATTTGCTTGTAAATAGTCATCAAATACTTGCAGACTCATCTCACCATTTGAATATTTTTCCTGGCAAAATTTTATTATGTCTATCTGATTATGCATCTTCTTCGATTTCTTTAACTCATCCCTCTGTTCTTTATTATATCCTTTTTTAGCATGTTCGTAGACGTATCCTTCTTTTAGTACTGCTTCTTGTTGAATCTTTTTAACCTCATACATTATATCTTCACTTTTAATGTAACTACTGTTTTCAGGAACGCTGCTATATTTCTGCCCTTCATCATCTTCACCTAGTTCATAAGCACACTCATTGATAAAAGTGTTGAAATAATCTACTAATCCAAAAGCTTTAACTTCCTCTTTCCCAATTAAATTCAAACTATTAGCAATGATATTTAATAGCGTAGATTTCCCGCAAGCATTATTTCCATATAGAATTGTAATCTTGTCAAATAACAGACATTTTTCGTTTTTTTTAGCAAATACATTGTATGGATATATATTTGGATTTGAAAGTGTTCTGTTTGGTAATCTAAAAGCATTTAAGTAAATCAATTCGTATCACCTTGATCTTTCTTCTGTATAAACTTGATAGTATTTATTATAGCAGAAAAAAATACAGTACTAGGCAAATTTATTCTGAAGTTAACTGAGAGTATTAACTTTAAACGTTATAAATATGTTAATGTTTATAGTATTAGTATATAATAGAAAATATACTGTGAAGAAAGTTAGGAGAAGTGTGTATGCAGAAGCTAATATTTTCTGACTTTATAAGAAATTTTGATTTTAAGGAAGAACAGAATGTGAAGGAAAAGATATATTTGTAGTGTATGTTTAGCTGGAGGCAAAGTAGAAATATTGATAGTTAACATATTAATGTTGATTATTCGAAGTAGAGGAGATTTAAATGGTTAGAAAAATTGTGAAAGATATTTTATTTTTTGGACAGAAATCAGTACTTGCAACGAAGGCAGATGCGGCAGTAACTGTATAGATTATTCAACCTGAAACAGTAGTAATATAACCGATTAGTTAAGAGGACGTGTTAATGATGAGGAATAATAAAATTGAAATAAGTAATGAAGAAGGAGCTAATGTTATGGAGTTAAGAGCGAAAATAGGAAGAAATGATCTATGTTATTGTGGAAGTGGTAAGAAATATAAAAATTGCTGCTTGAAAAAAGATCAGGAAGAAGAACGTATGGAGCAGTTATTTGAACAGGCTGAAGCTGTTTCAGATAAGTATTTCTCAGTAAAAGAATATATTGAATTATCAGGTTATCCAGTTGTAAGATTTGATTTCTTTTTGCTTGAAATTTTAAATATTACAGGCAGCACTTTATACAGATATAATAAAACAAGCAGTTCTAAAAATAAATCAATAATTAGAAAACTTTATAGTTATTCAAAAGGGTTTTATAAGGAATGCTTGACTTGTAAAAATAAATGTATAAAAATGCCACTAAAAAGGATTGATTTTAAATCATTAATAGATAAAGGATTGGATATAGAAGAACTTCCTAAAGGGTTGCAAGAAAGGACAGCAATGAACTTTTTTTATATTGAATTCATTAATGGATTCGCTTTTGAATTGCAGGAAGAATTAAGTGGGCAATTAGATGAAGAAACAACATACGAAATAGCATCTTTAGTATATGAGACACTTATTAATTATGTTGCAGATAATTGTACAAGGCAATGTAACAACGAATGCATAATAGAACATGATAAAAATGGTTATTGTAAATTTTGTACATTTGGAAGTAAGAAATTGCCTTGCCCGGAAAGAAAAGAAATATCCTATGAAACAATTAAGGCATCGGAAACGGACATGGAGCATGAATATTAGCTAGATTTATGACATTTGAAATGGCAATAGAAGAACTAAGAACCTACAAATTATCCGATCAAATTTCTTTTCATACGGAAATTGCAATAAAGTTATTAAAATATATTGGAAGTGAGGTGGTATAAATATGCTACCAGAAATTACTCAGGAAAATGTTCATATTTTCATTCCACTAAAAGTTGCGAAAGTTACAGAAATGATAGCTAAAGAGTACAACATTTCATGGAAAAAAGCTATGATAGATTTTTATGAATCGAAGGTCTACAGTATTCTAGAAAGAGAAGAGAGTAAACTTTGGTACGAAGGGCCTACGTATATATTTATGGCATACAACATGGAGAAGAAAGGTGAAGATCTTGATATATAAATTTACTTTATGCAGGATGAAACTCTAATAGAGATGACATATTGATGTTTAAATGAAGACAGCTATCTATATATATGGCTGTTTTTCCATTTGCAATACATGATTATAGGTAGAATGTAGCAACAAACTGATTCTAAACTTGTTAAGGGAGAAATTTTATTATGTACTCAGAAAGAGAAGCATTGATGAAACTAGAAAAAGAAAAACTTGTGGATATTGTAATTGAACTGCTAGGAAGGCTTGAGAAAATTGAAAAGAACAAGTTTATATCAAAAAATATTGATTCGCAATTAGCACTAGATAATATGAATGAAAATAAAGATGAAAAGTACCTAGAGAAAATTAGAGTTTTCTGTAAGGAATGTTTAGAAGGAAACTATTATATAGAAGATACAAATTACTATGGAGCTTATGGAGAAGACAGCTTTGAGCGGTGTGAATGGGCGGTCGAGTTTTCTCAATATTTCAATATAACCCTTATGCATGCGAGAAATAAAGAATACACTACTGCTTTGCAATCCTTTGAATTACTTTTTAATTGCATATGTGAAGCGAGAGAAGATATTGATATTCTTGGTACAGAATATGTTGATTATTATATTGAGGTTGATTGGACAGATGTTTTTGAACAGTACTATATATGTGTAAAAAATTGTATTTTAGATAGGCTTGAAATGGTAGAAAAAGCACTAGAGATTTGGAGAAAAAACGGAAAGCAATATTCAAGTGTCTTCATAAACTTAATAGGTGAAACTGAACTTGTAGAAAAAGCTATAAGGAGCACTATTGAAAATGAAGATCTTGATTGGGAGCAGCAGCATGCATATTTTGGATTGCTTAGAGATCTTAAGGAAAAATATGAACCTGAAGCTAATAAAATTAAGCTAGCAGAAAGCTTTTTAACGTACAGCGTTAATTTTAACGATGACTTAAGTGAAGAATATTTTGAAGCTGGAAGGTTTCAGGAGGCAGCAGTAGTAATTAAGGAAGCTGTTGAGAAAATTACAGATTACAGGATAGTAGCAAATATGAAAATAAGACTTGTATCCTGCTATGAGAGCCTTGAGAAATTTGATGATGCGTTTGAGGTAATGGATAAATTGTTTAAGGAAAGACCTTCTTATGAATATTATATAAAAACCAGACATTTTGCAGGTAAAACTAATGGGTTATGCTCATTTATTGATGATACATTAAGTTTTCTCGAAACTTCAAAAGTTTATGATGCAAATACGATTCGTCTAAAGATTTTATCCTATGAAGGCCAGCTTGAAAAACTGATGGATTTTATGAATACATATTCCGGGACATCACGATATGACTATGAGAAATATACATCAAAAGCACTTATATATCATGCCTTCCAGGGTAAAAATGTTGAGTATACTAATTTAAAGGAATTTTTGAAGGATATTGAAAGCAGTAATGAGGAAGGCATAACTGATATTGATTTGAACAATCAGAAGCAGATGAAGCCAGAACACTATTTAATTTTTGCAGTGGAACTGCTCAAGGAAATGGTGACTTTCCATATAGAGGCTTGCACTAGATCAAGATACGTGAGAGCGGCTTATTATTGCAGCACTGCGAAGGATATACTAAGCTATCTTGGTAAAGAAAATGAGTTCTTTACATATTATCTAGACATAATGTCTCTAAACCGAAGGAAAACTGCGTTAAAAGATGAAATGGAGAAGAGGATCGGGAAAGTAGAATTGAATGGTAAATTTTTATGATCTGAACAGTTAGATAGAGGTGATTGTTATGAAAAAAATCAACTCAAATGATATAGGAGCAAAAGTGGTTGCGGTTATTATTGGATTTTGCGTTATATTCCCAATATTTTTCTATGTGTTAAAAAATTAGTTGGGTTTACGTTGGCTGATTTACTTATAGTAATCAGCTTGGTAATAGGCAGCTGTATTGCAGCATTCTCCAGTATAGCATTAATTATAGAGTTTAGGCAGGATAGAAAATTAGATTTCTATTACAAAAATCATAGAAATTCTAAAATGAAATTAGAAGAAGATATTTATGAATGCCATGATCAGGTTACAAGATTAAGGACAGCTAGACAAGAAGGAATAAAAGAAGGAATGCAAGAAGGAATAAAAGAGGGAGCAACGCAAAAGGCAATTAATGTAGCTAGAAATTTATTGATAATGGGACTGGAAGTCAATCAAGTAGCAGAAGCAACAGAACTTTCTATGGAAAAAATAATTGAACTTAAGAAGGAAATATAGTTTAGAAGTCAGAAAGCAGTTATCTTTGAGGATAACTGCTTTTTACATTTTATAAGTCCATATTTTAGGACACTCTTTATGATATTTTTATTATATAAAATTTGTTAAATAAATGATGGGAGGAATTGAAAGATGAATTTTGGACATAGAGAAGGATATGCTTTGCATGATTTGGATAATGGCAGTATTGCAGTGGTGAAGGTACTAAATGAATACAGAAGTGAAGAAGAGGCTACAGAAGCAATGCTCGCTTTGCTTTTCAAGGAAAAGACTGAAGAAGAACTGATTGATGAGTATGCTAAGAAACCTATTTAAACAATGATCTATATAGATAAATATCAGGGGGCAGGAAATGATGAAGAGAATTTATAATGAAAATATAGAAAGAGTTTTTGAGAAATTATGCGGAGTGGATGGACACTTGTTGGTTATTTTTAAGGGCTTTAATGCAGAGTTTTTTTCAATACTATCTGATAGCAGGAGCACAGAGGCTATAAACAACGGAACGTATGTAAATAGTGATAAGTCTATTGATATTGAGGAGTTGGAGAAGCAGAAAGGCAGTTTGCTTATAAATTTATTTCAGCGTAGCGGCATTAAAATCCTTTGGGGTTATTACGAGGAGCTAATAGCTCTAAGCAATCTTATTATTGATTTAGATAAACAGATAAGCAGAAAGATTGTAATAGTTGAAAATAATTTATTTAGCAGGTATTATCCTCTAAGCTTGGATAAGGAGATAATTAAAAAAATACATAACTATTTGGATGTTGAACAGCCTGAAAATGAAAGGATGGAGCTATACTCTAGCTATTACTGTGATGTTTATAATTATTCAAGTACTAGTTATGGCGTAGAGTACTGTGACAAGGACAGCGATTATGATTGTGAAAAGATACCATTTTATGATTGTGATGATATGGACAGCATTCATAAAGAAACGACATCAAATAATATGGTTACAAAGCTAAATATATTTCAATTTAAAGAAGCTTTGCAAAATGGAGTTGAAGTAAAAGATTTTAAGCTATTAGTGGATAACAAGGAGGAACTGTCTCACGTTTTGCCTCTGATAAAGGTTGCAGAGGAATTAGAGGTGGATTTTGGTGTTGAGCTTAAAGATAGATTTGTTGATGAGGATCTTTATGATAAGGATAAGTATCTGCCTATTTTAAAGAAGTATTGGGGCAGCCATAAGGTATTTAGAAATATTAATTTTTATAAGAGCCCTGTAGATTCCAATGAAACCATTGAAGTGTCTCAAGGTGAAATCATAACTGAAATTATAGATCAATCAGAAAAGGCTCTGGCAGATAAAAAGGATTTTAGAGATATATTCATTACTGATCCTACCGGTGAAGGTAAATCCCTGCTGTTTCAAATCCCCGCAATTCATTTGGCAGAAGAAGAGAAGGCTGTAACAATAGTAATAACTCCTTTAATTGCGCTAATGAGAGACCAGGTGGAACAATTAAACAACCAACGAGGCATAAGCTTTGCAACGTTTTTGAATTCAGAGATATCCTTTGAGGAAAAGGAGTCTCGTATAAGGAAGATAAAAAGCGGAGAAATTTCAATATTATATATGGCCCCGGAATTGCTGCTGTCCACTAGTCTTGATAACATAATCGGTACTGATAGGCGTTTGGGACTTCTGGTTATAGATGAAGCACATATTGTTACAACCTGGGGCAGGGACTTTAGGGCCGATTACTGGTTTTTGGGAAGCTATATTGAGAAGCTTAGAAAATGCAAAGAAAAGCAATTTTCCATAGTTTGCTTAACAGCCACAGCGGTATATATGGGAACTGAGGATACCGTTAATGATACTATAAATACTTTAGCCTTAAATAATCCCAAGCTCCATCTTGGAAATGTGAAAAGGAAAAATATCAAATTTAATATAAACTATGTGAGAGAAAAAATAGTAAAAGGCGGCTTTGAGGAATATAAAAACAATCTGGCACATGAACGAGTTTCAAAGTTTATTGAGGAAGGTAGAAAAGCTCTTGTTTATTGCCCTTATACAAACCATATAGAGGAACTGTATGGCAGACTTAAGGAAGAGGAGAGAGAAAAGGTTGGAAAATATTATTCAAAATGCGGTAAAGAAAGAAAGCTTGAGGCACAGCGACGCTTTAAAGAGGGAAAATATAAGGCCATGCTTTGTACCAAGGCCTTCGGTATGGGGATAGATATCAGCGACATAGATACGGTGTACCATTATGCCCCCACAGGAAATCTTTCAGACTATGTTCAGGAGATTGGCAGGGCTGCTAGAGATGAGAATATGACTGGCTATGCCGTTACGGATTATACTAATAGCGATTTAAAATACGTGAGAGTACTGAGCAGTCTATCTTCCATAAGGCAATACCAGCTTAAAGAGGTGCTTAGAAAGATATATTCCATCTATAATGAGAAGAAGAAAAGAAATATATTAATAAGCCCAGATAATTTTTCTTATCTATTTGGCAGCGATAATTTAGAAAACAAGGTTAAAACAAGCTTGCTGCTATTGCAAAAGGATATAAATAAGAACTTCAATGTGCTCATTGTAAGACCTAAGACCATTTTTACTAAGAACTTTGTTAATGTACCACATGAAATAGAAGAAGAGTTTATAGCTAAATACGGGAAATATGCCATCGCTGTAAAGGATAATTCAAAGAGAATCATACCTGGAAATTTCAATAACAGTGATATAGTGATTTCAAACACCGGCTCTATATATGAGGTGAATATGTCAGATATTTGGAGTACTTATTTTTCAGACATCACCTTTCCGGATTTTAAATGGAAGTTTTTCAAAGGAGAGCTTTTTAGATTCTCTGAGGAAGCAGCAACGCTATCACCTAGGCTCCATTTATCAATTACTTATAAAGAAGACTTTGAAAAATGTAAGGAGCTGCTTAAAGAATATTCAGATAAACTCAGCTCGATTTTCAATCACTTCAGAAACAGCGGCAAGTTTTTCAAAAGAGAAGAATTTAAGATCATGTTTAAGGAAACCTTTAAGAGTTCAGCATTTTCCCAGGATCTTTCGGATATAATTTTAAACATGTTTGTGGCAGATATTTCAGAAAATACAGCTTTTAATCAAAATGTGGACAAGTATAAATTCATTCAGTATAGAAAGTCCCAACCAGAGGGGCATGATATAGAGTATCGTATTATGAATTCGAATTATATCACTATTGGCAGCTACCTTCTTAGAGAGCTTATTCAATGCGCTCCCAACAGAGAAAACAACGTTCATTCCTCGTATATATGCCTACAAAAGAGTGAGAAACGTTCAGATATAATTCAGCTTGCCACCATACTTGAGCTATTCAGACTGGGAACTTATGAGCTAGTGGGCGGCAAGAATACTGAAATTTTCATTAGAATAAACGATCCAATGAAGATCAAACGATTGGCAAATGGAGACTACAGCAATGGTGTTCTAAAGGATATAGAAAGGAAGAGAAGAAAGTCCCAAAATGTGTTGAAGGGCTTTATGGAAGGTGACTTTAACGATGATGAAAGGTGGGAGATCATTGAGAATTACTTTCTTGGAAATGATGAATTTGTGGAAGGGAAGCTGGGGATTTCGTAGGAGTGAATTAGTGGAAAAATGATAATAAGCAAGTAGACCACAAAAATGTAAGAGGACTGATAAACGTGGTATAATATGGAGAGAAAGATGAGGTCGATATAATGAATATAGATGAAAAGAATATATTATTCCCACTAATTAAGGAAATAAGAGAAAATGATAGAGAACTATGGAAACAGCTAAAGTACGAGACACAACAGGGTCCTGAGTTTAATGAATATCCTTATTATGCTGCTGCCTTTGATTATGTTGATAGAACGAAAAAGATAATAAATGGTCTAGATGAGATTACGAAGAAAAGATTGGTTAAACTATGGCAGGAAGAGAAAAGAGTTATTTCATTAGATAAGGATGAAGATATATTGGATAGATATGCGGTTATCGTTGTAAATGAGATTATTAGAAGAGCTAGGGTTGCGGGAAATAGGTAGTAATGGAGGCGGAGTCAGACCCCTGGGAGAAAAATGGAAATAGAAATTATATTTGTTATTTTGTATATAAACTACTGAAGTAACCTCAAAATAAGTTTGCTATACTGTACGCTGGTATATCTAGTGATGCTTTAATGGATAGGAGAAATAAGATGCACTTTATATGATTTTTATACAAATATTTATATATTTTGCTAAAATACTATAGTTAATGGTTTAAAATAGAAACAAACGCTAAAAATTATGGTAAAATATATATAATGGAATAACAAGGAAGAAAATGTGATTTAGTATATTAAAAATTATTGTAGTTTATAAAATATAAATAAATTTCAAATGAATTATATAAGTTTCTAAAGTTCTAATACATTCTGACTTCTAAAAGATCCTAGGGTCGAACCTATTTAGCAGTGATATTTTAGAAGCCACAATGTAAGAACTTTATTAGAACTTGTATATGTACCTTAGGGGAGATGACATATATGCAGCAGCCTAAAATATTAGACAACAGGCAATTTGGTAAAGTGGGAGAAGAGCTTAAGAGCAGTATTGGAAATTCATCTAAGCTGTCTATAATATCTGCCTACTTTACTATTTTTGCCTATAAAGAATTAAGTTGTGAATTAAATAAAATTGACAGTTTAAGATTCTTGTTTACAGAGCCTACGTTTGTAAAGAAAGATAAGGAACTATATAGAGAGTATTTTATAGATAGAACCTCAGAGCAGAAGCTTTCAGGCAATGAATTTGAAATAAAGATGAGAAATGAGATGAATCAGGCTAGTATTGCAAAAGAATGTGCAGAGTGGATTAAGAGTAAAGCTGAATTTAAGTCACTTAAGAAGGCAAATCCTGCTCAACAGAGACTTGTTTACATAGAAAACAAAGAAGACGATATTTCCATAAATGGTACGGTAGATTTTACAACAGATGGTTTAGGTTTTTCGCCTTCTAACAGAATGGATATGAATACCTGTATGTATGGCAAGGAATATACAAGTCAGTTTCTTAGAATGTTCAATAATGTATGGAACGATGGAAATCTGGTTGAGGATGTTAAAGAGAAAGTATTGGAACAAATGCAGACTATATATAAGGAAAATACTCCAGAATTTATATATTTTATTACTCTCTATAACATCTTTAAGGATTATCTTGATGAACTTACAGGTGAGAATATTGTAAAGACTAGAATAGGTTTTAAGGACACGGTAGTGTGGAACAAGCTTTATAAGTTTCAGAAGGATGGCGTAATTGGTGCCATAGAAAAGCTTGAAAAATATAGAGGTTGCATATTGGCTGATTCTGTAGGACTTGGAAAGACTTTTTCGGCTTTAGCAGTAATAAAATATTATGAACTCAGGAACTATAGAGTATTGGTGCTGGCACCTAAGAAGTTGAGAGAAAATTGGACAATTTACACGCAGAATGATAAACGAAATATCCTAGACAAGGACAGGTTTAATTATGATGTGCTGAATCATACAGATTTAAGCAGAGAATCAGGAATGTCCGGAGAAATAAATCTAGCTACTATAAACTGGAGCAATTATGATTTAGTGGTCATTGATGAGTCTCATAATTTCAGAAACAATGATGCAAGAAATGATAAGGTAACGAGGTACTCAAAACTTTTAAATGATGTTATTAAGAGTGGTGCAGAAACAAAGGTGTTAATGCTTTCAGCTACACCAGTAAATAATAGAATGAATGATCTTAAGAATCAGATTAATTTCATAACTGAAGGCGAGGACAATGCACTTGAAGCTGAAGGTATTCCAAGTGTAGAGAAAACACTGAGAAAAGCTCAATTGATATTTAATAAATGGACTCAATTAGAAGAAAATGAGAGAACTGTAGATACTTTTGTAGAAATGATGAATATGGATTACTTTAAGCTTTTGGATACTCTTACAATAGCTAGGTCTAGAAAACATATTGAAAAGTATTACAGCATGGCTGAAATAGGCAAATTCCCAAAGAAGCTAGAGCCCAAGAATGTAAAATGCGATATTGATGAGATGAATGAATTTCACAGCCTTGAACATGTAAATAAGATTATAAGAAATCTTAACCTTAGTACATATGCACCTCTGAAATATGTTTTGCCTGAAAAACGAAGAGAATATGAAAGAAAATATGATACGCTGGTAAAAGATGGACAATCAGTTTTCAAACAGGTAGACAGAGAGCAAAGTCTGGTAAATTTGATGAGAGTAAATATTCTAAAGAGAATGGAAAGCTCGGTTAATTCGTTTGGATTAACAGTTGCTAAACTGTTAAAGCAGATTGATGCAGCACTTGAGAAAATCGAAAAAAAACAGCTGGATTTTGATACATCATTACATATTAACGATATTGAAATCGATGATGTAAGTCTTGAGGACTCACTCATAGGTAATAAAGTTAAAGTTCTTATTCAGGATATGGATTTGGTTAGGTGGAAACAGGATCTGGAAGACGATAAAAACAAATTAGAGGAAATATTGATAGATGCAGCAAAGATAGTAAAAAACAGGGATGCCAAGTTAAACAAACTTAAAGATATCATTAAAGAAAAAATAAAAAATCCAATAAATCCTGGTAACAAGAAGATAATTATATTTTCAGCTTTTGCAGATACGACTAACTATTTATATGAAAATCTGGCGCAATGGATTAAAGATACGTTTGGACTACATACTGCACTAGTAACAGGATCTGGTGAAAATAAATGTACGCTTTCATGGGTTAAGAAAAAAGATATAAATGATATATTGACTAATTTTTCGCCGAAATCAAAAGAGAGAAATAAGAGCAAACCCAATTTGACAGATGAAATTGATATTTTAATAGCAACGGATTGTATATCCGAAGGGCAGAACCTACAGGACTGTGATTACCTGATTAACTATGATATACATTGGAATCCAGTTAGGATAATTCAGAGGTTTGGAAGGATAGATAGATTAGGTTCTGAAAATGAATATATTAAATTAGTAAATTTCTGGCCTAACATGGAATTGGACGAATACATAAATTTAGAGGCAAGAGTAACGGGAAGAATGATGCTTTCAGTGGTTTCAGGTGCTGGAGAGGGCGACGGGCTTACTAGTGATGAAAAAAATCAGATGAACGATCTGGAATATAGAAAGAAACAGTTAGAGCAGCTTCAGAACGAAGTTGTAGACCTCGAGGATATTTCTGGAGGAATATCAATAACTGATTTAACCTTAAATGATTTTAAGATGGATTTAATGGAGTATATGAAAGAGCATAAAGAAGAACTTGGTAGAGCACCTTTAGGAATGTATGCGGTTGCTTCAAGCTGTGATGAGGATTTAAAGGATGAAATAAAACCAGGTGTAATATTTACGTTAAGACAGGTAAATGTTGAGGTAAAGCCTGAAGAAAGCAATGCACTAAACCCATATTATATGGTTTATGTTTACGAGGATGGATCGGTGGGATACAATTATATTCATGCTAAAAAGATACTGGATTTTTATAGAAAACTTTGCAGTGGTAAGAAAAATGTGCTGTCTGAAATAGTTAAAGAATTTAATAATGAAACAAATGATGGACGAGATATGAGGAAATATTCAAATCGTTTGGAAGAGGCTGTTGAAAGCATAATCGGTAAAAAAGAAGAAAAAGGGGCGGCTTCGTTGTTCAGCAAAGGCGGGACAACTATTCAGAAAAGCCTGTTTAAAAGCATAGATGACTTTGAGCTTATATCGTTTTTAGTGATTAAATAGGGGTGAGATTTGTGGAGTATGGATTTTATGAAAAGATGAATATACCGCCTTCCTGTGAAGTGGGAAGCACCATATTCAAAAAGCTGTTTTATGAAAATGCAAATATGAACAGCAGCGATAAAAAAATATTTACAGAGGATGTTGAAAAGATAACTTGGAAATATTCCTTTAAGGAAGAGAACCTTAATATAAAACCTCTAATAACTGAGGAGCTGGATTATGAAGAGATAGCAGTTATAGAAATATCCTTAGCAAATGACCTGAAATATAAGAGAATTGCGGAGATAGTCCAGATGACTATACCTTATCCGTTAATATTGATATTTACACATAAAGATAGAATATTAATAAATTCAGCAGGTAAAAGAATAAACAAAGCTGATGAAAGCAGAAACACAGTAGAAAATTATGTATACAGTCCATGGATAAATCTTTCAGCATTAAAGGGAAATGAGCTTCAATTTTTTGAAGCCTTGAACATAAGAAATTTTTCCTTTGTTAATATGTATATGTTTTATAACAGCTTTGTAGACAGACTCAATGTGTTTAATGCATCTGTTATTACTGGAAATTTTGAAAAACTCAGTAGTAAAAACATCGAGGAAGTTAACAGCTTAAATAAAGAAATCCAAAGTTTAAGTACTGATATTGAAAATTTAAGATCAAGTCTTAAACAGGAAGTACAGTTTAATAGAAGGATAGATATAAATATAGAAATAAAAAAGCTGGAAGAGGAAAGAACTAATCTGATAAAGAAACTTAATGAATAACATAAGTTCAATATATGAAGTAATTTACTAGGAGGATGACAGAATGGTGGATAAAATAAGTGGAGAAAGTATGGATATTGTTAAAGATAATATTTTGAAGCTGAAACAGATTTTTCCTGAGGTATTTTGTGAAGATAAGATTGATTTTGAAAGGTTACAAGAGGTTTTGGGGGAATATATCGATGATAAGGAAGAAAAATACAGGTTTGAGTGGCATGGTAAATCAAAAGCCATAAGAATGGCACAGACTCCTTCAAGAGGTACACTAAGACCATGCAAAGCGGAGAGCAAGAACTGGGATACTACACAAAACTTATACATAGAAGGGGATAATCTAGAGGTTTTAAAGTTATTACAGAAAAGCTATCAGAATAAGGTTAAGATGATATATATTGATCCTCCGTACAATACAGGAAATGATTTTGTATATAAGGATGATTATAAGGACAATCTTCAGAACTATCTTGAGCTTACTGGACAGGTTGATGATGATGGTAAGAAGATTAGTACAAATTCAGAGGCAGGTGGCAGGTATCATACCAATTGGCTAAATATGATGTATCCAAGGTTGAGGCTGGCTAAGAATTTGTTGAAAGATGACGGGGTTATATTTATTAGTATAGATGATAATGAGGTTTCAAATTTAAAAAAAGTCTGCGATGAGATTTTTGGTGAAAGTAACTTTGTTACAAAGTTTATATGGAAAAAGAGAACTGGATCAAATGATTCTCAAAATGGGGTTAGTGTAGATCATGAGTATATTTTGGCATACTTTAGAAGTGAAAAGGCAGTATTTAATGGAGTGATAAAAACATTTGAAAACTATAAAAATCCAGATAACGATCCTAGAGGACCATGGATGTCTGATAATTTAACTTGTAATAAAACTGCATCACAGCGACCCAATCTATTTTATTCAATTACAGATCCTAAAACAGGGATAACGTATAACTGCAATAGCAATAGAGTTTGGGCTTATGAAAAAGAAAGAATGGAGAGAATTATAACTGAGGATAAAGTTATTTTCCCTAGAGATGGTAAAGGTACTCCAATGTATAAAAGGCATAAAGCTGAAGTGAAATCTGATAAGAAACCATATAGCTCTTTAGTGGATACTCAAATTAATTCTGTTGCAACTAAAGAGCTAAGGGATACATTAAATGCACAAATATTCAGCTATCCTAAAAGTGTTAATCTTCTAGCTCAATTAATCGGTCAAGGAACTAATAAATATAACAAGGATATAGTCTTGGATTTCTTTTCAGGTTCTTCAACAACTGCTCATGCCATAATGCAGTTAAATTCACAAAATCAAGGCAATCGTAAATTCATAATGGTTCAATTGCCAGAACCAACAGATGAAACATCTGAAGCCTACAAAGCAGGCTATAAAAACATCTGTGAAATAGGAAAAGAGCGTATCAGAAGAGCCGGCGATAAAATTGTTGAAGAAAATAAAGATAAGGAAGGCATAGAAAACCTTGATATCGGCTTTAAAGTATTTAAGCTTGATACTTCCAATATAAAAACCTGGAATCCTGATTATGAAAGCCTTGAGCAAAGATTAGACGATATTGTTGATAATTTTATTCCTGACAGAACAGAAGATGATGTTGTCTATGAAATAATGTTGAAATATGGCATAGATTTAACTTATCCTATTAAAACCAGACAAGTTTGCGATAAAAATGTCTACAGTATAGGAATGGGAGCACTGCTTATATGTCTAGACAATGAGATAACTTTAGAATTGGTAAATGCTATAGTCGACTTAAAAAATGAATTAAAACCTGAAACTTGCAGGGTTGTATTTAAGGACAACGGCTTTAAAACAGATTCTGTCAAAACCAACACGGTAGAAATTTTAAAGAGAAATAACGTTGAAGAAATAATGAGCATCTAGGGGGGATTGTTATGAAGCTTAAATTTAATAAGAACTTAGACTATCAGAAGGAAAGTGTGGCGTCTATTGCAGATATTTTTAAAGGACAAACCCCTACTCAGTCAAATTTTACAGTATCGGCTATGTCAGATAAGGCTGGTACTGAAGGAAAGCTTATTACAGACCTTGGAATAGGAAACAAGTTAGAGCTGGACGAAGATGATATTCTTAAAAATATACGAGAAATACAGTTTAAAAATGGTTTGAAGCTTTCAGCTCAGCAGGATTTAAAGAAAGGCAACTATAGATTCACAATAGAAATGGAAACAGGTACAGGTAAAACCTATGTATACCTAAGAACAATATTTGAACTTAACAGCAAATACGGTTTTACAAAGTTTATAATAGTTGTTCCTTCTGTAGCTATTAAAGAGGGTGTAGTTAAATCAATTGATATAATGACTGAACATTTTAAAGAACTCTATGATAATGTTATTTTTAAGGCATATGAATATAAATCGCAGAAGCTTGATATTATTAGAGACTTTGCTACCAGCGACAATATAAGAATAATGGTAATGACGATACAGTCTTTTAATAAGGATACAAATGTAATCAATATGGATCATGAGAAAACCAATGGAATTAAGCCTATTGAATTTATAAAAGAAACTAATCCAATTGTAATTATAGATGAGCCGCAAAGTGCAGCCAGTACGGATAAATCCATGGAGGCAATAAGTTCTTTAAATCCACTGTGTACTATTGGATATTCTGCAACTCATAAGGACAAGCATAATCTTATGTTCAGACTGGACGCTGTGGATGCTTATGAACGGCAGCTGGTTAAACAGATAGAGGTGGCAAGTGTTGTATCAAAGGATCAGAACAATACTGCTTATCTTAAATTGGTTAGTGTAAATAATAAAAAATCCCCAATCAAGGCAAAGCTTGAAATTGATTTATGGGACAAGAAAAAAGGGACTATAGTAAGGAAAGCTAAAGAATACAGAGTCGATGACGATCTCTATGAGCTGTCAGGATATAGAGATGTTTATAAAGGCTATCAGATAACAGAAATAAATGCTAAAGAAGGAGAAGAGTATGTAGCTTTTCTTGGGCATGAATCAATAACTTTGAAAGAGGTTCAAGGAGAAATTGATGACGATATAATCAAAAGAGCACAGATAAGAAAGACCATCGAAGAACACCTAAATAAGGAGCTGAAATTAACAAAGCAGGGCATTAAGGTATTGAGTTTATTTTTTATAGACAAGGTGGCTAACTATAGAACGGTAGATAAAGATGGAAATGTGCATAAGGGTAAATATGCAGTATGGTTTGAAGAGGAATACAAAAAAGCCATAGAAAATCCAAAATACAAAACCCTTTTTAACGATGTAGATGTTGATACTGAAGCAGAAACTGTACATAATGGATATTTTGCACAGGATAAAAAGGGAGCTTTTAAAGATACAAACGGTTCAACATTAGCTGATGAAGATGCCTACAGTTTAATAATGAAGGATAAGGAAAAACTATTGAGCTTTGATACAAAACTCAAATTTATCTTTTCACATTCTGCACTCAGAGAAGGCTGGGACAATCCCAATGTATTTCAGATATGCACTCTGAATGAAACAAAATCTGAAACTAAAAAGAGACAGGAAATTGGAAGAGGATTAAGACTAGCAGTAAATCAAAATGGTGAACGAGTATATGGTTTTAATGTTAATACACTAACTGTGATGGCTAATGAGAGTTATGAGGATTTTGCAAGAAAACTTCAGAATGAATATGAGGAAGAAGAAGGCATAAGATTTGGTATCGTTGAAACACATACCTTTGCCAATATTATAATTGAGAAGAATGATCAAACTTTTTATCTAGAGCAGGAAGGCTCAGAAAAAATATTTAATCACTTGAAGCAGCAGGGTTACATTGATGAAAATGGGAAAATAACAGACAAGCTGAAAAAGGATTTGAAGGAACATAAGGTGGATTTACCACAAGAGTTTTCAGAGGCTTATTCGCAGATAAGCGCAACGCTTGAGAAATTGTCAGGAAACCTTAATGTTAAAAATGCTGATGATAAAAGAATAGTAAAATTAAATAAAATAAGATATTTAAGTCCTGAATTTGAAGAGCTTTGGGACAGGATAAAATATAAAACTACTTATTCAGTGGATTTTGATTCAGATGAGCTCATAAGAAAATGTGCTGAGGAAATAAAGCATAATGTAATAGTTAATGCAGCAAAGCTTATCTATACAAAAGCAGAACTTGATATAAGAAAATCAGAGGTGTCAGCTGAAGAAAATAAAAGGCAGAGTACAGAGGTGGAGCATCCGAATTTCTTGCTTCCTGATATTATAACCTTCTTGCAGAATGAAACCAATCTAACAAGGCGAACTCTAGTTAAAATTTTGAAAAGATCTGAGCGATTAGAAGATTTTAAGAAAAACCCGCAGCAGTTTATGGACGAGGTTGCTGGCATAATCCGAAGAAAGATGCGACTTATGATTGTTGATGGTATAAAGTATGAAAAGATAGGCGATGATGAGTTCTATGCACAACAGTTATTTGAAACAGAGGAACTTAGCGGATATCTTTCAAAAAATATGGTGCCTAGCGGAAAATCTGTATATGACTATATTATCTATGATTCTGATGTTGAAGCAGAGTTTGCTAAAAAGTTTGAACGTAATGAGAGTGTAAAAATGTATGTTAAGCTTCCGGACTGGTTTAAAATAGGTACACCACTTGGCAGTTACAATCCAGACTGGGCAGTACTTGTAGAAAAAGATAATGTGGAAAAGCTTTATTTTGTACTTGAAACAAAAGGCAATATTCTTGCAGAAGACCTTCGAGAAAGGGAGTACAAGAAGATTCAATGCGGACATAAGCATTTTGAGGCGTTGGGTAATGAGGTTGAATTTAGAGAGACGGATAACTTTGAGAAGTTTATTGAGGGAGTGTAAGGGTAGATAATATGCAAAATAATTAAAAATTATTAATAGGAGAATGTTATGAATAAAGAGTTTGATAAAGAAATCGAAGACATAAGAACTGCTTTTGAGATACTTGAGGATGGTTTTAATAATTTGGAGAGCAAAATAATGCAGGAATATATTCCTGAAATCAGTAAAAAAGGGCAGATAGATGAGATTGGAAACACAACAGATTTTCTTAAAAGAATTGAAGACAATCGAAATAGTGTATTGAAAGTCCAAAAAAACTATATAGAATTACTGTCTATGAACAACTATATAGAAGAAGAAGCCTACGAAGAGGAAAATGATAAGGATATCTTGGATGTTGCTGATAGAACAGCATGGTCAAAAGAAAATGGTAATATAAGGATTACGACTACCAGACCTGATAATAGCAGCAGTTATCCGAATATAATTCCAGTAGCTATATTTACTGAAATTGTTAAAACAATATCGGATCAATTTACAAGGTATAATAAAGAATTTATAAAAACATCAACTATATCATCTTTGATGAATGATAAAATTATAAAGGAAACTAATTATAAAAAGTCTCCTAATATATTAGTGTATAGTGTAATTAAGGTCTTGATTAAGGAAGGAATACTGGAAAACAAACAGGACTTCAAAAGAATGTATGTTCTTAATAAAAAGCCTGAATATATAGATGATTGGTTAAAAAGGATTTGCTAAAATCAAATGATATGGTAGAAAAAATTTTGAATGTACTAGTATAATGATTTCTATGTTGGACATTATCGCACTATAAAAGAATAAAAATGGAATAAATTATAGAAATGCAGAGGCGAATGAAATGGAAAATATATTAATTACACCTGAGGGAATACAAAAAAATTTAAAGAATATTAAACCATTAGATGCGATATGCGAATATATTTGGAATGGATTTGATGCAAGTGCAAATATAGTAAAAATTAAGCTGCATTATAATGAATTTGGTCTTATAAATATGTTAACTGTTTGTGATAATGGTTCAGGGATTGTTTATGAAGAACTAAAGCAAAAATTTCAACCATTTAATGAGTCTAAGAAGGCTAAAAATATAAATAGAACTAATCATTCTATTCCTCATGGTAGACAGGGCATTGGAAGATTAACGTTTTTTTCATTTGCACAAACTGCTAGATGGGAGACTGTTTATCAAAAAGAAAATAAGAGATATAGATACTGTTTAAGAATGAATAAGGATTCAATAAATACGTACGATGACAATGGTGGAAAGAAACCCATTGTAACAAATGAAGATTGTGGTACAGAAGTAATATTCTCCCAAATTATTACTATGTCAAAACAGGATATTATTGATACTGTAAAGAAAGAATTTTTCTGGTTTTTAGAATTAAACAGATCTAATAATTATGCAATATGGATAGATGATCAGTTAATTTCGTGGGATGAATACATTGTTGAGAAAGTCAAAATTGATATGAATGCGTATGGACTTAATCAAAAATATGAAGTTGAAATTGTTCAATGGAATAAGAGTTTAGGAAATGAGTATTCAAAAATTTATTATATAGGATCAGATAACATAGAGAGATATAAGGAACCAACAAAGTTAAACAAAAAATCGGACGATTTCTTCCATAGTGTATTCGTTAAAAGCAAATATTTTGATAACTTACATTTTGAAAAGCCAAAATCTGAAAATCAAATAGGTATGTTTTCTAATAGGAACGATACAGAATATAAAGGGCTGGTTTATGCATTAAACCAGTATTTGCTAAGTTATAGAAAAAAGTATTTGAAAATGGCATCTAATAATTACATCAATTTACTTATTGACAAAAAAGTATATCCTGAATTTAACACTTCAAATATTATAGATACTTATAGAAAACGAGAATTAGATAACTTAGTTGAAACACTATATACAGCTCAGCCTAAAATATTTACAGGGCTAAATGATCAAAATAAAAAGATAGTTCTTCATCTGTTAAATTTAATAATGGATAATAGTAACAAGCCAGAATTGTTTAATGTATTAAAACAAATTATTGAATTAGACGAAGATGAAATTAAGGAACTATCAGATGTTTTAAAGTACACTTCACTTAATAATATTACTAAGGTGATTAAGCTCATTGAAGACAGAATTAAGGTAGTACAAGGGTTAAAGGAATTAGTTTTTGATAAAGATTTGTTTGTAAAAGAAGTTCCGCATATACAAGAAATAGTAGAAAATCACTATTGGCTGTTTGGTGAACAATATAATTTGATTACTGCAGCAGAGCCAGATTTTGAACTAGCACTAAAGGGATTAATTCAAATGAGCACCGGTGAAACGAAAAAAATATATCTTAATCATGAAGATAAAAATAAAGAGATGGATATCTATATGCTTCGGCAAGACCATATGGGAAATGTTACTGAAAATGTAGTAGTTGAGCTTAAAAGGCCAACTGTAACTCTTGGTGAAGAGCAATTATCGCAAGTCAAAAAATATATGCGTGTTATAAAATCAGATGATAGATTTAACTCTGACAGTGTTAAATGGACTTACTATCTTGTTGGAAATAAGTTTAACTCTAATGGATATATGGAAGGTGAAATTGAAGGACATAAGTCATGGGGAGAGCAGCATCTAGTACATAGTGAGGCTAATGGAAATCATAAAATATATGTATTAAAATGGAGTGACGTATTCGATGAATTTGCTAGAAAGCATAGTTATTTAATGGATAAACTCAAAACAAAAGAAGAAATATGGTTACAAAAGCATGCTTCCGCTGATGAAGTGGTTGATGCAATAAAAGAAAATGCAGCGACAATGGAACCTCCTATTATACCTAAAAAGGCTACTAGATAGTAATGATAAACATAATAATTAATTTTAAAGACGCATAATGCTATTAGCAACAAAAACTGTACATAAATATTTAAAAGCCGATGTATGAAAAAATCTATAAGATTGCAAAGCAAAAGACGACCAGCGTATACGAAAAAGTAAAAACAAACTATCGGGGATGTATCTGTGTTCAACGGTGCATGAAATAGTGGTAGAGATAAAAAGAAAATTTAATCTAGAGAGGATGGGGTATATTTATGAAATTTGAATCAATATCAATAAAAAATTTTAGAAATTTTGAAGATATTAAAATAGATCTGGCAAATAAAAATGTGTTCTTTGGAATGAATGACGTTGGAAAAACTAATTTTTTATATGCTCTGAGATATGTTTTCGACAGAGAAGTCAGAAAACAAAATTTGCTAGATACAGATTTCTATAAAAAACATACGGAAAATCCCATAGATATCACAATAACTATAGATATAAGTGATACTCAAGATTCAGACAGTCAGAAACTTCGTGCTCAATTAAAAGGGGCATTATTAAGCTCACATGATAAAGTATATATTAGATTATTAGCGGCATATGACAAGCAAGAATTTATGGCTCTTCCAGTTTTGTATTGGGGTGGAGAGATTAACGATTTACAAGAAATGAAAACAAGAGGATATTTTTATGAAATTGATTATGTTGTCAATGTATTATATATTGACTCATATGTTGACTTATATTCGTTGTTTAAGAAAAATACAAATACACTAATCGTAAATGACAATGAGAAGGATAAAGATATTCTCGAGCAGATTCAAACAACAGTAGATGATCTTAATACAAATATTTCTTCATTATCTGGTATCAAATCTTTTGAAGAAAAGATAGCTCCAGAATACCAAAAGTTTAGGAATGATAAAATTTCTGTCTCTGTCAAATCAGAAATAGCTGTAAAAGGTTTATATTCTAACATTGTGCCATATATCAAACAGGAGAATGATGATTTACTGTATCCAACTTCTGGAGAAGGTAGGAAAAAGTTATTAGTATATTCGATTTTTGATTTATTGTCTGAGGAAACAGAAGAGAAAAAGATAAATATTTTTCTAATAGAGGAGCCGGAAAATCATTTGCACAGGTCAATGCAAATAGCTCTTTCGCATATACTTTTTGTTGATAAAAAGTATAGTTACTTGTTTTTAACAACACATTCTCCGTTTGTGTTATCTGAAATGGATAATGTAAATTTGGTGCGCATATATAATGAAACAAAGATTGATAGTAAAAGTGTATTTTATAAAGTGCCTGACAAATTTAAGAACCAAAGAAAGATGCTTAATCGTGGACTTACAGAAGCAATATTTGCGGATAAAGTTTTGTTGGTAGAGGGACCTTCTGAAAATGTTCTGTTTGGAAAGGTGTTATCGGTAATCAATCCATTATATGAGGCTGATGGTGTGTATATCTTACCGGTTGGTGGATTTGGATTTAAACCATACTATGAAATATTGGATACGTTAAGAATAGATAATGTAATAAAAACTGATAATGATTTAAGAAAAATAAAAGGAAAACAGGAATTTAGTGTTTTGGGTTTTTCAAGAGTAAATGGTTATATTGGAGAAAGCAAGCTTCCTGCTACACCAATAAAAAAGGATGGAGTTGAAGCTAAAAGAGCACTTTATGATGATAATAAGGATGCACTTAATGAAATTCGCGAGAAATATTCAATTTTTTTATCAAGATGTAGTCTTGAAGAAGATTTAGATGAGGTTATACATGATGAGATGGTTAAATATTTGACTAATGCAGATAATGATGTTATAGGATATTTACATGAAGCAAAAAACTATCATATGGTAGAACTTGTAGAAAAATTGACGGATGATGATTGCAGGAAAATATATGAGCATTACAATTTTGAGTGCCTGAAGGAGGTTATGTCATGAAACTATCTCCTGTCCAAAAACAAATTGTGAAATTACCAGGAAATCTAATTGTACGAGCTAGCGCAGGAACTGGAAAGACACATACTATGGTCTCAAAAATAACATATGACATAGGACAACATCATTCACATAAGGTGATTGCTGCAATTACATTTACAATTAAAGCTGCAAGGGAAATAAAGAATCGTTTGACAATAGATATAGATCGTCAGTTTATAGGGACTAACAATAGCTTTGCTATAGAGGAAATAATAAAGCCATTTATGAAAGATGTGTATGGCAATGACTATAAAGTTGATATGAGTACAGATTATTCCGCAAAAGTACGGACTTTTCAAGAGGGAATAGATAAAATTAGGGTAGATAAAGTTTTATGTTCATATAAAGATAACAAGAAAAATTTTATATTTCAACTTGCACTGGATATATTGAAAAAGTCAAAGGTGTGCCAGTTATATTTGCAGGCTAAGTATTTTAAAATCTATGTAGATGAGTATCAAGATTGTGATAAAGATATGCATGAGTTTTTTATGTATATTTGTGAAAAGTTACAGATAGATACATTTGTCGTTGGAGATGAAAAGCAATCTATATATATATGGAGAGGAGCATATCCAGATGCTTTTTTGAGTATATGGAAAAGAGAGGACTTTAATAAAGAATTTATGGGAGATAATTTTCGCTCTTGCCAGCAAATACAAAATTACTCAAATCTATTATGTAAAGAAACCAGAGGATTATATAAGAAAGTGACAAATTTACAGTCAATCTATTTGATAAATACAACGAAGGCAAAATGGATGGATGCTGTGTTGGAATATATAGACACAAATGAAAAAACAGCATTACTGAGATATAGTAAGTTAAATGCAAAAGAAGGAGCAGATAAATTATCGTTGAAGGGTACTAAATTTGTTTATATACCACCAACACCAATTGCCGATATAACAACGGATGTAGCATGGCTTTATAATGCCATAGCCAATTATTTTATTGTAGATACGTATTCTGCATATGATTTGTTGGAAGAGGTTCCAGATGAGGCTATTGGAAATAAGAAAGTAGTTTCATATGTAAAAAAGACATTAGCTGTTCTGGATGAATGTATCAAGAAAGCGGATATAGATAATTTTGAAAAACAGATGGACAATTTCGCCAGCTATTTTAGTTATAATACAAAAAGAGAGCATATTGATAAATTATATACTACAATAGTAGACGAATCGTTTCACCCAGCTTTTAATGTTGACCAGTTGAACAGAATAGCAATTACATTTCATTCATCCAAGGGATTAGAATTTGAACAGGTCATTGTGTTTGCTAGTGATTATAGGTTATCAGATGCAGAAAGTATTTATAATCACTATGTGGCAGTAACAAGGGCAAAGACAAAATTGATTATCATTAATTTAGGAGAATATAACGATAATATATACCATGACAGATTAGAATCAATATTTGGTGATTCACAGTTAAGAATAGAAGATGTGGTGACAGTAGTTGATAGAAGATAAGAATGTATGATATCTATTGATTGCCGATACAGAGATTGGAAGACTGGCTAATTAGCTGGTCTTTTTGTTGTTTGCAAAATAAAATTGAAGTAATATATAGGTATATATATTTGATATGAAAGGGGATAGGGTGTTGCGTTTATTTTACTGGCATTCAAAAGTTGAAAATGGAAATACATTAAAAGAAGAATTATTTGGTTTAGATAAAATTAGTATTGTAAGAATAGCATCTGCATATTTTTCAAAAGAAGGATTGGAAATTTTAAAAGAGCTTAGAGATAAGCATTTATTAAAAAAGCAAAATATTCATTTATATTTATCACCAGAATTTTCAATAGATAAGCCTCATGAGCTACTTGAGGAATTAAAAGAATTCTGCAATGTATACATTGTATTTAATATTAGATTTCACCCGAAAGTGTAGTGGTTAAAATCAAGTAGCAAAAGCAAATTAATTTTTGGATCATCAAATTTTACTAAGGGCGGCTTTACTGATAATATTGAATTTGATATGGTTAGTGAAATTGATAAAAATGATGAATTAAAATTGGATATGTTTTTTAAATATTGTAATGATAATAGTGAATTAGTGGATGAGAAAATAATTAAATTTTATAAGGATAAAGCAGATGAATTTAATAAATTAAAAAATACTAATAGAAAAATTAACAAGGCTTTATATTCATATGAAAGAAGAAACGATGCATTTGAAGAAGGTGATTATAACTTAGATGAAATGTATTTTACGTACCAAGATTACGAAACCTTATTTTTGAGAAACCAAGCATTAAATGATGCAACAATAAATGTTAGAAGAAAGCTAATTAAAGACAAAATACTAAAAATACATAAGAAAGTATATTTAACTTTAAATAAAGAGAATATTCATTGTCATTGGAGACCCGAAAATATAACATCTTTAATAAGACCATGTGAATTTAATTTTGGAAGAGTAGGGTGGGTAGGAGTAAGATATGGAAAACATAAAGATGAAATTGATATTTTAAATACAGGTTCAGAGAAAGATGAAGAACTAGGATTCCAAAAACATTCATGCTTACAGTTTTGTATTACTTCAAGTGGATTTGAAATCAGTTTATTTCATGCAGTAAGAAGAGATGCTGTAGATAGAAAATTTATTCATGGGAATATTAATAGTCTTAAAAGCAAAATTTTAAAGGAGTTATATAGACTTAAGGGAGAAGGATTAGAATGGATAATTCATGATAATGTAGAAGATAAAGATTATATATTTGAAATAGATAATCAAAAAAGCGAAGACTTTATTTCATTTTATAAAAAGTATGATAAGGAAGGAAGAGAATCGTATTTAGCATATTATTTAGAACCTGATGATGATAATTTAAAAGATCTTAATAGTGCTAGTAAAGTTGTGATAGAAAAAGTAAAAATATTATTACCTTTATATAATTTATTGGCTTTTAGGGTTAAATAAAGTTCAATGAGAGGTTAGGAAACGGTTAGAAAGTTGATGAAAAGTAGAGAGAAACAAATCATAAAATCTATGTTATTAGCAAGCTCAACCATGCGGTCTCGCTAGAACCCTAGGGAAACAAATTTTTCATAGATAGAATTTATGAATTTTAATTCCAAAATTTAATTTTTGTGATCAGAATATATAGTGGCAACCATTTTGAGGTTGAATAAGCTAGCATAGATGAATTATAATTATTATAAAGAGGGATAAATACAAGGGGTAGAAGTACCACAAGGTGAAGCTAAAAAGCCATTGAAGGCTGATTTATTAGCTGAAATATAGAGAGTGTTATTAAAACAATACAACATGAGGAATTAAATGAGGAATTAAAATCATTGTTAAGCGTTATTGAAAAAAATCCTGGAGTTAAGGCCAAAGATACGCCGTTATTATTGAATAATAGATCAATTAAAACTATTGAAAATCAAATTAAGGAATTGGTTAGTAAAGGTTTGATAGAACGAAAGGGTAGTAAAAGAACAGGTGGATATTACGTTATGAATAAATAGAATATTTCTGGGAATAAATATGAACTTAAAAGATATAAAAAGGAATAAATACAGAAACTGTAAAAGATTTAGAGAAGTATTATAATTAATGGCAGCCACATGAGTTATGACTTATGTGGCTGCCACTCGTGAGGAGAAAGTGTAAATGCAGTCATCAAAAAAATTAAAGTTACTTTACTTGATGAAATTATTTTATGAAAAGACTGATGAGGAACATGCAATAAATATGAATCAAATTTTATTGTATTTAGAAAACCAAGGGATAAAGGCTGAAAGAAAAAGCATTTATGATGATATTGAAGCATTGAGAAATTATGGATTAGATATTGTTGGTAGTAAAGAGAATGGAACTTTTCAATATAGGCTTGTTAGTCGTGAATTTGAATTGGCAGAACTAAAGCTTTTGGTGGATGCAGTTCAATGCTCAAAGTTTATTACAGTAGATAAGTCTCAGAAATTAATTAAGAAAATTGAAAGCCTTGTTAGTTCTTATGAAGCTTCTCAGCTTCAGAGACAAGTTTATGTAGGTAATAGAGTAAAGACCATGAATGAGAGCATCTATTATAATGTTGATGCTATACATACGGCAATAAATTCTAATAGTAAAATCCAATTTAAATACTATGAGTGGAATGTAAATAAGAAAATGAAGCTTCGAAGGGAAGGAAAAGAATATGTAGTGAGCCCTTGGACGTTGTCATGGGATCAGGAAAATTATTATCTCATTGCCTATGACAGCGAAGCAGAAATAATGAAACATTATAGGGTGGATAAGATTACTGAAATCCAAGTAAATAATCTAAAACGTGATGGACGGGAAGTATTTGAACAGTTTGATATTGCGTCGTATTCGAAGAAAATGTTTGGTATGTTTGCAGGAAAAGAAGAAGATGTAAAGATACAATTTACAAATAATCTAGTGGGAGTTGTTCTTGATAGATTTGGACAAGATACAATCCTAGTTCCTGAAGACGATGAACATTTTACTATTAATGTGAGGGTGTCAGCCAGTCAGCAGTTCTTGGCTTGGGTCTTTGGGCTTGGAACAGGTGCTAAGATACTAGAACCAGAAAATGTTGTGGAACAAATGAGAGTGGAAGCTAGGAAACTGCTGGAGCAGTATTCATAGTGGCAGCCGTATAAGTTATAACTTATATGGCTGCTATTTTTTTATGAGAATATCTAAGTACGTTTTATTGTACAGTGACTATGATATCTTGTAATTATTAAATTTGAATAAGGAGATAAAGTTATTATGAAAAAGTTTATCAACAAACATTTAAAAGTCATTTTAATGGAGTTTATTACTAATGACTTTGCAGGGTTATTATGGATATTTGCAGCAATTTTGGTGAAAGTAAAGAGTTTAAAGGTATTATCCATTATTACATATTTAGTATTTTTATTAATAATTATGCAATTTACCATAAATATAATCCTTTTTTTCATAAGTATAGTTCATCATAAAAAACCATATGCAGAGGGAAATACTGAGACAGTTAGGTCCTATTTAAGTATAGCTTCACTATTATTAATGACACAGTTTGTTTTTAATAATAGTGTTATATCAAACATTTCATTTATTTTACTTTTAATTCTTGGCGTTTCAGAGTTAATTTATTTTTTGCTGTGTATTGTAAATGAAGTATTAGATGCTGCAAATGAAAGCTTGGATGATTTTCAGAAATAATCTTTTGAAAATGAAGAGGAATTAGTTTGCAAAACCCTAGGGGTGTAAATTTCAAATAAGCATTGATCTTCTTATATATTCCAAGTCAAGGAAAGTTCTCATAAACTCATGATTATTGCAAAACTTTCCGGTAACTTTGCTAAATAGTGCATATATTAAATATGAGGTTTCTAATTAGTGAATGCTTTAATGCAAAAGCATGCAAGGTTACCTTATAAAGAATATAAATATTAGGAGAGTGTTGCACATGAGAGAGAGAAGATATGTAAAATT
The DNA here is from genome assembly GCF_002029235.1 of Clostridium oryzae. Lineage (GTDB taxonomy): Bacteria > Bacillota > Clostridia > Clostridiales > Clostridiaceae > Clostridium_AE > Clostridium_AE oryzae. The sequence continues at coordinate 59,270 of NZ_MZGV01000014.1, forward strand.
AAGAGTAGATATGTACGAGGATACTAAATTCAAAATAATGGACTCAAAGCCGGAAAGAGATGTTATTTTTTATATATGGAGCAGAATCGTGCTGTTAGCAGGAAAAGTTAATTTGGTGGGTGAGCTGTATCTTTCTAAAAATATTCCATATACTATTGAGACTTTAGCAATAGAATTTAACAGGGATATTTCTCAAGTTAAATTAGCTCTTGATACATTTATAGAATTAGAAATGCTTGAGCTTACTGAAGACAAAGTATATAAGGTAAGGAACTTTGCCAAGCACCAAAATATTAAGGCAGAGGAAAAAGAAATATCTGATAATATAGAAGGCAAATTAAATACTACTGCAGCTTTAAGCGATAATCCAAAGCTTGAAATAGTTAATGATAAAGATAAAACATCAGAAAATAAGCTAGTAGAAAATAGTGCAGAAAACGCTGTGGCAGCTACAGCAGATTTAGAGGTTACTAGTAAAAATGGAACGGCTGCTATAGATGAGGATATTATGGAAAATAGTCTTAAGGAAGATAGCTTACATAAAAATGACACTTTAGTATTGGAAACTAAAAAGAATAAGAAACGGAATAGGAATAAGAAGAATAATTTAATAAATATTAATGCAAAAGCTCAAGAAATTTTAAACAGTGAAGCTATAGATGATGAAGTATGTAGTCTTGCTGAGGGAGATGTCACTTCAGGTGAGGAGAAAAGTGTTGTTGCAGCTTGGTCCTTTGGTTGATATGTCACTTGTCACGTGCCTGGCACGTGACAAGTGACATACATAAGATAGGAACATCTGTACGTATATATTTGGCATTTTAAGGAATAATATAAAATGGAAAAGTTATTGTAGAAAGAAGTGATACATATGGATTATAATAAAATTGAAGATGCAGTCTTGAAAAAAGCAATGGAAGTATTTAAGCAAAGTGCAGTTAGTTTTTTCGGTATCGATGCAAAAATTATTTCAGTAGCTGAAACCGAAATTAAAAATATTGAAATTAAAACAAATTATACAGATTATTTATTTTATACTGAAGATGGGAACTACCTTCACTTTGAGTTTCAAACTACTGATAAGAAAGATGACATAAAGAGATTTCTTTATTACGATGCATCACTGTTTTACAAGGAAAAGAGGAAGGTACGAACTATTGTTGTTTATTCTTCAGATATTGAAGATGTTGAAAAATATGTTGATGCAGGAACAATACAATATAAAATCGAACCATTTTATATGAAAAATTTGGATGGTGATGAAAAATTAAAATATTTACAAAACAAGATAAGTAATCAGAAATCATTGAGTAATGAAGATATTCTCTCTTTAACTTTTTTGCCTCTAATGAGTAGTAAAATCAGTAAAGGTGAAAGAGCAATAAAAAGTATTGAAATGGCTGAAGATATAGCAGAAGAAAATATAAAAATGCAGTGTATGAGCATGTTATATGCCTTAATGGATAAATTTGGAGATGAAGTGAGTAAGAAAAAATTAAAAGAGGTGATTATATTGACCGAAATAGGTAAAATGATTAGAGATGAGGCTTTAAAAGAAGGAATTAAAGAAGGTATCAAGGAAGGTATTAAAGAGGGACTTAAAGAGGGAGAAACAAAAGGCAAGGCAAATCTTTTAATAAAGCAGCTTTTGAAGAAGTTTAAAAAAGTTCCTGATGAGTATATAAATCAAATAAAGTCACTTTCTGAGGAAATTTTAGATGCTATAGCTACGGATATATTTGAATTGGAGAAGGTAGAGGACTTGAAAAAGTATTTTTAATCGTAGAGCGTCTTTGACTAGTAAATTTCATTTAGGAGTACATGAAGAAATGTTAGAAAGAGCAGAAGTAATTGCGTTTTGCAGTAAGTTTGAAAATGTATATGAAGACTATCCGTTTCATGATCCAAACTGAACTGTGATCCAGAGTGGCGAGATTTCTGGCGAAGTGCTTTTAAATCGGTGGTGCCAGGATATCATTTGAATAAAGAACACTGGAATTGGATGCATCTTATTAGGTATTTATGAATGGTACGGAAAAATGAACAGTACCAAGTTCAACCATGGGTCTCGCTAAAGCCTTCGAGGTGTAAATTTTAAATTTCAGACTGAAAAAATATTATGCAAATAATTAGAATTAGATGATAAAAAATGCATATTTTGATATAATGAAGCCTTTATTGAATCCATAATAAACAATTATGAGGATAAAATATATTATTTAAATAGATTTGAAAAGGATTATTTTGCTACTTTAATCTAATGGCCCAATTGTCCTAATGGAAAAGATTAGAGTATTAGATAGCAGTAGTTTGAAGTTAATTATTGAAGATATATTGGATATAGAAACTGTAAAAGATTTAGAATGGTTGGTATTTATAATAAAAATGCCTTGGGCTATAATGGTTAAAAAGGTTGTTTTGAATCTAACTTATTTGGGATAACCAATAGTCACAGGTAACTGCTATAGCATGTGATTTTAAACTTATAGTACTTTCTATAAAGTCCTTATATAATTTTCTTTTATCATTATCTTTAAAGCAGGAAAGTATTCTTTCAGATCATTTATTTATCTTTTATAATGATAACCAAATGATTTTATTGTAAACATAAATAAGATATTAAAGCAATAAGATACTCTTAATTTTTGAGTATCTTTCTTAATTTACATTTTTTGTGTTGTGTACCTGATCTCATTGTAAAAACTGGAACGTAGTGACTAATTTTTACTTGCTACCGCGTTTTTCACTGATCATGTAGTTAGCGATATGGTTGAGAATTCTATTAAAAGCTGCTGTGAGTTTTTTTGATAGGAATTAGGATTATGGTTACCATAAATTCTTGAAATCCATATGTGGCTGCTGAATAAAGTAATTAATGAGGCAGCCACATGTTTAATATTGTATAGGAATTCTATATGAAAACTTAACTTATACATGTCAAATTATCGAACGGTTCAACACTCATTCGGCGTGTATAAGTTAATAGTTGCAGTAGAAACCCTATAGTTGACTACTATGAAAGAGTCTTTCAAGGTTTTCACAACTTATATACTCAAATCATCTCCATTACTTTTAATAACTTTCTTCATCCATTCATAACTATCCTTTAAATAACGTTTTCCGCTACCTTTGCCATAATCATCTATATCTACATAGATAAAACCATAACGTTTGCTCATTTCACTAGAAGAACAGCTTACTATGTCAATAGGAGCCCATGTGTAATATCCACGTAAATCCACACCATCTTTAATTGCTTCCTTCATTTGTTCAATATGCGTTTTAAAAAATTCAATACGATATAAATCATGAATTGAACCATCTGGTTCTAATTTATCATAATAGCCTATGCCGTTTTCAGTGATATAAATCGGACATTGGTAGCGATCATAAAATAAATTTAAAAACGTACGAAGACCAATGGGGTCAATAGTCCATCCCCATGGATTAGCAGGAAGTTGTGGATTACGATAGGCGGTTTGCTTTTGTTTTACACTTTGAGCATCGCAGATTCTCGTATAGTAATAGGAGAAAGACATGAAATCGGCAGTGTTTTTAAGAGCTTCTTCATCACCTTCACCAAATTTAACATTAATATTATTGTCTTCGAAATAACGGAAAGCATAACCTGGGTAATAACCGCGCAGTAATACATCGGAAAAGAAGTATTCCATCTGATTCCTTCTCACGGTAGCAAACACATCTTCTGGTTTGCACGTTGCAGCATATGCAGGTCCGCCGCACAGCATCATACCGATGTGGTAATTTGAATCAACTTGACGTGCATATTTTGTTGCCAGCCCACAAGCGACCATTTCGTTATGCACACCTTGATATTTAGCGCTTACCAAATCATCCACTACATCCTCTGCAATTCCTAAATGATTAAAAGATTCATGAATAATTAAGTTTATCTGATTAACTATAATCCAATACTTAACTTTGCCCTTGTAACGGTCAAACAGTGTCTTGCAATATCGCACAAAGAAATCAATGGTTTCTCTTGAATACCATCCTTTATAGGCAGTGGTTAAATGCAACGGCATTTCATAGTGGGATATTGTAATCATTGGCTCCATACCATTTTTAATAATCTCATCAATTAAGCTATCATAAAATTTTAATCCAGCCTCATTTGGTTCTTTTTCATCAGCGTTAGGATAAATCCTAGCCCAGTTAATTGAAGTACGAAAAGTTTTTAAGCCTAGCTCTGCAAGTAATTTTAAATCCTGCTTATAGGTATGATAGAAATCTATGCCCCAACGTTTAGGAAATATCCGTCCTTCATTTTTCAATGCCTCGTTGATATAAGTTGAAGTTATCTCTTCATTATATTTTTTGTCTAAGGCTATATCATCATGAAATTCATTTATATCGGAAACACATAAACCTTTTCCATCTTCAGTGTAAGCACCTTCTAATTGATTGGCAGCAACAGCACCGCCCCATAGAAAATCTTCTGGAAAACCTTCTGGTACTCTGTTCATTGAATCACTTCTCCTTTTTAAAAGCGTCTTCATGGTTGCTTTGCTGAAGACGCTCTGTTTTTTATTTTTCTAGTGCAGTTATTCTTTTATCGTAGTTTTCAAAAATTTTAATCATCTGTTTAGCAAGAATAATTTCGCTGTTAATCGTCATCAATGTATCTTGTGCATGTGCAAACAATATTGAATAATCCGCAGTTTCTTCTGCACTTTCCTTTTGGATAGCATCTGTCTGTGCTCTATGAGCAACTGTAATCTTTTCTTGAGCTTCTTTAAGATTTTCTTTTGCTAGCACAAAGTCTGAAACTGCGATGGCATCTAGAGCTTGTTTGCACTTTACACGTGCATCACCTGCATTTATAATTATTTCCATAGTTGTTTGTAGTTTTTGTTCATCCATATTTTAAATCTCCTTGTCATTTACGATTTGTTTATTCATCAGCTTTTTGAGATTGTAAAGCTTTAATTTCCTGAGTTTCATAAGCTTTGAAGAATGGATACCATATAGTTGCTGATATTGCTATATTAATAGCTAGTAATATAATTCCTGTTATTGTTCCAGTTGTAAACCATGTTGAAAGTGGGAAAGGACAATACCACATTTCAAATTGTATTTTTGGAATCGGTGCAAATGGAATTATTTTTGTGAATATATAAGTTGTAAGCGGCAGTATGATTCCCTGAAGCCACATTGGAATCATTAAATATGGATTCCAAGCTATTGCACCGAATACAAGAGGCTCATTGATATTAAAAATACTTGGAACAAGACAAGCTTTACCTAAAGAACTTAATTTTTGAGATCTAGAACGTATAAACATCGCTATAAGTGGTAATGTACAGCCTATACCGCCAACCCATAGATATGCTGAATAAATCGTACTGCTAGTAACTAAATTTAAGTTTGCAGCAGAAGCTGTTCCTGCTTTTGCTAATGCAATGTTTGCAGTTATTGCAGCTAAAAATACTGGTGAAGTTACTGGTGTCAATACCCAACTGGAAATACCCATAGAATATAAGAAGCAATAAATGAACATTATAGCTATAAATCCAAACGGGGATTCAACAAACTTGGATAATGGCATAAATATTGAAAGTACGATATTATATAAATCAACTCTAAAAAGTAATACGACAATCCATCCTGTACATACAACAATAGCAATAGGCAGCATAGCATCGAACCAAGCTCTTACAAAGTCAGGAATTGAAGAATCCTGTTTAAAGAATGAGAACTTACCTAGCAGACTCATAATATATCCTGTAAAAATACCACAGAATATTGCAATAAACATGCCGCCTGCACCTAAGGAACTGTGTCCGAACCCAATAATTTTATCAGCTTCAACTTGAGGTGAAATTACAATTAAAAATAGGATTAAACTACTCATACCAGCTATAAAACGCTGTTTGCGGAGACGTTTCTTTTCCATTAAATTAAATGGAATTAAGAAAGCAACAAACAGAGATATCTTACCCATAGTCCATCCAAATGGTGTCCAAAAGCTTGGTAGTTTTGGAAAGTAATTGTTTAATATTGCTAATAGGCAGAAGACTGAGCCTAAGAAAATAAATGGGAGTGTCTGCATAATAGAATCTTTAATTGAAACTACCCAAACATTATTATTAACTTTATTCATTTTTGGAGAAAAACTATTTTGAAGCCAATTAATCAAACTTTTCATGATTTCATCCCTTTCTTATTTATTATTGAACTGTTGATAAAAGATGTTCTAAAGCCTTATTGCCATCAAGAGTAGCATAATACTCTGATTTCATTAATATTGCTTTTACGTCAGTTCCTTGCAGAATTTCATCGATTTCATCAAGCAAATAAGCTAAATGAGGCCCTATCATTAATACATCAATCTCATCTATATAATTTTCAATTTCAGCCTCACTTCTTGCATTAACCGTAATATCTAATTCTCTTTCTTTTGCAGCCTTTCTCATGTTAGCAGCCATGAATCCGCTGCTTGCACCTGAGCCGCATACTAGTAGAACATTTAATTTTTTCATTTGTATTCTCCTTCCGACCATATTTGGTAACGTTTAAATTTGGTTATGTCTATATTATCACTTAATCCATAAAGCTATTCCAGTAAATAGCTACACCTTCAAAGTGCAAATATTTGTTGCCTTATAGGAGTGCAAATAATTATTTGTTTATTGGGAAAGTTAATTATAGAATAAAATATGTATTAATATAAATCTTTTAACAAAGGCAGAGATATTCTATGGTAAATGCGAAAGCGTTAAAGGTATTAAATTACTTACAGAACCAGGATGATTGGACGACATCTTTACAATTATCATTAAAATTGAATGTATCTTTACGTAGTATTAAAAATTATATTTCAGAAGTAAAAAAAGAAAACCCTGATTTGATTATTTCATCAAGAAATGGATATAAGGTGAATAAACCTGAAGTTCAAATCTTTTTAAAAGCTGCGAATTCTTTAATTCCCCAAACACCTGAAGAACGAATTGATTATATTATTATAAAACTCGTTAAAATTGCTGAAAAAAGTATTGATATTTATGAGCTTAGTCAAGAAATTTATGTTAGCGAAGCTACATTAAAGGCTGATTTACATAAAGTTAAGAGTAAATGTTACAAATTTGATTTAACTTTAATTGTTAGCGGAGATAATGTCTATTTGGAGGGGCTAGAGAAAAACAAGAGAAGGATTATAAATTCAATTATGTACGAAAAACTGAATAATAACCCGTTGGATATTAATACTATTCAAAATGCATTTGTAGACTATGATATAGAAGAAATTGAAGCAATCATATTAAGTGAATTTAAAAAGTATCACTATTATATAAATAGTTATTCACTGATGAACTTAGTTTTGCATGTTGTTATTTCAATTGATCGTGTAAAACACAATTATATTTATGATTATATAGAGGAAAACAGTAAAATGTTAATTAAACAACATGAATATGAGATAGCTTGTGATATTGCTGGGGAGCTAGAAAAGGCATATGACATTAAGTATAATGAAAATGAGATCTACGAACTAAGTTTATTAATTATCAGCCATGCAACGAATATAGATTATGAAAAAGGAAATAACCCTAATATAGATCAATTAGTTGGAGAGGAGTGTATGAAACTTGTAAACGATTTGACACAAGAAATTAGAAGCGAATACTACATTGATTTTAATCAACCAGAGTTTTTGGTACGCTTTGCTTTGCATATAAAAAATCTCCTTATTCGTATTAAAAGCAAACATTATAGTAAGAATCCTTTAAAAGACTCTATAAAAAACAGTTATCCATTCATTTATAATTGTGCGGTCAATATATCATATATAATAAAAACCTACACGGGCAGCCCAATTAATGAGGATGAAATAGCCTATATTACATTGCATATCGGCTCTGCTTTGGTAAATCAGAAAAACTTAGAAACTAAAATCACCTGTGCTATTCTATTTCCTCAATATTACGATTTGGATATAAAATTAGCAGAGAGTTTGTCGTCATTATTTAGTGATTCATTATTAATAAAAAATATAGTAACTAAGGAAAAACAATTACAGAATATAAATGTTGATTTTATTATTTCTACAGTTCGATTTACTAATTTTACTACATTACCATTCGTCATTATAAATACCTTTCTAACTGAAAGAGATCGAAAACTCATTTCTAACAAAATAGAAGAGGTAAAGAAGCATAAACACAAACTTCAGTTTTTGGGAAATTTGCATTCTATTTTTAATAAATCCTTGTTTCAAAAAGATAGGGAATTTCAAAATGAAAAAGAAGCAATTGATTTTATGTGTAGCGAAATGGAAGCACAGGGCTATATAAATCCTTATTTTAAGCAAGAGGTATTTGAACGAGAAGCTATGTCATCTACAGCATTTAATGGTATAGCAATACCACATTCTATGCATATGAATGCTATAAGGACAGGTATGTTTGTAGTTGTCAATGAGCCTGTCTTTATCATTGATTCTTCTGCTCCAGAATCCAGATAAATTTCCACTTAATGCTTCTGCTTTCCCATTCCTATATTTCCGTTCCTAGCAATATCCTCAATTAATTGATTGATTTTTTTTAATGTTTTTTTATCTTCCGTCTGCCAGTAGACATAGTCTTTCCAGCCATTCGCAGTAAAAATTTTATTCATCTTATATGGTACAATAGGTAAGAGGTAACTATTTCATTTAGGAGTAGATGAAGAAATGTTAGAAAGAGCAGAAGTAATTGCGTTTTGCAGTAAGTTTGAAAATGTATATGAAGATTATCCGTTTCATGATCCAAACTGGACTGTGATGCGGCATAGCGAAAATAAGAAAGTATTTGCATGGATATATGAAAAAGAGGGTCATATCTGGATTAATGTAAAATGTGATCCAGAGTGGCGGGATTTTTGGCGAAGTGCTTTTAAATCGGTGGTGCCAGGGTATCATTTAAATAAAGAACACTGGAATTCTATTATTCTAGATGGAACTATATCAAACAGGGATATAGAAACAATGATTAAGGAGAGTTATGAACTTACAAAAGGGAAACAGAAGAGAAGAAAGAATTAAATATCTGATTGTATTTGCTACGTTCATGTGTATTGAGACGGTGATTGCAATTTACGTGCATGATGCATTTATTAGACCATATGTGGGAGATATGCTGGTGGTCATGGTGTTGTATTGTGCAGTCAGAGTTATTATTCCGAATAAGAATAAACTGATTCCGCTGTGGATATTCTTATTTGCTGCATTTGTTGAGTGCTTGCAGTACTTTAAACTGGTGCAAATTCTTGGTGTGGAAGATAATACATTGTTAGCAAGGGAATGACTTTCAGTCACGCCCAAGTGCCCAGGGGTGAAAATTTTTACAGGTACAAGTTTACAATACAAAAAACTATCTGATTAAGTTATCTGGGATTAACCTCAAAGAAGCTAATTATCCTGCAATTTTATTTTCTCACTAACTTATAGTATAATTATATACATGTTCGAGGTGATGATATATATGAAAACAATAGAAGTAGTTGCAGCTGTTATAAAACACGAGAATAAAATATTTGCTACACGTCGTGGTTATGGAGATTTTGAAAACATGTGGGAATTCCCAGGTGGAAAGATTGAAGCTGGGGAAACAAGAGAAGAAGCTCTTATTCGTGAGATCAAAGAAGAGTTAGAACTTGATATTAAGATTTCTAAGTACATAACAACGGTTGATTATGATTATCCGAATTTCCATCTTACAATGCATTGTTTTATGTGCGATGTATGTGGTGGAGAAATGCATTTAAATGCTCACAATGCTGTAAAATGGGTGATGATAGAAGAATTGGACAACCTAAGATGGGTACCAGCGGATATATTGGTTGTTAAGAAAATTAAAGAAATGTAATATTCGTCTTAATCCAGCTATCAGCTTGACTTTGTTATTAATTGTATATTTAATCAGCTCTAATTCATGAACTCTTTTTCCTGAGGCAAGCTTTTTTGAAATGAATTCAATAAAGGACTCCTGAGTAGGGGTAAGCTGTATATTATATTCTTTTTCATACTTGGTTAAAAATCTATGGTAGGAACCCAAACTGTTGCTGTTAAATATTCTTACAGGATCAATAGAATCGTGTATATCAAAGTCTTTTAGTCTAGGAATTCTTCCTAGCTTCTGTTTTAATGCATTATAACTTTCTTTTATAAGTTTTATATCATTAAAATTGGCTTTGTCAATGGATTCAAAAATACGTTTTTTTGAGATCTCATCGAAATTAACAGTGGAGCATCCTGGGATAATTCTGTTACCTTCCATCACATATTTTCTTATTGTATCTTTGTTATAACTCCTGTCACCTGAAAGTGCTATTGGTATTAAGAAATTTTTATTATAATTTCCCACAAAATCGATAATGACAACATATTCCTTGTTTTCAAAGCGTCTAAGTCCTCGACCTAACTGCTGTATAAAAACTATGGAGGACATGGTAGGTCTTAGCATTACTACCTGGTTGACGGCAGGTATATCTACACCTTCATTAAAAATATCAACGGTAAAGATATAATCTAGACAATTGCTATTTTCCTCCTGTTCTAAACGCTCGATGGCAACTTCACGTTCTGGCTGACTATTATCTCCAGTCAATGCAACTGTTCTATAACCACGTTTATTAAATTTATCAGATAATTCTCTTGCTTCTTTTTTATCACTGCAAAATATCAGTCCTTTTACTTTATCGCCGCAGTAACCATAAAAATTGAGTTTCTTGATTATATGGTTAACTCGTTCGTCACTGACTAAATATCTAAAATCGGTAGTATCGTCCAAAACTTTTCCGTCTATAGAAATATCCGTAATGCCAAAGTAATGAAAAGGGCATAGCAGATTTTCTTCTAATGCTTGCTGCAGACGTATCTCATAAGCTATATTATAATCAAACATCTTAAATATATCAAAATCATCAGTTCTTTCTGGTGTAGCAGTCATACCCAATAAAAACTTAGGCTTAAAGTAGTCAACGATCTTCTGGTAACTCATTGCACCAGCCTTATGAACCTCATCGATAATAATATAATCAAACTCATCTTTATCAAAGCTATGCAATACTTCTTCTTTAGATAATGTTTGAACAGTTGAGAAGATCAAATCTTTGTCCATATCTTTAGAAGTACCCGAAAGAATTCCCATGGTTTTAGTATCACCAAAAACATTTTGATAGCTGTTTAAAGCCTGTTTAGCTATCTGTTCTCTATGCACAATAAATAACGCACGCCTTGGATTATAATTTCTTACATCAAAGGCTGACAAGTAAGTTTTCCCTGTTCCTGTAGCGGAAATCAATAATGCTTTATTTATTCCTTTTTCTCTAAGGTTATCTAAAGATTGAATAGCAGAAACCTGCATCTTATTTGGTCTTAATTTATATTGAGAAAGTCTAGGAACTTTGCTTTCTCTGACAGATTGTCTCTGCTTTTTATAGATTTTTTCATAGGCTTCAATCCATTCAATGGTTAAATCTTCAGCCTCAAGCCACATATTTTCAAATTCATCTAATACAGACTTTGTTAACTCACCTTCCTCTAAAGAAGATATTTTAATGTTCCATTCTTTATTTTTTGTCAGTGCTGTTTGAGTTAAATTAGAACTTCCAACTATTAGTTTATAATGATTGCTATGTTTAAAAATATATCCCTTAGTATGAAAACTGTCTTTACTATACATTTTTAAACTGATATTTGAAAATTTCAGCAGCTTTTTAAGTGCTTTCGGTTCACTGAAATTAAGATAATCAGTTGTTAAAATACTGCCCTTAATTCCCTTTTGAGCTAAATATTTAAGGGTCTCTAAAAGAGGGACTATACCGCTGCTTGTGATAAAAGCTACTGATATCATAAACTCAGTACATTTTGTTAGTTCTGAGATTATTTCACTTAATACTTTCTCACCTTTACTGTAATTATTTATAATAAGCCTAGGTCTAAGTGCAAGATTAGAATCTATTAAATTATTTATAAGACCAGTCTCACTTGCCTTTATGATATCATCAATGACTGGTGAGGATGCATCATCAATGGATTTTGAATCAATTGCAGCTTCTAAGAAACTTCTATTATTATCTATCTTGTTATCCATATGAGTATCTCCTTGTAGAAAATTGTATCTATTGATATTGTAGCATAAGCTGTTTTTATTATATCACCAAAAAAGAAATTTGTTTCAGTAGAATAAAAGAGTAATTACATATGTAAAATTACGACATGATTCATGGAAGTTCTTGGGAAGCCAGATATTTGGAATAAAATTGAAAAATATGCTATTGCTAATTTTTTAGATAAGTAATAAAATAATGTTAATATTATTCTTTTATTTAAGCTGTGTGCTTTTAACATAAATAAAAGAATTGTGAATAGGAGTAAGAAAAACGAAATGGGATTTTTTATACGTTGAATATAATGTAAATTATGAACAAAAATATGGAATTTCACTTTATAGCAAATATGAAAAATGGAACTGTCAGCGTAGAAGTAGATGAGTTGAAAAGTGAGGAGGTTTATAAAACCGCTTTGCCGTGTGGAAAAATTCAATTGAAATAAATGAGGTTTGATAATTATGAGCAGAAAGCCAAGGGTGCATTATGAATTAAGTGATTTAAGAGGAGTTAAATCTCCATCTGGAGAAGAAATCAATAGTATACTTCGAGCAGCGGACGAAATTATTTTTACAGGTGGTAGGACAATGTTAGCCAAGATACTTAAGGGATCAAAAGATAAGAAACTTCTGGAGAAAGAGCTTAACAAATGCCCAAGCTATGGATACTACAAGCAATTATCGATAGAGGAAATAACAAAAATCGTAGATTGGATGATTATAAATGATTATTTACATATAGAATATAATGGAAGGTTGCCTATGATTATATTCTCAGAGTTCGGTTGGGAAACTTATAAACCAGTTTATGTGGATGAACTTTATAATTGCATATTAAATTTAGAGGCAAATGCTATTTGGGATTTTATTGAACAACTTAAACAAACTAATAGACAGGTGGTTATCATGCTTTTATCTAAAATTGGAGAAAGCAAAAATATAGGGTTTATTCGATTTTTAACAAGATGGCAAATAAATGAGGTAAAAAAAGTTAGATTAATGATTGATAGAACTATTTTAAGTTTGAAATCTATCTAGGGAAAGAAAATAAACTGCAGTTTGAAAATATAAATAAAGATACAACACAAAAATACATTGATAATTAATCGATGTATTAGAGGTTCTTGTTGGACTTGCTGACGCTTTGGGATATAGTGAAGAAGAGCTTTTTAAAGGCTAGAACTGAGAAAAGGAAAAAAAGAGACAGCATTAAAAAGAGAAAAAACTATAAAATTCAGGAATATATAGTGGCAGCCATATGAGTTATAACTTATATGGCTGCTATTTATTTAAGATAAATCTTTAGCCTTAAGAACTAATTTTCTATATTCTTCAAGATTTTCTACTGTAATAGATTTTATATTATAATTAATCATAATGCAAACACATATTACATATTTTGGATGTATAACTCGTTTTATGGTATAATTGTAAAGAAGAATGATTATATTTTAATGGCTACTTTTAATAAAAGTTAATAAATAACTATCTTAAGTGGATAAAGTATCAATATTATTTTCAGTTAAAGGTTTTATTAAATATATATCTATAAATGTAACTTAAAGACGTATCAACGTTGAACATAGAAAAGAACCTAATCCTAATAAGAAATGAAGATAAAACAGAAGAAATCATAAATTGCAGCCCAACAACTAGTGGTAAGCGTAACATAACGTTTAAAAACAATAAAACTTATACTTACAGCAGCTACAATGTTCAATGGAGTAGAAATTGCATAGAAATTAATCCTAAAACAATAATTGTTTATGAAAAAGGTATTCCAATCTCAGGAATTACTAAAATTATTAAATTTGAAGAACTTAGTTACATTAGGTTAATATTTAAAACTGGATATCATAAGTTATATCGTAAAGCGGAGCTAGTGATACAAAAGAATAGTCTTGAGGATTCAGTTTGCTTAGATTGCTTTTCCTATTTAAAAGAACTTGCAGGTAGTATTGATTTCCAAAATGATAATGATTTTATAAGCAGGCAGTATCAGAATATGACAGCTATAAGTCCTGATAGTGTTTTATATAAGTACCTGAAGCATGGGACAATTAAAAGCATAACGCATTTTAGTCAGATAGTCTTCCATTTTGGATTTAACATAAGCCAAAAGGGAGCTGCTGAAAAGGCTTTGACTAATCAAATTAGTGTTATTGAAGGACCTCCTGGGACTGGGAAGACTCAGACTATATTAAATATTATTGCAAATGCTGTTATGGAAGAGAAAACAGTGGCAGTTGTTTCTAACAATAGTTCTGCTACTTTAAATGTTTTTGAAAAGCTTAAGAAATATAAGATTGATTTTATAGCAGCATATTTAGGAAATAAGCAAAATAGGACTGAATTTTTTGAGAATCAGGGTGGTAAGTATCCTGATATTAGCAGTTATAAATTGGATGGTGAAAAGGGTCAAAAGATAAAAGATGATCTAGTAAATTCTCAAAAATCACTTGAAGAAAAGCTAGAAGAGAAGAATAGATTAGCTCTTTTGAATATGAAAAAATCAAATTTAATCACTGAAAATGGTCATTTCGAAAAAAAGTATGCGTCTTCACTGATGGAGATATCTCTTTAGGTAAGAATGAAAGTGTTGTTGCAGCTTGGTCCTTTGGTTGATTAGCTATAATAAAATTTGATCAACTTATAAATAAGGTGAAACAACTGCACGAGGCTAATAAAATCTGTTGAATAGCTATTTGTTGAAAACAGATAAAAAATTTTGGAAGGAATTTCACAACAATATACAGAATATTAATATTGGAAGTAGAAAGGGGATGCTAGTATGATTTCAAAAGATATACTTCGAGAAGTATTATCAAAGGCATTACGAAGCGGCGGGGATTTCGCTGAAATATTTGTTGAAGATACCATAAAAAATACTATAAATATGATTAATGGTAAAATTGAAAATGCCGTTTCAGGCAGAGATTTTGGTGTTGGAATTAGAATATTCAAAGGCTTGAGATGCGTATATGCCTACACTAACGATAAAAGCAGGGAAGGTTTGCTGGAAGCTGCTTATAGGGCGGCCAGCGCTTTAGGAGAAGGTAAGGAAGAAAAGGAAATTAATCTTATCGAAAGAATAAACTCAAATATTCACCCAATAATATATATGCCTTCCTCAATAACAAATTCTAAAAAAGTAAATATAGTAAAGCAGGCTTATGGAGCTGCTAAGGATTACAACAGTGAGATTGCTCAGGTAGAGATATTTTATTTTGATGAGGAGCAAAGGGTGCTTATTGCAAATAGTGAAGGCTTATTAACAGAGGACAGAAGAGTAAGAACAAGGCTTGGGATAAACTCTGTTGCCAGCAGTGGAAATGAAAACCAGACAGGCTTTGAAGGACCAGGAAGAAGAATGGGTTTTGAAATGTTTGAAATTATAGATCCTGTTTTTTATGCTAGGGAAGCAAGTAAAACTGCGGTGACTATGCTCCATGCAGATGCGTGCCCTGCTGGCAAAATGACTGTTGCAATTGATAATGGCTTTGGGGGAGTAATATTCCACGAAGCTTGTGGACATGCTTTAGAAGCATCATCTGTAGCTAAAGAAAATTCTATTTTTGCAGGAAAATTAGGACAAAAGATAGCCTCAGAAAAGGTAACAGCAATCGATGATGGGACTATGCCAAATCTTTGGGGCTCACTTAATATTGATGACGAAGGAACACCTACAAGGAAAAAGATTCTTATTGAAAAGGGCATATTAAAAGGATATATGGTAGATAAACTTAATGGAAGAAGAATGAACATGGAATCCACAGGAAGTAGTAGAAGGCAGTCTTATAAATTCGCCCCTACTTCAAGAATGACCAATACTTTTATTGCAGCCGGTGAGGATTCTAATGAGGATATTATAGCTTCTATAGATAACGGACTCTATGCTAAAAAGATGGGTGGGGGTTCTGTAAATCCAGTCACTGGAGAATTCAACTTCGCAGTAGCTGAAGGATATCTTGTAAAGAATGGAAAAATTGATAAGCCAGTTAGAGGCGCTACGTTAATAGGTAAAGGCGACGAGATTCTTATGAATATAGATATGGTAGGAAAAGATATGCAGCAAGGTCAAGGAATGTGCGGTTCCAGCAGTGGAAGCATTCCTACTAATGTTGGACAGCCTATGATAAGAGTTTCTGAAATAACTGTTGGCGGAAGGTAAGAAAGGGGGTTTTAAGATGACATTAGATGGATTTAAAGAAATGGTATTTAAATTGGCAGCGGAAAATGGCTTTAGTGAATATGAAATATATTATTCAAATGGAACTTCTCTTGGTGTACAAGTATTTGAAGGAGAAATTGATAAGTACACTGTAAGCGGAAGTCAGGGACTAAGTTTTAGAGGATTATATAACGGCAAAATGGGCTATGCGTATACTGAGATATTGGACGAGTCGGCTGCTTATTTTGTTGTAAATTCGGCAAAGGAAAATGCTCTTATTATCGAAAAAGAGGATGAAGAAATAATATATGCAGGAGATGAAAAATACACTCAGTTTGAAGGCTTTGGAGAGAAACTTTCTAAAACTGCGGTGAGTGAAAAGATAAAGCTTGCTTATGACTTGGAAGCTGAAGCTAAGAACCAGGATGAGAGCGTTATAAGAGTAGAAAGCGAAATCGAGGAAGGAGAGGACCTTACTCAGATAATAAATTCTAAGGGACTTAATTTATCTTTTAAATCAAATGTTATATTTGGTGTTGTTGAGGCAGTTGTTAAAGATGGTGAAAGAATGAATTCAGACTATGCTTTCAAAGCAGTTAGAGATCTTGAGAAAATAGATTCTAAGTTGCTTGCAAAAGAAGCAGTTGACAAGGCATTAGCATACAAGGGAGCTAAAACAGTAAAATCAGGCAAGTATAGAGTCGCTCTGAAAAATGATATAGCAGCAAAGCTTCTTCAAACCTTTTCGGGTATATTTAGTGCGGATAATGCGCAAAAAGGAATGTCTCTATTAAAGGACAGACTAGGAGAAACAATTGGAAGCAAGGCAGTAACAATTATGGATGATCCGCTTCTTAGGGAAGGATTAAATTCCAGACCCTTTGATGCTGAAGGAGTTGCAACTTACACTAAGGAAATCGTTAAAAAAGGAGAGCTTAAGACCTTGCTTCATAATTTAACCACTGCAGCTAAAGAAGGAGTGAAAAGCACAGGAAATGCCTCAAAAGTGACTTATTCTTCACCAGTTGAGGTTGCACCTTCGAATTTTTACTTTAAACCAGGGAATAACAGTTATGAAGAAATGCTTAAGGCTCTAGGGAATGGAATCCTTATTACAGAGCTCCAGGGACTTCATTCAGGTGCAAATCCTGTATCCGGAGATTTTTCATTGGCTGCTAAAGGTTTATTAATAAAGGATGGAAGCGTGGAAAGACCTGTAGAGCAAATTACAGTTTCGGGAAACTTTTATGAACTTTTGAGAAATATTGAGGAAGTAGGTTCAGATATAAGATTCGGCATTCCTTCAGGAAAAGGATATTTTGGTAGTCCGACCTTAATAGTTAAGGAACTTTCTATAGCTGGAGAGTAGGAATGAGTGTTGACGAAGTACCATTTCAGTATGGCTTCACTATTATTAATCACCAGGAAATGCAATATTGAAATAGTATCTAAGGAAGAAAAATACAAGCTGTTAGAGAAAAAGCTTCAAGAGGAAGTTGGAGAATTCCTAGAAGATAAA
Source organism: Clostridium oryzae (assembly GCF_002029235.1). Taxonomy (GTDB): domain Bacteria; phylum Bacillota; class Clostridia; order Clostridiales; family Clostridiaceae; genus Clostridium_AE; species Clostridium_AE oryzae. Next base: position 77,070 of record NZ_MZGV01000014.1, read on the forward strand.
AATCTAGAGGAATTAGCCGATGTATTAGAGATTGCAGTTGGACTTGCTAATGCTTTAGGATACATGTTGGGGTGTTAAAATGAAAAAAATAAACTCAAATGATCTTGGTGGGAAAGTAGTTGGGGTTATTGTTATGTTTTGCTTTATAGTTCCAGTGCTCTGCTATTTGCTAAGAAAATTATTTGGTTTTATACCAGCTAGAATACTGATAATTATAAGTTTGGTAATAGGTGGATGTATTTCTTTTTTCTCCATCATAATATTAATTATCGAATTTAGACAGGATAGAAAATTAGATATGTTCTACAAAAATCATAGAAATTCTAAAATGCAATTAGAGGACGGTATTTTAGAATGTCAAAATTGCGGCAATAGGAAGATTAAAGAAAATGATAGCTTTTGTGCTTCTTGTGGAGTTGTTTTTACTGATTATATTGATAAAGCTCCTTATTAGAATTAAGCAGCTGCAGCTTTAAGCAAACTCACAAAACATAAGCAAGTATGTTCGATAAACAGTAGATAAGAATAGAGGGGAAAATTCCTTCTATTTTTTGTTAAAAAATATGATGGAGTGATTTGAAAAGTATTTTAATCCTATATGAAAGCATCCTAGATAATCAGAAAGTGAACGGAGTTAAAAGTGTTTATAATATCTGTGATAGATAGAGAAGTCAGGCTGAACAATTTCAACCTGACTTTTTTTAAATAGAAATCTGTTAAATTGTATTAATAATAATTTTATTTCCAGAATCTTTTGAGTAATACAAAGCAAGCTGATAAGCAGTAGAATCCTTTTTGCAGTTAATAGTCATATACTGTTCTTCATCAGAACCAAAAGAGCTTGTATCAATTTTTGATACGCTAGCTGGGATTGTTATGTCAGTTAGCATGTAACAATTAACAAAGGCTCCTGCTTCAATTTCCTTTACTCCATCTTGGATTGTAACCTTTTTAATATTTGTACCTGAGAAAGCACCATCTTTAATAACTTTTATAGAAGAAGGGATTATTACTTCTTTTACACCTTTTGCATCTGAAAATGCTTCAGCAGCTATTCTTTTTATGCTAGATGGTAATGTTATTTTGGAAGAATTCCCCTTGTAGCTAAGTAAGGTTCCGTTGCTCGCGATTACGTAGTCCTTTTTATAGTTTTTAAGCCATGCTGTTCCTTTGAAAATACCGTCCTTATAATCTACATCGGAGTTTGGCAGCTTCACAGATTTTAACTTTGTACAATCCATAAAAGCTGCACCTTCAAGCTTTCTTAAGGAGTTAGGTAAGGTTATAGATACAAGCTTTGGACATTTGTAAAAGGCCATAGCACCTATGGTATTTACTCCATTTTTTATAGATACGCTTTTTAGATTACTGCAGTTCATAAAAGCTTCCTCACCAATGTTTTTAACGCTTCCGGGAATAGTTACTTTAGTAATTTTTTTGTTTTCTGAAAAAGCATAGCGGCTTATAGCTGAAACAGTTGAAGGTATATTCACACATGCTTTAGTTCCTTTATATTTAAGAAGTTTTCCGCTTAGAATGACAAAATCTCCTTTGTAATTCTTTAGCCAACTAGTTCCATCAAAACAGTATTTATCTACTGTGGTTAGTCCTTTTCCACCTGTGATTCTATTAAGGCTGCTGCAGTTTTTAAATGCATCTGAATTGACAGTCTTGACTGCATTTGGAATGTTTAATGATTTAATGCTTTTACAATTGCCAAAAGCATTAAATTCGATACTTTTTAGTGAAGAAGGAAGTATAATGGAAGCAAGCTTTTCACATCCACTAAAAGCTTTTTCACCAATAGATGTTACTGAAGCTGGTATTTCAACATTATTTAAATTGCAGCAACCATAAAAAAGGCTGCCATAGATTATAGTTAATTTATTGGGAAGCTTAATGCTCTTAAGCTTTTTACAGTTTATAAATACTGCACCACCCAGTTCTTTGCAATTTGAATTATTCTCAAAGCTGACTTTAGAAAGAGAGGTGCAGTTTGAAAAACTGCTATTTCCAATAGTCTCTATTGAAGCTGGAAATACAACTGTTTGCAGATTGGTGCAGCCGCTGAAGGCAGATTCATCTATCTTCTTTAAGCTTTGTGGTAAATTGATTTTCTGCAGGGTTTTATTGTTATAGAAAGTTGATTTGGTTATTATTTTTACATTAGCTGGCAGAGTTACATCCTTTGAAGTGCCGTTATATTTCATTAGAATACCGTTGCCTGCAATAAGAAACTCATCTGTATTCTTGCTTAACCATTGTGTATTTTTAAAGGCATTTTCTCCGATAGAAGTCACTGAAGTTGGAATAGTAACTGATTTTAGATTGCTGCAGCCGTAAAAAGCATTTGTACCAATTTCAGTGACACCGTCTGGTAGTGTGACTTTTGTGAGCTTCGTATTATCCTTAAAGGCGTCTTCATATATAGTTTTAACATTATTAGGGAGAGTAACTTCTGAACTTGTTCCTTTGTATTGGAGAAGAATGCCATCTCCGACAACAAAGAAATCATTGGTAAAATTATCAAACCACTTTGTATTATCAAAAGCTTGAATTCCGACTTTGGTTACTGACTTTGGAATGGAAATTGAATTAAGCTCTTTGCAGTTGTAAAAAGCATCATCATCAATAGTTTGAACTCCATCTTCTATAGTCACTTTTTCTACGTTTGAATCTGCGAATGCATCAAATCCAATTTCTTTTACTGTTTTTGGAACAGTAACACTTTGTATGGAAGAATCATAAGAAAATGCGTCTGCACCTATCTTTTTAACTCCATCTGGAATTACTATATTCTTTTCACTTCCTACGTATTTGACTAATATACCATTTTCAACTATAAAGCTGTCATGTCCATTTAGCGAAACAGCGTTTACTGAGGTTGGAAAAATAAGCATTCCTGCTAATAAAGTTATGCCTACTTTTCTGAGTAGTTTTTTGTTTCTCATTTGATTGTCTCCTTTACTGATATTGCTTGTAAATATATAATATCACATTTTAATACGTTAATAATCTTAAAAAGTTCTTAACGGAAAATCTCCCAGGTGTAAATTATACGAAATTATTGTATCATACAGATTTGGAATGAATATCTGCAAGTTGTCTCAAAATTGTAAAATCATAATAGCCGCCACTTTGAAATGCGGCGAAAAAAATTGATGAAAAATCTAAGACAGAACTTAGAAGCTAATAGCAGTCATAAGGCTTATAAATAGTAGATAATGTCTTATGACTGTTTTCTTGTTTGTATGATTAAGAAATTTTGGTACAATTAGTATAGGAATTATAAATCACCACAGAAATTTATGATTGGTGTACTGTAATAATACAAATGGTTTTAAATTTTTCTAACAAACATAAGAATGGAATGAAAAGGAAGCGAATGCTATTATGACTTCACGAAATCGTAACATGGATATGAGCAGCGGTCCACTGTTCAAGAAAATACTGATCTTCGCTTTGCCTATCATGGCAATGAATATTTTGCAGCTGATGTTCAATACTGCTGATATGGTAGTAGTAGGACATTTTTCGGGCAGCAAGGCGCTGGCTGCAGTAGGTTCTACAGGCGCTCTTATTAACCTGATCGTCAATCTGTTTATGGGTTTATCGGTAGGTACCACCGTTATCGTGGCACAAGATTACGGTGCTGGCAAGCTAGCTGATGTAAGCAAATCCGTTCATACTTCCATTGCCATTAGCATCATCGGCGGGTTGATTGTTATGATAATGGGCATAGTTCTCTGTAAACCCTTGCTGAACATGATGGGTACTCCTGAGGATATTATCGGATTGTCGGTACTGTACATGAAAATATATTTTATAAGCACTCCTGCAACCATGGTGTACAATTTTGCTGCAGGTATATTACGTGCTGCAGGTGACAGTAGACGCCCCATGTATTATCTTTTGGTTACAGGAACTTTGCATGTGATATTCAACTTACTCTTTGTAATAGTGTTTCACATGAGCGTAGCTGGTGTAGCATGCGCTACGGTTATTTCAGAGTATCTTTCTGTACTTCTTATTATGCTCTGCTTGTACAGGTGTGATGGAGCTATACGCTTCGTTCCACGGAAGCTGCATATAGATGTTAATAAGCTAAAGGTTATTGTAAGAATTGGGCTGCCTGCTGGAATGCAGGGATTGATGTTTTCTATTTCAAATGTTTTGATTCAGTCTGCTATCAATTCCTTCGGCTCTACTATGGTAGCGGCTAGTTCTGCTGCGTCCAATGTGGAAAATTATGTTGGCACTACAATGAATGCATATTATAACTCGGCTATCGCTTTTACCGGGCAGAATATGGGTGCGAGGAAGTATGATAGAATTGACACTATTGCAAAGGTATGTACTGTATTGATCTTTGCTACTTGGATTCTCTTGGGCGGTGCAATACTGCTTTTTGGAGGACAGATGATTGGTATTTATACCTCTGATAGGTCAGTAATTGAACTAGGAAAGCTTCGAATGAATATCATGATGGCTGCATACTTCACTTGCGGCGTCATGAACGTATATCCGGGTATTACGCGTGGGATGGGCTATTCAATAATGCCTATGATTTCTACACTGGTAGGTGCCTGCATTATGAGGATAGTTTGGCTAGATACGGTTTTTGCTTGGCATCCTACAGAGATTATGCTTTTTACCTGCTATCCAGTCACTTGGGCATTAGCGGGAATTGGACAAGTAGGTATCTTCTTTTACGCAAGGCGCCAGATTCGGAGGCATCCAGCGCTGAATTTAAGACAGTAGGAGTGTAAATTTTAAATATTAAATTGACCTTCTATTGCAAAAGTTGATTTAAAGTTCAAATATTAAAAAGAGAAAAGATGGTGAGTATGAATGTTTAAAATAGAAAAAATGGATCAAAAGACTGCCCTTGAAATTGCAGATGAATGGAAATATCCTGGTATCTACTCCTTCTATGATATGACAGAAGATATTATAATTATGAGCTGGTAAATACAAATTACCAGCACTATTGGTATACAGATAATGAAATTTTATTATATATTCTTACTGCGTAAATTGTTCTTTTATTTACTGCTGGATAAAACCTGCAGAACTTCGTTGATATCTGGCAGCTGTTCCCCTGGATAAACTTTAATCCATTGTACCGTACCATTTTCATCGATAATGATATTTGCCCGCTTTGATACCCCTTCAGTTTCATCGAATATTCCATAATCACGGGCTATTTTGCCGTGAGGCCAAAAATCAGCTGGGAGGCTAACATTTTTAATCTGCAGTGCTGTTGCCCATGCCTCTTTACAAGGTTGAGAATCTACACTAAATCCGAGGGGAACGGTGTTGAGATTTTGAAAGTTCTCTAAATTTGTTTCTAATGCTCTCATTTGATCAGTACATACCGGAGTCCACGCTAATGGATGCCAGGAAAGAAGTACTTTTTTTCCTCTATAAGCAGATAAGCTTACATTTTGGTTTTTATTATCTTTTGCAGTAAAGTCTGGGGCATCAGCACCTATTTGAATTGGATTCATTGTAATCTTCCTTTCATTTTTAGTTATTTACCATTCATTCATATAGGATTCCCTAAACAAAAATTTTTACAAAAGAGTAGAATTCCAAAAGTAAATAAATATTCTATTTTGAAAGTGTCTAAGATGAAAATAAATTTAAAAATGATATAATATAACTATTGGAAACAATTTCCTATAGGTGAAATAATACTTGTCCATCATTTTTATGTTTTAAGCAGCACTGATACTTTCTAGAGAGTATATGTGTTTGAATTGGAGGGGAGTTTATGGCACAAACGACTAAAAAAGCACTTGCATCATCGTTTAAAAAGTTAATTATGCAGAAATCATTTGATAAAATTACAGTTATTGATATCGTAGAGGATTGCGAAGTAACCAGACAGACGTTTTATTACCATTTTAAAGATATATTCGATCTCGTTGAATGGATTTATACTAGTGAAGCCAGTAAGGCTCTTGACGGTAAAAAAACTTATGAAACCTGGCAGCAAGGTATTTTGCAGATTTTTGAATATGTACTTAAAAATAAGGCTTTTGTAGTTAGCACTTATCATTCAATTAGCAGAGAGCATTTGGAGCGCTTTCTTTACAATGAGACATATAATCTTTTAATTGATGTTATAGAAGAAAAGGCACAACATATGACTGTTAGGGATGATGATAAGGCTTTCATAGCCAATTTTTATAAATGCGCATTTGTAGGACTTATGTTTGAATGGATTCGGACAGGCATGAAAGAAAAGCCAGCCCTTATTGTAGAACGATTAAATATTATTATTCATGGTGATATTACAAAGGCACTTGAAAACTTTAGAGTCGATCATGGTGTTTACACAAACCAATGCTGATGTGCAAAATTTTTACAATATAAGCCATGTGTTGAAACCTTCAACACATGGCTTATATTGTCTATTGAGTACGTTTCAAGTATTTTATAGTATATAAGTATAAATTAAGGTATCGGGGGTAGATACAATGTATTATAGTAATGGAAACTATGAAGCGTTTGCACGACCACAAAAACCTGAAGGTGTAGATAAAAAGTCAGCATATCTTGTGGGCTCTGGCTTAGCAGCTTTGGCTGCTGCCTGTTTTTTAGTGCGTGATGGTCAGATGAAAGGTGAACATATTCATATTTTGGAGGAGCTTAATCTCCCAGGAGGTGCTTGTGACGGTGTTAAGGATACTCAAAAAGGGTTCATTGTTCGTGGTGGACGAGAAATGGAAAATCATTTTGAGTGCCTGTGGGACTTATTTCGTTCTATACCTTCAATTGAGAAAGGGGGTGCTTCTGTTTTAGACGAATATTATTGGCTTAATAAAAAGGATCCAAACTATTCGCTTATAAGAGCAACTGTAAATAGAGGCGAAGATGCTCATACTGATGGAAAGTTTGGATTGAGTGAGAAAGCGTCAATGGAAATTGTTAAATTATTTATGACTCGTGATGAGGATTTATATGATAAAAAGATTTCTGATGTTTTCACAGAACAATTTTTTTCATCTAACTTCTGGCTTTATTGGAGAACTATGTTTGCTTTTGAAGACTGGCATAGCGCCTTAGAGATGAAACTATATATTCAAAGATTCATTCATCATATTGGTGGCTTGCCTGATTTTTCTGCATTAAAGTTTACAAAGTATAATCAATATGAGTCACTAATCTTACCCATGATAAAATATCTCGAATCACATAATGTTCAGTTTCAGTATGATACAAGAGTAAAGAATATTATTTTTAATATTAAAGGTAATAAGAAAGTTGCTACGAAAATTATTTGTCAGCATAATAATCAGGAAGAATGCATTGATCTAATTGAGGAGGATTTAGTATTTATTACAAATGGCAGCTGCACCGAGAATTCTTCTCTAGGAGACAATAATCATGCACCTAAATTTAATAATTCTCTGGGCGGATGCTGGGAGCTGTGGAGAAATATTGCTAAACAGGATTCTTCCTTTGGACATCCGGATAAATTCTGTACAAATACCAAGGCAACAAACTGGGAATCTGCAACAATTACTACTCTTGACGATAGAATTCCTCCATACATTGAGAAAATTTGTAAGCGAGATCCTTTCAGTGGTAAAGTAGTAACTGGAGGTATTATTACAGTGAAAGATTCAAAGTGGCTTATGAGTTATACTTTAAATCGTCAGCCGCATTTTAAAGAACAATCTAGAAATCAACTTGTGGTATGGGTATATGCTTTGTTTACGGATGTACCAGGTGATTTTATTAAAAAGCCTATGAAAGAATGTACAGGTATGGAGATTACTGAAGAATGGCTATATCACATGGGGGTACCTGAAGCTAAAATACATGATATGGCGGCAAAATCTGCTCGATGTGTTCCATGCATGATGCCATATGTTACAGCATTTTTCATGCCGAGAACGAAAGGTGACAGGCCAAAGGTTGTTCCAGATGGAAGTGTGAATTTTGCTTTTATAGGACAGTTTGCTGACACTGTTAGAGATACTGTATTTACTACTGAATATTCTGTAAGAACAGCTATGGAAGCAGTTTATACTTTGCTTAATGTAGACAGGGGAGTACCTGAGGTATTTAACTCCTGTTATGATATCCGTGTGCTTCTGGATTCTACATCAAAAATGATGGATGGCAAAAAGCTTACTGATATGAAGCTTCCATTTATATTGAATTTAATTGAAAAAAAAGCTATGAAGAAGGTATCAGGAACAGTTATTGAAGATTTGCTGAGACGTTATAATGTAATTTAATTTGATACCATTATTGATTTAGCAAAAAGTTATTTTGATTAAAATGTATTTTAAATGTCAAGTGCCAAATGTCAAGTGCCTGGCACTTGACATTTGGCACTTGACATTTAAAAAATTATCCGTGATACCAGCCTGTCTTACAATTAATAACCACAAGCTGGTTCCATTCGCCTTTTCCGTTAAATTTTATATACAGAGTGTAGTAGCCTTGATTTGAGGATACATAGGACTTTTCTAATTTTGTTTTATCTTTTTTTGAAACATAGTCTTTCATAATTTTATTGATTGTTTTTGATTTAATTCCTGGCACCCAACTATATGGATTAGCAAAGCTTAGTTCATGTGTTTTGACCCAGGCATATTTATTTTTATATTTGATTTTGGACCAGCCATATTGTTTACAAGAATACCAGTCGTTTTGATCCTTACCGATAGCTACACCGCCATATACCTTCACTGTTGTACCGGCATTAATTGTTCCTAATGTTTTATACGATGTTCCTGCTGAAGATTTTACTGTAAGAGATTCTGCTGCATAGGCTTTGTCATAGCTTGCAGCTTGAGCTTCTGTGGAGTTAAATGTTAAGCATAGAGTCAGCAAACAAATACTTAACAAAAGTGGGATGATTTTTTTCATTTTTTGGTCCTCCTTTGTGTAAAAAATATTAGTTCATATCATTTATAATTACTGCAGTCATACATTTCCTATATAAGTGATATTTATTAGTATTGTACAATTATAACATACTAAGAGGATATTTATAGTATATTTTTCAAATAACTAGTAAAATTTGAAGATGAACGCATGTATGAATATAAAAGTATTGCAAAGGAAAGGCAGAATATGAGAAGATAAATAATATAATCAAAAGACAAAATAATTTAGAGGTAAAGTATGGGATATACCATTTTAATACGCTTGACAAACTTCTAGAAGTTGAGTGATATAATAGTAGAAAAAACTAGGTATAACATCATGATAGTGTAAATTTCAATAAGGAGCTATAATTATGAATTTTTATTTCGCACCTATGGAAGGCTTGACTGGGTATATTTACAGAAATGCTCATAACGCTTTTTTTAATAATACCATAGATAAATATTTTTCACCTTTTATTGTTGCAAATCAAAGTAAAAGTTTTAAGACAAAAGAGTTGAACGATATTTTACCTGAGAACAATCAGGGGTTAATTTTGATCCCTCAGTTACTAACCAATAATGCAAAAGATTTTATAAACACTTCAAATAAATTAATTCAACTGGGGTATGATCAGATAAATTTGAATTTAGGCTGTCCGTCTGGGACAGTGGTTGCAAAAAATAGAGGAGCGGGATTCCTTTCAAAACTAGAAGAACTTGATGCATTTTTAGATGAAATTTTTTCTTGCTCAGGAGCTAAAATATCAGTGAAAACTAGGATAGGCAGAGATCAGCCGGAAGAGTTCTATAAATTGATCGAAATATTTAACAAATACCCTATGGAAGAGCTTATTATTCATCCGAGAATTCAAAAAGATTTTTATAACAATAAGCCTAATCTAAAGATTTTTAAGGAAGCTTTGACTTTAAGTAAAAATCCTGTTTGTTATAATGGTGATATTTTTACGGTTAAGGATTATAAAGATTTTACCGAGGGGTTCGGAAGTGTAGACAAAATGATGATTGGAAGAGGCTTAATAACTAATCCAGGACTCATTAACAGTATTACAAGCAGCATTAAACTGGAAAAAGAATTATTAAAGCATTTTCATGATAAAATTTATCAGGACTATAGGCAAATACTTTCTGGAGATAGAAATGTGCTATACAAAATGAAACATATATGGACCTATATGATTCAGATGTTTTCCAATAGTGAAAAATATGCTAAAAAAATTAGAAAAGCAGAAAGATTAACTGATTACGATTTAGCTGTTTTAAGCTTATTTAGAGAACAGGATATCGTATAATATTAGAATAAGCGCTGGACAATATTAACCTTTGTGCTAAGGTTTTTGTATAGAATCTGGAGGAATAGAGGCCTTTTTGTATTTTATAGTAGAAATTAACATTTTTAGTTGTTATAATTAAAAATGATAATATTATATTGCAATATATACGAAAGGGGAAAACATTTAATGAGTGAACAAATGATAAGTATGTTAGAAGAAATCCTTCAAAAGGTTGAGGGGATAGAAAAAGCTCTTAATCTGAATAATGGAGCGATTAAGAGTAAGGTTATTAGTGATAGGCAACAAGAGAATCTTGTACATAATGGGATAAATAATGCAATTATGGAAAGTTGGGAGAAAGCAAAGAAATTAATTAAAGCTGAAATGACTGAAGGCTCCTACAATTCCTTAATAACACCTTTAGAAATTTATAAATTGGAAGGCAGAACATTAGTATTCACGACTCAGACTGTTATGCAGAAGGAAATGATGGAAACTAGATATAAAGATTTAATAGTAACAGCTGTTAATTTTGATAATAAGCTTATAGATAGCGTGAAGTTTTTAATAAAATAGACAGCAGAAACTATGGGAGAGCACCAGAGGCTCTCTCTTACTTTGTGCCATTAAATAAAAAATGAATTTTTGATATTATAAACTTTTAGCTTAAAAGTGTGAAATTTACGAAATTATTTTGAAATAAAGAGGTTACTTAATATGAATATAGAGAATGTAAGTGAAATTGCGCTTACTGCAGGCACTATACTGCTTGAAAATGGTGCCGAGACCTACAGAATAGAAAAAACTATCTCTTCAATCTGTGATGCATATGGAATCGAAGCAGAATGCTTGGCTATATCAAATGGAGTTATTCTATCTATAAAAGGTGAGGATTCAAAATGCATAACGTCAATGAAGAAAGTGGACAATAGGAATATCGATTTATATAGAATAGAACTCATTAATTCTTTTTCAAGAAACCTAAAAAAAACTCCGCTTACCTTCGATGAAGCAAAACAAGTTCTCGATGATATTAAAAATGCACCGAATTTTAACCTGCCTGTGAGGATTGCAGCTTCCTGCATGACTGGATTTATTTATACACTGTTTTTTAACGGCTCCATAGCTGATGGTATCTGTTCAATAGTTATTTGTCTGTTTACCTATATATTAATAGACAAGCTTTCAAAACTTGGATTATTTCAGTTTACAGAGTATTATATAGCTGGAGCAGTTATAGGTTTTGCGAGTTTATTTGCCAGTATGTCGTTTTCGTATATAAGCGAACGAAATGTGATAACAGGTTCAATTATGATCGTTCTTCCGGGTGTATTGCTTACTAATGGAATTAAGGATGTTATTTATGGACATTTTTCTTCTGGAATATCGGATTTTTTCAGAGCAATCGTAATAATTGCTGCCATTGCTGCAGGTGTTGGAACTGCTTTGTTTTTTAGAATCAGATGATAAGGTACTTATAAGGGGGAACGTTAAATTGATCAAAATGGTTTTACTAGCTTTTTTCGGCAGTGCTTTTCCTGTTGTATTGTTTAACATAGACAGAAAGAAAATTATTTTTACAGGAATAGCAGGTGCGCTAGGCTGGATTGCTTATAGCATCGTTTTTGATAAAACAGGAAGTGCAATTATGGCTTCATTTTTTGGTGCGCTGGCACTCAATATATACAGTGAATGCATGGCACGTATTTTAAAAACTCCTGCTTCAATGTTCTGCATACCTGGAATCTTTCCACTTGTTCCGGGAATAACAGCCTATAGTGCAATCACATATTTTGTTGATAAAAATTTTAATATGGCTCAGAGCAAGGGACTTTTAACGCTTGGCATTGCCGGTGCTATAGGATTTGGAATTTTGATATCATCTTCTGTAATCGAATATATATTTAAGCTGCGAAAATACTGCGTTAATAGTTAGAAGCATCCGTTTAGTCATTTATAATTTGGAGGCAGGTGTTTTTTACTCTTAGAAAAATATATAATTACTCATTTAAAAATTTTAATACAGCTTCCTTATTCACTATAACAATTTTTCTATATTTAGTATCAATCCATCCATAATTTGAAAATTTACTTAGTGTTCTGCTTACCGTAACTCTGCCAACACCTACAGCTCTTCCGATGCTTTCATGAGTGCAGTTCACTGAAGAATCACTATTTACATTCATATTCAAAAGGTATTGAGCGATTCTTTTCTCTGCAGGTAAAAAGGAGATATTGTCTATTTCATTTGATAACATTCGGACTTTACGTGCTAAAAACTCTATGAAATTCAAAGCAAGAAAGGGCTCCTGCTGAAAGTAGGATATGATATCAGCTTTACTTATAGAAATTATTTCTGAATCTGAAAAAGCCTTAGCTGAGGATATCCTTGGAAATCCGTCAAAAAAAGAAGCTTCTCCAAAAATGTCACCTTCCTTATAGGTATTCAAAACCTTTTCCATACCTTCCGGTGAGTTTACAAAAGCCTGAACTATGCCCTTCTTTAAATAATAAAAGTATTTAGGCATTTCACCTTGTCTGTAAATTATTTGATTACTTTTATATTTTTGTGCAGGTTTGGCTTTGAAGGCATGAAATAGTTCAGAAGGCATGTCTATTTTATGATCTAAAAACAATTCCCATTTATTCAACGTAAGCATCTCCCTAATAATTGTTTTATAAAGTCAACCAATTTGAGCTATTAATCTAAAGGTGCTCAGGAACCTGTAAAAATTTGATATTTCAGCATCTGTGTATTAAGTTTTTGTAATGTTTATTTACAATTGTATCATAGTATACATTCTTTATCAAAGTTTTATGTAATAATAAGCATATGAAGCACTATTATTGGGGGGCATTTATATAAGGATTACTGAAATTTAACTTTCTTTTTAATAGAGATGACCTTGGAAAGCTATTTAGTTTTTAACGTTTTGTCTATTAAGAAGAAACCTATTTCAGTATTTGCTCGTGACAGGTTTCATCTTTAAGGATAGCTTTTGCAGATTTCTGTTACGATTAAAAGAGGTTTTTAGTTATTTATTCAAATAAATTATGCTAAACGTATACAAAATACTGAAACTTTATAATAAAAAAATTTATGGAAAAAAGGAGAATAATATGGGTAAGACATTAGCTGAAAAAATATTTGATGCGCACAGAGTAGACAATCCATTTCCGGATACGCATGTTCTAAAATTGGACAGGGTTTTTTGTCATGAAATTACTACTCCTATTGCGATTACAGACCTTATGGCAAGAGGTATGGATAGAGTCTTTGATCCAACAAAGATAAAGGCTGTTATTGACCATGTAACGCCTGCAAAAGATTCAAAAACTGCAGAGCAAGGCAAGATACTTCGTGATTGGGCTAAGAGGAATGGTATCAAAGACTTTTTTGATGTAGGAAAAAATGGTGTGTGTCATGCTATTTTCCCTGAAAAAGGCTTTGTAAGACCAGGCTATACAGTTATCATGGGTGATTCTCACACTTGTACACATGGAGCCTTTGGAGCTTTTGCAGCAGGTGTAGGTACTACAGACCTTGAAGTTGGAATATTAAAAGGAGTCTGTGCATTTCACTTTCCCAAAACATTAAAGATTGTTCTTAACGGAGAGTTAAAGCCAGGGGTTTATGCAAAAGACCTTATACTTTTCATCATTAAAGAGCTTACAGTTAACGGTGCAACCAACATGGTAATAGAATTCACAGGGCCAGTCATCGACAAGATGTCGATGGAATCCCGTATGACACTTTGCAATATGGCTATAGAAGCTGGTGGAACTTGTGGAGTATGTTATCCAGATATGACAACAGTGGAGTACTTATGGGAGTACATTAAAGATGAATTTGCTTCTAAGGAAGATGCATTAAAGGAATACTCAAAATGGGTTTCTGATGCGGATGCAGAATATGAAAAAGTATGTGAATATGATGTTTCAAATTTAGAGCCGATGGTTACTTTTGGTTATAAGCCTGATCAGGTAAAGTCAGTTAGAGAAATGACTGGTACTCCAATTAATCAGATCTATATTGGAAGTTGTACTAATGGGCGTATAGAAGATTTAAGAATTGCGGCAAGCATTCTTAAGGGTAAGAAAATAAGCGATGACGTTCGTGCAATTGTGAGTCCAGCAACGCCAGCTATTTATTCAAAAGCATTAAAAGAGGGAATTATTGAAATTTTCCAGGATGCTGGTTTCTGTGTTACCAACCCAACCTGCGGAGCTTGTCTTGGCATGAGTAATGGTGTCCTTGCTAGCGGTGAATCCTGTGCTTCTACAACGAACCGTAACTTTAACGGCAGAATGGGTAAGGGCGGTAAAGTTCATCTTATGAGTCCTGCAACCGCTGCAGCTTCAGCAATTGAAGGAAAAATAACTAACTCTGAAATTTATAAAGGTTAGATAGTGGAGGATAATATGAAGAAATTTAGCGGAAAAGTTTTATTCTTAGATAGAAGTGATATAAATACTGATGAAATCATTCCGGCAAAGTATCTTACAGAAATCACAAAAGAGGCATTAAAGCCTTATTTGCTAGAAGACTTGTCTCTTCCTAATTTCAAGAACAGTAAAGATGTTAAGGACAAGGCCGTGATTGTAACTAGAGAAAATTTTGGCTGTGGTTCCTCAAGAGAACATGCGCCATGGGCTCTTGAAGTAAATGGTATCAATGTGGTTATAGCAGAAAATTTTGCTAGAATATTCAGACAGAATATGTATAACTGCGGCATGCTTGCAATCGAATTGCCAAAAGATAAGATAGATTATCTTTTCGATAACTATGCAGGTAAAGATACTTCAATAGAGGTTGATGTTGAGAATGATAAGATTATAGTAACATCAACAGAGAAATCAGAAACCATCGGCTTCAAAGTAGGTGATTTTGACAAAACACTTGTTAAAGAAGGCGGCTGGGTTGGATACGCTGATAAGAATTATTAATATGTAGTAATCAAAAGATTATAGCAAATGAAAAGAAACTCTGTAAAGTTTGAAACTTTACAGAGTTTCTTTGTTTGCTCTTTAGTAAATTTGACTAAAAGATTTACGGAAAAAGAAGCTAAGATAATTGTAAAAGAACAAAACATACTTAAATCTGAAGACGTCATGTAGCTAGCTTTTAGCAGCGTTTGAACCTTCCAAGGAATAAAAACTCTATTTAACTACTTATTTCTATATAAAATGTATTTCTTATAAATATTAAGTAAATATGAATAAAATTATACTTATAATAGAAATTTAATTTTGATTTTAATTCTTTTATATTTAAGCATTGACATTATTGCTATATATTGCTTAAAATAGAACATGGGTACGATATTTCTACTATTTTCTTGTTGTAGATTATAGTACCAACAAAAGAAAGGGGAATGTAAAAATGAAATTAAGAAAGTCAATTGCAATGTTTATGTGCTTGCTGTTCTTATGTACGTTTAAAGTGGACACGTTTGCAAAAACAAAGTTAGCAGCACCAAAAGGAGTCACTGTTACTGCTGATTCACAAAGAGTTTTATCAGTATACTGGAATAGCGTAAAAGGAGCTAGTTCATATTGTGTATATTATAGCCATAGCTTACATGGAAAATATCATAAAGGCATAAAATTATCTTCTACAGGTAGAAGTCTTTCTGGAGTTAAAAAGGGTGAAAAATGGTATGTTAAAGTAAAAGCATTCAAAGGCGGAACTTCTTCAGCTTTTAGTAAAGTTGTTAGTATAGTTATAAAAAGTTGTCCAAGTGCTCCTAAAAAGTTAAAGGCTACATACAGCAAATCTACCGGTAAGGTAACTATAAAATGGAAGAAAGTTAGTAAGGCTAGCAGTTATTATGTGTACTGTTCCTCAAATAAAAGTTTAGGATACAAAATAATCAGCGACTCAAAAGGCATGCCAATGAAATTTAAAAAGACATCAGCTGTTTTAAAGGCTCAAAACTTCAGAATGTATGAAGGAGAAACTTGGCATTTTAGAGTTACAGCTGTAAAAGATAAAATGGAATCTAAGAAAAGCTCTAGTACCTCTGTCAAAATAGAAAAAGATAAAGCAAAATGCTTTCCAAAGCTTTCTAATGTTCCAGTGATACCTAATAAGAAATATACAACAAAGTATTCAGAAGACGGAACAACAGTATATTATCAATACAAGGTATCAGATTTGACAGGAAATACTGTATCGAATTACGATAGTTTATTGCAGGATAATGGATGGTCTTATGTAGATAAGCAGGAAAGTGATGGATTTAAAATCTATATTTATAGTAACGGAAGCAAAAAAATATACATAGCTTACGATGATACGTATTTCATAATATATGGGTCATTATGGCAATAATAAATAGTTGACTGATAAGCATTGGTAATTCTTAAATAGGAATTGCCAATGCTTTTTATTATGTGAAGTTTTTTAAAATAGTTCTAAATAAATTATTAATTTGTTAAAAGTTATGCAATCAACTACATATATTAAACTATTTAGAAAATGATGATATAATAAAATAAATTAATAATAGGGCAGAGAAATTATTGATAAATTGCCCAATAATTTCTGCTATTTCTAAAATTTTATTATAAAAGAGGTGGAGTAAGTGGAATATCTAATTAGTTTTCTTAAAAGTACTGATAGTCTTTTATGGGGTGTGCCAATGATAGTTATTCTTTTTGGAACTCATATTTTTTTAACTTTCAGAACTGGATTTATTCAAAGGAAAATTTTTACTGCTATCAAATTATCTGTTGCTAAAGATAAAGATAGTGAAGGTGATGTATCTCAGTTTGGAGCTCTCAGTACTGCACTTGCAGCTACAGTGGGTACTGGTAATATCATCGGTGTATCGACAGCAATAACATTAGGAGGGCCTGGTGCAGTATTGTGGATGTGGCTTACAGGAGTATTTGGTATAGCTACAAAGTATAGTGAAGCACTTATATCAGTAAAATATAGAGTGAAAACTGAAAATGGGACTATGCTTGGTGGAGCTATGTATGCGCTTGAAAGAGGATTAAAGATGAAATGGCTTGGTGTCATTTTTGCTATTTTCACTGCAGTTGCTGCCTTTGGCATAGGCTGTTCTACACAAACAAATTCAATTGCTTCAACTCTAAAGGATAGTTTTGGAACACCAGTTTGGGTAACAGGAATTGTTGTTACTTTATTTGTAGGTGCTGTTATCATTGGCGGTGTAAAGTCCATTACTAAAGTATGTGAAGCTTTAGTGCCATTTATGGCTATATTTTATTTAGTAGGATGTTTTATTATATTAATTATGAATGCTGATGTATTAGGGCAAACCATTGTAACTATAGTTCAAGCAGCATTTACTCCAAAAGCAGCAGGCGGAGGGTTTGTAGGTTCCACAGTAGCAGTAGCATGTCGCTATGGTACTGCAAGAGGTCTGTTCTCAAATGAATCAGGCATGGGCTCTGCTCCAATTGTAGCGGCAGCTGCACAAACAAAGAATCCTGTAAAGCAGGCGCTTGTTTCTATGACAGGAACATTTTGGGATACAGTAGTGATTTGCTTAATGACTGGCCTTGTAATTGTGAGCAGTGTAATTAAAAATCCTGCAATTGATACAAAAACTTCCTCTCTTCTTACTAATGCAGCTTGGCATCAAATCCCGATAGTTGGCTCTGTTGTATTATCAATTTCACTTGCTATATTTGCACTTTCTACTGTTTTAGGGTGGTCATACTACGGTGAAAGAGCTGCAGAATACTTATTCGGGCCTAAGATTATAAAACCTTATAGAATTTTATGGGTGATAGTTGCATTAATAGGGACACTTATGAGTCTTGATCTTGTATGGACCATAGCAGATATATTAAATGCGTTAATGGTAATTCCGAATGTGATAGCAATGTTATTTCTCAGTGGTGTTATTGCTGCAGAGACTAAGAAGTATATTAATGACATAGAAAAACCCTCGGATGAGAAGGTGCCGATGGTTGAAAAGGCATCATAGAGAGTATATAATTATAAGAAGAGGAGACTTTCAGAAAGAGGCTTGAGCTTTTAATTTAATTTTTACTATGACTAAGAAATAGCACTGATATTGTGTTACATGTATATCACTAAAGATAATACAAATAATATATTTAGGGGTGATATTCATGGAAAACAACAAATCAAAAATTATTAAGGTTAAAAAGAACAATGATGGCGATATTACAGATGTAATGCTTGAAAACGGAAATGTTTATTCTATTGATGAGGCTATTATGATGACAAAAGACCATTTAATAGAAGGCGTCAATGTTGGAAAAGCAAAAAATGGGAGAGAGTATTTAAGAAGTAATCCTAACGACGAGGAGAATGACAATTTAGATAGCATGCCTAAATTTTAAAAGACAATTACTTGATTTTTTATAAAATTAACTGTGCTAATTAATTTAGGGTTAAATTAAAGTGGAGCAATCAAAGAAGGCGGTTTTGCCGATAGAGATTGCTCCACTTTTTTATTTTACAACTTTGGTTTTGCATGGTAAAGTTAGCATTACAATCTATTATTTTTGAAAATGCGTGTAATGGAATTGGAAGTTGAGCGTATTAACTAGTGAAATTACTTAGCTAAGTAAATAGAAGGAAGGCTGATAAAACAATGGAACACATAGATATACATGGTTATCTGAATAAGAGTGCTAACCGAGAAGAAATGTTTACGTATATCTTTGAGAATTATTCTCAAAGAGTCTATAATTACATCTATTACCGTGTCAACAGTCATTATACAGCAGAAGACTTGATGAGTACGGTTTTTGAAAAAATAATGCTTAAAATAGATTCTTACTCGGAAAAGAAAGCCTCCTTCGAAGTTTGGTTATTCGCTATAGCTAGAAACGTTTTAAACGATCATTTTAGAAGTTTAAAAAGGCATACATTTTTCTCTCTTGATATAATTAGAGATTTGATATCAAAGCAGCCTGGCCCAGAAGAAAAAATGATAGCTAATGAAGCTAATAATAAACTTCTAAATTGCTTAAAGAGCTTAAGTGAAGAAGAAAGGCATATTATTGCACTAAAATTTGGTGCTAACCTGAAAAATGTTGAAATAGCTGAAGTTTTAGGCACAAGCAGTAATAACGTTGGGGTAATGCTGTTTCGTATAATAAAAAAATTGAAAATTCTGATGGAGAAAGAGGGTTATATGTATGAATAGAAATAGTATAGAAGAGAATTTTTCATCAGATATTGATGATTATCTTGATGGTATAGAAAAGATTAAGGTATCTGAAGATGAACAGTATAACGAGCTTTTTCGAGTAGCTAAGTCTCTAGCCAATCAAGATTTTAGTAAAAATATTAATAATGATACTGTTTATAGAGAATGGTTAAAGAGAATTAATGGAGATAAAGGAGATAATATTATGAAAAAGATTAAAATAGCTTCAAAAATTGCTGCCGCTTGCATAGTTATTGTTGTAGCAGGAACAGCTATTATGCAGACGCCTTTCGCAAAGGATATATCGGATCAATTTGAAAAAATAATACCTTTAGGTAATATAACTGTTGTCCAAGATAAGAAACCGAATGTTGATGAAAGTAAGCAAAGTTATCCAGTACCTGATGCATTAAAGGGAAAATTATTTGACAAAGATGGTAAGGAAGTAAAAGAACTTACAAAGGAAAATTATAATAATGTCTATACGGCTAAGGGAGAAAAAATCGCATATTTTTCTGCTGATGGTTCAATAATGACTGAGGCGCAAGAGAAAAACAGCAGATTAGTAACTAAGGATATAAATGATATTAACAAATATACGGAATTTAAAGCCGTTGTTCCTTCCTATTTACCTGATGGCTATGTGTTTGATCGCGCTGAGTTCTATAAAGATGAAAAAGGAAAAGTCAGCGGCAAGTATATCGATATACATTTTACTAATATTAAAACTTGCAAAGATATATATATTCAAGAACGTTTAAATTGTAAAGAAACAGCATACGTTGATGGCTCTGATGCACCTGTTGAAAAGATTAAAATTAACGATTTGGATGCTTCATTGATGACATTAGAAAACTGTATAAACATTGATTGGCAGACTGATAAAGTTCTTTTTGGAATGAACGCACATGGAATTTCAGCAGATGAAGCTAAAAAGGTAGCTGAATCTATACCTGTTAAATAACTGCATATTATGCCTGTTTGTAAGCTGTCCGCATATTATTATGAGGGCAGCTTTTCTTCTGCAGTAAATAGATAGTTAATATGTGAAAAAAATGATAAAATGTTGATTGTAAAAGATAAATAGGTCAGGAGGATTATGATGAAGATAGATATGCATGTCCATTGCAGTGAACGTTCAAATTGTTCTATTTCTACAGAACAGGAGCATATAGAATCAGCTATTGAGCATGGTCTAGATGCGATAGTGATCACAGACCATAATAAGTTAGTACCGGAGGAGCATTTAAAGGAACTAAATAAGAAATATTATCCATTTAGAATATTTGGAGGAATAGAAGTCACAACAGAACCACATGGCGATGATGTTCTTGTAATAGGAGTAATAGATAGCATATTAGAAGAACAAAAATGGAGTTACGAGAAGCTATATAAGTATGTAAAAGCAAGGGGAGGGTTCATAGCACTGTGCCATCCTTATAGATATGAAAATACGGTTAATATTGACATAGCTACATTTGTGCCGGATGCTATTGAAATACATTCAACTAATATAGGAAGATGTGATGGCAACTTAATAAAAACACTAGCGGCCAGATTAGGCAGTAAACTTATTGGAAATTCAGATGCTCATTCGTACTTACATACTGGATTGTTCTACAACGTATTATCTTCAAGTCCAAAGAGCGAGCAAGAACTTGCTAATACACTTCTTAATGAGGAAATTATTATTGGGGAAGATGAACAGAGAATAAATAGTTTTAATGAAAAAGTGCGAAAAAGAGAAAAACTTATAAAGCAATTGATAGCAGAAGGAAAAAATGCCGAGGATTTCAATAGAATCACAGGAGAATGGGTAGGATGTTTCAACAGGGTGGTTTTAGGTAAATCTTACGAGATATAAAACAGTAAAAATGAGACTATCTAAGTTTATTCAAGTGTTTATATATAAGTTGTGAAAGTTCTAATACATTCTGACTTCTAAAAGATCCTAGGGTCGAACCGATTCAGTAGTGATATTTTAGAAGCCACGATGTAAGAACCTTATTGCAACTTATATAGATTAAATGGTATGAATAAACTTAGCAGGGATATACTGTTAATACAAGGATGTAATCTTAATACACAATGTATTGTTAATTGGGAGGAATAAAGCTATGCTCGATAGAGATAAAATTCGTATTGTAAAAGGCGATATTATTAAGCAGGAGGTTGATGCAATCGTCAATGCTGCTAATAACGGTTTACTCGGCGGAAGTGGGGTGGATGGTGCAATTCATGCAGCAGGCGGCAGAAAGATACTAGAAGAATGTAAGGCAATAATAAGTAAGATTGGTTCACTAAAAACAGGCGAAGCTGTAATAACGTCTGGCGGAAACCTTAAAGCTAAATATGTAATTCATACTGTAGGGCCTATATGGAGAGGTGGAAACAGTAACGAAGAAATTTTTTTAACTAACGCTTATAAAAATAGTTTAAAGCTGGCAGCAGAGCAGGGAATAAAGACTATTGCATTTCCGTGTATAAGCGCTGGAGTGTACGGGTATCCTAAGGAACAAGCAGCTAAAGTAGCATTCTCTACGGTATTACAAAGCCTTAATACGTATAAAGAAATAGACGAGGTAAGGTTTATCTGCTTCGACGAGGAAACATACAATCTCTATATCGCATTATTAATTGCAACTGTCTAATTATATATTGAACATGTTAAATTGTTTGGTTGATTATTTTATTTAAATAATTGAAACAGTAACATAGAATAGAAGTGTAGAGTTAGATTAAGGGCGAGAGACCGGAAAAGGTATTTTTAGCCGAAGGTCTCCCGCCCTTAATTATTTTAGCATGGCATATAGATATGTGAATCTGGTAGCATGCTCCTGTTCATCGGTAATTATTTCATATAGTGTATCTCTCATAACTTGAGTGGGCAGCATAGCTTTTATCTTTCTATAAAGTTCTACAGCTGCAAGTTCTCCATTAATGCTTGTTTGAATAGCATCTAATAGAGTAGGATATTTCTTAGGCTCTGGCATTGGCATATCTATTGTACTTCCGGTAAGCTCTTCATA
Organism: Clostridium oryzae; assembly: GCF_002029235.1. Lineage (GTDB taxonomy): Bacteria > Bacillota > Clostridia > Clostridiales > Clostridiaceae > Clostridium_AE > Clostridium_AE oryzae. The sequence continues at coordinate 99,446 of NZ_MZGV01000014.1, forward strand.
CAAGTTTTGAAAAAGTTTATAATGCTTGCCTTCATCATCATAAGCAAATCTAATTTGTCGCTGCACTTCCGGATCATCGGTCATATCCATCATCATTCCGTATTTTGCTCTGTCACTCCTCTCATCACGCAGTGCCTCCGTAATTAAATCTATGATTTCAGGAGTTTCATAATCGTCGTCTGAACATCTGTAGAAAGGGTTAGTATAATACAAATAAATTACCTCCAAATTTATTTCCGCAATTTTAGTATATGTTATACTTTCAGATGTGACACTTGTAAGAGTAAAGAGAAAAGGGTAGGTGAGCTGTGCTGAATTTCGGTAAGTTATCTTCCTTCCAATTTAGAAATTTCAACATTTCTTATAGTAATTATGATACAATAGTATATTGCAGCATAAAATTATAATTCAAAATTATTGGAGGCTTTAGATAATACACATGAGTAAATTTATTGACAGTTTAGAAAAATCATACAAAATTAAATTAACAGATAAACAGAAAGCTATAGCAGAACACACTGATGGACCAGCTTTGGTATTGTCCTGTGCGGGGAGTGGTAAAACCACAGTTAATATAATAAAATGTGCAAATTTAATTATAGAACATGGAATTAATGCCGAAAACATACTTTCTGTTACATTTAGTAAAGCAGCTGCAATAGAAATGAGATCCAGATTTAAAAAGATGTTTAGTAATATAATCGAAAAATCGGTGAAGTTTTCCACAATACATTCACTTGCTTATACGATTGTTAGAAATTATAGTGGCAGACATGAAATTAAATTTCAATTTATCGAAAGTGAAGACTCGACAGTTTCAAAAACTTCACTTATTAAAGAGTTGTATAGAAAGATAAATAACAGAATTATTAATGATGATAAACTTGAAGAACTTATAAGCAGGATAGGATATTGCAAGAATATGCTGCTTACATCTGAGCAATTTGAAAAATATGATAAAGATATTAAGAATTTTTCAGCAATTTATTCTGAATACGAAAGCTATAAAAGGCAGCATGATTTAATAGATTTTGACGATATGCTAACTTTAGCAAATGATTATCTTAAAAAGGATAAATCACTACTAAATTTATATAGAAAGCATTTCAAATATATTATTGTTGATGAGGCTCAGGATACTAGTAAAGTTCAATATGAAATAATAGAACAGTTAGCATATCCTAATTACAATATTACTCTTATTGGCGACGACGATCAGGCCATATATAGTTTTAGAGGTGCTTGTCCAGAATATTTATTAGATTTTCCAAAGAAATTTAGTAATGCAGAGATATTTTATATGGATGAAAACTTTCGTTCGACAAAGAATATTGTTAAGCATGCTAATAATATTATAAAATCAAATCTTAACAGATACGATAAAAATATTATTACGAATAATCAGGAGGGTCCAGCTGTTGAGTTAGTAGAACTTGCCGAGGACACTCAATTTCAGTACATACTAAAGGAAATAAAACAAAGAGATAATTTAAACGATTATGCAGTTTTATATAGAAATAATATATCATCTATAGCTATGGCTGATCTACTTGATAGGAATAATGTACCTTTTTATCTGAGGGATTTTAAAAGCCTATTTTTTAAGCATTGGGTAACACAAGACATTATTGCTTTTTTGAACGTAGTATTGAACCCTAAAGATGTAGAATCTTATAGCAGAATTTATGCTAAAACCGAAAATTATATTAAAAGAGATGCTATTAGATATGTTGAAGAACACTGTGACGACATAGTATTTGACAGTTTGGACAAGTACTATGAAGGAAACTGGAGGATGCTTTCACAGGTGAAAAAACTTAGGGCTGGTTTTGAAAGACTTAATAATTTAAAGCCTGTTCAAGCGATTCAGCATATTGAATCCTCCCTTAACTATAGTAAATATATCGAAAAGAATGCAGAAAAGTTTGGCTATTCTATTGATACTTTAACTGAGATATTAAATACATTAGAACTTATTGCCGAGCAGACCGATAGTTTAGAGGATTTTATTAATAGACTTGAGGAACTTCAGCATAAGATGAGCGACAGTAAATTTAATAAAAGCAAAAATGCAGTAACACTTTCTACGATACATTCCGTTAAGGGATTAGAGTTTGAGCAAGTATATCTAGTAAATCTTATCGATGATATTTTTCCAGGAAGGGAAGCAATCAAAAGTTTTCAAGAAGGAAAATTTGAAGATATGGAAGAAGAAAGAAGGATATATTATGTAGCTATAACTAGGGCTAAACAGAAACTAACTCTATTTGGAATTAAAAGAAAAAGTTTTAAAAGAGTAGTTTATTCAAGGTTCCTTTATGAATCAATTAAATTAATAAAGCCTGCTGAAGAGAGAAATGTGGACGTAAAACAAGTGGAAAATGAATTCAGGCAAAAGCAAAGAGAGTCTGTAGAAGGTATGACTGAAGGAAGCAGGATTTTTCACAGGAAGTTTGGGGAAGGTACGATAGTAGAATTAGATAAAGAATCTATTGCTATTAGGTTCAATGAAGAACACTATGGAGTTAAAAAGTTTTTATTAAAATTAACAGTAAATAGCGGAATCATCACGCCTATAGAGGAGTAAATAAAGAGTAAAGAGTAAAGAGAAGGAAGAAATAGCCTCCTTAAGGAGCCAATTTCATTATATGGTATCGTATATTTTATTTAGTTTACGTTTTGTGACTTAAGCAGTTTGTCCAAAAGATGCGGTGAAATTGCTTAACGCAGCGGAACTAGCCGACATAAGGTGTAACCATTTTTTAGTCTATAGGAAACTACACTGGTGTTCAGAGAATGGAAAACATTGTTTAAAAAAAGTAATGCAGTAACCACAAATTATATAAACATGAATATTAGATATATTTATCAATATATTGCCATAAGAAAAGAGTATAGTTGTCCAATAAAATACTTTAATGTATATTGGATATTTTTTGATTAACTACCTAAGTATGTTCTCCACGAGAACAATTTGTCGTCAATTTGCTTGCTTATACAATGCTTTATTTTTCGATGTATATTAGTAAGTGAATATTCTGGTTTTTCTTGTTGTATTAATTTTAGTAATAGAAACGAAATTATTGTTGAGATTATTTGTTGCATAACGGCATTATGACTATATCCTAT